>JAGOSY010000009.1 GCA_018062085.1 bacterium | reverse complement strand
TGGGTTGGACCGATTCTTTTTGGGTCGATGCTCAATGCCACTGGCATTTGGACAACTTGTTGGATTTTCTTTTCTGTTTTGATTGTCATTTGCTTGGTTTGGATGCACTGGACCATAACTCACATGATGAACGAACGATCGCCTGATATTGCTCGTGCGATCGAACGAGAGACCACCCCCTAGGCGTGCACCTGATGGTTACTTCATCTAACCCATCTCGTGGATGATGAGACCAAGGCAATCTTGCAATTACAATTGAGAAAATGGAGGTGGTTTATGACTTACGGTCAGAATCAATTTGTGCTTAGCCCGAAAGGTAACTGGTTGTCATTAAAGTTGCCGAGGGAGTACGGTGCCATTGTTGTATTTGTTTTGGCGAGTATGATTTCGCTAGTATTGAGTGCGAAAGATTTTGCTGCAATTGCTTGTTTGCAACTTTGTCTCTGGCCCCTCATTCTTTCAGCTCATCGACCAAAACAGCTTCTATTGCTGTCTTTTCTGGCCATGGCTGTTATCCAGTTGTTTGCCGGTTTGCCATTTGCTTTGTGGACTGCCGCTGTGGCTGTTGGTATTTTTGCTGTCTCGTCGCCTTCTTTACACCTCGGAGCGCTATTGAGAGAGTCTATCGGACTTTCTGGTGCAGCTTTGACACCACTAGTTTTTTCTTGCCTGCTTGGCTACACTCAAGGTCTCGATTTAAGTTTGCATCTAGCATCTGTTGTTGCCTTGCTGGCGGCAACACTGACAAGTAGTACTATGATTTATCTTTGTCGCAAACAGAGACCCGTCGCATTGGTGCTGCTGGTGGTGTTATCTTTTTTGCTTTGGCTTGGCCTGACTGCGCTCAACGCGCCTCTGGCAGCGCTATCGTTGGTTGTCTATGTGCTCCAAGGCCTATGGCTTTTGCTCGTCGCAACCCCTTCTTATAAGCAGTTGGGTCAGGTGCAAAGCCTCTGCCTCTTGTGGGTTTCAATAGCAATAGTGTTACACGTTCTGAAGGTGATTGCCTAAAACCTTCGCGATTACCGCTTTGGCTGAATAGCTTGTTTTGCCATCCTTGAGGAATTCTCGCAAGGCAGGCATGTGGTCGCCTGCTGTTAGAAGTGGCTGTTCCTCGTATCCGCTTGGGCGCACCTGGCCGAGGCCAATGTTTGCCAGTAGCGCATTGCAGAGACACTTTCGATTAGCTGTGTCTTCAGCTGAGCCGCCTTTTCTTTGATAGTCTTCTTCTGGTTCACCGGGGCAGCGGAAAGCGATTGAGCCGTCTTTTCGGTTGTAAGAAGAGCGAAGGTAACCTAGGTCACAGACTCTTTCTCTTGCCTTGTAGACGGGTTCTTCTGAAAGGGTTTTTTCTAAATTGACAATTTTGAATGGGTAGCCAGATGCTGAGGCGCAAGGATCTGTAAATATTGTGATTGACTGATCTAAAACCTTTTGCAATGTGGTCGTTTTGATTTCTTCTGTTATTCCTGACTCGTTACAGAAGGCAAAGGGTGTGCCGACTTGTACACCGGTAGCACCAAGTGCTAAAGCCTCTTCTAGCTTAGCTGCGCTGCCATACATTCCAGCTAGCCAAAATGGTAGACCGAGTTTTTTGATTTCTTCTAAATTGGCATTGTCCCTCGATGAGTAGATTGGTTCACCAGCTTCCGAGAGCTGCATGGCGCCACGTGGCGGGGCGTTGTGGCCACCGGCGGTATGGTTTTCAATGACGAAGCCGTTTACTTTGCCTGATGCCTTTTTGGCTATGTTTGTAGCTAACGTGTGGGAGGAGACGATGGCGATAAAATCGGGGCGCTTGAGAGTTTTTGCTTGCGCTAATATGTCGCTGGGGTTGAATCTGAGATAGGCTGTCTCTTCTGTGGCGCTGTCGCTCTGCATATTTAGTTTTAGCAAAGCTTCTTTGTGTTCGCTCAGTAGATCTAATACACCTGGTATAGCTTTGGGAATACCTGCCCCCATGAGCACATAGTCTACTCCCGCTAACATTGCACCGTACAATGAAGGTAGAGTAGGGAGCTGAATCTTCTCTAGATAGTTGATTCCGACTATGCCTTGATGTCCTTCTTTTGCCAGGAAGACTTCGGCGAAATTGGCTAAAACTATTAATTCAAGCGATGCAATGGATGGCTGCAAGCCAATCATCGGTACGTTAATATATGGCTCATTTGCTTGCTTGCCGCCAGCAATGAAGTAGCGCTGCCATATTCTTGCAACTAAATCTTGGCGCGGAAATGCTGCGCAGGCGCGTTGCATGTTTCCGCCTGGGTCTCCATCTTGTAGTCTGCGTGCGAACACTGTATCAAGCATTGTGCCAGATACGACACCAAGTTGTCCTTCTTGTGAAACGGCTTTTGCTAGGCGCCAATTGGAAACACCGACGCCCATGCCTCCTTGAATCAATATTGGATTTTTCATAATTGTAAGTGCCTTGGCCCTGCTATTGGAGTTTGTGGATGCGAGTTTAGCAGCGCCAAAGTGCGGCCAGAACTAGTTACTTGAAAGTAACCGCAGGCTTTTAAGGGTGCTTGTTTAATGAAGAGAGCAGAAAACTAGTCCTGGCCATTGATACCAGTGGTAGTGATAGCATAGGCTGTTTGCTTAGCTGTTCGTCACAAAGACAAACATACATCTAGTCTCTTATCTCTTTTCTCTCAGCTCTTATCGCTTTCTGCGGTATCAAGTGTCTCGTCAACCCAGGAGAGACAAGCCATCATTGAAGGGAAGCCGAGGGTTGTTACTGCTAGTAGCATGGCGTGTCGAATTTCGGCTGGTGTTGCTCCCGCCTCTAAGGCTCGTCTGCAATGTGAATGCACCGCCCCTTCCATTCGTGCACCGGCGGCTATTCCTAACTTTATAAGGGCTACTTGCTTCTTGTCTAAGGGTCCAGCTGTACTTGCTTGCTTTCCCAGCTCTTCGTAGGCGGCAAATAGTTCAGGATAGGTGCCTTGAAATTTGACAAAGCGGGAAGGCAATTTACTCATATTTTTAATACCTAAGATAGATTTCTAGCGAGTCTAATTTTAGCGCTACTCTTGGCCTTTGGTTCGCAATTGCCGTTGTGATATGAATTCTCGTCGTTTAGGGCAATCCATTTCGGCTTTATTGAAACCTTCCAATGGGCACTTGCACTCTGTACCCGTATAGCCGATTTCTGCCGCTAATTCTTTGAACTCGCTCATCATACGAAACAAACGTTGCCCGCGGGGCGTTATTGTATGCTCGACTCTTGGTAACTTTTCTTGGAAAGCGATTCGCTCGATCATTCCAGCTGCAAGGAGGGCTTTGAGGCGCTCTTGCAGCGATTTCATACTTAGACCTGGAATCACCCTGAGGAACTCTCTTGTGCGAACGGGCTTAAGTGCTAGTTCGCGCAGTATTTCAACGGTCCACTTGGCGCTTATTAATTCGAGTACTTTGGTGATTGGACAAATTGAATTCTCGCAACTCATGACTTTTGAAGACCCTATTGGAAGAGTTGCTAAGATTTATGCCTAATTATGTGCGTAAGGCCCCAGCGGGCGCATCATCCCAAATAGGTATTTCACTAGACTGTTTGTAGCTGGTGTTTGCTAAGAGTTACTGCCGGGTATGCAGTAGTTTGGTGTAGGCAAGAAGTCTTTTCTTTTTTGTTTGCAACCACGTATTCCTAGTTTTGTCGGAGATTTTCAGTTTGTGACACCTACTACAGCGCAAGATTTCAGTCAATTACTACAGCGTTATCTCACTGAGGCGAAGGGCCATATTACTAAGATGGCTGTTTTTGCCTTTGTCCTTTGCCTGTTGCCTCTAGTGCCGCTCCTGGCCAAAATTGAATTTCTTTGGATGCTTGTTTTCCCTATTGCCGCTGCCCTCTTTGTCAGGCGGGGCTTGCAATCGGTGCTTCTTGTTAAGCAGCGGGCGGTCGCCGTTATGCAATCTCAGTTCCCCGTCAAGATGTCACTAACTGCCGTCGATAAACAATTTCTCTTTTGGAATTCGGAAAGCTCTCCAGGGTATAAGCTCGATTTGTCGCCAATCGACTCAGGCGGTCCAAGCATTCAAAAACTCAAAGTAGATCCTGCCAGCAAAGCAGCGGTTGAGAAAATGGCCGTGCTGTTGACTCAGTTTGAACAAGCGAAAGAAGCCAATGCTGCCGCTCCAGCAATTGATGCCGAGGTCTATTTTGATGAGAAACAGATACCAGTGGCTGCTGTGGTCAATGGCGAGTTAGTTTGGGCTGCGAACTGGTGGTAAATAAAAGTTTTTCCAAAGACAAGCCATACATTCGTTCAATCCATATGCTAGATGGCTTCGATATTGAGTCTTATCCATTTTCAATTCCAGCTATTGCTGACCTAGACAATATAGAATTTCATGAGGACGTCACATTTTTTGTGGGCGAAAATGGCTCGGGTAAGTCAACTGCGCTTGAAGCCATCGCTCTGCTTCTTGGTTTTAGTGCCCAAGGCGGAACTAAAAATGTGCAGATAGATGATGCTGGCGGATCATCTGGATTGCATGAGTTTCTCAAAGCAAAAAAGAGTCATGCCCATCCTAAAGACGGCTACTTCTTGCGGGCTGAAAGTTTCTACAACCTGGCTACCTACATGGATGAAGTCGGCTATCTCAGTTCTTATGGCGGTAAGTCGCTGCATCGTCAGTCTCATGGTGAGTCTTTCATGGCTACTCTCGTCAATAAATTTAGAGGAAAGGGCATTTACCTTTTGGACGAACCAGAAGCGGCTCTATCTCCTTCGCGACAATTGGCAGCTCTAGTGCGGATACATGATTTGGTGCAAGACGGATCGCAGTTTATTATCGCTACCCATTCGCCCATTCTGCTGGCCTATCCATCAAGCAAAATTTTTGTTTTTGATGAAACTGGTGTTCGTGAAGACAAATATGAAAATCTGGAGCATTTTTCTGTTACTCGTGATTTTCTCAATAACTATAAAAGACGCTTAGATTTAATGCTTGAAGATTAGTGTTAGCTCGTCACTACGTATTTCCACCACTGACATCGCCTACTTCTGGTGTGAGTATATAGCTCCCCCCGCGCTAGATATTTACCTATGGAATATTTCAACTCAGAAAATCGGCACATAGCTGCTTCCAAAAGTGATAATTTTGACCAAAGCCTGTTGGCTGCAGCTGCTATTGGCTCGGCGGCACTTTTGCTGGCGACAAGAGGCAGAAGCGGTGCTGGAATGGTTCATGCTATGGAAGAGTCTGGAGTTCTACCTCGTTTGTCGGCTAAGTTATTTGCAACTGTTGAAAAACAAGGTGCCACGGTCATGCATAGCGAGAGTCACCTTGCCTCTGTTGCCAATTCTGCTCAATCTGGAGCGAGCGAGATCAGCCCAGCGCTAAGTTCCTCCTTAAAAACATACACTCGCAGCGCCGAGCAAGAGGCGCGCTTTGCTGAATCAGATCGCTTGCGCAATGCTGCTTATGATGCGGCATCAAGAGATAGCGAGGTCGTCAGTCAAGTGCAGGCTAAGCGCGAAGCTATCAAAGCCAGTGGTGAAGTTATTCCTCATCCTGTTACTGGTCAGCCGCTCTCAGAGGCGGAAGTGCGCAATGCGCTCTATATGAAGGCTTTGCCTCGCAAGAGTGCTCTTGAGTTTGCTGAAGACGGCAATTTAATGCCTGGTCTCTACCGTCTCAGTTTTGCCGATTTTAAGGCGCAGTTTGGTATGGGGTCGCGCCGAGAGATGCTGCTGGGCAACTTTGAAGAAGTGCTGCAGGGCCTTAAGGCTGGTGGTGTAAAAGAAGTGCATGTGGGTGGTAGTTTCGTTACGAAAAAAGCGGCTCCGCACGATATCGATTTCATTTGGAACAAGCACGAATCTGTCTATAGCAGAACAGCAGTGGCAAATTATGATCACGGTGTTCTTCTCAGCCATGATGATCGCTATTTGAAGAGCAAGGGCCTGCAAATGATGGTGAATCCACCTACTGATGGCACTTACAGCGGTATGCAACATTTCTTCGCTCATAAGCGTGCTGAATGGCCTGCCTATAGTAGAGGAAATTGGAGAACTACAGGTACAAACATACCCACTGGTTTGGTGGAAATTGATGTAACTTCGCTGCCTAGAAAGTGGGTCGTTGAAGCGACTAAGCTAGCCGCGTAAATTGACAATGAGCGGTCAGCGAAATGGCTAGAGAAAAAATAGCATTGATGGCGGCGGAGGCTACTTTTCCAGTGGCCGAATCTGTTGCCCTGTCGCTTCTGAAAAGTAGCGGCATGATGGTTAGTTCGGCGCAAGAACTTGCAGCCATGAGAGCTGTGGGGCAATCTGTTTCTCCTGCTATGCATGAACAGTTTCATTTGGGGAAGGAGTTAGTCAAACCTATTGGCGAAGCTCTTCTCAAGCCATTTAAAGTTCTAGCAAGTGATGGTACTTCTCCGGGGGCGCAAGCTGTGCGCTGGCCATTGCCCAGGTTTGAGTCAAACGGTCAATGGAAACCAGGCGATTGGCTTCATGTTGATCAAACTCCTAAGGATGCATACTCATTTAACGGCATGCTTATGCCCCAGACCAGGCGAGCCTTGCACGTAAGTAACACACCTGAGCAATGGAAATTGGGTCATACTCAAGTGCGCTTGTTTGAGGCCGAATTAAGTGCGCCAGATAAGATGCTTTGGCAGCATCTGCTGAGCGGTATGAAAATGTCTGGTGGTGACCTTATACCTATTACCTTGCGCGACTTTCCAGCGCGGCAAGTGCGTTTGACCCGAGAGATAGTCGGAGATGAATTACGTCAAATTATGTCTCTGGGAAAATAGTCGCTCAAGCAGTTCTGAGCGGTAGAAGTGGGTATAGATTTGTAGTCGCGGCTATGAAGGTTCTTCCTTCTAAAATCTTAAATTTAGAGTCTTCGCTTTCCGCGACACCTTTTTTAGCAGTGCAATTTTCAATGGCCGTGTATTGAACTATATTTTCAAATCGCTTGCATTCTTACTCTTGTCGTACTTAATTTCTACTGTCACTCGGCCTGCATTCTCACAGCCTGCGGAGCCTGCTGCTGTTGAGCCGGCAAAAGACATAGCTAAAGATGCCTTCAATACTTCCTATCAAAAAGGGGCCAAGCTCTTTAGAGAGAAGAAGTATCAGGCTGCCGCTGCTTACCTTACTGTTGCCGCTAAGTCTCCGGTTGATGATGGCGAAGCTGGAATACTTTTGGGATATTGCTTTTATGAAATGCATCAATATCAGAAAGCTCTCGAGCAATATAAAAAGGTAAGTGTGAACGGTAAGTTGATCTCAGTCAAGAATCGGGCTCAAAGACTCGCTGCTACCTTAAATACTTATATGCGAGGTATTTGCCCCGGTAATTGTCTTAAGCCGACCACACCGGGCTGGCGCAAAATGGCTGTGCCTGGCAAGCCCGACCGCCTGGTTTGGATGGTTTTTCCTTATTTAGACCCGGCTGGCAAAGGCGGCTCTGAGTATTGGAGCAATGATCATATGGGAGAAGTTATTGAGTACGTCAATGGTCGGCCAATTAACAAGGGCCCCTGCCCCACTTGCGCGGGAACCGGCAAAGTAAGTTTGCCGAAATAGAAAAAGAAATAGGAGTAGATATAAGGCTTGATTATCTTTAGTTGCAGCATCTTTGGTTTGAGCATATAAGACAGCGGGCATACAAATAAATGCCGCGGCTATGAAGGTTCTTCCTTCTAAACTGGTAAATTAGAGTCTTCGCTTCCTGCGGCACCTTTTCGTGCAAATCTATTTTCGAGGCCGTTGTGCAAGCATATTCGTCGCAAAAACTTGAGTTAGCCAACAAGATTTTTGTGCGGCGTTGTAAGAAGGTATTGCTTAATCAGACTTCGTCTAATGAAGTTCTGCCTAGTCATTATGTCGCCACCGTAGTGAAGACCATCGAAGCCCTTGGGTTTTGCATGTCAGCGGCTTTGATCGAGGCCTGCAAAAATCTTAGCTTGAGCGAACTCAGTGACTTGAAGACATTGCTGTTTAACTGCTTAGCGAAAGAGAAAGGCGCTCATCAGAATTTGACACCGATGTATCCAGGCTTTCCTCGGCAAGTGATGGAGATGAGTGAGGCTGAGCTTTATCTTAAAGCTATGTTGCATTACTTTAGTTCTGGCAAATATCTGCCGGGTAAGCAGAAAAAACTTTTTGGTCTGATTCCTGTGCCGCAACGGGCTCCTCTGATTGAGACCACTTCGCTGCAGCCTTTAGAGCTTTCCACCTTTGAAGATTTTGAATTGAAGTTTAAACAGTTACTCTCCGCCAACAGCTCTACTTCTGCTGTTGATAAAGAAGATATTGCGGCTTATATAGACTTCTTTGATGGTGATATCGAGCGCTTTTTGCCAGCACAAATTGCTCACCGCGAGAACAAGGCATACATCTTGGCTCAGCTCTTGGGGCGCACTGCAGATAGTGCCTCTCTAGCTGCGAAGTATATCGATACGAGTACAGATGTTCTGCGTTTGGCTGTGGCTTTGAGCGGAGGTGATCTTTCTTTAGCTGAGCCAGTTAAATTTAAGACCTTTAAGCGCAGTGTGCGCTGGTTGCTTTTGACTTTGCTTGAGAGTCAGTCTAATTTGATTGAAGATATGCTGAGATGGAAAGACCGCTGGATTCGCCTTGGCGAGAAATTGCATCCCGGTGAATTCAAAGCGAAATTTCCGCGCTCGTTCGATGCATTTAATATCTTGAGAAACGGCCTACCATCTAATACTTTCAATAGTCGTTTAGAGCGTGCCCTAGAGTGCGCTGATGCGAAAAACACTGTGGCCATGCTGACAACAAGACCTGGTGATTTTGCTCGACGCCTAGATCATGTGCTGCGTATTGCTGGTAGTCAGCAAGAAGATGTTGCCTTTGACTTCGGCAAGGTAGTAAGCAAGGTTTCTACACCGGTACTTTTGCAAGTTTTGCACCATTTCAAGAATAGATCGCAAAAACGCTCATTACGTGTCTTCTTTCCTAAATCGCAATTGGCAAAGGCTCAAGCCGTGGCTAATGATTTGCCTGATTTGCCACCGCTTGTCTGCGAGCTAACAGCTGGGCTTTGTCGCAAAGCTCTACTAGAGCGTTTTGCTCAATTACCAGCATTGGGGAATTGCGCTATTGACTTAGAACTGAAAAATTTCCTGGTGCCTTTTTCTCAAAGATCTGCCTCTAAGGCTCTTAGAACTACCTCTCGTGGCAGTAGATTGGCTTTACCCGATACTGATGTTCTGCGCTTCTTTACCTGGTGGAAGAACGGCCTTTACCGCACAGACATTGATTTGTCTGCGGCAGTGTTTGACGAAAATTTTGTTTTCATTGATGCTTTGACTTATTACAATTTGAAAAATTTTGGTGGCTGTCACAGTGGTGATATCGTTGATGCTCCTAACGGCGCCAGTGAATTCATCGATATTTCTATCGATAGAGTTTTGAAGCATCACGGCCGCTATGTGGTGATGTCGCTGCTAAGCTATACCGATCAACCTTTTTGCGATCTGCCTGAGTGCTTCGCTGGCTGGATGGCCCGCAAAGAGCCGCAGTCTGGTGAAGTTTTTGAGCCTAAGTGCGTGCAGGACAAATTAGATGTTAGTGCCAATACTAAGGCTTCTATACCAGCAATTTTTGATTTAGTGGAGCGTCAGGTTATTTGGGTCGATATTGCTTTGACTCGCAATCCCAACTGGTATAACAATGTCGCTGGCAATCTTTACGGCATTCAGCTCTCGCTCAAATCAATGGTAGAGCTAAACAAGCCGACCCTCTATGATTTATTACTGTTACACATCGAGGCCCGCGGTCAATTAGTTGATAAGCCAGAATTGGCTACAACTCACTTTTCTGCCAGCGACATACCTTTTGATTTGACTCGTATTTCAAGTGACTTTATGGCGACTTGATTAGCAGAGTTTATTAAATTGACGTATTATTCTAGCTTGCCAATTGCCGCTTCAACCACTGTTAGTAGCTCACCCGAGGCAATAATTTCTTCCGCGCGAGCCATATCTAAATGCATTTCTCTATCTTCTTCAAGAAAAGGAATGACGCTGCGAACAAAGCGGTAAGCGGCTTCCACTCCACGACCAGCTTTCATGCCGTGTTCTGTATCTGAGCCCGGGGTAAATTTTTCTGCGCCTTTATTGACGTGACCAATGTCAGGTACAGAGTCGATCACGCCACAGCGTAAATCAAGCCCTTGGGCGGCGCAAAGTAGCTCGATAGCCAGCACGCGGCGGAGATTGTGCATGATCGTTCTGGCCTTGCGAGCAGAGATTGTGCCCATTGATACATGATCTTCTTGGTTGGCTGAAGTCGGAATAGAATCGACAGAGGCTGGATGGGCCAACACTTTGTTTTCAGAGACAATTGCTGCGGCTGTATATTGTGCAATCATATAGCCTGAGTTCAAGCCGCCATTTCTTGTCAGAAATGCTGGTAGGCCATTTGATAGAGCCGGATTGACCAGTCGTTCGGTGCGGCGCTCTGAAATATTGGCTAGTTCGGCAAGGGCAATGCCGACATAATCAAGCACCAGGGCTAGTGGCTGTCCGTGGAAGTTGCCACCAGAAATAACCTGGTCAGGGAATACTAATGGATTGTCGGTAGCAGAGTTGATTTCAATTGCCAATACTTCGCGAGCATGTTTGAATGCTTGTCTTGATGCCCCGTGCACTTGTGGCATGCAGCGCAGTGAGTAGGCGTCTTGTACCATCGGGCAATCTTTGTGACTTTCCATCAGTTCGCTTGCGGCCAGCAGCTTGAGTAAATTGCCAGCTGAAGCTTTTTGTCCGGGGTGTGGTCTAACGTCGTGAACTGGCGCTAGAAATGCTTTTTGCGATCCGAGTTGGGCTTCTAGGCTCATGGCTCCAATAATATCTGCCATTTTTGCTAAACGATCTGCTTCGCCTACAACCAAGCTACCAAGGGCACTCATTACCTGAGTGCCATTTGTAAGAGCTAGACCTTCCTTTGCCTTCAAAACAACAGGCTTGAGGCCCGCGGCACTTAGAGCCTCTCTTCCACTTAAAACTTTGCCCTTGTACTCGGCACTTCCTTCACCAATTAACACTAGAGCAAGGTGCGAAAGTGGTGCTAGATCACCACTGGCACCGACTGAACCTTGCTGGGGAATGATTGGATGAATTTCGTGATTGAGAAGCTCAATAAGTAGATTTACGACTTCTGGACGAATGCCAGAGAAACCCTTTGCTAGGGCGTTGGCACGTAGCAGGGTAATGGCTCTTACGGTGATGCTGTCAAAAAGTTCGCCCATGCCGCAGGCGTGTGAAAAAAGAAAATTGCGCTGCAATTGCTCTGTTTGCTCTGGGGCAATATAGATGTCTTTAAACTTTCCGAACCCGGTCGTGATTCCGTAGACCACATCTCCTCTTTGCAAGTAGCCTTCGACTACTTCTCTCGACTTTTGCAATTGTTCAAGAGCCTTTGCTGATAGCTCAACTTGGCCGTGCTTGTTGGCAATTGTTTCGACGTCTTCAATTGTGAGGTTGTAGCCGTCGAGGGCAAGTTTTGCGCGGGAATTTGAAAGTTTTTGACTGGCTGGCATAAAGACTCTTTCGCTGTGATTATTGGTAGGTTACAGAATAGCGAAGAAAGCTCAAGAAACTCTATCGGCCCTGATAATTTTGGTAGTAATGGCAGGCTTCTAAGGTTGCTGGTTAGTCGAGCATTTCAAGGGGCAGGGAACAACCATATAGGGCTGGTCGTCCTAATTAAGTTACTGGCGCCGTTGACTTCCTTGACAAGGCCATATGGCCCCAGCTGCAAGGGGTGAAAGTGGCGCTGGGTCTTGGAAAGCATGGTAAGATGACTCTACTTGGATAGCTGAAGCTTAAATGGGCGCTTCCGAGAGCAATGACGGTTATGACGAGAGCAATGGACGTTACCGATGGACGTTACTAATACCGCCGCCAAACTTGATACAAACTTGCTTGGTCAATATATTAGACTCGAGCAGTTTAGATTTAACCAGTTTACGTTGGCTCGCCTGGTTGCCGGACTGTCGTTGGCCGTGGCCCTCTCTTTGCCTTTAGACTTAGGCCTTTCTCCAGTAAATTCAATAAGTTTTTGTAGTCCGGCAATCGCTGCGGTTGGCTCTGATGTTCGTCTCAGTCAGCTTGAGGTGAAGTTTTTCAAACATACTTATCCTAAAGACGAAGAGGCTGTTCGCCTAGAACGGTTAGAGAAGATGATTTTTGGCGAGGCGCGAACCGGAGCCGCTGAGCAGCGCCTGAAGAACCTGGCCGACACAGTACCAAATCTTGGCGCCGTAGCGGCTGAAGATAGCGATAAGAATGATGCCGCGGTATCGAAGCCTGCGACTAGACCAGTGAGCAACGGCGATAGTGACTTAGATCTAAGTGAAGAGCGCAGTCAAGGCAATAAGCCCGGTGGCCAGGTCTTGAGTGGTGAGAGCAAGTATCCTGCCGTGACAGCGCTTGAACAGAGTATCTTTAAGCGCGATTACGCCTCTGACCCAGTGGCAGATCGTTTGAATCGGTTGGAAACTAAAGTCTTCGGCAAGCCTTCAAAGTTTACCGATTTGAGCGAACGAGTTGATGCTCTAAAAGATAAGACTCGAGTTGATGTTGCAAAACAAGCACCACCGGGCACCGATTGGCTTGATGATGAAGATGACGATATAAATTTCCCAGCACCGAAGCAAGCTACGCGTCAACCTGTGGCTCGCAGTGATGGCGAAGACGGCCGTTCGTTTAGTGGCAGGGATTTGCGCAAAGACATGCAGAATGCCTTTGGTAGCAGGGCATCAGGTTCAGCATCTGGCGGTTACGGTATGGGCGGTACGGCAGGTCGCAGCTCCGGCTCTAGCAGTGCCTCAGGCGGATATGGCATGGGTTCTATAGGGTCACCCCGCAGTGCTGGCCGGGCCCTTGATGAGGAAGATGATGATTTGCCCCCAGTTGCGCCGCGTCGCATGGCTTCTGCTGGCTCCACTGCTAGATCACAGTCTGGAGCGACTGCTGTTCCTAGTAGAGCTGCCGCGAGCGACCGATTCGCCTCAGATTCAGGGGATTCTCCTGCCAGTGTTCCCGGTGGTGCTATCGGTCTGAGCAGCAAAGTTACAGCTCTAGAAAATGCTGTGCTTGGTAAAACCTTCGCTTCAGATCCGCTGATTGAGAGGGTGGGTCGTTTAGAAGAGACTGTATTTCCGAATAAAGCCGACTCAGCAGCTTCTTTGAGCTTGCCCGAGCGTGTCGCCAAGCTAGTAGAAAAAGTGCCGATTGCCTCTGCTCCAGCCAAAACAGCTCGGGCCAATCGTTCTCGCCGTGATGACTTTGATGACGATCTAGACATGGGTACAAGTATGAGTTCGCTTGGCTCTATGGGGAGCATGGGGAGTGCCATGACTAGTCAAAGCCAAGTTCGCGGCAGCGGTGGTCTTGGTAAAATTATAAATTCGATTGGTAACATGCTTGGCAGTGGTTACGGTAGTTATGGCGCATATGGTGGATATCCCACGAGCTATGGCACTAGCTATGGCGTTCCTGGGTCGGCAGCAATGGTGCGTGACCCGAGCACGGGCTACTTGATAGATTCAATGTCTGGTAACTTGATCAACCCGACCACCGGGCAGGTGGTTGGTCGTTCTGCTAGCTATCCTGCTGGTGCCTATGGTACTGGTACTTATGGAAATAGCGCTTATGGCGGCTATGGCACCGGTCTTGGTGGCCTTCCTGCCGGAGCCGGGTTCGGTTATCCGGCTGGAATGGGTATGGGATTGGGTGTGCCTGTTGGTGTTCCGATGGGCGGTTATAGCTCTTTCAACAACGGCTTTAGTCCTTATGGCTATCCTGCTGGTGGCGGCTTTGGTATGGGTGGTAGTGGTATTAGATTCGGTGGCAGCGGTTTTGGTGTCAGGTTCTAAAGGAATAAATATTTGCTGCTGCTGATTGGTGGAACTGGCTTTCTCGGCGAACCTGTTGTCGAGCTAATGATGGCTCGGCAGCTACCCATTCGCTTGCTCACCCGCGGTGCTGGCGATTGGAAAGGCTCGAATCTTTCTCAGTATCGTAAGCGCGGTATAGAGGTTGTGGTTGGCTCCCTAGAAAGTGATGATGTGCTGTTGCGCGCGCTTGATGGCGTCGATGCCATTATCAATATTTCGGGTAGCTTTAGATTGAATAGTGATGGCTCTAGAGCTAGCTCTTATGAGTATCTCAATGTCGAGTTGGTGGAGAAGCTGACAGTCTTGGCCGAACAAAACGGCATACAACGTTTTGTTCAGGTTAGCTGCTTAGGTGCGCGCGAAGAGTCTGGCAGTGAGTATTTGAGCAGTAAGTTTACTGGTGATGAAATCGTTCGCAATTCTAAGCTCTATTGGACTATTTTGCGACCTTCATATATGTTCGGTGCGCGTTTTCCTTATGTCGAAATGATTAAGCCGCTGGTGACTTTTAAGCCCTGTTTGCCAGTTGTTGGCAGCGGTCTAAACATACTGATGCCTGTGCACGTCGATGAAGTAGCTCGTTGTGTTGTTGACTGCATCTATATGAAAGAATCGACTGGCCGAGTGATAGAAATCGCCGGTCCAAAAGAATATTCATTGGTAGAAATGCTTGAGAGTATTCGTTTTGAGTTTGGTCTTTCAGGCACGACTATGACTATTCCTAGCCAGCTTTCAGGCAAGGCTTTCGAAATGGCGACAAAGGTCTTGCCTAAAAACACAATTACTCTTGAATTGGCCCAGATTCTGATCACCGATTCGCATAGTAGTTCTAAAGAGGCTCATGCTCTTTTTGGTTTAGAGGGAAAGTGTCTGGAAGATTATCTACCTGACATCGTCGAAAGTTTAAAGAAACGCTAGAGAAATGCCCTAGCTTAGACGCTTACTTGGAAGAGTAGGCCGTAAATGTGATAACGTTTTGCAGTAAGGCTGTCGATGGAAGTCAGAGGAAAAGGTCATGATTAGACTGAGCAAACCTGTTCAGATTCTTGAATGGGGAATTGGTACAAATACCACTAATCAGCGCTGGGAAGAGATTGCTAAAGGCCGTCTTTCTGGCAAACCTAAGACTGTGGCTGGTTTGACTAGTCTTGTGATTGAGGTGGAAGGTTCGCTCAATCGCAAGAACGAGAACAATGAATACGTCAAAGTGATGCAACAGGGCGAAGGCATGACCCCTCATTCGGCTGTTTGGGGCGAAGTTGCCATGGGAACTATCAAGAGCGTTGATAATCAGAGCGGCAAGACCATGGTTACAGTCGAAGTTACAGCTGCTACCAAGTACAGCAATTAGAAATCTAGGGCACTTCAAATTTAGCTTTCGGGCTCAAGTGCGGCAGAAGTAGATGCACGGCGGCCGGAATTGACTGTTTCGATGTCTTTTTCAACAACTTGCTTGAAATTGCCTACAATTTCTTTCTGGGTCATCTTTAAGGCCATACTTGCTATGGGGCGGGGAATGGCCGGGCCCGGGTCTACTTCGAGGGTGTATTTGACAAGACAGTGACGACCAGAATTGGTCGATTTTAGCTGCCACTCACCTTCTACAGCTTTGAATGTACCGTCGACCATTTTCCAACGTAAGCAGTCGGGCTTGTTTTGCAAGTCGTTGATCGTGTGCTGGCATTGCTCGTTGACAAACAATTGAGGTTTGAGAAAACTCTCAATGTAGACAAGCTGACCTTCTCGCTTTAGCACTTGGCAAGATTTAACTTTTGGGAAAATGTGCGGATAACGGCTAAAGTCGGTTAAAGCATTCCAGACAAATTCTTTTGGTGCTTTGATAGTTGTCTCGACTGTGGCTTTTGCCAATTTTGTTTTGGAATCTTTAGAGGCGCTTTGTTTGGCCCAGCTTTCTTTAATCTGGTTGCCAATAAACGCGCCGCTAAACGGTTCAGTGGCAAAGGCGGGGGATAGACTGACTATAAAAGTACAGAATATTGCTTGGCTAAATACCTGTTTAGGCCAAGCTGTGCGGGGAAACCCATTGGCTATTCTGGAGAACGTGAACTGCGAAAAATTTGTCATTTACTGTCCAAGAAAGCTCAGTAGAGGGTTATCTGTGTCTGTATTTTTCTATCGGTACCAAGATGCAAAAACAGTGGTTTGAGAGTTGAGCCCGACTTTGCCGTTTAGTATTGAATTCGATTTTTCCGTTTGTGCCAAGTAGTGGGTTATTTCTCCGGTAGGTTCAATTATGGCAGATGGTCCGGTGTTGGCGGCAAAGATAAAATATCTACGATTCTCAATTGCCCTCAGCACTGCAAAGGCCAACATTTGTTGACCACAGTCTGATTTGTGAAACCAGGCCAAGTCTGAAATATTAACAAGCAATTGGCCACCAGCCCTACAGCTGGCTGCAGTCACTTCTGGGGATATCGATTCGAAGCAAATAAGAGGGGCAACTTTGCCTCTGGCCATGTCTAACAAAACGGGCTCTTTTCCCGCAGCAAAGCCGCCGCCAGCAGGGGTATTGGTCCAGCGCTTCACCCATTCTGGTAAATAATTGACGAGCAGAGGGGTGTATTCTCCAATTGGTACAAGAAATCTCTTGTGATAAACCTCTGGTAAAAGCGTGCCACTACTGGTGATGCCGTAGGCCGCGTTGAACGGGCGATTGGCAGCGCTGCGATCCATTGAACCGACAATGATATCTAAGTGCTTTTCGTAGGCTTTGTGCTTGAGCCAATTGGTTACACCTGGCTGCTCGCGCAAATAAGTGGGCAATGCGCCTTCTGGCAAAACTACTAGTGAATCATGGCTGTTGACTAGTAATTTGTCGTAGTTGTCGACTAGGTCTTCGATGGTAAAGCGATGCACTGTTTTTTGCATGTCGATGTTAATACCGCCTTGGACCAAGGTCGTATCAATCATCGCGCTCGTCTTGACTTGGCCTTGCTGTTGCCAGCCCAGGCAATATACTGCCACCATCACCAGTGCCATACCTAGGCCGTGATAGAAAGCTGTTTCTCTATTTTCGGCTGCTAGGCGCTTAAATTGCTTAGTGCCACCACCAATAAATGTAGCAAAGAAAGAGGCGATAGTGACATTGACGGCAATGATTAGGGCGCAAATTCCCACTCCACCAATCACTGATGCTGATTGCAGCACGGCCGGTTGCTTGTATTGTGTGTACTCCAACATTGTCCAGGGCACACCCATCAAATCAGGCATATTGCCAAGTTTATTGACGATCAGAACCCAGGCGATTGGTAGCACCACAAGGGCAGGCACGAGCCATACTTTTTTAGGGCCACGCTTAGCTGTGAACGAACCTGAAAGCGGTAGGCGACTAACTATTGCCGCAAACAAAATAAACGCCAGCGCTTGGTGTATCGATACGCTTAGCCAGGCAAGCATTGCTAAAAGATAGCCGAACGCTCCAGTGAAGCCGAGCCAGTCAAGAGGGGCTAAGTTGAGATACCAATGCAAATACACCAAGTTGTAAGCTAGGCCAAAGGCGCCTGCTAGCATAATTTGCTTGATGTAAGAATTATTGGCATAGATGAGCAAGAACAGTGGTGCAAAGGC
The DNA here is from genome assembly GCA_018062085.1 of bacterium. Taxonomy (GTDB): domain Bacteria; phylum Cyanobacteriota; class Vampirovibrionia; order Obscuribacterales; family Obscuribacteraceae. The sequence goes on along the minus strand of JAGOSY010000009.1, from coordinate 173,690 downwards.
AAACCATGCCAAATACCATTGGTCAAAGCCTGGAGCGGCTAAACCGGCTATGCCACCACAAGCCAAGGCAATTAGCCACTGTCTTGGGGCAAATTTAAATTGCGGCCAAGCAAAATTGAGCAATTTAGATTTTGCTTCAGGCTTTGTTGCCTGGGGCTTTGCTTTAGTCTTCTTCTGCTTCGCTTTGGGCTTGGCGCTAGTATTCTTTGCGGCCGTGGCTATGTCCTCTAAAAAAGGATGGAGTCAATTATCTTGCACTCCATCCTTTCTTTATATCAGCCTGCTTCTGTATTGGGAGAGAATGACTAGCTGTCTTTCTTGTCTTTTTCTTTTGGCTCTTTGACTGGCACTGCGCCTGAAGCTATTTGAGCTTTTACGCGTACTTCAATTTCTTTGAGCATTTCAGGATGAGCTTCCAGGAAGGTCTTAGCCTGTTCGCGACCTTGACCAATTCTCTCTTCTTTGTAGCTGAACCAAGTACCTGATTTCTTGACGATATCGTGTTCAGCAGCTACGTCTAGCAAGCAACCAGCGGTGTTGATGCCTTTTCCGTAGATGATGTCGAATTCGGCAATGCGGAAAGGAGGAGCGCACTTGTTTTTGACTACTTTAACTTTGACGCGGTTGCCAATTTCAACGCCATCTTTCTTCAGTGTCTCGATTTTTCTAATATCAAGTCTGATGGATGCGTAGAACTTGAGCGCGTTTCCGCCGGTAGTTGTTTCAGGGTTGCCGTACATCACACCAATTTTTTGACGAAGTTGGTTGATGAAGATGATGGATGTATGGGTCTTAGCCACGATTGCTGTGAGTTTACGGAGAGCTTGGCTCATCAGTCGGGCTTGCAGACCTGGCAAGCTGTCACCCATTTCGCCTTCAATTTCAGCTTTCGGTACAAGAGCTGCTACTGAGTCAACGATGATCAAGTCAACAGCACCAGAGCGCACTAGTTGCTCTGTGATTTCGAGGGCTTGTTCGCCAGTATCTGGTTGCGAGATTAAAAGCTCATCTACGTTTACGCCTAGGGCGCGAGCGTATTCTGGGTCCATTGCGTGTTCAGCGTCAACAATGGCGGCAATGCCACCAAGTTTTTGTACTTCAGCGGCTACGTGTTGAGCCAACGTGGTTTTACCAGAAGATTCAGGACCATATATTTCAATGATTCTTCCTCTTGGTAGACCGCCCACCCCTAGAGCTACGTCTAAGGTAATGGCGCCGGTTGGCACAGCTTCAATTTGGTTGTTGCGCGAATCGCCCAACTTCATGATTGAGCCGTCGCCGTATTGCTTCTTGATTGAATCAAGGGCAGCACCTAGAGCTTTGAGGCGCTCTGCTGATGGCGCATGGCTTTTGCTCTTGTCTTCAGTGCCTGAAGTGTCTTTGACACGGGCTACTTTCTCGATTGGGGCCTTTTCCTGTTTATCCACGGCTTTCTCTTTGGTCACTATCGCCATATTAAATCTCCTCGACTCTATAAACTAAAAATAGATAAAAAAGCAAAGCTGACAACCGCGGGCAACAGAACAGCAGAGCGATTAACTTGGAAAAACAAGGCTGTACAGACCAAAATCTGTTCTAGCGCACCTTGTCTACACCTCGCAAATTATAGCGGTTTTGCTTGCTCTTTCAGATAAAAAGTAAGCAAAACCCGCATGCCGCCTGATGTATATGCGATTGGTCGAATGAGCTGTATGTACTCGATGTGTTTCCGGTCCTTCTTAGCCCCTTCCCTCTATTCAAGTTAGAAAAGAGGGGGTGGGGGTATAAAAAGGTTGTTACCCAACAATATTTGTTTAGAGGGGTAATACAGATAACGTTTATTTCCCCGACTTAGTTCAATTTGAGCCGAGAAATATTTGAATTTCTTTCAACGCCCCATGGGCGCATTGTTTGAAGGCAGTTGCGAAGTTCATGGTCTATTTTTACCAATTCTGGTTGATTCAAGGGAGGTCTTCATGAAAAGTGCTCAAAGGCTGTTCAGCTTAAGGCACAGCGAGATCTTCGAAGCCTTCAACCCGGTGGAGCTGGGTCGACTGCTAGGTATTCTTGAAGAGCTTGAGCTGCCCAAACACCATACTATTTTTTCTCCTGGGGGCCCTTGCGACGCTATCTACTTTATAGAGAAGGGTCGTGTGCGGGTGACCAGGCTCTCTACTGAAGGTAAAACCGTAATTCTCGCCCTGCTTGGACCTGGTGACATGATTGGTGAAGCCGCTTGGGAAAATGCCGAGCATGACAGTTATGCTGAGACTCTTGAAGACTCCAGAATTTATCAAATCAGCCGCGAGTCGTTCCTTAGTTTTGTGCGCGAAAACCCCGAATTTGGTTTGCGCTTTATTGGCATCATTGGCGACCGCCTCAAGCAGGCCAATGCTCGCATCGAAGATTTAGTGTTCCGTCAAGTTCCTAGTCGCGTCGCTCGCTTGCTGCTTACGCTGGCTGACACCCATGGCAAAGTTACTCCCCATGGCGTGCGCGTAGAATTTCCTCTAACTCACCAAGAAATCGCTGACATGGTTGGCTCTTCAAGAGTGACTGTCACCCAGATTCTCAACCGCTTCAAAGATAGTCATTGGATTGATATCGAATCGAAGCGCGTCACTATTCACAACATGAATGCACTAGAAGAGATGGTGCGGGCGAACTAAGGGGTTTCCGAGAAGTTTTTCGATACAAACTCCGCTTTCGCGGTTGTTTATGCTTTATGGCTCTTTGCCAAATTGCGCTTTTGAATAACGAAAAAAATGGCCTATTGCTCTCTATCGCGTTTTGCGATAGAGTTGTACTAAAGTGAGGCCGTGATGCTGATTGAGAATAGGAGAGCTCTCGACCTGTTTGTGAAAAAACATGCAGATTCGCGAGTGTCTTTCTCTGAGTGGGTTGAGAAGGTTGAAGCTGCTGAATGGACAAATCTCGTAGATGTAAAAAGCACATTCAATAGTGCTGACTATGTGAGAGGGCTAGTTGTGTTCAATGTCGGCGGCAATAGCTATAGAGTGGTGGCAGAGGTCGTCTACAAAGACAAGTGCGTTAGAGTCGGCACTCATGCCGAATACGATGGGTGGAAGTTGTGAGTAGCATAGTTAATGTAAGCGATGAGTATCTGGCCCTAATAAGACGATTTCCGTTGCGGCCGATTCGGGACGAAGAAACTCTTGATAGAGCCGCTGAGATTTTCTCAGAATTGGTGCTGTCTGTCGAAAAGAGAACTTCCGATGAAAGTGACTATGTGACAGTATTGGGAAAGCTTATTCGAGAGTACGAACTGGAGCATCTTCCGGTTTTGGCACCACCAATGGCACCACAAAGAGCTCTTGAGTCACTTATGGAAGAAAATAACCTTAGCCAGTCAGAGCTGGCAAGAAAGTTGGAGTCGTCTCAGTCTGTTATTTCTGAATTCTTGGCCGGAAAGCGCGGTTTAAGCAAAGGCCTGGTTTTGAAGTTGGCAGAGCTGTTTAAGGTGTCGCCAGACCTTTTTCTGCGCTAGTTCTGCTGGAGCTTGTTCTGCGACCGCCGGTGAAAGCCTCCTTGCCAAGTGGTCGGCTCCGCAGGTAATCTGCCAAGGATGCTAGAATTAGAGCCACGTGCCCGTAGCTCAGCTGGATAGAGCGTCGGTCTCCGAAGCCGAAGGCCTTGAGTTCGAATCTCAACGGGCACAATTTTTGGTCGACAAATAAATAGAAGAGCGGATATGCCAGAAAGAAGCATAGAGCTAATCACCGGTCCATATCGCTCGGGCAAGTCTATCTGGTTGCTTGACCAGGTCGCTGAATATTGCCGTCAAAGTTTGCTTAACGGCAAGCAGGCAATAATCACTGTGCCTTCCCACCGCTACAAGCGTCTGGTGGAAGAGCGCTTGGTCGAGCAGTTGGAGGGGATGGTTGTAGCTCCGCCTGCTGCTACTGCTAAGGCGGCCGGCCTTGTGGGTCTCAAGATTCTGCCGTTCTACGATTTGTGTCATCAAATTCTGCGCCAGGCTGGCTGTGGCTTTCGTTTAATTCCTGATAGTATTCGCCCTGCTATTTTAGTTAAGGCTATTGAAAAAGTGAAAGCCGCTGGGCGCTTAACTGGGCTCAGTTCTATCGCTGACTTTGCTGGCACCCATGCCCATATGCTTGAGCTTATAGATGAGCTAGAGAGGGCTGGCTTTTCGCCCTCAGAAGTTATTAGCCAACTGTCAAAAGTGGCTGCCAGTGACGCTCGCTATATGGAGCTAGGGCGCGTTTATGAGGCCTATTGGCAAGAGCTTGAAAGCCTCAATGTTTTTGATGAGCGCAAGTTGGCGTACAAAACGCGCGAGATTTTAAATAATCTTGACCCCGATGTATTGTCAATTGGGCTCTTAGCTGTGGATGGCTTCGACCGCTTTAATCGGCTTCAGCTGCAAGTTCTAAGCTCTATTGCTAAACAGTCAGAGCGCACTATAATTGCTTTTGATTATGTAGCCCCACCAAACTATTCATGGCAAAACTATTCATGGAAAGATAAGTCTTTACGCGAGCTAAAAGAGGCATTTGCTCCAGTTCTCAAAGAAACGGTGAGAGCTTCCTCTACTCCTGCTAGTCCGCAAGCAACAAATTTTAGAGCGCTTGATCGCTTGATGGAAATGGAGGAAGTTGCTCGCGAAGCAAAGAAGTGTTTGCTTCAAGGTTATTCTGCTGATCAAATTGTGGTGGTGGCACGCTCAGTCAAGCCTTATATGACTGCTATTCGAGCGGCCTTTGAAAGGGCGCATATTGATTATTTTCTAGATGAGCCCTTAGAGCTTGGTAGCTTGCCGTTGGTTAAATATTTGAGTCGCTTACTGCATCTTCCTGTTTCTGATTTTGCTAGGCAAGATGTGGTGCGGACATTGTCTAGTCCGTTTTTCAATAAAGCTTTTCTCGATTTGAGTAGCAGCGAAATTGAAGAAATTGATGATCAATCACTTTCAACTCTTACTGTAAAAGGTTCAGCTGATTGGCATTGGGCCCTAAAACTTGGCAAATTAATAGAGCGACTTTCTTTGCCAGGTATTCACGCTAGTGGCTATGAAAAAACGTTGACTGATCATGTTAGCTTTGTCGAAGATCTAATTGATGACTTATTAGTTTTGCCCAACGATGAAGAATTTTCCAATCCACTAGTGAGCTGGGAAGAACATCAAGCCTTGTTCGAGTTTCGGCGGGTATTGGCTAATTTGGTCTTAGAAGAGACCCTTCTTGCTCATGCCTATGGTCCACAGATGTCTAGCTATCCAGCTTTCTTCAAGCGCTTAGAGCGGGCTTTAGAGAATGCCAATTTTAGAAGACCGAAAGTCAGTCGCGAAGCTATCACTGTTTGCAGCGCTGATTTGGTACCAAACCGCAGATTCAAAGTAATTATTGTGGCTGGTTTGAACGAAGGTGAGTTTCCTCGGCGCTCAGAGCAAGGCGGATTTCTTAGCAAAGATGAAGTGCGCAAATGGATGTCTTATGGCATAGACATAGAGAACCCGCGTCATCACCAGTCGTTTGAGCCGTCTCTCTATGATTCATTGGTAGAGCGCGCCACCTATAAACTTTGTCAATCGAGCCCAATTTATGAAATGACTGGCGACGAATTGATTCCCTCATTCTTCTTGACCAAAGGCGATGAAGCAGCCGCCGCTGCTCTTACTTTTCGTGCGCCTCGTACCTACGCCATGCTCGAGCCAACTTCAGCCCAAGAATTGGCGGCCGGCTGGCTCTGGCTTAGTGGCCGCCAGGCAATGCGCGATCTTGATTCGGCTGCGACCGGTTGGATGCCTTTTGATGTTCGTCATTTTCTTACCAAGCTAGAGCTGCCGTTTTCTACGGTGCAAGCAAGAACCAGAATTAGTACTACATCTAGTTTCAACGAACTAAATGGCTGCTTGACTGAGCAAGTTAGTCTAGGTCTCATTAGTGTCAAGACTCCCGAGATGTGGAGTGTTAGCCGACTTAATGACTATGGTAAGTGCCCTTTCCGTTTCTGGGTGTCACACACACTAAAAATTGAAAAGATGGAAGAGCCCGAGCTTGGTCTTGACTCAAGGCTGCTTGGGGAGGTCTATCACAAGGCCCTTGAACTATTCTACATAGAGTTAAAGCAGCGGTCGCTTTCTATTTTGAGCGCTGACGATGTACTGCTACAGGAGATATTTGAAAGTAGCATCAAGTCTGCCATTGCCTGGTTGGAAGCGACGCGCAAATTTAGGCATACTGATTTTTGGCAATACGAGCAGAAAGAAATTTCTTTCCGCTTGCGTCGTTTCTTTGTTAAAGAAAAAGAACGGGCCGTTCGTTCTGGTGGTGAATTTGTTCCTACCTATTTCGAAAAAGGATTTGGCTTTAAAGAGGCAGACTCTGCCCCTGCTTTAGTCGTAAAAGTCGATGGCCAGGTTGTAAAAATGCACGGCCGTGTGGACCGCATTGATGTATCAAGCGATGGTCGCGTTAAGGTCATTGACTACAAGTCTAGCTCTGCTGCCATCAGCAAGAATGAGGCTTTGGCTGGCCGCAATATGCAGCTACCTGTCTACGCTATGGCTGTTACCGATGCTATCTTGGCCGAGCGCAACGTACAAGTTAAAAACGGCGCCTTCCTGAGCTTTTCTTCTGGCGAACAAATTGGCACCATTGATTTCCAAGATGGTGAAAATGACTTTGTTGGTTTGACTAGAGAACACATTGGTAACTATGTAGCAAACATCAAGAAAGGAAACTTCAGCGTCAGGCCTAGTAGCCCTGATTCTTGCCAGCATTGCGATCACCAGCAAGTTTGCCGCATCACCGAACTTGGTGTTAGCGATAATGGCGAAGACTAACATGAGTATAAAGGGCGAGATTGGGAAAATTTGATAGATGCTAACTGAGCAACAGCAACAAGCGGTAGATCTAGTTGACCAAAATGTATTGGTTTCAGCTGGTGCTGGCTCAGGCAAGACCCATGTGTTAGTCGAGCGTTATGTGGAAATTTTGCGACGCTATCCTGATTGTACACTCTCAAATATTATTGCTGTTACCTTTACTCGCAAAGCTGCCGCCGAAATGCGCTCAAGGCTCAAGGCCCGCTTCCTTTCTCTCTCTCAAGAAGAATCTGATGGCCGTTGGCTCAATTGCTTAGCCGAAGTTGATGGCGCTCGAATAGGCACAATTCACTCATTGTGTGAATCGATTTTGAAAAGTCACCCGGCCGATTGTGGTATCGATCCACAGTTTGAAGTGTTGGATGATTTGACTCAAAATGAATTATTGCAAGATAGTATTGACCGTGCTCTCAAGGCCGTGATTGAGCTTTATAGCGCTGCCAATGCGACAGAACCTGATTCTGGTGGTTGCGAGCACGATGTCTTGCAGGAATTTTCTATTGACGAAGTCAAGAAGATACTTAACCGGCTGCTTAAAGGTTCAATGCAATTCAGGCAATCAATGAAAGCCTTTGACTCTTTGACAATCGATGGCATGCGCACCAAAGCTGAAAGAGTGTTGCTAGATGTGCAGAATAGTGCTCTTTCTGGCCTCTCTAGCAACCGTGAGTTCAACTCATCCTTTGACTATGTGCGCATGAACTCTATGGCTGATGCCGCCAATAAACTCAATCCTGTGCGTGAGTTGCTACTTGATCTCTGCCAGCAGTTGTTTGCCGATGATTCAGTTTCTAAGCGTTGGCAGGCGTTTATGTCAGTCGCTACTCTGGCTATTGGCAATATTGGAGGCACCAAACCTGATGCCAAAGATCTGCGCAAAGCCTTGATGACCTGCCGCGATCAAGCCAAAGCTGTTGTTGGCAAGATTCCTGCTGGTCTCAACCAAGAAGATGAGCGGGGCTTTGCTCTTACCCTTGGAATTATTCAGCTGTTTGAGCGCACGTTAGCAATCTATGAAGTGCATAAGCGAGAACTGACGACCGTTGACTATAACGATTTAATCAGTCTCGCTTGCGCTTGTCTAGAAAAGGAAGATTCGCAGTCGCGCAGCTATTTCAACGACAAGTTGCAGGCTTTGCTTGTCGATGAATTTCAAGACACCAACGATATGCAAGCCACACTTTTGTCGCTATTGGCCGGTGAAAAGACGAGAGTATTTCTAATTGGCGATGATAAGCAGTCTATCTATAAATTCCAAGGCGCTGATGTTGCTACCTTTAATAAATGGAAGTCGTTGTTCAAGCACGAAACTTCGAGTTTAAGCGGCTCTTCACTTGTTACTAAGTTGACCCGCTCTTTTCGCAGTCATCCAGAAGTAGTGTTTTTCGTTAACTCTGTTTTTGATCATTTGCTTGACGCTGATCCAGAAGTCGTGCCTTACGTGGCGGCATTTGAAGCCTTGGAGCCGGCTCGGCAAGCTGATTCGAGCATAGTGTCTTCTGCGGCGCAGAGTGCTTCAGCCGTTGAAGTTCTGATGCTAGATATTGATATAGAAGAAGACGCCCGTGGTTTGACGCCAGCACAATACGAGGCCCATCAAGTCGGTGATTGGCTGAAGAAAAAAGTGGAAGGCGGCTATCAAATTGCAGCAAAAAATGGCGGTGTGCGGCCAATTACCTATGGCGATTGTGCTGTCCTAGTTGTGCGCAACAGTGACTTCGCTTCTTTTGAGGCAATGTTTGCCCAGCTTGATATTCCCTATGTAACTTTCGGAGGCAGCGGCTTCTTACGCCGCCAAGAAGTGGCCGATTTTGAAAATCTCTTGCGCTTCTTAGATAACCCTAAAGACAGTCATTCGCTCTTGGCTGTGCTGCGCTCGCCTTTTTGTTCTATTGCCGATGACCTTTTGCATCGAGTCATAACTGATAATCAGGGGCAACCGCTCTGGACCGCTGTCGTCAATGTTGTTCGAGCGCGAGAGCCCGGGGTTGAGGCTTTGTCTTTGGCTGTGCGCCAGCTGCGAAATTTGATGGAGTATGCAGCCCTTTTGCCCCTGGGCGAATTGCTGCAGAAGATCATTGATGACACTCATTACGATTTAGCGATGTTGGCAGCACCCGATGGTAAGCAGCGCTCTCGTAACGTTTGGAAGATGGCTTATTTGGCTGCCGAACATGAGCATCTCTCTTGCGGCGAATTTGCTCACCGTCTGGCACTGATGCGTGAATTTGGTATGCGTGAATCTGAGGCACCATTAGATAGTGCCGATGCCGTGAAGCTGATGACGGTTCACGCCAGCAAGGGTTTAGAATTTCCTGTAGTGGCATTGCCTTGTTTGGGTGGGCAGTTGTTGCGCAATGCTGACCGTTTGGTTTACCACTCTAGTTATGGTGTGGCTTTCAATAGCACCCGTCTTAAAGAGCAAGAGACGCCAGCCTGGTATCAAGTGGCCAGTCATTTAGATAAACAAATGGAGCGAGAAGAGAAGAAACGCTTGCTCTATGTGGCTATGACTAGGGCTCGGGATAATCTAGGCGTTTTCCTATCGGCGCCATTTAAGAAGGCTGAGTCTTATCGTCAATGGTTGATGAATGTGCTAGGCCTAGATAAAGAAGATGCCGTGCGGCCAGGCCCTGATGATTGCATTGCTCTCACAATTACTTCCCGCAGCGATGGTGAAGTAGCGCCCTACAGCTTTAGCCTGGCTGTAGGAATTGACGTAACTGAGCTACCTGAAGATTTGCCCTTGCCGGGTGTCAGTGATGCGAGTGTTTTGCAGAGTCTCTTAGGCCTAGAGCAAAGCCAAAACACTGGCGAAGATCTTAAGGTCAATGAGCAAGGGCGCAACCGTGTGACGCCTAGGGATGGGGTGGCCGCTACTGCGGGAATTGTTTCTGCGGCATCGTTGGGGACGTTCTTCCACTCTTTAATGGAGAATTTGCCACCATCGGGGCGCAAGGTTGATCGCGCTTGGATAGCAGACATTGCTTTTACCCAAGGAACTATGGTGGCACATAGCGATTTGCTCAATAGACTAGTTGATGAAGGCGAGCGCTTGCTAGGTGTTTATTATGAAAGCAGGCTTTACAGCCTGCTTTCGCAAAGTCAACAGAGAAGGCATGAATTGCCGTATTTGATCGATGCTGCCAACCGCTTCTCAGAGACTGGCCCTGATATTCGTCCGCGGCGCCCTGACTTAGTTTTTCAAGACGCCGCAGGCGATTGGCATTTAGTTGACTATAAGACCGATCATTTCGCTGCCAAAGATGTGGAGATTCAAGCTCGCAAACACCGTGAACAAATCAAGACTTATGTGGCCGATTTGCGCAAGTTGACTGGAGTTGAGTTAACACCCTGGCTCTATTTTGCTCAACATGGAATTTTCTTCCCTGTTTGATTGTTACTTTCTTAGGTCTTACTGTGGGATACCTTGGGCATCATTCTTCTGGTTGTAGATTTGTCTGCTGAGCTTGGCTTGCTCTGCTTCTAGTCGTGCCCGTTCTTGATAGCTGAGTCCGTTACCGCTGGCGCGCAGTCTGGCTTCTTTTGCTGCAAATTCAGCTTGATTGTTTTGTAGCCGCTGAGCCTCTTGCGGAGTCAAGGTGCCAGATTGGATGCCTTGATTGATGCGTGCTTGCTGATTGGCTTGGTCGCCGTTGATGCCGCGGTTGTTATAAGGTGAACCTGGACCTGGACCACCAGGATTAAGGCCTTGGGCATCGTTTTTCTGTTGATAGATGTTCTGGCTCATGCGATCTTGTTGATTGTCGAGGCGGGCTCTTTCTTGCACTGAAAGGCCGTTGCCGCTAGCGCGCATGCTGGCCTCGCGAGCAGCAAACTGATTTTGCTGATTTTGCAGCCTGGCTGCTTCTTGAGAGGTTAGTGAACCGTTTTGAACACCTTGGTTTATACGGGTAGCTTGATTTTGCTGGGTTTGATTCACATCATATAGTGAACGGCCTTGTCTATTTGAATTGTAGCCTTGGCCATCGTGCTTTTGTTGATAGATGTTCTGACTCATTTGATTTTGCTGTCTTTCCAGCCGGGCTCTTTCTGAATTGCTCATACCGTTACCGCTGGCGCGATATCTGGCTTCTTTTCGATTGAGAGCATATTGCTGTTTTCCTAGGCGGGCAGTTTCTCTACGGTTTAGAGAGCCGCTTTGTACGCCGTTATGGATGCGGTTTTGCTGTCGTTCTTGCCTGTTGTTGACGCCGTAGCGGTAAGCCTCGGCTGGCTGGCTAGCAGCGCTGGTTAGGCCTAGCAATACTGCTAGTGACAAAGCTGAAATATGTAACCTGTTCATGAAATCAATCTCCAAAAAATGGTTGATACAAGTGAAGACGTGTTGACTGGCCAAAAAGTTCAAAAGGATTGATGAGTTGTTGTTAATGTCTTCCCTGGGCGAAGATGAAACCGGCAATTGCGCCGCCTAGCATCAGCCATAGCGAGTTTACCTTGAAGCGTATTAAAAATATGGCGCTGCTGGCAGCGATGATAACTGTTGGTAGATCAACCAAGGCAGCCCGGCCAAGTTGCAGTAAAACGCCAGCCATTAGGGCTATGGAGGCGGCATTTACGGCATCTAAAAAATGTCCAGCTAGGATCGAGGCTCGCATTCTTTTTATAAGGGGTGCGGTGAAGGCAACTAAAAAGAACGCGGGAAGGAATATGCCAATCGTGGCAACGGCCGCCCCTGTCGGTCCACCCAGTATAAAGCCGATAAAAGTGGCCGTAGTAAAAAGTGGGCCTGGTGTAATTTGCCCGACGGCTACAGCGTCTAGAAGTTGTGCTGATGAGATCCAGTGGTAGCTTTCCACTAAATCTGTGCGTAAGAAAGCAAGCAATACATATCCACTGCCGTACAGCACCGAGCCAAGTTTTAAGAAATAGAGGAACAGAACTGCCGGGCTGTAGCTGACTGCTTCGAGAGAGTAGGCTGATAGTAAATAGGTGCCGCCTAATATGCTTGTGCAGGCTGCAGCCAAGATTGTGAGTACTCTTATTTCTCTTGGTTGCGGGCTCTTGGCAAAATGAAATATAGCAGCTACAAGTCCGCAGCCGAAAAGTAGAGCCAATTCGTTTGCTCCAAGTAAGAAGAGTAGGGCCACGAATAGAGCAGTAATATTGAGTGGGAGAGTTTTTAGAGATGTTTTTGCCAATAGCCAGAGGGCTTGAAAGACAATAGCTATAATCACTGGCTTGAGGCCATACAGTATCGCCGTCACCATTGGTAATTTGTCAAACTTGAGATAGAGCCAGGATAAGGCTGATACCATGAGGAAGGCTGGTGAGATAAAGCAAATGCCAGCAATTACTAATCCAGGCAGGCCTCCCATCTTATAGCCCACATGGATAGCCATTTCAGTAGAATTGGGGCCGGGTATCAGGCTTGCGGCTCCGAGCATGTCGAGGAAGTCTTGTCGTGACAGCCAATTTCGTTTCCGTACTAACTCTTCTTCCATAAGCGCGAGGTGAGCTGCTGGGCCACCAAAGGCGGTGCTGCCAAGGCGGAGAAACACGGTGGCAATAGTTGCCAATGATGGACGCGTTGCTTTTTCGTCATCGCCTTCAGCTGCTTCATTTTCTTGTGATTCTGGCGCGCTAGTCATCAGCCCTGCATAGAAAAATAGTCTTTCTCTTGTCCGACATTTTACCTCGCCTGATTGTGGAGAGTAGCTTTGAATTGATCGAAATGCTCTTTGGCGGGCCGGCTATATTGAATTTGGGATAGGCTATAATTGTGGCCGTTAATGGAGGAGCTGCTTACATCAACTGAAAGTGTTCAATAAATAAAGAGATTGCTTTTGGCGATCTGGTGGGGGAAGTGTGGTGAGAATCCACCGCTGTCCCGCAACTGTGAAGCAAGAAATTGCTAGTCAGGCTACCCACTTGAGCACTATGACATCACCTCTTCGAGGCAAGGAGGCAAGTATCTATGGTCACTTTCGGGTGGCTCATACGAGATCTCGTTCCTGTCTTTGGTCAGGAACTTTTTTATTTTTATAAGGAGATACGTATGAGTACAAATGATTTTTCAAAATATGACACGAGAATGGTCGAAATGGTTTTTCCCAATCAGACCAATCACTATGGCACCTTATTTGGTGGCCATGCTCTTGAGTTGATGGACAAGAGTGCTTTTATTACAGCTTCTCGCTATGCGCGCAAGTCTATGGTGACAGCCTCGTCTGAGCGCATTGATTTCAAGACCCCAGTAAAGCATGGCTATTTGGTTGAAGTGATTGGTCGTATTGTCAAACGTGGCAATTCTTCAGTTACTGTCAATGTCGAGTTGTTTGGTGAGAATTTGCTTTCTGGCGAGCGGCAGCTCTGCGCCCACGGCAATTTTGTGCTTGTATCTGTTGACAAAAACAGCAAGCCGATTGCACTGGATTGCTCGTTGGAGAGCCTGCCAATATGAAATTTAGTCGGTTTTGACATCTCAAGAGGTGTTCAATACATAAAGGCGCTAAAATCACTGTTGGCGGCACTCTGCATGGTTTAGCTTTATGGGTTGGGTCGACAAACTGCGAACTTCTCCTAACATGGTCTTGTTTGTAGTTTCGTTCGCCCTATGTGTTGAAGAGATTTTATACGGAGCTGTCGCCCCGCTGACACCAATGTCGCCAGCTCATATTAAAGATGAGCACATGGTAAGCACCTTATATGGTGCCTATGCTTTGGGTCTGATTATTGCAGCGCCCATTCTGGCGCTGATAACCGATCGCGTCGGTCGCCGGCAACCCATGATTGTCGGTGTTGCTCTGCTGTTTGTCTCTGCTGTTCTCTTTCTGGTTGGCAGCACTCCAGAAGTTGTGGTTGTTTCTCGCATACTACAAGGCGCTGGAGCTGCTTGTACCTGGACGGCCGGGCTCGCCTTAGTTGCTGAATACTTTGTGGCGCGCCGTGTTCGCGCCATGGGCTTTGCTCTTCTAGGTGGCACTATTGGGGCTGTTATTGGGCCTCTTGTTGGCGGCGAAATGTTCGATATTTTTGGCTACGCCCTCACCATTTATTTTATGCTCGGTCTGCTGGCTATTGACTTTGTCTTGCGTTTTGTCTTCATTTCGAAGAAGCAAATCGCCAAAGTTAAAGGGCCATGGAAAGAAACATTTGCCGAAGTTGGTGGCATCGTCACTGACAAAAGTGTTCTCACCGCCGCTTTTGCCGTAGCACTGGCGGCGGCTGGCTGGGCCATGATGGAGCCGCTCTTCCCTATGCACGTCATGCGCATAGCCAAGGCCACGCCAGCCACGGTTGGTGCCTTATTTACTTTTTCCAATTTGATCTATGCTTTCATGCCGCCAGCGGTTGACGCTGTCTCTAATAAAATTGGTGTGCGGCCCACAGCAGTTATTGGATTATTTGTCACAGCCGTTTCAATGCCGTTACTGGCCTTAACTCCTAACCTTACTCTCGCTACCGTTGTGCTTTGCCTAATTACCGTGGGCTATGCATTTACCATGAATCCCACCTCCGCTGAGCTGGGAGATGCGGTGGATAGGCGAGGTTCTACCTCTTATGCCATTGCCTATGCTGTTTCCAATCTCTCTTATTCGCTAGGAATGATTGCTGTTGATGCCTACGTTGAGTTTGTCACAGACTCTGCTCATAAGCTTCAATTGCTACACATTCTCTCGATTACTAGTGGCCTATTCTTCCTCTGTATTCCGCTATTCCTGATAAAGGTAAAAACGCCATGTCCCGCTCCATCATCAACCAACTAAATGACCGATTTCTACCGGAAGATGAGCGCCTTTCTCGGCGTGAAATGCTCAAGGGGATGATGGCGGGAGCTGCCAGTTTGATGCTCAGTTATGGTTTCTCCGGTAATGCTTTTGGCAAGGCTCGTAACGATCACAAGATCATTGTTATTGGTGCTGGTTTCTCAGGTCTTGCTGCTGCTTATGAACTGCTGGCTGCTGGTTACGATGTTACGGTTGTTGAGGCCCGTGGCCGAGTCGGCGGCCGGGTACAGACTCTTTATGATTTCATTCACGGCAAGCACGTCGAGGCCGGTGCTGAGCTAATTGGCGCTAATCATCCGACATGGCAGGCCTACGCCAAGCGTTTCAAATTAGAGATGTTAGAGCGTACTTCTTACCCTGATAGTGAACAACCATTCTATTGCAATGGTGAGCTACTGGCGCCAAAGAAAGCCGAAGCGTTGTGGCAAGAAGTGGAGCACTATCTCAGTGCTTACAATAAAATTGCTGAACCCATTGATGCCTATCAGCCCTGGAAGAGTCCAAACGCTAAAGAGCTTGACGCTAAGACTGTAAACACCTGGATTGAAGATCTTAAGTGCTCGGATTTGTGCAAGAAGGCCATTCGTTTGTCGGAGGCGTCAGATGCTAACGATCCCGGTTGGCAGAGTTTACTGGCTCGACTGGCTGTGGTTAAGGGTGGTGGCATCGAGAAGTATTGGACTGAAAGCGAGCGTTTTCGCTGCAAGGGCGGCAATGTGCAGTTGGCTGAGCGGCTCGCCGATGCCATTGGTAGGCACCGTATTCACCTGGAGTTGCCAGTGACGGCGGTGGATGTAAGAGCCGATAAAGTAGTTGTTACCTTGGCCGATGGCAAGATTATGGAAGCTGATGATGTGATACTAAGTGTGCCACCAGGTACTTGGAAGCGTATTACCTTTACGCCTTCTCTGCCGCCACAGCTTTCCCCGCAAATGGCTAATCAGGTCAAGTTTTTGTCTGAAGTGCGCACGCGCTTCTGGGAAAAAGACAAAGTCTCTCCTGTTTCTCTCAGTGATGGACCTGTGGCCGAAACTTGGGAAGCAACAGATATGCAGTCGGCAACTGGACATTCTTGCTTGACAGTCTTTGCTGGTGGCAATGCCGCCGACTATGGCCGTGGCTGGCCAGCAGAGCAGCGTATGGCTCACTATGCCCTTGAGCTTCAGAAAATATATCCAAGCTATGCCAACAATTTTGTCCAAGGTAAATTTATTGATTGGCCATCAGACCCATGGTCTCAGGCCGGTTACTCCGCTCCTGCCCCAGGGCAAATTATGACCCTTGGGCCAATACTATATAACGGCCTAGGGCGACTACACTTCGCCGGGGAGCATACCAGCTTCGCTTTCCAAGGCTATATGGAAGGCGGGTTGCATTCAGGGGCCGGCGTCGCTAAGCGTATTGCTTTGCGCGATAATGTGGTGCCTAAAAAGTAGAGTCTAGGTTTAAAGTCGTATTTTA
The DNA here is from genome assembly GCA_018062085.1 of bacterium. Lineage (GTDB taxonomy): Bacteria > Cyanobacteriota > Vampirovibrionia > Obscuribacterales > Obscuribacteraceae. The sequence goes on along the minus strand of JAGOSY010000009.1, from coordinate 157,631 downwards.
ACTTGGCAGGATTTCGGTGCCTTTTAGGTCTCTAAGCTTTCACCAATTTGCGCCCTAGAATGAGAACAATAGGAAGCATGAAGAGCGGCGCCAAGGCCGATATTGCTAGGCCCCAGTGCAGGTCATATTTGTCGGCGATGATGCCGACGAGCCAGGGCATGAAAATACCACCAGCATTGCCGAAGGCTGCTAGAGCACCGAACATGGTGGCGCCACCGTTAGGGTATTTGTCGGCGGTTATTGCTAGCATGGTTGGCCAGAGGCAGCTGCCAGTAAGCCCGGCGAGAATACAGGCAATTAAAGCGACTAACCTAACTGGGCAAAATGAACCCAACAAGAACAGTGCTACCGATAGTCCGCAGCCCCAAGACATGATTGTGCATGAATCAAGTTTTGTACTTAAGGTGCCAATGCCCATGCGGCCAATGGCCATGCAGATAGAGAAGAAGAAGAGCGCAGCACCACCAACCCATTGGGGATATTTTAAGGCTAACTCGGCGTAGGCTGGCAGCCATTGGGCCATGCCAAGCTCAGTGGCTCCGCCTAGAAAAATTGCAGCTAGGGCGCCAACAAACCAGAGTGAGGCAAGTAGTTTGAGAAAGGGCGTGCGCACTTCTCCTTCAGTAGTTAGAGCGGGAAACTTAACAGCACCGAGGGCGAAAATAAGCAGTGCTGGCAATGGAATTAACAGCAAGCAGGCCATGCGCCATGACACATTGCATTGCAGGGCAATTGTTCCGGCCATTACCGTAAGAGTGGCGCCAACGCAGTAAAACGAATGGAGCCAGTTCATTGACGCTGAGCGACTTTCTGGATTGATGGCAGAGACTATTGGACTCAATACCATGTCTAGTACGCCAGCACCAAAACCTAGTACAAAGTTGGCCCAGAGCAAAATTGCATAAGTGGGCGACCAAGCTGTAAGCAGCAAGCCCAGCACGAGAAGGGCGTTACCAGCTAGAGCAAATAGCTTTGCTCCGAAGCGATCGGCTAGGGGGCCAGTGAGCAGAATCGCTGCCACCAGTCCTGAAAATGTAAAAGCTCCAAGCCTACCCAACTCTTCTTGCGATAGGCCTAAATTAGTTGAGCTGGGAAAAGAATGTTGAATTGATACAAGGAATATTGGCAGCAAATTGACGCCAATGGCTAAGCTCATCATGGCGCCGTAGCAAAGGTATGTCAGTAAACGCGGTCTAATACCTGGTGCTAATGCTGACGATGACAATTAGTGCCTACGTTCTTTTGTTGCTTGCGATTCTTGTAATTCTTGCAAAGCTGGACAACCCAGCTTGAGCCACTCGCGCACTTCATGCAACGAGTCGAACACTCCTTCGGCAATTTCTCTTGATTCAGCACTTGCCGGTAGCAAGTCTGGCACTAAGCATGAGCGCATACCCCCTGCTCGGGCTGCAAGAAGGCCACTGTGAGCGTCTTCCAGTATGAGGCAATGTTCGGCTGCCTTGCCTAAACCTGATTGGGCGAGAAGGAAAATATCCGGATTTGGCTTTCCTCGCTCCACCATATCGCTACCAATGACTACCTCAAAGTAGTCAACTATTTGGTGGTGCACAAGTCGTCGTACTGCTTCTTCTTTAACAGTTGACGTGCCTACAGCACAAGGAATATTTTGTTCGCGGGCCCAAACGAGAAGCTCTTTGATGCCCGGTTTTAAGGGCAGGCCTTCTTTGTGGTGCAGCTCTTCGTAGAGCTCTTGGGCGCGCAGGTGAAATTTGTCTTTAGGAAAACTGGCACCAAATTCTTCTGCTAAAACATTTTCTGCATCGGCAACAGTGATGCCAATCAAACGCAGATAAAGCTCGTCGCTTAAGTCAAAGCCAAATTCTTTTGCTGCTTTTGTCCAAGCTCGCTTGTAGTGATTCTCGGTATCGAGAATCAAGCCGTCCATATCAAAAATTAGAGCATGGGGAAGCATTGTTTTTCCTCAAACTGGTAATGCGACTGGTTCGTCAGCCTGGGGTGCTTGGAATATGTCTATTTCTTTGTTGGCAAAAATATTGTCAGTTTCTTCGTTGCAGAAAGTGCTCACTTCACCAATTACGCTGACGCCATTAATTGGCACAAATTCATGCCAAATGCCAGATGTCAGAGTTATACGCGATCCAGCAGGCATCTCGAATGGTACCCCAGATTGACGGGTTTCCATTTTGCGATTGATTTTTACTTCGACCGTTCCTTCTGCTTTATGCTCGGTTGGATTTTTAGACCAAAGTGTAATTTTTAAAGTGCCGTGACGACAAATAATGTCTTCTTTTTTCTCGTAGTGAGTATGGGCCGGAGTGACCATACCTTCTCGCGCGTACATGATTTTTTCGCAGTACTCTGGCTCGTTGGCAAGCAGCACTTCAACCAAGCCGACTTTTTCGAAGTCGCCAAGACCAAAGTCTGTGGCTGACCACTCAGGCTGGGGTGGCAGCACCCAGTTGTGTTCTTTGAGGCAGTCTGCGGCCTCGCGACAAAGTCTATTAATTTCGCTTTGCTTCATAAATAACTCCTGACAATTTACCTCTTAGCTGCCCTGTACTTAGCTGCTAAGTTCTCGCCAACTTCTTCCCCACTTCTTCCCAGGCTACCTATTTCTTGCCTGCAGCGACGGGCTCTTTGATGTACTTCATAGCGCTGGATGCGCTTTCGCCATGGTGGAGAACCGCTTGCAGAGCCTGTGTCATGCCTTTAGGGTCGCTATGTTGAATGATATTGCGGCCGTAAATGATACCGGCAACACCCTGAGCCACGAGTTTTTCGGTGTGTTGAAGCACTTCGATATTAGAAGCGCGGCCACCACCCCTTACGCATACAGGCACTCCTGAAGCGGCTTCGATAACGCGATGGAATTCTTCTTCGGGCTCGGTTGAATCAGTTTTGATGATGTCAGCACCCAGCTCAGCGGCCATGCGGGCCAAGGTAACCACGCGGGCGGGATTGCCATCACCGACCATGCCATCTTTGCTGCGTTTGAATGAAAGGGGCTCGATACCCATGGGCATGCCGTAACGGTCGCAGACATTTTTTAAACGAAGAATATTGCGCACACACTGGTTGAGCATTTCTGGGTATTCATCGACTTGTAGCAAGTTCAACAAAATACAGGCAGCATCGAGTCGCACTGCTACTTCTACTGCTTCTTCGTAAGCTTCGCAAAATAGTTTGGAAGATGGCAATACATCATTATAGAAGTTGGCGGTATCGGCTCTCAGCATCAAAGCTGGTTTATTGCGGCCGGGTAGTTTTTGCAGATGAGGGGCTTCACCGGGGGAGAGCAGCATGGCATCGGGGTTGGCATCTGTTAGTGTGGAGACAGTTTTCTCCATGTTCTCAATGCCTTCCAAGAAAGCAGCATTATTGAAGAGGGCATGGTCAACAGCCACAACAAATGTGCGCTTAGAAGTTGGATGGAAAAGACGGTTTAGACGATAAAGCATGGCAACACCCGCATGAGTTTTCAACAATAAACTGGGCTTTCCTGAACTGTTTTATGATCAGGTCTATGCATTGTCTATGAGTTGGTCATAGATCTACTAGACGCATAAGCCAAGAGCCTTCAGGCGCTCTTGAATGATGGCAAATTCTATCATGTGCTTTTGGTTAGAGTTTGTTTGAATGACCATCAAGCGCGACTTTAATAAAAGGAAGTGCCACATCGGTTATGATTTTAGGCCTGTCAATATCTTGGGTTGGCAATAGCGGGTTGGCAATGGTGGATTGGCAATGGTGGATTGGCAATAAAGATTGGCAATAAAGATTGGCAATAAAGATTGGCAATAAAGATTGACGCAGTGGGGCTTCAAGGCGAGGAATAATAAACTATGCAACTGCTTTGTCAAAAGAAAGACGAATTGCTCGCCGGCCTTGATCGTGGCGAAGCCATCCCCGCGCACTTTTATACGGATCCGGCAATTACAGCTGAAGAGATTGAGAAGATTTTTCGCAAGTCGTGGCAATATATTGGCCCGGCTCAAAAGCTTGCCAAAATTGGTGATTTCATAACGGGCTATGTCGGTGAAATTCCCGTTGTTGTTATCCGCAACGAAAATGGCCTTGAAGGTTTCATCAATGTCTGCAGGCACAGACGGCACGAAGTGATGAAAGGCTGCGGCAATGCCAAAATCATGCAGTGTGCTTATCACGCCTGGACCTATGATATCAAGGGCGATCTCAAGGCTGCCCCGCGAGCAGACAGAGAGTCCAATTTTGACAAAAGTGACTATCCACTGCTTTCAATTAAAGTAGATACTCTAGGGCCATGGGTCTTTGCCTATGCCGATGAAAATTGTGATTCGCTAGAATCGTTTTACGGGCCAGTCCTAGACATAATCGCTGATAGTGGCATCGATTTAAATTCGCTTGAATTGTGGGAGCGAACTGAATGGCAAGCCCGTGCAAATTGGAAGACTATGCTCGAGAATTATTTAGAGTGTTATCACTGTGCCGTAGCTCATCCTGGATTTTCTGCTGCTATTGATGTTGACCAAGACAGTTATAAACTGACTTCACACCAGTGGTTCTTGAGTCAGGTTGGTCATGTGCGCGAATCAGCTCTCGAAGGAAAAACCAGAATTAAGATCTATGATGCTGCTGGCTCTATTAAGCAGGCACAGTATCATCTACTCTGGCCAAATTTTACGGTCAACATCAATCCCGGTTTTCCAAATTTATCCATTGATGTTTGGATGCCACTGGGCCCCAATGAAGCCAAGGGATTTTCGGAGCAATATTTTGCCCCTGGCGTTGATAAGAAATGGGCACAAGATCTAATTGATTTCAATACAGAAGTTGGCGAAGAGGATGACATTCTCACTAACTCTGTTCAGCGTGGATTGATTGGTGGTGTACCTAGCGTCGGGCGCTTCCTAACCAATAGTGAGCATCTCTGTATTGAGTTCCAAAAGTTAGTCGTCAAGGCTCTCTATAAATAGTTTTGACTTTGATGAATAGCCTCGCTCGAAAAATGGTAGCCTGCTGTTTCTCACTGCTGTTTGTTTCCGTTCCTTTGTTTGTTGCCATTCCTTCTGCCGCAGCCATTAGTTCGGATGAATTGCGTATTGACGAGTTGGCTAATGAAATTTTGCGAAAGGAAATAGACTTAGAGCGGTACTATCTGCGATATCGAGTGCAAGGCACTAAAGAACCTAAATATCGCCGTGCCCGCTACTTCGCCTTTCAGGTATCGTCGGCCATGGCTTCAATGGCTTCTAATATTACCAACGTCGCCCTGTCTGGTAGCCATACTAAAGTGCCTGAACGTATTTCGGTGCGCGGTACGCGCCAAGGGCTAGAGGCCGGTTTGGTGGGAATTGCTCTTGATGGTGGCAGCTCCGCTGTTGAACTTTGCTCTAATGGCTATACTGCGCTCAAAAATATTCGCAATGGTACTAGTCCTGGTGCTGCAGTGAAGAATGTTGTGGCAAGAATTCGAGAGATCGACGCGATGATGGTAGAGCGAGATGCTTTGATGAAGAAAAATTCTGATCTGCAATCAATTAGTGTCTGCCAGGCGGAAGGTCGTGTGCTCAAGAGCTTTCGTGATTGGTGCTTATCTGAGTTTGCCGATGTTTATGCCGATGTTAAGTCAACCCAAGCGAGCTTCAACGTCTATTACATATTAGATATTGTTGCCGATAGCGCCTACACGGCTTCTCAGATTCTCGCCATTAAATCGCTGACTCGACCGGAACTAGGCAATGCCTCCGCTAATACAGGTATGGTTGGCGATACGTTTGGAATAGCCAGTGCGCCAGCCAGCGCTAAGTCATACAATGTGTTTTATCGCTACTGGCGTAAGCGTCTTTCGGCAACTTTGAAGGAAGATTTTAGCTGTGCTGAAAAAGAAACCAAAGCTGCTATGGATGAGCTTAATAATGAGCTTTCTTCAAAAGATATATCGATTTTGGAGAATGCTGCTTCAGTTCAAAACAGAGTTTCTGTCTATGTGCTTTGGTCTGCTCGCTATGACAAGTATATTGAGCAGGGCCTGATTGACCAGCGTCATCAAAACAAAGTAGCTTTGCAGGGTGTGCTTTCTGGTCCTGCTATTTCTGGAACGTACTTGGCACAAGATATATTGGCTTCGGTTGCTCTCAATCGCCTGCGTGAAAGACCAAAGGCCGCAAATAATCTGTATATGGCTGGTGGCATTGCTTCAACCGTTGGCTCGGCGTCTTCTCTAGCCCTGACAAATTATTTGTTGATTGATCAACTGCGCTATCAAAAGAAAATGCGGGCCAAGGGTTTGTTGCCCGAGCAACTGCTGGCTGCCAGGCTTAAGACCTTAGATGAACTCGATGAGCGCCTAGTGGCTGCCGACCCCGGGCGTTCTAAATAGAGAAGGCTCAGAAGTCTAAAGTTTTCACGGCTCAATTCGTTGTCGGCTTGAATTGCTGCTGAAACTCTGTATTAGCTTGAAAACAAAAACGGGTAAGGACACTTTCTGTAATACCACTAAACATGTTAATGCCAATCCACGTTAAGAGAAACCAATGGCACCACCTTCTAAACCAATGGCTTTTTGAAAAGAGAGCTACAAAAGCTACTGCTGGAAATAGATAGCACGCCATTAGGTATGAGCCAACAAAGTATAGTAGGCTTTCGTCTGAAACAAAGTATGAGGTTAGTAATGTGAAGGGAACAGCGATTAGAAGGCATGCAAACGGATACCAAAGAAAAGACGCGCTGATTAGTACATGCAAAAGAGTGCTTTGCGGCTTTGACGACTTGCTCTGCACCTTGGGCAAATAGCCGTTTTCTTCAGCGTTCTCTCCTTGTTTTATTCGCTCATCGTCTTTCAAGCTATCAATTCCTGCACATCTCCGATTTCATCTAATCTTCTCTTCTCTGGTGCTATCAGCTTTTGTAAACTAGGTGTATATACACCTAGTTTACAAAAGCTCTGCCTAGAGCTATTGGTATTTGAGAAATAGTTGTATGTACACTATTTCTCAAAACCACTCTTAGGTTCGAGAAGTTGATAGTGAATGTACATGATGCTCTTCATATCGGGCGTGCCAACCAGTGCCCAGCCGCCATCTGCCAGGGGAAAGGTCAAAATATGAATACCTGAACCAATATCACCATGGGGTTGACCGGCCTCTTTAATTATGGCGTCAACGGTGGCATCCTTGGGTAATTCTTCCAGGAATTTACGGGTTAGTTTAGGTTGCATATTGTTTGCCAGACTCGCCTGTTCACCCTTGTTTCCTGTCGCTTCGTTTTCTTTCTTGCTACCAGCCTGACTAATAATTGCTGCTGTCTCTGGGTCTGCTTTTAGTCTATCGGCCAAGACTTGGAAGAAGTGTTCGCCGCCCCGGGCATTTAAGTGCACTGAATCTGTGAAATATTTTTGCGGGAAGATTTTCGGGTCATTGAGGTTGAGCAAAAGCGCCTTGTGGCTGGTGGTCAAGGCCGTCACTTTATCTAGATAATTTTGGTAGAAGCCGGGCGGCATCAAGTTGATATTGTCTTCGGTCAGAGGCATATTGACCAAGACCACACGAATGTTTTCTTTCTCGCTCAGTACTAAAAGTCGCTCTAAGAATGAAAGCTGAGTATTGAATTGTTTGAGATTGACTTTACGATAGCGGAAGCGATATTCATCTAGATTGGCTTCATATGGCTCTTGCGCTGGGCCGGGGGGGTCAACAAAGAGCGAACCAGGGCCGTTATCTTCTGGTAGTTCAGAAAATGCTTGCTTGCGCACATGGTAAGGCGAGTTGACTAGTTCAAGTTCTTTGTAGCCCAGTAGTTTTCGAAACAGCTCTTTGGCCCAGCGATGTTGAATGTAGAGAAAGTCTGGTCGATGTTTGTAGGTAAAGCTTATTTTGCCCAAAGCATTTTCGCCTTGTTGCCAGAATGAACTGTAGGCATCTTTGTCTACAGCAGAGAGGTCACCAATGCGGCTCATATACTTATAGATTTCAGTTGATGCTGCCGAAGGTAAGGCTGAATCCATGAAGTCGCGAGGGGCTACACCATAGATAATGACTTTCGGTTTTCTGTCACCTTTAAGCATGGTGTCGCTGATGGCCCAGGCGTCTGATACCATTTCGCCGCCCAGGGCAAAGGCAAATGAGTGATAGCTGCGTTTGAATTTCTCTTTCAGTAAGTCTTCGAGTAATTGGCTCTTGTGATGCAGCGGCACATTTTGCGCTGAGTTCAAGTGTACGGCGTCTCCACCGTGAAGTGGTGCCATCATTAAAGATGAACCGAGCAGCACTATATCTGGTGCGGCTGTGAGGCGATCAAAGTCGCGAACGTTCCACCATATCCAACTGCGGTTGGCGCTTTTGTATGGGCTCAGGGCCATTGTTTGGGGTGAGTAAGTATTGATGGCGCTGCCTAGCGCTTCAAGGCCAACGAATAGCAAGGCGGCACAGACTACATAACTGCTTAGTAGCGTGGCTGGAAGTGATTTTGGTTTGTCGTCAGCAGTCATAGTTAGAATTGGAAGTAAATGAATCGGGGCGATTTATCGGGAGAGAAGACAAGGACAACAAAAATCATGGCACAACACCAGGCGATTTTAGCGAGCTTAGGGGCTCGCTCAATCAAATTGGTTTTGTTGATGTAGCCCATGGCAATATGTGCTAGGGCCAGCAGCGGCAATAGCAGAAACACTGATGGATATATAAGTGGGTAGTTAATTGTTGGCAGCAGCATTGCCACGTCTCTTGTTTGACCAGCTACTTGTTCGATTGTAGGGGCCAAAGTCAGCATCTTGCTTAGCATTTGCAAGGCTAGTGCATTGGTTTCTGCTCTGAAAAATACCCAGCCAATGCAGACTACATGGAATGTCAAAACTATTGAAGCTACTTGCCCGAGCTTTGTTTCAAAGGCTTTCTTGAGCCAAGCTTGTGATTCTTTAAAAGCTTGAAACTCTTTGTGAGCCACAAGCAAAATGCCTTGGTAAAGACCCCAAATTAGATAGTGCATAGCTGCGCCATGCCAGAGGCCACCTAGAGTCATGGTGATGATCAGGTTGCGGTAGTTGAGCCATTTGCTAAGTCTTGAACCACCCAGGGGGATGAACAAATAATCTCTTAGCCAGGTAGATAGCGAAATGTGCCAGCGTCGCCAGAAGTCAGAGATGTTACTAGCTAGGTACGGCAGGTTGAAGTTGATTGGTACTTTGTAGCCAAACAAATTAGCCGAACCACGGGCGATGTCTGTATAACCTGAAAAATCAAAATAGATTTGGAAAGCAAAGGCATAGGCGAAAACCCAAAGATCTAAGCCTGAGAAGAGCTGCGGTTGGGAGAAGCCGCCCTGCACAAAGAAGCTGAGGTTGTCGGCAATTAAAACTTTTTTGAATAGACCCAGCAGAATGAGTGAAATAGCAGTATCAAATTGCTTGATAGTAAGTTTGGCTGGAGCAAGAAATTGGGGGATGAAGTCTTGAAAGCGTTTGATTGGTCCCGCAATTTGTGTGGGAAAGAAAGATGCAAACAGAGCGAATGCGGGAAAAGACTTAATTGGTTGGTGACCGCGGTAGACATCGACAACATAGTGAATGAATTCAAAAACAAAAAACGATATGCCTAGAGGCAAAATTATTTTGAATGGCAAACTAGCCGCTGGCAGTCCGAGTGGCTGCAGGCATTGATTGGCTGTTTCGCAGAGGAAGTATGCATATTTAAAATATGCCAAGGTGCCTAAATTAAGCACTATCGCTAGGGTTAACCAGCACTTTTTGTATTTTTCAGATTTATGGACAGCAAAGCCTAGATAGTAATTGCCCAGCGTCAGCCCAAGAATGAGCAAAATGAATATTGGCTTCCAGGTCATGTAGAAAATGTAGCTGGCGCTCAGCAGAATCCAGACGCGCCATTTCTGCGGGCTAACCCAGAACAGTACGAAGACTAGCGGCAGAAAGAGAGCGTATTGTAAGGTGTTAAAGAGCATTAGAAAGCTACAACTTGCATGCATCAAGCATTGGAAACCAAGCCCTCGTATTGGGCCGTAGGTCAATGATAACGGGCTCGAAGTTCTTGCACCTTTAAAAGACAATTAGAATAGGCAAAGAGACCCGCTTTTGGCGGATCTCTTTGTCTTTGCGTAGCGTCGTTTCTTTAGGCCGTGAGTAGAGGACTCAGGTTTACTTCATGCCACTTATGGCTGATCGCTTCACGCACATGCTCGAGACAATGCTGCGAATTTGCCGCAGCTTTATTGACCAATACTCCATTTATACGAACCGTTGGCTCTCCCTCTTCGTTTGCGCAGTTCTCGACAAGTTCAACTGGTAGCGGTAGCCGTTCCTCGGCAATGATGTATTCAAGGGTGCTGAGGGCTTTCTTGTAGTTGCTGCAACCAGGTGTATACAAGAGTTCAATACGCATAGGGATAAACCTCCAAAGTTTTTCATCCTAGTCCGTCTGACAAAGTGTTCTAGTTCGCTAAGTGCTAGCTATGTTTTAGCTATGTCCGTTCTAGCTATATATGTACTAGTTCTTACTGTTCTAATTGGGCGTGTTAAAACAGTCACTAGAACAGCGACTATTTCGCGATGCCGATTGTTGATACCCTGGGATCTCTAAGTGGATAGTTTGGTTAGGGGGAAGCAGGCTCTTATAATTTTCAAATCGCACTGATTCAAGGTTTTCCTCATACACGCTAAACAATTCTGTCGCACCGATCAGGTGCTTCATTTATTAGGGAAATATGAAGACTCCACGTAACAGAAGTATAAGCGCGTATGTCCGGATTAGAAAGTTAATAGTGGTCCGTTTTTGATAATATCCAGTTAATGCTCAATCGCTATATCGGAGGTGCATCTTGAAACCTGCTCTGGACATTGTTTTCGTTACTTATGGTGATCTCAAGCAGGGCGATCCTGATGACCTCGACGCTCTCGAAATTTTGCGAAAGCGCGGTTACAACTGCTCGTTTGCTGACTGGCGTGATCGTTCCTTTCCCTTTCAATCAACCCGGCTTGTGGTCTTGCGTTCAACCTGGGATTACCATTTGCACCACAGTGAGTTTATGGCATGGCTGAAGAGTCTTGCTGGCCATAGTATTTTGAAAAATTCGTGGGAGCTTGTGCAGTGGAACTCTGATAAGCGCTATCTCAAAGACCTTTCTGCGCGAGGTATCGACTGCGTTCCCACGTACTACATAGAAGAGGGTGCTGACCAACTTACTCGCTCTTCTTTTGCAGAAATTCTGGAAAGTCTGTCTCATTCGGGCAGTTCTTCTTCAACTTGTAGTTCTCCTGTGAGTGCAACTCCAGATACTTTCGCCAAAGTCGTTGTAGTAAAGCCATCAATTGGGCTATCTACTTTTGGTGTAAAAAAATTCGACTTGAGTACAAGCGCTGGCCAAGACTCTGCTCTAGAGCATATTAACCAGTTAGCTCGAGATTACTGTGTCATGGTGCAGCCCTTTCTCGCCGAAGTAGAAACCTACGGTGAGCGAGCTTTGGCTTTCATTGATGGTGAATTTAGTCATGCTATTCGCAAGACTGCTTTTCAGCACCTAGCTGTGGCAGGAGAGGCCGGGGAGGCCCAGGTTCAGGCCACAGCCGAAGAGATTGCCTTTGGCTATAAAACTCTGGCTGCACTGAACGAAAAGCCGCTATATGCCAGAGTCGACATTATTCCCGATGGCAATGGCTCGTTGCGCCTGCTTGAACTTGAGTTAATTGAACCATCGCTTTTCTTGAAGCTGGCTAATGGGGCCTCTGCCAAAATGGCTGACGCCGTCGAGGCCTGTCTTAATTAATTAAAGCGCTAAAGCTAAGCAGGCTCTCAGAATAAAGTTGTAAATAGCTGCTAGCCTTAGCCCTATGCAAATGACTGGGCCAAATTCTAGAACAGCAAAAGGCAGTGTATTTTTACTGTCTTTGGGGCTTTTTGCCGTGGTCAATGCCGGTCTGTTTGTTTGGCAACCTCTCCGTCCCATGTCTGTTGATCGCATCCCAACAAAGCCCACCTGGGAAAGTCATCGCACACGTGATTTTATGGCTGGAGCGCAGGCACCAGATGCAGTGCTGTTTGGATCGTCGTTGATGATGATTCCCACAGCCTGTCGCGACGCTGACTACCTTAATGTCACAATTGATCCGGTTGTCCATCCTTATTCGCAGTATTTGCAAGCGAAAATTGCAGAAAAGACCGGCCTGCAACTCAAGTGTTTTAATTTCGCCTTGCCTGGTGGCATGATTTCCGATCACTATATGATTGTCAGTTCGCTTTTCTCTAAAGAGCGCAAACCGAAGGTGGCAATATTTGGTTTGTCGCTGCGCGATTTCATTGATTCTGGCGTAGAGTGCGCCGCTTCTACACCGGCATATCATTATTTTTCTCGCTATAAAACAGAAAGCGAAATTGATTCGCTCTTGCCTTTGTCGATGCCTAGTATTTTCAACAGAGGTCAATATCTAGCTGACAAGTACATTTATTTGCTAGGCAAAAGGCTGCAAATTCAAGTTATGGCCGGTGACGCAATTACTATGCGTGTTACTGAATTGCTTGGTCCTGAGCGTAGAGGCAAGCAGGGCAATGACTCCGTTGCGGCTTCTAGCACTAAGCCCGATACAAATCCGGATGCAGCTCTTAGTGGCACCGAAGTGACTGAGGGAATGGTGGCATTACGGCCTAATGCTTTTTATCCCTGGCAAGACAATAGTCGTGAATACAAGAAGCGCTTCAAGAGCGCCAATCAGTCAATGTTCAAAATTCAGACTGAGTATTTTAGGCGGATGATAAGTCAGTTGAAGTCCGAGGGCGTCGAAGTTTTACTGGTCAACATGCCTCTTACTCCTGCCAATATGGCCTTGATGCCGCAAGGCTCATACGATCAGTATCTAAGCTTGTTGAAGCAGACAGTTGTTGAACAAGGCTGCGGATTGCTGGATCTAAACGATGGTAAAACATTTGTCGCCAGTAATTTCAAGGATCCAGTGCACATGAATGGCTCTGGTGGCAAAATCTTGATTGATCAGATTGCCGAGAATTTGAATCAGTCAAAATTGGTTGGAAGGAAGTCCCAGGTAGCCACCAGTTCCAAGGCACATTCAATCAGCGAGTAATTGCTATCGCCGGTGAGGTTTTCGTGACTTCAAGCCCACCGCTCCCACTGCGAGAATTTAGATCTAACAGCTATCTTGGTCGCTCCGATAGCTAGATGCACTGCTAGACCTTCAACTCTCGGCGGGAGCGGGCCGCTACGGCGATATGCGGTTTATGTCTCGCGGGAAGAGCGCCGTTTGCTTTACCGAAGGCAAGCCCAACAACTGCTTTGCCAGCCGCTCCAAGCCAATTGCCAGTCCGCCGTGCGGTGGCATGCCATGTTTGAAGCAAAGCAAATAGTCGTTGAAGTCTTCGGGGTTCAATCCGCGACTGGCAATAGACTGTTGTAGTTGCTCATATTCATGAATACGCTGACCGCCGGTGGTGATTTCTAGGCCGCGAAAAAGTAAGTCGAAGCTCTTCGACCCGGCTTCGCCGCTGGCAAGTGGTGCGCCTGGCATGGCATAGAACGGTCTGATTGCGTGCGGATAGTCTGTGACATAAACCATATCTATGCCTTCTTCCTTTTCAAAATGGCTAGTGAGAAGCTTTTCGCCTTCGCCGTCGAGGTCAGCTGATGCGCTTTTCCATCCGTATCTACTGGCTAGAAGCTCTTGCGCTTCTTCTAGCCTAATTTGCGGCAGTGTGGTGCCTATGGTTGGCACCACTGCTTGATACATCGCCAGCTCTTTTTGACAATGTTCTTTTACATGCTCCATTACATGACGCAGCAAGCCAATTTGCATGGCGATAACGTCCTGTTCTGATTCGATAAAACCCATCTCGATGTCGAGGCTAACATACTCGTTCAAGTGGCGAGTGGTGTCGTGTTCTTCTGCTCGATAGACTGGTCCTACTTCGTAAACTCGTTCAAAGGCACCCACCATTATTTGCTTATAGAACTGCGGGCTTTGGGCTAGATAAGCCGTTCTTCCGAAATAGTCGATTTTAAATAACTGGGCTCCTCCTTCGGTGCCAGTGGCGACGATTTTGGGCGAATGGATTTCAATGAAATTTTCGCCGTTCAAATAGTGGCGGAAGGCTTTCAGTATTTCTGCTTCTATTTTGAAGATTGCCCTAACTTTTTCGTTGCGCAAGGTTAGTGGCCGATAGTCGAGCAATGTCGAAGTGGACAAGTTGTCGATTTTAGTTTGTTTGCCAATCTCAATTGGTGGGACGTGCAAGCCCGAGGCCAGCGGCTCTACACTTGCCAACACTAGCTCCACACCAGTAGTTTGAGAAATGGGTGTTGAGCCAGTTTGAGGATTTTCTCCCGCTGCCTTTTGAGCTGATTCTTTTTGAGTAGATTCTTTGCTCTTTTTCACTTGCTGTGCTTGCAAATAGCCTTCGAAATAGCATGGGGTTTCGTTGGTCAATAGTCGCAGTTGCTCTTGCAAGGCTGCTTCAGTTACCACTACCTGAATGGTGGAGGAGGCGTCACGCACAATTAAGAACATAATTTGGCCAAGGTCTCGCATTGATTGCAAGTGGCCGTTTATGCGAACTATATTACTGCCATGTTTTGTGGCATCGCTACCGGTCGTTGCTGTAGATTCATGTGCGCTGACTTGCGATGACTGCGTTAAAAGCTTGGCCGCTTCTATTAGTTTGATTGACGTAACCATAATTTCTCCCAAAACAAAAAACCGCAACCTGGTTGGCTGCGGTCGATGACTTCTTCGTTGTTTTGTTTAGCTTAACTACGACATTGTCTTACGAGTGCAACCAGATTCTGGAGGCAATCATTATTGTCGTTATTATTGCTGGCGGCTTTGTAGCTAAACATAAGAATTCCATGCTAATGGCAAAAAGCTCCAGCGTCAATGGAAAATTAAGCAGATTAAGCAGATTAAGTAAGTAAACCCGAGCAACAAGGTTTACCTGATTGCGAAATCTGTGTTTTGCGGGCGAGGGTGCTGTTCTGTTTTTGCCGTTTAAAAATGGTTTCCATGGAAACCATTTTTAAAACCGAAAATTGATACTGCACCCTAAATTGAGGAGGCATTAAAATCTAAATCTAAATCTAAATCTAAATCTAAATTGATCATCGTACAAGGTACAACTAATTTATTGCGCAGTAGTTGTTCCCGCTGTTGCTTCTTGTTTTGCTTCTGACTCTACTTTTACCGCAGAGTCTATCTTTACAGAGGAATCGACCTGTGACGAAGAGTCGTCTTTTGCTACAGAGTCTTCTTTTGCGGTCGCCAAGTCTTCAACGGCGGTCTTGACCGGTTCTGGTACTTGTTTGGTTTTGGCTAAGCTGCCGCCGATGTGATCGGAGTTGACCAAGTCACTTAAGATCCAATCAAATATATCTTTCTGGCCATCTTGTGGGTTTAGTTCATCTTTGAATTGACTATTCACGGCCGAAATAATCGGATTGATGGGTCTGACGCCGTCGATGAAAGTTAAGTGATCAACGTTGCGAAAAACTCTTGCTTTTCCGACATTGACTTTGTCTCGTACTTTTTCAAAATCGGTTTCTTTGGCCACAAATTGTGTGCGAGCAACATCGTTAGGTAAGAAGATGGCGCTTGAAACTGGGCAAATACCGTCGTTCAATACATAGACGAACGGTGTTCCTGCTTGTTTAGCTATTTTTTTCGAAACTTGAATGTTTGTGATGTCTCGATTGAGAAATTCTAAAACGGGGTGCTCGCGACCAAAGTGAGCGGGAAAAGAATTAGACAGTAAAAACATTGGATAGAAAGCTGTGGTTTCGGCGTAACGTTTGAAACCCGGAGCTAAGTAGGGGTTCACAATGTAACCACCGTAGGTGATTAGTTTCTTGCGATCAACGGGCACGCTATTTACTTTAGTCAGGCGAGAATTAATGGTATCGCCCACAGTGAGAGTTCCCTTTGGACCAAAGGGTAGTCGAGACTTGAATTTGCCAGTTTCAGGAATGGCTTCGTCAGCGTTATCCCAGGCTAAATCTTGGCGCAGAATAGGATTACGGTCGAAATAGAAGCGATAGGAAAGGTTGTGATCTATGCGAGTCCACGGCCAAGACAGTCTTTTATAGACTGTGTAGTTCATCCAGTCTTTGCAAAACAGCGGTGAGCCATGGAAAGGTGTTCCCATAGTGAACAGCAGACGTACTTTTGACTCAATATTGGGATCGGTCAATGACTCATAGGCAATATTTCCACCCATGCTCAAGGCCATCATTGTGATGGGCCGTTGCTTAGTCGCACTGTAAAGCGAGGTTAGGGCATCTTTAAATTTTGGTAGAACCTGGTCAAAGCGATCAAGGCTGGAATAGCGCACAAGATAAATTTTGTACTTGCTACTAAAGACTTCGCTCTTGGCTAGCTTGTCGGCTACTTTTTGCCAGCGAAAATAGGGATAGTATTCGCCCCGAAGTCCATGCACAAGAAGTAGCGGACTGCGGTCTCCTAGAGGCTTTTGGTCATATTCGTAAATCTTGACATCGGTCGGTCTCTTACGTTGTTTTTTGCCGGCAGGCAGGCTAGCGAAGCGGTCGCTAACGGAGCCATAAAGCACGCTTGAAGGCTGTGAAACATCTTGGTGGGTCGTCAAGCGCGCCGGGCTTGCTAGGGCCGTAGAAGTGGCTGAAGTGGCCAGTAGTGCCAGGCTTAAGGCCCAGGTCTTGAACTGCGGTCCAAGATGAACTGAGCTAGTTCTGGAGTTCGTTCTACTACGTGAGAGCCAACTTTGATGGTACATTATTACTTGGAAATGTCAGGGAGATGGAAGCGCTTTCTTGAGCTGAATACTTGCGAAGTCCCATTCTATCAGAATATTTGTGCTGCATTTGGCACTCCCAATTGGTTGCTAGCTAATTTCTCAGTGGATGTAATCCTTTGAACGGAAACACCAAGCTTAATATGACAAAGCCTGTGCGAATTGGCCTGTTCTTCTCTGACACCGGAGGCGGGCATCGTAGCGCTACTGAAGCTTTGCAAGCTGGAATTTTGAAAGTCTTGGCTGAAAGGTTCGCTCATTACGATGTTGATGTGCAGATTGACAGCATTGTAGAAAACAGCCATCCCATAAACCGAAGCTTTGTCCAGATTTACAACTACCTTCTGCGTCATCAGCAGTCGGCAATGAAGTACTACTACTGGTTCATTGAAACCATTAAGCCGAATGATTCAAAATTTGGTTGGATGATTACTCGGCCGTATGTGGTTAAGACCCTGCATGATATGAAGGCCGATCTGGTTGTTTCGGTGCACCCGATGTCTAACCAGTACATTGCCCGTGGTCTGCGCGAAAGTGGTCTACGCAGTCAAACCAAGCTTGTCACTGTGGTCACCGACCCCAATGGCGATTTCTGGAGTGGCTGGGCCTGTCACGATGCCGATTTAACAATTGTCCCGAACGATTTAGCCCAACAGCGTCTGATTGAGCTTGGCGTTGAACCATCTAAGATCGTCATAATGGGAATGCCTGTTCATCCTTCTTTCATTAGCCCTCCTAGTTGCAGCCCTGAAGAGTTTCGTCAGTCGTTAGGCTTAGACAAAGACTTACCTACTATTTGCATCAACTCTGGTTGGGCCGGTGGTGGCAATATGATTGCCATTTATCGTGCGCTTAAGGCTGTCAAACGCAAAGTTCAAGTGGTATTTCTTTGCGGTCACAATGTCAAATTGTATGAGTCTTTGAAGAAAGAAGTTAAGCAGTCGCCGATACCAACAGCGGTGCTGCCGTTTCATGATTCTATGGCCGATGTTATGGCTGCTTGTGATTTGATGGTGACTAAAGCTGGTGGCCTAACCTCATTTGAGGGTGTTGCCCGCCGCCTTCCTATGGCTATCGATATGATTACTACGCCAATGCCACAAGAGTATGGCACTGCGAGAATGCTTGTTGAGCAAGGTCTAGCTACTGCCATTGAGAAGGCTGATGATATTGTTGGCGTCGTTGAGAAAATGACTTGTCGGCGCGATCTTGAAGCGAAGCCTCTGCCGCTCAAGCACCAGCTCGATCAAGTCAATGCCATTTTCAATATTTCTGAGTCACTGATTGGTATTGCCGTTGGAGAAATTGAAACAGCAAATTTTAAGAGTAGATTGCAGCCCTCAAGAAGCTCTAGCTCTTCATAATACGTGCTGTCGTTTGTTTGATTGGCACAATGCAATAGTCAGGTAGTCCCTTGCTTCTTTCTTTGCAAAAATTCGAACCCGTACAACGTATTGATCATCTTCCTGATTTGATCTTCATACACGGCACAGGTTCAGCTGGTGAAATGTGGCAAGCACAAGTGCGCTTTTTCACTAATTATGGCTACCGATGTTTTGTCGTTGATTTGCGGGGGCACGGCTTATCGGCTGAGCCGCAAGAACACACTGACTTAGATGTGCATATTAGCGATGTGCTGGAAACTCTGGAAAACTCAGATATAAAATTTCCGGCTGCTTTTGTCGGTCATTCTTTAGGAGCAATAATTAGTGTCACCTTGGCCGAGCAAAGGCCAGAGTTGTTCGCGGCTATTCTCGCTGCCGGTTTGCCCGGGCGTGTGCTCAAGCCGGTTTCGTATATTTTTAAGCTCTTCATGCTTTATCTCTATGACTATATCAAGCGCTCTAATATGCATAAGGGTTGGGCTTGGCGGCCACGCACTCTAATTGACACTAATCGGCACGCTCTTGAGCAAATTTTGCTCAATTTTGAAACAGTTGATTTTATTGATCGCACGCCACAATTAGCATGCACTCTGCATCTTGCTGCTGGTCGATTTGACCCAGTGGCACCTTGCCACTATGCCGTGAAAATTCATAAGCAAGTGCCCAATTCAACTCTAAAAGTCTTTAGTCTTGGTGGCCACAACTTTATGGATACTTTCCCTGACTCGTTCAATCAGTGGATCTTAGATGGATTGCGCTAGTAATTGCTAGCCCATTGCCTTAGTCTTGGAGCTATGGCAAGTGCAGTGCTTTCTTGAACCAGCCGAATAGTTTTTGGGTTTTGTCCATCAACGAATCGTTGACTGGGTCTTTGTTGAAATCTTTCATTGATGACGGTTCTGTGCTATCCATGTTAGGACCCTTGGTGGCATCATTCGGAATTATTGGTGAGGAGGCTCTGTCGTTCGGTGAGTCTTCTAAGATAACTTTATGAGTGAATTTATTGTCTGAATTGTCGGTTTCGTTGCTATCCATTAGCTCGCCCAGGGTGCCTTTTTCGGGCTTCTGTTTTCTAGCTCTTTTGGCTGTGGCATCTTCTGCTTGAT
The DNA here is from genome assembly GCA_018062085.1 of bacterium. GTDB lineage: Bacteria > Cyanobacteriota > Vampirovibrionia > Obscuribacterales > Obscuribacteraceae. The sequence continues at coordinate 138,413 of JAGOSY010000009.1, read as the reverse complement.
CTTCGCTGTCTAAGTCAGCATCAAAATATTCTTTCTTCTGGGAAGTTTCTGCGTCAGGATTTTCACTGGCATTGGTGTCAATCAAGGCAGAGGGATCGCCAGCAACAAGCTTGCCTAGAGTGGAAAGTTTGTAGAGTAAGTCTGCCGGTATTAGCATGTCGGGGCGCCGAGCTTTGACTAGCTCATGGGTATCTTGTGGCTGCGAGATAATGCGACGAATGCGTGTTCCGTCTGTCAAAAAGATTACGGCTTCGCCGGTCTCTTCCGAAAACATGAATGCTTCGCCGGCTTTTAGTGTGCCTGTTCCATGTACGCTCAGATATTTCAGTCTCTTGGCCCAGGCATCATTATCGATTTGCTTGCTTGCTGGGCTTTTGGCGGTATCTTCTTTCTGTACGCTTGTAGAGTCGTTTGCGCTTCTACTTTCGGGAATAAACTGTAAACCGCCTTTGGGCTTAGCTGAATCTACTAGTGGTGTTACTAGTGTTGGCTTTGCTGTGGCCTTTACTAATGCTGATGCTTGCGGCGCTATAGGTTTTTGCTCTTGCGCTTGGGGTGAAGATAGACCTAAAGAGCGCGTTAGTTCTTGCACGGCGCCACCTGTATTACCAGCCTCTAGCCTGACTGCGGCTAGCAAGATTCGTGCATCTCTAAAAGCTGGGTCGATGGCCAAGGCCTGACAAAGGCTTGACTCTGCTAACTTTGGATAGCCTTTTTGACGGAAGAGCAAGGCCTGCTCGTAGAATGCTTTGGTGCAACGGGGATTTTCTTTAATTGCTTGCAAAAATTCAATTAGAGCGTGATTGTTGTCGCCGCTCTTTTTAAAAGCTAAGCCCTGTTCATAGTGTTTTGAAAATTGAACAGATTGTACAGTCGCTTTGATGCCGGGTACCGCTATAGGCAACGGCGCCGCTATAGACGAAAGATATACGGGTCTTCTGTTCTCTGCTTGTGACGGGCATGAACAGGTTGACGCTAGTAGAACTGCAAGGGCTGTACTAAGCCTCATAAGAAAAACGCCTACATCTCAATGTTAGCCTTAAGCACCCGTCAATATTACACCACTTCCTTGCAACTCAACCGTTGCCAGTGGGATAGCCTTGTTAGTGATTTTTAATTGCTTCTTATAAAGACTCTCTCAAGCTTGCGTATCCGACCTTTCCATACTGGCTCTTTTTGACATTTAAGAATGCCCACCAAGATGGTTTTCATGCCTGCCCGCTGCCCGCCCCAGATATCTGTTAGGGGGCGGTCACCAATCACAGCCACCTGTTCAGCTTTTAGGTCAAAGTCGGTAAGCAGCCGCCGAAAGGCTTTCCTGCTTGGTTTTGCTGCTTTGCCGATTACGGGAATGCTTAAGAGCTGACGGATTTTGTCTAAATAGACTTCATCTTTGTTGTTGCTGGCAATAGCCACTTTGAAGCGCGTACAAGCTTGCTCTAGCCAGGCTGCTGCATCTCCCGAAAGCTCGGCCGAGTGGGGCACAACCAGGGTGCTGTCGAGGTCTAATATGAGACCCTTTATGCCTATCTGGCTGAGCATATCGAGGTCGATATCGGTAATATCACCTTTGATCAGGTAATCTGGTTTCAGGAACAATTTTTTCTCTCTTGCAACCGGGTTTATTAAATAACTTGTCTAAAATACCAGGCTTTGCCTATCGCAATTAACTTAGACGAGCGTATCTCTTAGCGCTAAAATGGCAAGCAATAGTGAGTTTACACGTGAAAGCCTTGCACCGGACAAAAATTTCCAAAGCTAGCAAACCAGAACATGGCACAGAGGCAGCCTCTGAAGCTGTTGATACCTTGCCTGTGGAGCACGTGGCTATCATTATGGATGGCAATCGGCGCTGGGCCGACCTGCGTCATTATCCTCGTCTTAAGGGCCACCAAGAAGGCGTAAAGAGCCTGAAGCGCTTGGTTCGTCATGTTGGCAGCCGTGGTTTGAAGTACTTGACTGTCTATGCATTTTCGTCTGAAAACTGGCAGCGTAGTTCTGAAGAAGTGAACTATCTTTTCGATTTGTTCGGTCGTGTGCTGACAGAAGAATTCAAGGAACTTTCTGATAATGGCGTTCGCTTGCGCTTTCTCGGCCAGCTCGACAAAGTGCCCAGCAATCTTCTCAAGTCTATGAACAAGACCATGGAAGACACTGCTGGCAATACTGGCCTTAGTTTGCAGGTCGCCATCAATTATGGTGCCCGCTTAGAAATTACTGACGCTGTTCGCCGCATCGCAGCTGAGGTTGCTGCTGGCAAAATCAAAGCAGATGAGATAAGCGAAGAGATGATTTCCAGCAATCTCTATACCAGTGGCATACCTGACCCTGGTTTATTGATTCGCACCGGTGGCGAAATGCGCTTGAGCAACTATTTGCTCTGGCAATCTGCCTACACTGAGATATTTGTCACGCCAGTACTCTGGCCTGAGTTCACGCCGGAACATTTCGATCAGGCTATGGTTGACTTCGCGCAGCGCAATCGCCGTTGGGGCGGAGACTAACATCAGTCGGTATAAAAGCGTTCTGCTATAGAGCATTGCTGCGGCGGATATCTATTGCTGAGGGGGATAACCCTGTTGCTGAGGCGGGTAGCCTTGCTGTTGTGGATAACCCTGTTGCGGAGGTGCATAACCCTGCGGAGGTGCATAACCTTGCGGAGGTGCATAACCTTGCGGAGGTGCATAACCTTGCGGAGGTGCATAACCTTGCGGAGGTGCATAGCCTTGCGGAGGTGCATAGCCTTGCGGAGGCTGGGCGTAATAAGGCGCTACTGCCGCCGCTGCTGAAATCTGCATAGTTTCGTCTAACTGCACAGGCAGTTGCGTTCCGGCATGAAATATAACTTCTGAGCCTTTGCGCACCCCGGCGCCGACAAGGCCAACACCTGCACCAATAGCGGTGCCAAAGACTGCACCCATACCTGTGGCCCGGCCCACTTGGCCGCCCGATGTTGCTCCGACAATCGCTCCTAGGCCTGTACCGAGGGCTGCGCCGCCGCCAGCTCCAATACCGGTTGTGAGAAGGCCTTTACCGACTCTGCCTGCAGTACTGCCACCAGTCAGTCGTACTTCAGAACCGTCTACAGAAGCTGATAGGGGGAAGCGTCTGCCATCTGGTGTTTGGATAGCAGTGAAGCGAATATCAATTTTGCCATTGGCACCAAAGCGGAAGCGTTTTGCCGAAACCACATTGCTTACTTGACCTATAAGCAAACTGCCAGCTGGCACCACTTCTACTCCACCCGAATAGATAGGCGATGGTAAGGTTGCTTCGACAGATTCTCCTGGTTGAGTAGAGCCTGAGTCCATCGTGTTCTTGAGCGAGGCTTGAAACTTGGTGCCGGCTCCAACTGTCATTACTCTGCCTGATAGCGGAGGTTGTTGGTAGCCACCAGCCTGGCCGTATTGAGGTGGGCCAGGCTGGTATGGTTGTTGAGGCTGCTGATAAGGCTGTTGCGGCACAGAGCCGAAACTCTCAGGCTGTCCCATGTTCTGATGTTGAACACCGCCCTGCCAACCACCTTGAGGTAGTGGTTGATAATTTTGGGGCGGAGGCTGCTGTTGATATGGTTGCTGCCCCTGCAACGGTGGTTGAGCACTTGGCACTTCGGCTTGAGCTACCGGAGTTTCAGCTTGAAACTTTGGCTGACTGCGCGGATTGCTCAAGGCTTGATTGATAGCTTGGCGTTTTCTATAGTCACTCAGTTTGCTAAGAATGGCTGCGGTATCGCCTCTTGAGGCAATTTCAGCGGCATCTACTGTGGTATCGCCTGCTTGATTGATTAAGATGCCAGCCAGTTCAGCTTGAGTAATTCCCGGTTTTGCCCAATCTGGTATTTTGCTTTTGTCCGTAAACTTGGTCAGTGTTTTGGCAACTGTGCCATCGTCTGGGGTGCTGGTTCCAAGGGCGCGGGCAATGATAGATATCATTTCGCCACGCTGCATAAATTGCTTTGGTCTAAAACCGTCGGGGTAGCCAGCGATATAGTTATTTTTGCAAATGATTTCGACGGGCTTGTAAAACCAGTCAGTTGGTTTTATGTCAGGAAAAGTTGGCTTGTCTGGAACTGCCTGATTTTCTATGCCTAAGATTTTCACCAGCCAGCTGGCTAACTGTGCTCTAGTGACTGGGTCTTTGGGGTGAAATTTTCCGTCGGGCTCTGCGCCGATAATGCCGTCGTCAGAAAGGAGGTTTACGTATTTTTCGGTCCAGTTGCCAGACATGTCGACAAAGCGGGCAGCGTAGGCCGCCTGTGGATAAGAGAAAATTGAAGAAATAGCGAGAGTAGAAGCTATTGCCAGAGAGAGAATTTTGATGGTCGCAGCTTTCTTCGCTGGCATGAAAGGCCTCTGTTTTTCTCAAGTTAGCTGCCGCAGAGCGATGCTTAGCTCAGTATTCCTTCAAGTGATCTACCCTGTTCTTCAACAGATCTAATCAGTCCTTCTAGATTGATACGCTGACCTTTTGCTGTCAGCACTACTAAGAAGTGGCCCGCAGCCTCATAGAAGTGCAAAATGCCTTGGTCTGTGAGTAGTGTCATTTGTATCAAGTTGCCTCTGTTCATCCGTTGAATGGAGACATCATTGTTTGAGAAAAGAGTGGCGGAGAGCGCACCAATAGTCGATATGTCAACTTCGGGGGGCAAACTGCTGCTCACCACCGAGCCATCGCGTCCCACTAAAAGACAACCGAGAATGCCGTGTTTGCCATTTAGTGAATTGAGAAGATTTTTGAGTTGAGAAGCCGATTCTGGAGTTACCATCTAGCCTATTCCTTAAATTAAAACCGTTAATTTGAACTGCTTATTTCGCTTTGAATGCTTATTTAGAGGGTGCTGAGTCAGCAGATGCTTTTTTCTCTTTTTCTTTGTCGTCGGCTGCTGCTTTTAAGCGTTTGATTTTGAGAACGTCTACCCATGGTTCGTCTAACGGGGTAGCAAATACTTTACCTGTGACTTCTAACTGGTCACCTTCTTTCAGTTCGCTCAAAAGTTTGGCTTGGGGTGATTTATCATCTTCTTTCGGAATGGGCATCGCTAGTTTCAACTCTGAGAGCGGAACTTTGCTGTTACTGCGGAAAACCAAGAAAGATAGGTGGGTTTTGGCTGGGCGCATGGCTGGCTTGTAGTCAAGCGCTAGGGAGCTATAGGCTTGGAAGTTGGCGACGAAGCGCACATTCTTATTGAGATATTCGCTGGCATGCTCGGTCAAGGCTTCGGCGGGAACGTTGATAACGTTTTCAATGACAATCTCAGGAGCCGGTTTGGCATCCTTTTTCTCGGGGGCCTTGGCTGCTTCTTTCTTTTCTGAATCAGCTTTAGCGGGTTCTTTTTTGTCTACAGCAGGTTTGGCGTCTTTACTCTTGTCTAAAACTTTGTTTTTATCTAATGGCTTGTCTGCTGCTTTGGCCGTTTTGGCATTGCCTTCAGTGCTTTTGCCCTCTATCTGGGCGCCGGTGGCCAATTTTGCACTTGGGCTGCCAGGGTAAGCAAATACTGGACTGGCCAAGCTTGGACTGGCTAAAGCTAGAGCCAGGCTGAGCAGAATGGGAAGGCTTGATTTTGAATTATTGACTACCATCTTGTGCATTCTCGATAATTTTGACCGCATAACCCTTATATAAGACTAGTCATATTACCAGAAGCTTAATAACTTAGCCGAGCTTCAACGGTAATATTGGTTGCTTGTGCGACTATCGAGGTTGACGCGTTGACGAAAGTACAAAAAGTACAGAATGCTCCTAAAGAAAGCGAGGCCGTGGAGAGCGAGAATCCCGGCAATAGCGCCAATGCTTCAAAAGATGGCGCCAAGTCGACCGGTATGATGCGGCAATATTGGGATATCAAATCTCAGTATCCCGATGCTTTGCTTTTCTTTAGAGTCGGCGATTTTTATGAAACTTTCGATAGCGATGCGCAAGTGGCTGCTCGTGAGCTTGACATCACGCTCACGGGTCGACCAGAGTCTTCTCACCCAGCCGGTCGCGTGCCCATGGCTGGAGTACCAGTTCGTTCTTATGAACTCTATGTCAGCAAGCTTCTTGCCAAGGGATACTCAGTGGCGGTTTGCGAACAGGTGGGTGAAGTTGGAGCTGGCAAGGGGCCCGTTGAGAGACAAGTTAAGCGTATCTTGACACCAGGAACGGTGCTTGAGTCGCATCTTTTGCCAGCTCGTGACAACAACTATCTGGCTGCCATTGTTAGAGCTGGCCGTTCTTCTGGGGCCGCCGAAGAGCAATGGGGCTTGGCCTATGTCGATGCTTCTTGCGGTGAGTTTTTCGTTAGCCAGCTATCAGAAGAAAATTTGATTTTGGAACTTGGTCGTCTTCGTCCAGCTGAAATTTTAGCTCCCTTGCGGTTAGTGAAGCCCGGCCCCGATGAAGTTGTGGCTAAAGAAGTTTTGGAAGTACCTGAAGTCATCGCCGGTCAGTATCGCTTTAGTGGTCGCCCTGCTATGTTCTTCCAAACAGAGCCAGCCCAAAGGCGCATATTGCAGAACTTTGAAGTCAGTACTCTTGAAGGTTTTGGCTGTCAGGATATGCCTTTGGCAATCGGGGCTGCTGGTGCCGTTCTTGAGTATCTTGATCGCACCCAGGGCGGTCAGAAACCCTTTTTTGAAGGTATCTCAACTTATACGGTTGATGGTTACCTAGTACTCGATGCTAATACTCGCAAAAACTTAGAGTTGACTGAAACATCTAGAGATAGAAGTTTCAATGGTTCGCTGCTTTGGGCCATTGATCAAACCCAAACAGCCATGGGCAGTCGTATGCTGCGTAAGTGGCTGTTGAAGCCGCTTTTGTCAGTAGAAGGAATAAGAGCACGGCAAGAAGCAATAAAAGAATTGCTGCAACCGACGACCAAGCGCGATCAGATTGTCGAGGTGATTGGCCGCCTCTCTGACCTAGAGCGTCTGGCTGTGCGCATGTCTTCTCAGTCAATTAACCCCAAAGAGTTGGCTGCGGTTGCAGTTTCTCTTGATGTTTTGCCTGAGTTATCTCAGCTCTTGCAAACGGCTCAGAGCCCATACTTGAGTGCACTTAAAACTACTCCACAGGCACTCGTTGAGTTGTGTCAGAAGACCCGCCACGCTTTGGCCGAAGAGCCACCACGCGAACTAACCGATGGTGGCATATTTGCCAGTGGTTACAGCGCTGAGCTTGACGAGATTCGCTCTCTGCTTGGTGGTGGCAAACAATGGATAGAAGACTTCCAGCGCAAAGAGCAAGAGCGCACAGGCATCAAGAGTTTGAAAGTGAACTTCAATCGTAACTTTGGTTACTTCATTGAAATCACTAATGCCAATCAAGGTGCTGTTCCGGCCGATTATATTCGCAAGCAAACTCTCACCAATGCTGAGCGCTATATTACGCCAGATTTGAAAGAGTACGAGGTGAAAATTCTCAACGCTGAGAAGAATCAATCTGATGTTGAATATAAACTCTTCTTGGCTCTGCGTCAGTCAGTGGCTGCCCTTGGTGCAGACTTGCACAAGATGGCTAATCACCTAGCCAATCTCGATGCCCTGTTGTCGCTTGCCAAGGTTGCCCAAGAGAGAAAGTTTGTTTGCCCGCAAGTTGACGATGGCAAAAATCTATTGATCAAGCAAGGACGACATCCGGTATTAGAAAAAATCTTGCCCATGGGTAAATATGTTTCTAACGATGTGCGTTTGTGTGGCGAAAGCGATGACAATCAATTAGTGATATTGACCGGGCCTAACATGGCTGGTAAATCTAGCTATTTGCGCCAGGTGGCTTTAATAGTAATACTTGCGCAGATTGGCTCTTTTGTTCCGGCTAAAGAAGCCCATGTTGGTTTAGTCGATCGAGTCTTCACCAGAATTGGTGCCGTCGATGACTTGACCCAAGGTCAATCGACCTTCCTTGTTGAAATGTCTGAGACAACACAGTGCTGCCTCTCTGCCACCAATCGCTCGCTGATCTTGCTCGATGAAGTCGGTCGCGGCACCAGTACTTATGATGGTGTTTCTATCGCTTGGTCGGTGGCCGAGTATTTGGCCAAAGAAGTGCGGGCCCGGACAATCTTTGCTACGCACTACCATGAATTAAATGGCTTAGCTAACTTCTTCCCCCAGATAGTCAACTGTCAAGTATTGGTGAAAGAACAAGATGGCCGAGTCGAGTTTATTCGCTCAGTTGTGCCTGGTGGTGCTAGTCGAAGCTTCGGTGTACAAGTAGCTCGTATGGCTGGTTTGCCCATGCAAATAATTGATCGAGCCCTTTATTTGATTAATCAGATGGAGAAGAAAGGTGTAGCCTCTAAAATTTTAGACGGTCCACGTCTGCGCAATATTCCGATGGAAGAAGTGATGCAGCTTTCGATTTTTGAAGCATCTGCTCGTGTAGTTGCTGACAAGTAAGGTGAAAATGCAAATTATCAACAGAATCAATGAGATTAGAAAAGTGACCAATCAGCAAGATTCAGCGCCAGTAAATTCTCGAAACCAAAGACCTAACCGAGGCCTGGCCTTATCGCTCAGCTTGCTTTCACTGGTGAGTGTACTAAGCCCGGCGCTCTCACCAGCAGCCTTTGCCGCAGACGAAGTGAAGACTGCTGATTCCAGTAAGTCTGAGTCAAGTAAAGCAGACTCTAGCAAGCCAGAATCTGGTAAGTCTGAATCTACTAAAGTTGTTGAAGTCAAAGAAACTAAAAAAGTTGAAAAGCCTTCTGCTTCTGAAGTTATTGCCAATTCGGCCTTAGACTCAATTGCTATTCATCTAATTAATACTGGCGATTGGAAGGCCCTAATCGAAAGGTTGAACAAGCAGCTCGGTGCCGAGAATGGCAAGAGCGAAGCCGACAAGCTCAAGCGTTCTTATCGTCAGGGCTGGCTGGCCTTTGCCTATATGTTTAATGCCAAGCCTGAGCAATCTCAAGCCTTGAACGATCAAGTTGATCGTGAGCGGGTGGCTTTAGCCGACATTAAGACCGATCAAGAACGTAAGCTCTATGGCAATGCCATGGTGGTAAAAGCCTTCAATCAAATTGCCCAGGGCAAAAATGATGCTGCTGAAGCAAGCTTGGCTTCTGTGCCTGAAATTAACCATAATGACGCTCTCTACAATTTTGCCTATGCTGCTGTTTGCGGCAAGAAGGGTCAGGCCGCTCGTGCTATTGATTTTTCGTTGAAGACAGCTGAAGTTGATCCACGTTTTGCCTGGGCTTACCGCACCATTGGTTTTCTCCGTATGCGTTGGCTCAAAGACAATGCTGGAGCCGAGCAGGCTTTGACCGAAGCTCTGAAAATAGAACCATTGAGTTCTGAGAGTCGCGACATGCTAATAGACATCAAGCTTGGTCGTAATGATTTTGATGGAGCGATTCAACTAGCCAAAGAAGGAATTGTTCTTGATGGCAAAAATGGTGGCAGTCATTTCCGTCTTGCCCAAATTTATATTCAACAGTGGCGCTTAAATGAGGCCCTAGAGCAACTTAACTTAGCCATCGCTGACGATGCTAGCAATGCTAAATTCTTCCGCAACCGTGCTTCTGTGAAGAAGTTGAAAGGCGAACTTGAATCAGCTATCGTCGACCAACAAGTGGCAGTGCATCTTGGTAAAGACAAAGCCTTTGAGTTGACTGAGCTAGCTAATATGAACGTAGCTGCTGGCAATTCAAATAAAGCGGTAGAGAATTTCAAACAAGCTCTAGTGGTTGACCCAGAAAATCAGCAGGCTCGCGAACGTCTATTCAAGCTGCTCTTGCAAGAGCGGCGCTACGACGATGTGGCCACGCAGTATCAAGAGCAAATTGCTCGCGATCCTAAAAAAGCAGAATTGCACTTGGGTTACGCTAATGTTTTATTGATGCTCAATCAATCAGACAAAGCTATCGCCGAGTTTAAGGAAGCAGCCAATTTAGCCCAGTCTGACCCTACTGCCCACCGCTCATTGGGTGCTTTCTACATTACTCGCAAAGAATATGGTAAGGCAGCTGCCGAGTACACTCGTGCCCTCAATCTAGTACCTGGATCGGTTAAAGATTTAGTGGCACTGGGCTTCTGCTACGCTGAAAACGACGACTATCTTAAGGCCGAAGCAGCATTTGTAACAGCCTTAGCTCTGCAACAACTTGCACCTGGTGCTTCAGCTGATGAGCCCAGTCGCTTAGATGTTATGCGCTCGCTGGCTTGTTTGCTTTATGATGAAGGCCGATTTGCTGACGCTGCAACTCAGTTTGAAAATTTGATTGCTGTGTACCGGGATAAGGGTGCCACCAAAGATGATGAACTGCTTCTGGCCAAAAGTAAGATGCTGCGCGATCTCAATTCGGCATCTGCCGATGTACTGACCAAAGCTCTTGACGGCTTGCCTGAAGACAGGCGTCTAGCCTTCCGCTATGGCGTTATTGAAGCATTGCTTGATGCCGGTAAGAGTGCAGCGGCGCGAGACCAACTAGACAAGATTCCGGCCGACGAACGCAAAGATAATTTGTCTTATGCTCTATATAATGCCACTTGCTTGCGTCTTATGGGCAACCTCAATGGAGCGTTAGAGGCGGTGTCACCAGCGGTGCCGCTGGCTGAAGCTAGCAAAGCCGATAGCCCGGCAATTGCTGCCCGTGTGCTCTGTGAAAAAGGCCGTATTGAGTTGTCTCTAGGCAAACTAGATGAAGCCCAAGCATCGGCCAAGGCCGCGCTAGCTTTGTATGAGAAATGCTATCCAGCTTATCTCTGTTTGGCTCAAGTCGCTCTAGCTAAGAATGAGAACGCTGCCGCCATTGAGGCTGGCAAGCGCGCCCTAGAGCTTAACCCTTATTATGCGCCTGGTTACCTCGCCCAAGGCGAAGGTCAGCTTCGCAGCGGTAATGCCAAAGAAGCAGTGGAGAATTTCAAGAAAGCCGCTGAGCTCTATCCTGGTTGGATAGAAGTGCACAAGGCTTTGCTTGCTGGCTACCAGAAACTATCTTTGACACAAGAAGCACAGAAAGAAGCAGCTCAAATAGCGCAACTAGAAAATCTTGCTCGCACAAATCGTCAATAGCTGATGAAATATTCATTCAATATTCAAGCTAACGATAGCAAGCAAGATTACACAGAGAAGCTGGTTTTGGGCGCCTTCAATAATGAGGCCGGTACGCACATTGCCCTCAAGCTTCTGGCCTATTTGATGTTTATCAAAAAGCGACCACGTATTGATGAAGATGCTGGTTGGCATGTGGTGCCAGATTTAATTGCTCGCAATGATGCTGGCGACATTGTACTTTGGGTTGACTGCGGCAGCGTATCGGCGAAGAAGGCCGATACTATTGCTACCAAAGTGCGCGATAACATCGAGTTCTTTGTCTTTCGCAAAACCGAGCGCGACATGGATCAGTTTTATAAACAAATTCAAGACAAAGTGAAGCATTTGAAGAACGTCAAATGCATAGCCTTTGATGATGGTTTTGTGGAAGGCATTGGTGAGTGTCTAGACCGCACCAACAACCTAGAAGCCTATGTCAGCGATGAGATGATTACTGTCACAATCAGCAATTCGTTTGGTAAGCATGAGGCTTATTCGACTATTCATCGCATTGTTACGGAGTAGTGGTATACGTCAGTCGGTCGGATTGTTTGACCGTCCCCAACTTGCGGCTGGCCTCCGGTAATTATCTAACGGGGCGGGAATAATAGGAGCGAGGGATGGGAAGAGGCTGGCCGATGGTGGAAGTAAATCCGAGCGACCAGAGCGATTGCAAAGACCGACTAGAGCGGGAGCAGGTAGAGAAACCTGCACTAAATAGCCCGGAAGTGCAGCAAGTAAGAAATGCTACTGGCGATCAAGTCGAAGCAATCAGGGCCGCAAATCCAGATGCTCACGACGGATCTGCAACACCGAAGGACAGAGCCTGGCTACACAAGCAGGCTTTGATAGAAGAGCAGAGTAAGAGCCTTGAGCTATTCGAAGACGATAAGTTAATAGCAGCTCGGGTGATGGAAGTAGCCAGACCGGCAGTTATAGTAAGTGCTAACGAGTTGCCCGCAAAGGAATTGCCAGTAGACGAATTAGACATGCGCCCAATCAGATACTATGGCTGGGGCTTTAAGCCAGATGTCCCAACGATGGCAGAGACGGGCCTAGAATACCAAAAAGATAACCAAGTAGATTACAGAGGAGGCTTCAAGAAGCCCGAGATAACACAGCAAGAGGTTTTTGAGAGAGTGGCAGCATTGTCGCTAGGGCAGCAAGCACAAGTATTGAACGCTGGATTTCATGCGTACCACCAAGAAATCAGTCAACAGGAATTCAGAATGGTCGTAGGACACATAACCGGGGTTGGCGAGAGCGTCGTTGGTATGTCACAAGGAGTTGATAGCTTGTGCAAGTCAATTTGTGACGTTGCGCAATTTAGCCGAGATATTGCCGAGAGTAATCCTAGAGCTGCCTACACAGCTGAACAAGCGAGTAAGTCATTCGGCAAGCTCGTGGTTGGTGGCATTAAGGTAGTTGAAGTAGCGGATAACTACTTAGGGTCAGTAGGGGCCGCTTCCTATGAAGGCGACAATACAAAAGCCTTTAGAGACATGTCAGCGCTCGGGCAGCGAATGAACCTGCGCTGGGCCGAAATGAGTACAGAAGAGAAAAGTAGTTTCACTACCAAGCTAACTCTGGACAATCTGGGACCGATAGCAGCCGCAGGTGCGGGGTCGAAGTTAGCGAAAAGTATCGACCTAGCAGAGGCTCTGCAAGACCTCGGAGCCAGTGCCAGCATCTTCGGAGCAAAAGAGCGCGAGAAATATAGCAATGTCATCGCTGCAGTGGTAGATAGGCTAGGGCCAGAATTAGTAACAGAGACAGGGCACAAGGTTAAGTGGCGAGATGTATCTAAAACAGCCGAGCAAGCCTCTGATGAAAACATCAGTAGAATGTCGCCGTTCTTTGAAAAAGGTAAGAAGGCGGCCTTAGAGGCTGGAAGTAAGAGAGCGGCAGAAATAACAGGATTACCGGAAGAGCAAATCAAAAGGCTTGTGCAGCGAGACGCAGAAGCTTTAGAACGAATGACAAAGGGTCAGCTCATTTACATGGAGAAGGTTTACAGAGAGACGTATCTGATAGCCCATCCAGAGTATAGGAATTATCATAGACCTTTTGAAGTGCATCATAGAATCCCGCAAGATGTCTTAGAAAAACATCCTCAATTGTTTAGCCATCGAGAAATTCATGATGCTAGTAACCTTGTTGGAATACCACGAGATACAAAGGCGCACACACCGATAAAGGGGTTGTGGTGGGACTTTTTTGACACTCATCCAAAGCCATCAAAACAAGATGTTATAGACTTTGCCATCAAAATCGATACTCAAAATAAGAGGCACTATTTGCCATGAAGTTCTATCAATTTAGCCCTCAGTGTGTCGGAACGACTGGTGAGGATACAATCTGCGCAGACTGGTCTGCGCGTCCTGTAGTCTTTCACAAGCTTCAGTTTGAGCTGGAATACTGGCCAGAAGACGATTTTATAGGTGCAACAATTCAGGCGTATGCCGGAACGATAGTACTGGCAAACGCCATTGAAGCAGCAGGACTAACCGGAATAAAGTTTGATCGCTTGGAGATGATAAAGGGCGATCAGTTCTGGCTTTGGGAAGAAGAGCATCTAGGTGAGACAATTCCAGAGTATCTCTGGTTTAAGTTTTCAGGGAATGCAGGGATAGATGACTTTGGAATGATTCATGCGCCGGTGGCTCTACCGTTGACTGTTTCAGAAAAGGCTCTAGCAGTATTAAAACAGTTCAAGATCGAGAATTGTCGGATAAAGGATTTTGATCCGAGTGTGCTGATAATAAATGGCTGAGATTGAGGTGATTGGTTACCCAGCTGTGACACCACTCCATCCGGCATAGCACTCTTGGGCTCATTCTAACCAGCTGTGGAGCCTATATTTTCGCGCCCATCTAAATTTAGGCTGCCGTACTTACCAAAGTCCAGTAATAACTGATCTTGCCAAAGTGCATCTTGTAGATCACTAAGACCAGCGCCCCATGCGGAAACGGAGGCAGTAAGGTGTTCTATTGTTTTCGACCTTCGTGGAAATAAAGTATTGCTTGCATTAGTTTTGGCATCAATGGATCTTGAAGAGTGGCACCTGAAAATTCTTCGTCGTCTGGCCTGACTCCGGTAAGATCTCGCTCTGTTACGGTGAAGGTGTATTCAATTTCATGACCTTCGCGCAAAAATTTTACTCTATACCTATGCAAGCTAGGGCTATATTCATTTTCGGCAATAATTGAGAGTGGTGTCATAGTTAGCATTTTGGATTTCTCTATCGGTCGACTGAGTACGCTTCTTAAGATTGGCGGGCTTCGTGGAAATTCAGAAGAGCCTGCATGAGGTTGGAGGTTGTTCGATCTGTTAGGGTTTCTCGAGAAAATTGATCATCGTCTGCGCTCACACAAGGAATACTTCTTGCATCAACAGTAAATGTGTATTCGACCTTGCTGTCTTTGCGATCAAAGCATACCAACATGAGGGGGTGGCAACGATTCGTGTGAAAGCTCATCCTCGGCAGTTGCACTGCTGGTGGTATCATTTCTTCGCAGGGGGATAAAAACCTATCTTATTGGGTACTGGTAAAAACGTGCGCCTGTGGGCTTCATTTGTAAGTTGGCGAATTAGTTCGAAATGAGGTCGTTCAAGATGATTGGATTTAGTCCTCGAGATGCACCCCTCTCGGTTCCCACGCAAAGAAGTCACTGACTTTGCCCGCGTCGATAGTAAGTAATGAACTTGGCGCAAGCGGGGCGCGAAAGCCATAACTCCATAGTCTCAAATGGGCGACAGGCAAGGGAAAAACCAGAAGGGTTAACGCAAGTAAATCATCGCAAGTTCCGTTATCAATTGACCGGTGAAAGGGACTGATACACCGTAGCCAAAAGGCAAGCGGGTCGGCTGCTGAATTTAATTCGTCAGCAGCGTGGTGCCAAAACTCCCGTCGGAATAAAGATGGAACCCTCCCTGGTTGCATATCACTAGAACGAAACATGGTAAACCCTTTGGGCTCTCTCTTTGAGAGAAGCCGAACTGCAAAGAACGGTGAAAGCCCAGTGGGTAGAGGAGTCTGGAAAAAGCGAATGCCTGGCTGCAATGGCTTGGACAGGGCAATACCCGCGCCAAAAGGCTGCAGACTTCCAGATGGTCCTTGGCCAAATATCAAAGCAAGAGAACTAAACTTCTGTGAAAGATAGAGTCAATCGAGACATCGGAGCAGACGAAGCTTCTCAAGATTGGCCTGACATTGACTGGCGGCTCATCGAAAGACGTGTTAAGAACTTGAGGCAGAGAATATTTCGTGCGACTAAGCAAGGTCAGTGGAGCAAGGTTAGGAGCCTGATGAAACTGATGCTGCGTTGTTATTCTAACCTGCTTTCTGGCGTTAGAAAAGTAACGCAAGAGAATAAAGGGCGCAAGACACCTGGCGTTGATAGCCAGATAGCCGTAACCCCAAAAGCAGGCGCTAAACTAGTCCGTCAAATGCTCGATATCAAAACTTGGGTGGCAAGACCTGGAAAACGGGTCTACATACCCAAAGCCGGTGGCAAGCAACGACCACTCGGTATCTTGACTGTAAAGAACAGAGTGGCACAGGCCATTGTGAAGAATGCCTTGGAACCTTGCTGGGGTGCGTCAAGTAAGTCGTGACAAGGGGGATGATTATGAAAACATAAGCTGAAACCAAGAAAAGTAACCTAGCGGTGTTACAGGTCGAGTAAGCGCGGCATTACGTAAGCAGCCGATGATGTAACAATTCAAAACCGCCCGACAAAGCTAGCCAGTAGTCGGAAGCGAGTCTTGCGTGGTGAGGGGCAACCCAGAAGCGAAGCGTAGACAGTGAATGAATAGGCTGTGAAACCGAGCCTCGAAATGGTTGAAAAGCAAGAGCCGACGCGGTCCCAGCAGCGGAAGGCAGTATTGAAACTCCGAAATGGCTTGGAGCAGAAATCTTGCCGGGGTCTAAGACCAGAGCATGTTCATATATGGTTACCACGAAACTTGAGAGACGCTGTTGTATCCACGTAGATGGACGACATCAATGTGGTATTGAGACCGAGGAAAATAAGGGCTCAATATGTATGGCAGCGAGTCAGAGTGTCTGAATAGTACCGATGAAGCGGGCGAACCGGAACTCAACGGGAGCCAGTGAAGGGAAGTCGGGCACCAAGTAATGGAATCGCAAGGAGAGACTGATGAAAGGAACATTGAGACCTGAAAACATCTCAACAAGACTTCAGCGAGTAGCAGAATTGGCGAGAGAAGCGCCCGAGCTGGTGTTCACAACACTAGCTCATCACATTGACATTGAATTTCTGAAAGAGGCATTTAAGCGAACAAGAAAGAACGGAGCAGTGGGTGTTGACGGCCAGAATGCGGCGAAGTATGCCGAACACCTGGACGAAAACTTAGAAACACTACTGAACCGCTTTAAGTCTGGGAGCTACAAGGCACCACCAGTCAGAAGAGTTCATATACCAAAAGGCGATGGCAAAAAGACCAGACCAATTGGTATTCCGTGCTTTGAAGATAAGGTGCTACAAAGAGCCGTGGTGATGGTTTTGGAGGCAATATACGAGCAAGACTTTTTGGACTGCTCATATGGATATCGACCAAAGCGGTCAGCACACCAGGCGCTTCAAACCCTCTGGAAGGGATTGATGGGTATGAATGGGGGCTGGGTAGTAGAAATCGACATCCAAAACTTCTTTGGAAATCTAGACCATACCCAACTTCGAAGCTTCTTGGACCAACGAGTGCGAGACGGAGTAATTAGACGAACCATAGACAAATGGTTGGCCGCAGGAGTCCTTGAAGAAGGAGAACTGAGCCACCCAGATTCGGGTTCGCCTCAGGGCGGAGTGGTATCGCCAATAGTATCAAATATATACCTTCACGAAGTCATGGACAAATGGTTTGAGCAAATCGTCAAACCAGTGCTCATCGGTGAAGCCTTCATGATAAGGCTAGCCGATGACATTGTTTGTGTGTTCAAAGAGGAAACCGATGCAAGGCGATTCTACGAAGTTCTACCAAAACGATTCGCAAAGTATGGACTGGAACTGCACGAAACAAAGACTAAACTGATTGAATTCAAGCGACCACCGAAAAACGGACAGAAAAGCTCAGATTTCTTCGATGTACTAGGGTTCACCCACCGATGGGGCCGCTCTAGGAAAGGTAATTGGATAGTGCAGAGAACGACAAATCGAGACCGACTTAAAACAGCGGTCAAGGAAGTCTACCAGTGGTGCAAAGAAAACCGTCATATGCCACTGAAAGAACAGCATCAATCGTTGGTGCTCAAAATGAGGGGGCATTACGGATACTACGGTATCACTGGAAATATCAAACAACTCCAGAATTTCCATCAGCTAACCAGACAAGCCTGGGTTAAGTGGCTCAGTCGCCGCTCACAAAAGGCGGTCCTGAACTGGCAGAAATTTGCACTCATCCTAGAGCGCTATCCTCTGCCACCACCACGAATCGTTCATTCTGCTCTTGTAGCAAGGCCATAGCTTGAGGAGCCCGGTGCCTTAATTGGGCACGCCGGGATCTGTGGGGGAGGTGGTGGAGCAATCTGCCACCTTATCCCGATAAGCTCGCTTTGAACCTAACAGCTATGGTTTTCGTCCAGGTCGTGGATGCCACGATGCCATTGTGCAGTGTTGGCTTCGATTTAACCGAAAAACCACTCACAAATGGGTTCTCGACGCAGACGTGCGAGCTGCATTTGACCAAATCGACCACAACTTTGTCTTAAGGCGCCTCGGCAATATGCCTGGTCGAGAGCTGATTAAGCAGTGGTTAAAAGCAGGGTATGTAGATGCTGAAATTTTTTATGCCACTACTGCTGGTGTACAACAGGGCGGGGTACTCACGCCTGTTACTATGTTGCAAACTTTGGCCCCTTGACGGGGCCACTTCAAAAGGGAGTGCGCCCACCCTAAACACGACGTTGATTTCTTCGCGGTCAATTTGTACTGCTTTTACCAGAGAACGGATGATTTGTCTCTTTGTGTCTGGCGTCACAGCGAAGAGCAAAGAACAGATTGAAGCTTTGTTGCCTACCATTGAAGAGTTCCTTGCAGAACGAGGATTGGAGCTGAATACAGAGAGGACTAAAATCGTACACGTCAAAGACGGGTTCAATTTTCTGGGGTTCAATGTCAGAAGCTACAACGGAAAGTGTCTCGTGCGTCCGCAAAAAGAGAAGATGCAAGCTTTCTTGAAGGCGATCCGGGCTTGGCTAAAAACGGCTAAGTCAATACCGCCTGCGGCAGTTATTAGCCACCTTAACCCGATAATTCGTGGCTGGAGCAACTACTACAAGAAGGTGAATAGCAAGAAAGTCTTGGCCTACGTCGAACACCAAATATGGCATGCTGTGTACCATTGGTGCCTCAGTTGCCATCCCCAAAAATCTAAGCATTGGGTGCTGCGGAGATATTTCAAGTTCGCCAATGGGCGTACCTGGACCTTCTTCGGCACCGTTCTAAGTCAACCTGACGGCGGAGTTAAAGATATATTCCTGTTTAGACCCAGTGAAGTGCCTGTAAAACCGCACGTTAAAGTTGCTGGAACGGCGAGCCTAGATGATTCTAGCTTGAGGGAATACTGGTCAAAACGCAAATCCAAACTCCACTATCCACCGGAATCACTACCAGATGCTTACAGCGTATGAGGGCTTGAGCCGGATGCCGGGACAACTGGCACGTCCGGTTCCTAGGGGAGGGGGCTGCGGTGACGCATGCCCTCTTACCCGACTTTTTCCGGTTTTTTGGCGAATTCTGCTTCCGCTTTGCAAGCGGTTTTCTCCCAAAATCCGAATCACAGATGTTCGACCAATTTAAAGCTTTCTGGCGATTTCAGACTTGTTCATGCCTTCGTAGAAAACCGTTTGATTTTTGCTTCTGAAAGAAACCGGAAACAAAATAAAACGGAGCTATTTGTTTTGATTTTGTTGATTATCACACTTTAATTAATCGCCATGGCAGTTCTGGCAGGCTTCTCCGCGTAAACCTTCCATACCCTCTTTAATAACTAGTGGCACTATCAATAGTGCTGACACTGGATCTGCCCAGGTCCATCCGAAGGCCATATTTAAACCTAATCCCGCCAGTGTTGCGACTGAAAGCCAAGTGCATGCTAGCGTTTCCATAGCATCAGCACGCAAAGCACGGCTGTTGATTGCAGCAGCAACTTTTAATTTGGCACGTGCAACGAAGGGCATAACCACAACCGATATTACGGTGAGTCCAATCCCCAGCCAACTTTTTTCTGCTTCACCACCAAAGCCAAACAGTCTGCGGCCAGCATCAATAACAATATAAGCGGCTAGCAACAGCAGTATGCTGCCAGCTATTTTAGCTGCCAACTTTTCGGCCCGCTCAGCACCATCGGTAGAGTCGTTATTAAGCTCGTGCGCAAGCCTCCAGCTCAAAACACCGGCGCTTGTGGACTCTACGAACGAATCAATACCAAAGCTGATAAGGGCTACAGAATTGGCGAGCACGCCTGCCGTAATCGCGATCACGCCTTCAATTACGTTCCACGCCACCGTAAAGATCGTCAGCCCGAGCCCTTTCTTGATTAGAGCCCTTCGCTCATTGATTGTATCTAGAGCGTTTTGATCAGGATGGGCAAGGTTCTTCATTCTTTTTCTCCGAATATCTTGTGCAGTCATAAAAGCCCTTTGCCAGGTCTGAGATCAGACTGTCACCCAACTGCAAGAATGTTCCAATTCGGTCATCGCTGTGCGAGTAAAAGATAAAGCGCCCTTTTTGTTCACCCCTGACCAATCCGCAGTCTTTTAAACAAGACAAATGATTGGAGACGTTTGATTGGCTCAGGCCAGTAGCTTCTACAAGGTCTGTAACGGTCAGCGGTCTGTTGCGCAATCCTTCAAGGATTGCTAGGCGCGAGGTGTCTGCGAAGCCGCGAAAAAGTTTTGCTTTTAAAGTTACTGGATTGAATTCCACGTCATAGACCTCGGAACGCTGACTGGTGATATTATATCAGTATATGATAATACGATGTTTGATTGAGAGGCTGCGTCCTGGGCGCTCACTGTTATGGGTTTTGATTGCCGTTGCCTTGAGCAGTCTCGTCTGCGCAAATAACGCGGGTGCACAAGATCACGATCATCATGACAAGGACCCATTTAGTAACGGTGAGCCCCACGGTGGGGCTGGCGACGGCATTAAGCTAACTGACCAAGGGAAGACCGCTATCGGCATCGAAGTGCGCAACGCGGAAAGACGGGCGCTGCCCGGACGGATCGTCACTACCGGAAAATTGGAAAGCATCCCAACTCAAGAATATGTTCAGCATGCCCCGATTGCCGGGCGGGTCGAACAGGTCTTTGTGCAGCCTGGTCAATACGTGCAGCCCGGACAAACATTGCTCTCACTAAGCAGTCCTGAATTACAGCAACTAGGTGCGCAGCTGCTGCAAGAAAAAACGCAAATCGAAGCCGAGGTTACAGCGAAAAAAGCGGAATTGGACGGTGATGTGTCTCAGGCGCAAACACAAAGAGATTTATCAGAGACAACTTACAAGCGCGAGTTGCAGCTCTTCGAGGAAAGGATTGGCTCCCAGAAGAGCATGCAGCAGGCGAAAGCAGAACTTGAATTGGCGTTAAATCGGCTCACTGTAGCAAAGCAAAAAAGACAAGCAGCTTTAAATGCTTTGCGCACACGGCTATCAATCAATGTCGATTCTCTCCGGCAACGCCTGCGACAACTGGGCGTTTCGGATGTGAATATTGCCAAAATGCTCTCCAACCGCAACGGTATTACTAGCGTGCCGGTTCGCACAGTTCGCGGCGGGCTGGTGACAGAATTAACAGCCAGCGCTGGACAAAGTATTGAACCAGCGAACCCATTAGTAAAAGTATCAAACTTAACAACTCTTTGGGCGACAGCCAATATCTACGAATCAGACATGAGCAAAGTCCGGCTTGGACAGCCAATATCGGTGCGGATTGGAGCCTTTCCAAAGCAGCAATTTGCAGGACGCATCACGTTTATTTCTAGCGAAGTCGATCCAACAACCCGTACCCTACCGGTCAAAGTTGAAGTAATAAATAAGGGAAGCAAAATAAAACCTGGCATGTTTGCCGAGTTGTCCTTACAGACTTCAGAGCCCGTTTATTCAATCACCTTACCAAGGGACGCAGTGATAGCGGATAAAGGTCATTACCTTGCTTACGTTCAGGAAGGCAATGAGTACAAGCCAACATTTGTCGAAATTGGAAATTCATTGGGCGATGAGATCGAGATCCGCTCAGGTATTACCGCTGGTCAAAAGGTCGTTGTGCGCGGGGCATTTCAGCTTGACGCGCAAAGATTGAAATCTATTGGTGACACAGCACTATTCACGCATCCAACTGAAGAAGGTCATGAAGAACACGAGCACGAGGAAGGGAAGTCCACTAATAATCAGTTGTTGAGCCCGCAATTGCTTATCCTCGTTTCCATAGCTTTCGTACTTGGCGCTGTGATAACAGCAATGATTCAGAAGAGACACCCCTTTATGGTGGCACCTACAAAGGCAAAGCTAGAGCCTAAAGTACCTGATACGGAAAAGAGGAGCTAATGCTTAATCGTTTGATTGAGTGGTCTATTAATCAGCGATTCCTCGTCATTGTCATGGCTGTCATTTGGACGGCCGTGGGGCTCTATCTAGCTAACAACAGCAACGTTGATGTTTTTCCTGAATTTGCCCCTCCACAAGTAGTAGTTCAGAATGAAGCACCGGGGATGGTGGCAGAGGAAGTTGAGACTTTAGTCACACTCCCGCTGGAAGTCGCATTAAATGGCATGCCAGGCTTGACTCACCTGAGATCCGCATCTCTTGTCGGCGTTTCAACTGTCACGGCGGTATTTAGCTATGGCACAGACATCTACAGAGCCCGGCAACTTGTAACCGAACGACTCCAGATCGGGGCGCCAAATCTTCCTCAGGGAATTGGCTCCCCAACTATCTTGCCAGCAATGCCAGCCATAGGCGATATTCTCAAAATCGGTTTAGTGTCGGAAAAGATTTCCCCGATGCAACTTAGAACCCTTGCTGATTGGGATATTCGAAATCGAATTCTCGCCGTTCCTGGTGTGGCTCGCGTGCTTATCATTGGGGGCGAGAAACGCGAGTTTCAGGTCCTGGTAAACCCCGTTAGGTTACAGGCTTATCAAGTGACGCTGGATGAGGTCGAGCGCGCGGTGCAAGATTCCAATGCGGTCAGTGCAGGAGGTTTTGTAGTAACGCCAGACCAACAGCTTTCAGTCCAGGGACAGGGACGACCTAAGGACGTATATGAAATAGGAAAATCAGTCGTCGCGGTTCGTCAGGGTGTTCCCGTGCTTTTGGAGCATATAGCAGCAATCGAGATAAAGCCTGCTTTTAAAATCGGCGATACGGTCATAAACGGCAGAACCGGCGTCTATATCTATGTGACCAAACAGCCCGGCGTCAACACAATTCAGCTCACCGAAAAAGTTGAACAAGCCATCAGTGAGTTGAGGCAGAGTTTGCCGAAAGACATCGAATTTGTGTACATATTCAGGCAGGCTGATTTTATTCAAAAGTCAGTATCGAGCGTTCTCATAGCTATCGGACAGGGCGGCATTTTGGTCGTCATTGTATTGCTAGTCTTTTTGCTCAATTGGCGTAGTTCGATAATTAGCCTCACCGCTATTCCCTTGTCTATACTCACGGCCGTGCTGGCTATCAAATTTCTGGGCGGGTCCATTAATACAATGACGCTTGGGGGGCTAGCCATTGCGGTCGGCGAAGTGGTAGACGACGCAATTATTGATGTCGAAAACGTCTATCGTCGATTACGAGAAAATCGATTGAGTGATGATCCCAAGCCAGTTTATCTTGTTATTTACGAGGCATGCACGGAAGTGCGATCTTCTGTTGTCTATGCTACTTTCATCGTCGGTCTTGTCTTTCTGCCTGTGTTTCTTCTTCAAGGCGTTGAAGGACAAATATTTGCACCACTTGGACAGTCTTATATCATCGCCATTCTAGCAAGCCTCTTTGTTGCGCTGACTGTCACTCCAGCCATGTGTATGTACTTTCTGTCAAGTAATAAAGTGATACCACGTAACGAGCCTTGGACCGTTGCCCGGATTCAAGAGGTCTATAGTGTAGTGCTGTCTAGAGTCATGGATAAGCCCAAAACAGTCCTCATTGGAGCGGTAATACTTTTCCTCCTATCGCTCGGGCTGCTGCCGTTTATGGGACAGGCTTTCCTACCTCACTTTAGAGAAAATAGTTTAATCATCACAACTATTGGCCGGGCCGGTCAAAGCCTAGAGGCAACAACACGCATTGGCGCTAGCCTGGAAAAAAATCTTCTGGCGCACGGCGACGTTGCAGCCGCAGCTCAATGGGCTGGCCGTGCAGAATTAGACGATATGTCCGGCGGATCGAATTTCTCGGAATTCGATGTTCGATTGAAAGACAGCAATGAGCCACTGGATCGAATTCTCGACGAAATCAGAGAGCACCTGGAGGAAATTCCAGGTGTAGTGTCTGATGTCGGATCATTCATTTCTCACCGCATAGATGAAGTACTTTCAGGTGGCACCAGAGCCGGAATTGCAATAAAAATCTTTGGTCCGGATCTTCCTGTTTTACGTCAACTTGGTGACAGAGTGAGCACCGAATTGAAGAAAGTGCCAGGTGCGGTTGATGTCCGTTCTGAGCCCCAAGTAGTCGTTCCGAGAATAAGTATTCGTATCAACAGGGAAAAAGCTGCAAGGTATGGCATTACTGCCAGGCATTTGATTAACGACGTTGAGACGGCTTTCCATGGACGTGTTACCTCCCAAATATTAGAAGGGCAACGATTATTTCCGCTCCGCGTGTGGCTTGATGAGCCGTATCGGCATAATTTTGACTTGCTTAAAAAACTTCTGATAGATGCTCCCACAGGCGCCCGAGTGCCAATAGGAGAAATAGCGGATATCCAATTAATTGAAGGACCCAATGTGATCGTTCGTGAGGATGTTGGGCGCCGAATGGTGGTACAAGCCAATACTTCAGGCCGCGACGTTGTTAGCGTTGTTGAGGAAGCACGTAAACGATTGGCAAAAAGTGTTGTCTTGCCGGCCGGTTACTATCTAGTTTACTCCGGTCAGTACGCCGCTCAGAAAGAGGCCAGTCAAACGTTGCTGTGGTCTTCAGCTTTAACATTCGTCGGCATCTTATTGCTTTTGAATCAAGCTTTAGGGTCGTGGAAATTAACTGCTGTAGTCGCTAGTAATTTACCGTTAGCAGCTATTGGTGGTCTTCTTGTTGTGGCGCTGACAGGAAATGTAATGAGTATTGGTACTCTAATCGGCTTCATTTCTCTATTTGGAATATCGAATCGCAATACAATTTTGCTTGCTAGCCATATTAACGATCTTATCCATAAGGGTGTGGAGTTCGAAGAAGCCATATTCAGAGGCTGCATGCACAGAGTAGCTCCTGTGCTAATGACTGCACTAACTGCCGCCTTGGGAATGCTTCCCCTTGCTGTTGGTACAGGTGCAGGAAGTGAACTTGAACAACCGCTGGCAATAGTTATTGTGGGCGGAATGTATACAAGCACGGCGTTGACGTTGATCGTGGTGCCTGCTCTCTTCAAGATCTTTATGCGGCCACCCGCGGTTAAACTTAAGAAGACATCGGTTGTTTGACAAAAAGTGTAAGTTTGCGAATGCTATTTCCGCTTTGCAAGCCATGAAAATCATTTTTGCTGTCCAGTTGTAAGAAATTGAAGCATGTTTAGCCCAGTCGAAAAATAATTTCTAAACCCCCCAAAGTCGGCTGGCTGAGGCTTAGGCTTTTCGGTTTCGGGCTCAATTTGTCTCCCGGTGTTGAAAAGAGTTGTATATTATCTGTTGACGAAAAGTGGTTGACAACATCAATGCACAAAATACTAATCACTTTATTTTTATCGCTGGCTATATTCCACGGAATACCGCGGCTATCGTGTGCGTGTGATGCTCTAACATCAGCGCCTGCTTCCCAGATGCACAGCTGTTGCAAAAAGGAAGTTAAGAACGATTGTTGTAGTACCGTTGTCAAAATTTCTAAATCAAAGACGTGCTGTGGCATGATGAGTCCAATTGTTCCAGGACTGGCAAATAGCCTGAGTCTCCTGCCTGACTATAATCCAGATCTTTTAGCAATATCTTTTAGCGTGCATTCGGACCTATTGGCTGGTGCTCATATTGCTGATCCGCTAGCCAGAATTAATCGAGCCCCACCCTGGCAAAAGGGCATTGGCTCCAGCAAAACTTATCTTTATAAACGCGTCTTTCTGATCTAACAGTTAGTGCGCCGTGATGTTGCTTCGACTTGATAAGTCGGAGTCCATTGTGCGGCGCTAATTGCTTTATCTGGGCCTATACACAGGCAGAGCCGCGCTTTGCTGACGAGATTATCAAATGAAAATTTCAACGGGGCTTTTGTCCCTTTGCGGGAGCGTTATTACGCTCACAACCCTCTGCTTAAGTGCTACCCAGGCCAGCGACCGAACTTATATTGGCTATCTTCTCGATAAGCAATGCTCTGACTCAGTTCGGCACGATAGCAGTCCACTAGATTTCATCAAGCATCACACCAGAGACTGCTGCTTGATGCTCAACTGCCAGAAAAAAGGTTATTGCCTGTTTGCTGATGGCGCCTGGTTAAGCCTCGATAGCCAGGGAAACAAGCTAGCTATCGAGGCTCTGAAGAGAAGCCAAAAGAGCAGTGCAATTTATGTGCGCATCTTGGGCTCAGCCAAAAAAGGACTACTGATAGCGAAATCAGTAGTCGAAGTCGATGAGCCCAGCAGTTCACGCGATTTGGGAGATGGACAAAATGCAAAGTGAACCTGAGCATCAGGCGCAGAGCCGTGAGAAAAAGAGTTTTCTAGAGGGGCTTAGGCACAATATCTGGGGCGTGGTGACTCTTGTAATTGTCGCAGTCGCTTGTTTCTTTATCGTGCAGATGTTTAAAAGACCGGGACAGATGAGTGTCTTGGAGTCGCAGGCTATGGATATGAGTGTTATGGTCCCGCCAAAAGGCGCGGTTCCAGTTGCAATCGCACAGGCCACTCTAGAGCCTATATCAGGCTCAGTGACCTATACCGGAACAATCCAAGCCTACACCGATGAAGACATTTATCCTCGTGTCACTGGTCGAGTCGTAAAGATGCTTGTATATCCGGGCGATAGCGTCAGAAAAGGTCAGCTTTTGGTGCAGCTCGACGTACCAGGCAGCTCTGAATACGCCGATAAGCGCATGGAAGCTGCCAGAGCTGAAGATGCTGCCATGCATAATGCTGGCATCGCCAAATCAGAATTTACGCAGAAGAAATACGAGCTAGAAGCAGCGAAAGAGGCACAAATAGCCACTGAGAAAGGTCTCGCTGAAGCCCAAGCTAATTTAAATTACTGGAAACCTGAACTCGTAAGACAAAGTAATTTGCTGAAATCGCAAGTAGTTTCGCTTGATGAATATCAAAAAGAGCTAGCTCAACTCAATGTTGCTCAGGCTCAGCTTGAACAAGCTCAAGCCAAACAGAGAGAAGCTAGGAACACAAAGCTGGCAGCTCAAGCAGCTCTCGACACTATGATCCATCACGTCGGCCACCAGTATTCTCAAGCCAAACAAGCTGAAGCTGCACTGCGCTATGCCACTACTTACGAAGACTACACGCGCATTTTAGCTCAAGAAGATGGAGTCGTCACCAAGAGGTTAATCAGCCCCGGTGTGGTAGTAAACCCAGGCATGCTGCTTTTGAAAGTCGCCCATGTCAAGCAAGTCAGGGTGCAGGCAGAAGTTGCCAGTGAAGACTCTGACAAAATAGCTCTCGGCAACAAGGTTTACATCAGAGGATCGCAAAATTCATCACGAGAACAGATTGCGAAGATAACTTCTGTTTTCCCAGCAGCGGACCCAGGCAGTCGAACAATCACAGTTGAGGCTCTTATAGACAATATTGTGAAAACACAGCTTCAGTCTTCAGCTGCAACCGATCCACATCGCTCCTTTCAATATTTGCCTGGGCAATACGTGGTGATGCGCATTTCGACAGGCGAGAAAAATGCTCTGACAGTCCCAACCAGTGCCATTATTTGGAAGGAAGGCAAGGCGAAAACATGGAAAGCTGGTTCTGCACAAGCGTTTTCTGAATACAAGAATTATCAGTGCCCGATGCATCCAGAGGTAGTTTCTGACAAATCTGGAAAGTGTCCGAAGTGTGGCATGGAGCTAAAACTTGTCGAGCTGAACGAAGCGAAAAAAGAATCGCAAGTTGCTAAAACTGAGTACACCTGCACGATGCACCCCGAAGTGATAGAAGATGCACCAGGAAAGTGTCCAAAATGTGGCATGCCACTTGTTCTAAAAGAGCGTGGTGGCAAGAATCAGGCAAATTTGGTTGATATCGTCACGGGTCTGACCAACCCAGATAAGACCGAAGTGATATCGGGCCTATCTGAAGGCGATCAGGTTGTCTATGCCGGATACGCCAATTTGCAGCCTGGTGTCTCTGTTATAGCAACTGATTGGAATGACGCGGGACCTGTTACTTTGCCGAAAGCATCGGAGGTTCAGGGCAACAGGCTTGATACTTCTAACAATTGGACTCACGAAGAGATGACAGGCGACCTTATGCTGAAAGTGTCGCTTCAGCCTGCTAAAG
The DNA here is from genome assembly GCA_018062085.1 of bacterium. Lineage (GTDB taxonomy): Bacteria > Cyanobacteriota > Vampirovibrionia > Obscuribacterales > Obscuribacteraceae. The sequence continues at coordinate 110,725 of JAGOSY010000009.1, read as the reverse complement.
GTGGCAGCAATTTTACTGTTGTGGAGGTAAGCAAGCACGGTGGTGGTCCGGTTTCTGGTGTTGGTATTGGTGGCAAGACTTCAATGCCTGGCATGGGTGATATGGCTGGTCCTGATCTGCGTGGCACTACTGGCGGTGACGGAAGGACTCAGCTGAAAAGCGATCTTTCCAGCGGCCTCTGGCGATTGAAACTGACTATCAGTCCTCCTGGAACAGCTCCCGTCGATACGACGCTTGACGTTGAGGTGCCTTAATCGTGGCTACAAGCGAGAAAGACAGGCCCATCAAAGTCCACGCCAGTAGCTTTAACGTTACTGCCTGGTCGATTGATCACCCTTACACAATCGCTGCCTTCTACTTGGCCATGGTAATTCTGGCATTTGTAGCAATCGGCTTCTACATGCCAAAGCGATTGATGCCGTATGTTCAAAGTCCAATGATCGGCGTAATCAGCATGCAGCCAGGCTTATCTGCCGAGGAAATGGAGACTTTTATAAGCAAGCCCATTGAAGAGCGCATGGTTGATATTCGAGGAGTGCGTTTCATTCGCTCGACCTCGCAAGAAGGATTTTCAATGGTCTCCCTTGAATTTCCGTATGGCACAGACATGAAGCGGGCCTTGGTAGAAACACAAGCTCTAATGAACGTCGTGCAAGCCGACTTGCCAGTCACTGGTGCCAACCTCAAGCCAAGCTGGGTTTTGTTCATAGATCCACTTAACTTACCAGTACTTACTTTCAATTTGACAGCACCTGGTTGGGACCCAGTAAAGCTCAGAGAGCTGGCCGACAACGACATCACAAACAGACTTAAAAAAGTGCCAGATGTCTGGTCTATTTATGCTTTTGGTGGCTACAAAAGGCAGCTTCAAGTACTAGTTGATCGCAACAAATTAGCTGGATTTGGTCTGTCGATTTTAGACGTGCGAGACGCCCTAGACAGACAAAACGTAGCGAAACCAGCTGGTAGACTGACAAGTGGCGGCGAAGAGGCCATTGCTCGAATCGACACTCTTGCCAGGGGTGCACGGCAGGTGGAAAGCTATCCGATCAAATCTATCGGCGATCGAGTTATTTATGTTAAAGATATCGCCCGGGTAATCGACACTTACTGGGAAAAACGGGCTGCCTATCATCATGTTCACACGAACAAGATCGAGCCAGGTATAGAAATCAGCGTCATTCAAACCCCGGAAGCCAGCTCTCCTGTAGTTATTCAAGGAATTAAAAAGGAAATTGCTGCTCTGGAGAAAGATTATCCAGGCATACATTTTGAAGTTAGCTACGATAACTCACATTTTGTCAGCATACTACTGCGCAATATGCTGGAAGAGCTTGGAACCGCCATCTTGCTTACCGGAATAGCCGTATTGCTATTTCTTGGAGAGTGGCGAGCGACCATGATCTCGATTATCACTATTCCAATTTCTTTGGCAATGGCGGTTTTGGCTCTTATACCTATGGGTTTGACCCTAGACAGCTCAACTTTAATTGGCCTCTTGCTCTCTATTGGCAGACTTGTTGACGACTCTATTATTGATATTCACTCAATAGAAAGACAACTGCGTATGGGAAAAGACCCACGTACAGCCACTATTGAAGGTATCACCGAAGTACGTCTGGCCGTCGCGGCATCGACTTTGGTACTGATTCTGGCTCTGGCACCACTGCTATTTTGTGGTGGCATCGTTCAACAAATGTTTATCGGTTTAGTCTGGCCAATCATATTTGGTCTTCTCGCTTCATTTCTGGTATCTCTGACATTGACGGCCGTGCTTGCTGAGAAATTTTTGCGAGCAAAGCTGCTTCATGGTGAACATAAAGGCGAAGTCTGGCCAGCTCGCCTTTTGAGAGAACGAGTTTTAGAGCCGTTTGACAATATGCTTGTGAAGCTAGAGCATGGCTACGCCAGGCTTGTCGCCTGGATGCTTGTACATCGCTTTGTTAATATGGCCCGTATTTTTGCCACCATTATCATCGGATTTACTTTCTACAACTTTATTGGCAGCGAAATGATGCCTCTGGCCGATGTCGGCCAGGCCTATGGAGTATTGGAAGTAAGTCCAGGCTTGTCTTTCGCTCAAACCGAAGCGATTACAACTGGTGTTGAAAAGATCATGCTCAAACACCCCGAAATTGAACATGTATCTGCGGAGCTAGGCACTGACCCTGGGGGCACATATTTCAATGGCTACAACATGCCTGGAGTTAATTTCGCCACATTCATGATCACGCTAAGTGATAAAGATGAGCGTAAAAAAACTATCTGGGACGTTATGGACAGTGTTCAAACGGAAGCTATAGCTACTATTCCAGGCATCAGGCGCCTGCAAATAAAAGAAATGGGCTCGGATGTTATGGCCAGTTCGCAAGCTCCGATTTCCATTTTAGTTACCGGTCCTGACATGAGCATTCTCACCAGGCTAGCAGAGCAAACGGCCCAAGTGGCAAAAGATACCTACGGAATGCACCAGGTCGCGACCGATTGGACCTTGAGTAAGCCTGACTGGGAAATAAAGGTTGACCCAAGACGAGCCCAGGAAGTCGGTCTATCTCCTTCGCAGATAGCAGACCAAGCCTATTATTCAATCACGGGTGCTTTAACAAATGAATATTTTAGGCTACCAAACCTAAGACAACGCACCATCCTTGTGCGCTACGACGAGCCGCAGAGACGCAACCAGCAAGATCTGATGCAAATGAGCATAACCGCTCCTGACGGCAGACAGTTTCCCCTTAAAACTATGGCCAGCCTTGAATACAGAGAAGCACCCACAGTCTTGAGTCACGACCAGATGCGTCGAGCCATCACGGTAATGGGCTATTACCGCAAGGGCGAGCCTCCGTCAATGGATGTGGGGATGGAAGTGATGATGAAAGCCATGGCTAACATGAACTGGCCACCAGGCTACACGATTGAAATGAGAGGAGATATGACTCAGATGATGGACGCCTTTGGGCGTCTGCTCATGGGTCTTCAGCTGGCTTTGCTATTTATCTTTCTTGTTTTGGTGGCTCAATTTAGAGGATTTCTGCAACCTATTCAGATGGTATTTTCGCTGCCACTTGAGCTCTCAGGTGTCTTTTTCGCGCTCTGGTTGGCCCATCAGGCCTTTTCCAGCGTGTCGATTATGGCAGTCATTATTTTGACCGGCATGGACATCACTACCGCTATCTTGCTGATTGACCAAATTTTGCGCCATCGTGAGGCCGGCATGACCCGAGACGAAGCCATTATCAAAGCCTGCCCTGAGAGACTTAGGCCGATTTTAATGACTTCAATAATTACAGTTATCGTCATGCTGCCAGTAGCAATTGCTCCTAAGACCGGCATGGATGCTTATTCGCCGTTGGGTACTGTGGTTGTCGGTGGTCTGATCGTTGGTACCGTTTTAAGCCTGCTCGATATCCCCATAATGCACGCTTATACAGATGATTTGGTTAATTGGCTTAGCCGAAAATTCGGAGGAGGCAAGAAATCATGAAAGTAAAAACACCTCTTAAGTTGGCTGGTCCAGGCACTATAGCAATGATTGTCTGTCTGATTCTGCTCGTAAGTTGGAATCTGCTGCGACCGTCAAAAGTCAGAATCGAGCGAAAAGTCGAAAGTAGTGGTGAAAACAGACTTGATAGAAAGCCATCACCAGCTCTTTTACTGCAATGGAGAAACCAGCTAGGTCTTTATCCGCAACAAATCATTGAACTGGAGCACTGCGAAAGCGAGCGACAGAAAGAGCTTGCTCCCCTAAATGCCGCAGTAAAGGAAGCAGTCAGCCCGCTTCAATCCGCCCAAGAACAGTCATCACACAACAAGGTAGATATCGGTCAACTCAACGCTATCGCGGCACAGATAAAGGCACCGAGCAGGCAGTTAAGAGCAGTTGAAAACTCTTTTTCAGAACGCGGTTGGTCAATTCTTAACCAGAGGCAAAGACAGCAAGCGGATATCAGGCTAGGTATGAGCAAATCTGTGCGAATGCAAAAGGAGGTAGATAAGCCGTGAGAAAGACTTTTTTTAAAAATACTTGCTGGCTAGTGCTTCCGCTGCTTGGTGTTTTCCAAGTCACTGAGAGCCTGGCTCAAGACTTAAGAGGACCTATTCTTCAAAAGCCGGAAGTAAGGCAAAACGCGACATTAGGGGGTTATTCATCAACGACTGTTGATGAAGTTACGAGCAACAACCCTATCCGACTGCAGGTTACAAAAGAGGCACCATCCGGAGAATTACCGCTTAGCACTGGACCTTTAGGCTTGGATGAAGCTGTCAAGAAAGGCATACAGAACTATTACACTCTTCAGCAATCGGAGCAGTCCTGGCAATCTTCAAAGTACTTAGCCCGAGCCTCATTAGCCAAATTTGGCCCATCATCGTCATTTAATACTTTCTACTCGACCTCATCACTCAACCAGATGCTTTTCTTTCCGGGCGATTCTAATGTCGCGTCCACGCCAATGCAACCAATAGTGAAAGGTACTTCGCTCAGTTTGATATTCGCTGGAACACAGCCGATTTTCACTGGTGGACGACTTATGGGGGGCTATCGGGCGGCGCGTGCGCTAGAGAAGCAATCACTCGCGGCTTTCAGGGAAACTCGCATTCAAACAGCTTTGAAAGTGAAAGAATCATACTGGAATGCTGCCTGGGCAGAAGCGAACCTCAGAGTGGCTGCTGATTACGTCAAGTTCAGAGAATCAAGTACTGCCAATATGAAAGCTCGGGTGGATGAGGGCAAAGCCCCACGAGCGGATTATCTGCGTGAATCATCTGAGCTGTCGAAAGCACGAATATTGCTTAACGAGCGCTACCGTGATTTTAATAGCGCCCTGCTCAATCTCAAAGTGGTTATGGCCGTCAATATTGGCTCAACTGTCTCGCTCAAGGACGAGCTTGTTTATAGTGAACTGACGAGAGATTTAAATAGCTTTATGGAAGAGGCCGCCAAGGCGCGGCCGGAACTAGCGAGGGCCTTCAATCGAGTAGCTGAAATGAAGGCTCGCAGGCAAATTGCTCGAAGCAAATACTCCCCTCAAATTAACGCTTATGGGCTCGGTAGCAATATTTCAGGAAGCTCTCCAGACGGAAACGCAAATGGGCGCTGGGGCGGTTTTATCGGAGTCATGGGCGGAGTAACCCTTTTTGATTCCGGCAGTCGCTTCAACGAGCTCAGGGCTGCCAATGCAGCAGTGCGTGAGGCCGAAATTGCTAAACGCGATGTGGAACTCAAAGTTGCGCAAGAAGTATCACAAGGATGGATAGATCTTGATTTAGCCAGACGGAACATTTTACTGGCTCAAGAGGAAGTGACTTCAGCCGAAGAAGATCACAGGCTATTCCATGCTCGTTACGAAGTGGGAAAATCCATCGCGCTTGAGCAGTTTGACGCTGCTGTCAAGATGTTTCAAGCAAGGCTAACTTTACTGGAATCAATTTACAAATATCGACTGGCAGAGGCTCGCCTAACCTTTGCCAGTGGTGACATATAAAGGCTAACAGGAGAAAACAAATCATGAAACTAAATATCGCATCAACTACGGCTGCTTCTGCGCTCTTAATTCTTTTGCTGTGTGGATGCAGCAATAGTGCCAAGACGAGCAACTCAAGTGTTGCCCCACCGGTGGCCCCGGCAACTTCGTCAGCAGGGTCAACAGAAGTACCAGCTGTTAAAGAAGTGACCGCCTCACCAGCAGCTGCCGGTGGAGTTTATTTAGGCACCATAAATGGTGTCATCAGCGACAGCATGTGCGGAAAAGACCATTCTAAAATGGGCGGAGCAACAACCGATCCGGCTGCATGCACAGCAAAATGTGTGGCTGGTGGTGCCAAATACGTTCTCGTTGATGCCAAAGGCGATATGTATGGCTTGTCGGATCAAGACAAAGCAAAAGAAGTCGCCGGTAAGCAAGTTGCCATCACCGGACACATTGACCCTACCGAAAAATCAGTTCATGTGCACTCGATTGTGACCCAATAGGCAGGCCTATGAGAAGTCCTGTAAAGTACCTGCTGACTCAAGTAAGCAAGCCTCGAATTGCACAAAGAGTAGCGGTCTTGCTGCTTTTGCTTGGACTAGCACTTCTTCTAGTTGAAGTGCGATTTGAGCATCAAGCAGTTTTGGGCAAAAAGTGGCAGGCCTGGATTCCCATTGCCTACACGTTGGCAATGCTTGTTGCTGGTGGATTTGGCCTGGCCCTTTGGAGTCAAGGCGGGCGCATGATACTTAAGCTGGCTTTTGTTATTGCCCCATTAGTGGGGCTTACCGGCTTTTGGCTGCATAGCAAAGGCGATCCCTGGATGGCCATGTGCATGGTTCTGAAAGTTGTCTGTATGATGCCAGGCAAAATTCCACTTGATGGAGGAGGACCGCCGGTGCTGGCACCGCTAGCTCTGACTGGTCTCGGCCTTCTGGGCTTGGTCGTCTGCCAGGCAAACTGTAGCGAGGTAGAAGAACAAAAAACATCGAGCTGAAGGCCCCAAGGCAGCCTTTGGCTAGCAAGCAGAAGTCCTTTTATTGCTAGGAAATTAGATGGGCGGTGTTATGTCATCAGTTAAAAATACAAATGAGTGGAAGATGCATATGGCGGCAGGCCGGATGGCATTTGAAAAGGGAGACTTTGCTGCTGCCGAACACATGTATAGTGCCGCGTTAAAGGAAGCCGAGTCATTTGGCGGCAGCGACCCGAAGTTGGCTCATACTCTAAATAATTTGGCCCTTGCCTACTGTACTCAAGGCAAGCACGACAAAGCTGAGCCTCTTTACCAACGGGCACTGGCACTTGATGAAGCGGGTCTGGAAGCCGATGACCCTGACCTGGCAACAGATTTAAGCAACCTTGCTGCTCACTACCATCGTATTGGCAAACATCAGGAGGCCGAGCAGTTTTACAAACGAGCCATATCAATTATGGAAGGTCGGTTCGGCAAAGAAGATATTGAAACAGTTAGGCTCATGAGCGGTCTTGCTGTAGTTTATTCTGACAATGGTCAGTCTGCTGAGGCTGAGAGAATTTACAAAATGGTATTGGATATACGTGAGCGGAACCTGGGAAGCAAACATGCCGATGTAGCTGAGTCCTTAAATAATCTGGCTGCTCTGTACTGCAAGAACAATAAATGTGCAGAAGCTGAGCCCCTTTATGAACGCGCCATCGATATTATGGGGATTACACTTGGTCCAGATCATCCCGAGCTGGCCACGGTGCTGGAGAACTACGCCGACTTGCTCAGAAAAAATGGACGGCTCCCGGAAGCGGATGTCGCTGACAAGCGTGCAGAGAAAATCTGGAAGAAGGCAGGAAATTATGGATATTGATCGACCTGAAGAATCCAGCGCCCGCTCTTGTTGCAAACGAACTGACCGAAAAAAGACACTGTTAAGTTATTTGGCTGCTGTAGTGACGGCGTTTTTTGCCTGCCTGTGTTGTTCTGTACCTTTGATAGCACTTATGCTTGGCGTGTCAGGAGGATCTGCTTTTCTAGGTCTAACCAAGCATCACCTGCTTTTTGATCTCTTGGGCGGAATAATGGTTTTTGGAAGCCTTGTCTGGATCTGGCGTGAGCGCAAGCCTGAAGAACGCTCTGTTTGGCGAAGTAAACAATTTTGGACCTGTTTTGTTTTTACTTTCACCATGTATGGCGCTATGAGTCTTGTGTTAAAGCAGATAATACTTCCGAAATTTGCATCCATGACTGGAGAGAAAAATTTTCACGAGCATCATTAAATTACGTACCAGCCTTAAAAGCACAAAAAGTCCCAATAAGCTACTTGGAAATTCGAAGAACTTGACACAATCAGCCTTCTGTCAAGTAAGCACTGGGCACCAGTAAGCCTTTCAGCCAGATAAGCCGGTTTTGCAGATTCTGTTGAATGACAGTTTTGCCGAGTGGGCATGGGATGTCACCACCCCCAGTTCCTCCAAGAACCGGACATGACAGTTTCCAAGTCATCCGGCTCGCGCCTGCTTGGGCGCTTTTTTTCGCATATTCTAAGCAGGACGTCGCAATCGATTTGCAATATCTGATCTCCTGGGAAAGCTTTGCCAGTTCAAGCGACTAGAAATGAACATGATTGTCATTGTACTGATGGGTCGCCCCTTGCTTTTTTTCAAGGTAATTGCCAACATACAGTAATCTTGCATTAGTGATTTACTTGCCTTGAAGAAAAAACTTTTTCTACTATTTTTTACTTTGGTAATCGCGTGGTTCAATATTACGCTGCCTCAGTGCGTTTGCACGCCTAAGAGCGCTTCGACCAGTTTTGCCTTAGTAAATCATGTTGATGACTACTGTTCCAACTGTGGCCATAGCCGCTCTTGTTGCAGTGCTCAGAATGATCAAGTCGCAACAGTGGCAGTTGATTCAATAACCTTGCCTCAGATATCATCTTTTGTTCATTTGAATGAATGGCCGCTTCCATACAGCCGCAGTCAGCAAACTGTTTTTAATTTTTCCAGGCGTGGGCCGCCTTTTAACGCGTCTACTAGTCTTCGACTTCAAAAAACTCTTTTCACTATCTAAATCTCTCATCAAACGTTGCAGTGATATTCGCTGTATATTTTCGCGCTTTTGATCGGGAGAATTTTTGTGCAAGCACATGACAAAAAAGACGTAGCATCTTTTACAACGAAACCTAAGCCTATATCGAGCTGGCTCATAACTGGAGTTGTGATAGCAATTTTGGTGGCTTTGAGTGCTGTACTGTGGCTCAATTTAAACAGTGGTATTGGGGCGGCGAAGCCGGAGGAAAAAGCTGACGCTGAAGAAAAGCCAGTGGAAATAACCAGCGTGGATTTAGAGCCTGAGTCTGAAGCGAATATTTCGACTCTGCGCGTTGCCCTAAAGCCAGCAATGAATAGTCTTCTTGTGTCTGGAGTCATCGAAGCAAACCAGCAGCAGTTGCAGCAAATAACCCCACTTGTTTCAGGACGCGTGGAAACGGTCAATGCTGCACTCGGCGATTATGTCAAAGCCGGTTCTGTAGTGATTGTCATTACTAGCCCACAGGTTGCTGAGTTGCACGGTAAGCTCCACGAAGCAGAGACAAGGCTGCGCCTGGCTCAAGAAAATCTTGGACGTGTACAAAACGGTTCTAATAGGGTAGCCATATTAAAGGGCAAAGCAACTCTAGATGAAGCATCGTCCAATCTTGAAAGAACCAAACAGTTGGTCAAAGAAGGTCTCAGTCCGCGAAAAGATTTGATCTCTACCGAATCAGAATATGAGCGCGCTAAAGCCGAATTCAACTACCAGAGTAATATCTCATTAAATCGCGAAGTGGCAGTAGCAAGAGGCGAATTAGAGACAGCCCGAACAGAAGCGGAACACATTAAAGATGGTCTGCAGGCTCTAGACGCCAGCCTTACTAACAATGAGGCATTGTTAAAAAGACACGATATCTCGCTAATTCAGCTAAAGGCACCAATCTCGGGCACCGTGATAGAAAGATTTGTCAATCCTGGTGCCGGTTTTGAGCAAGGCAAGCCGCTTTTAACTATTGCTAACACTTCATCTCTCTGGGTCATTGCCAATGTACCGGAGCAACAGGTACCAAAGATTCGCCTTGGCATGCCAGCAGAGTTGATATTTGATGAAAACCATATTGCCGGCCGAGTTACTTATATCGATTCTCGATTAAATGAGGATACGCGCACTGCGCGGGTTCGCATAGAAGTCGACAACAGGCGTGAAGCTCTCAAGGTAGGCATGTTTGCCCAGGTGAAGTTTGATATCAACTCTGTTGGTCAAATGCAGCTTCTGGTACCAAGCGAAAGTGTTCAGAACCTAAATACTCGCACCGTTGTATTTGTTCCAGATGCTGAGAAAAGAGGACATTACCTGATCAAAGACATCAAAGTGTCTGAAGAGAAAGGGGGGTTCATTCCAGTGCTGAGTGGCCTAGCGGCGGGAGACATTGTCGTAGGCAAAGGGGCCTTCGTTCTCAAATCTAAAGCCTTAAAAGGCCAATTTGGAGAGGACGAGTAATGATCGACTCAATCATTCGCTTCTCGGTTCAGCAGCGGTTATTGGTCATACTTATGGTGGTGTTTATCGCTATCGCGGGAGTTTATTCGCTCCAAAAATTACCTATAGATGCGGTCCCCGACATTACCAATGTTCAGGTGCAAATTCTAACTGCGACACCATCTCTAACGCCGTTGGATGTCGAGCGACAAATTACTTTTCCTATTGAAATTGCGATGAGCGGCTTGCCTGGCGTAGACGAGATCCGTTCCGTTTCAAAATTCGGAATCTCGGTAGTTACAGTAGTTTTCAGTGACTCAACAGATACTTATTTTGCCAGAAGTTTAGTCTTGGAGAGGCTGTCTCAAGTGCGAGAACAAATTCCTCCATCTGTTGGCAGCCCGCAAATGGGGCCAATATCGACAGGTCTGGGCGAAATTTATCAGTATGAAATTAGACCACAAGATGGTGCCAAGTTCGATCCAATAGCATTGCGTACCATTCAAGACTGGATAGTACGACGCCAACTGATGAGTGTGAGTGGTGTTGCGGAAGTTAATAGCTATGGCGGCATGAAAAAACAGTTTCAAGTGCGCGTCGATCCAGCTCGCCTGCAATCTTACGACTTGAGTCTACGCACCGTTCTAACCGCAGTAATGCAAAACAATGCAAATGTCGGCGGTGCTTACATCGAACACACTGGAGAACAGTATTTGTTGCGAGGAGTTGGTTTAGCATCAACTACTCACGAGATAGGTAATATTGTTGTTAAAACAGGTGTTCAGGGCGTACCTGTATATGTTCGAGATTTAGCTGATGTAATTGAGGGCTCTGAAGTCCGCCAGGGGGCCACCCTGGCTGATGGTAAAGGGGAGATAGTCGCTGGAATTGTGATGATGCTCAAAGGCGAGAACTCTCGCGCTGTAGTTGAAAGAGTCAAAGAAAAAATTGCTCAAATTAAGAAGACTCTGCCGAAAGAAGCACAACTAGTCACATTCTATGACAGGTCTGAATTGGTTGATCGCACAATTCATACAGTTGAATCGAACCTAACCGAAGGGGCGATCTTAGTAATCGTGGTACTACTTTTGGTGCTCGGCAACTGGCGTGGTGCTCTACTCGTTTCAAGCGTGATACCCCTATCCATGTTATTCGCCGCCATTTGTATGGTGAGCTTTAAAGTGTCTGGAAATTTGATGAGCTTAGGTGCCATTGACTTCGGATTGATTGTTGATGGTGCGGTGGTTATGGTTGAAAACACTGTTCGCCGGTTGGCGCATGGAAGCAAAGATTTGCCTCAGCAAACTGTTTTAAATGCCTGTCTTGAAGTGGGTAAGCCTGTAGTGTTTGCTGTTGCCATCATTGCAATTGTTTATTTACCAATCTTCAGCCTTACCGGCGTTGAAGGCAAAATGTTTAAACCGATGTCACTGACGATCGTGTTTGCACTCGCTGGATCGCTCCTCTTATCTTTGACTTACGTGCCAGCAATGATGTCTCTAATCTATCGAAAGAATATTGAAGAGAAAGAAAGCATTGTTTTGAAAGTGGCACGGCCACTCTACGAAAGAGCTTTGAACCTGGCTTTGCTTTACAGACTGCAAGTGATTTCCGTTGCCTTGGCAATGCTTGTTCTTAGCGCCATAACCTTCCCTCTTTTGGGAGCTGAGTTTATTCCACGTCTAGACGAGGGCTCTCTGGCTGCCCAGATACAACAGCTGCCAAGCGTTTCGCTGACTCAATCGATCAAAACCGCTAGTGATACCGAAAAGACACTTTTGACCTTCCCTGAAGTAACTAAGGTTGTCTCCAAAATTGGTCGTGCTGAAGTTGCTACCGATCCTATGGGCGTAGACACGTGCGATTTATACATTGGTCTAAAACCAAAAGATCAGTGGACCTCAGCCAAAGATCGCGAAGAACTTATCACGAAAATGGCTGAGGCGCTAAATAAACGCGTGCCACAGGCTGTTTTTAGTTTCTCCCAGCCAGTTGAACTAAGAACGGCGGAGCTAATCGCGGGGGTTAAGTCTGATATCGCTATAAAGATTTTTGGACAGGACATGGATAAGTTGCGCGAGGTTGCCGAACACATTAATCGTATTGTCGGAAAGGTTCCAGGCGCTGCTGACGTGAAAGTTGAACAAGTGGCCGGCCTGCCTCAGTTATCCATTAAGCCCAATCGCGATGCAATCTCACGCTACGGTATCAATGTATCTGATGTAAACGAGCTAGTGGAGTCGATTATCGCTGGAAAGGAAGCTGGCTCGATTTACGAAGGGGAACAGAAATTTGATGTGGTGGTGAGATTGAAAGATCCTGTCAATCAAAATATTGACACTATCAGAAACTTGTTGATTACGGCACCCAACGGCGCCCGTATTCCGCTTGATCAACTCGCACAAATTACTCTTGAAGAAGGACCCGCGCAGATTTCTCGTGAGGATAGGCAGCGGCGTATTGTCGTTGAATTGAATGTACGCGGGCGAGACATTGGATCATTTGTTGCCGAGGCACAGAAAGCGATTAACAGCTCCGTGCATCTACCAGAGGGCTATTACATAACCTGGGGGGGGCAATTTGAAAATCTGCAGAGAGCTTCCGCCACTCTACTGCTTGTTGTCCCGCTGGCTCTCCTTCTTATTTTCGTCCTGCTATTTATGACTTTTGGCTCCGTGCGCCAGGCATTGCTTATCTACACGGGGATTCCCTTTGCTGTGGTGGGAGGGATTTTTGCACTAGCTCTCCGTGGGATGCCGTTTTCTATTTCAGCTGGTGTTGGTTTTATTGCGTTGTCTGGTGTGGCGGTTCTAAACGGCGTGGTAATGGTCAGTTATATAAACTCTCTGAGGCATGAAGGCATGGCTTTAGCAGAAGCCGTGCGAATAGGAGCTGAAACTCGTTTGCGCCCCGTGTTGATGACCGCTTTAGTGGCAAGCCTTGGTTTTGTACCGATGGCATTTTCTGCTTCAGCTGGTTCGGAGGTGCAGAGGCCGCTTGCTACCGTAGTTATAGGCGGGTTATTTACGTCAAGCCTCCTCACTTTGCTGCTGTTGCCAAATTTATACATCTGGTTCAATCAACAAAAAAAACGCAACGAACAAACAGTTGCAGATGATCAAACTGTTGAGGTGGCACCATGAATAAGAAAATTTTCTCCTCCGAAGATCATTTGACTGGGTTTCGACTAGTACCACTTAAATGGCTAAGTGTCTTGATTCTGACACTCTCCGTAGCAACTTTTAATACACCGGCGCGAGGTGAAGCGACTATTTCGATTGCTCAGATTGTGCCAAATCTTATGCCATCTTTAGTTAACGCTGGGCAGACTACACCGATGGTGCCACTATCTGCAGCATTTGACGAATCATTAGTAAATAGTCCCAGAGCCGCTAACATTCGGGCCCAATTGGGCATTTCAAAAGCCGCCTATGCACAAGCCTACACCTTCCCGAATCCTTCAGCTTATTATTTCAACGACACTGCGCAGCAAGCTCGGCAGATAGGTGCATCTATTCCGATAGAACCGCCATGGAAATTTGTCTTCAGGCTACTGCTTGCAAAAAGCCAAATCAAGCAGACCGATTTAGAAATTCAAAAGTCTTTATGGTTATTCAGAAATTCGATTCGGCGCGCCTATCTTGATGCAGTCATTGCGAGAGAATCAGGTGAAACACTTCAGGATCTTCTTACTCTGTCCTCAAATTTGTTCTCGATAGCAAGTCGTCGATGTGATGCTGGGGATGTGGCTACATTGGATGTCGACAGAACACAACTAGCTATGCTTCAAGCTGAAGCAGACCTAAACCAGGCTAAGCGAAAAGTCGAACAAGCCAATCAACGTCTGAGTGTTCTGCTGGGACGTAGTTATAAAAGTGCGGTAGATGTTCAAAAATTGCCACAGTATCAGTTGAAAATCGAAGCAAATGAACTGCTTCCTAATTTTCAGGATGCGCCACCTGACTTAGATAATTTATTGGCTGATGCTTTGAAAAATCGACTAGATATTAAAATCGTTCAGCAAAGCATTGCTGTCAACGAAGCTAATTTGCGTAACGTGGCCGGCAACACCATGCCAAACCCTCAACTGAATGTTGGACACTCCTATTCTGGAAACCCAGTTGGCGGGCCAGCTACTAGGGGTTTTCTCATTGGTGTGACACAAGAAATTCCTGTACTAAATTTTCAACAGGCCGATAGAGCCCGTTTGAAAGCAATCAATACACAACTCAAAAGAGAGTTTGATTCCACTAAGAATATCGTCACAGAAGACGTAATTTTGGCCTATCAGCAAATGCTCGCTGCTCGGGAACGGCTTGCTGCATATCAAAACAAGATTTTGAAGGCTTCCAACGAAGTGGCCAGACTTGCACGACGTGGATATGAGGTGGGGCAATACGACATTACAGCTACTCTTGCTGCGCAACAAGCCAATGTGCAAACTCGATTGTCTTATCTTGATGCTGTAAAGGTTTACCAGCAATCAATGACTGATTTGGAGCAGGCCGTTGGACATCCCATCTAAGGTATCTAAACTTGCGGGGAAAGGAAAAAACAGAAACGAAAATGATAACCAAAACTCAAAAGCCCCGTGGGTGGCGGATCTTCGGGTTGACAAGAATGGAAATGCCTGTTAAGGTCGTGCAAAGCGAAACGACTAGAGTTGTTGTCCAAAAGCTTTTTTATCAAATTAAATTACTAAAGTACGACACACATTTTTAATGGAGATTGAATGATGAGTGCAGGAGCAATGGAGCAGTTTGACGAATGTGGCAGTCTCGTTCACGGTGGCGAAATGGTTCGGCTTGGTGATGAAATGGCCAAGAAGAGCGTATTGGAAAGTCAACTGACGGCGCCAGCAGACGTAAATCAGGCAAAATCATTTTTTGGCCAATTCGAAGTCACACCAGCACCGGTCGAAGATTTGCCAGGACTTTCAGTGAGTGACCAATTGCCAAACGTTGATCTTGCGACTTCAACACCTGGTATCGATAGTGGTGGCTTAATCAGTGGCGACTTAATCGGTGGTGGAGCTGCACCAGGAGGTCTACTTTCTGGCATGTTCGAAATACTGACGGAAGTTATGACGGCCGTCCCTTTAGATCCTAACCAGGCTGCTAATCTCGTACAACCGGGATAACGGCCAAAAGGCTTGAAGAATTCATTTTGAAACTTACTATCGTAAACCCCTACTGGGACCTTTATCAGCAGGTAAAAACACTTCAAAAAGAGAGTGAACCAAAAATTCTGCAGCAGGTTCTTACTGAGCTAAGTTCTGTGTCCCACCTCAGTTTATTAGATCGTTCTGCGATAAAATTTCTGATTAGGTTCAGACTCTACCTTAATCGACTTTTGGAAGAGAAATTTTTTGTTCGACTGCGCGAAGAATATGCCTATTCTGCGCCATCCCCAAAACTTCTCCAGCTGATAGCTGAGCATTCACCTCTAATTGAAATTGGAGCCGGCAACGGATATCTTGCTTCTGCGCTTAGAGCTATGGGTGCCGATATCGTTGCAGTGGACGCTTTCCCGGTCGAAGAAGGCCAAAACTGGTTTTTTAACACTAGCGTTTTTGGCCTCCCAACCAAAAAAGGTAGTAGCTGGACCACGGTCATTAAAGGCAACGCCGCAAGCCTGGAAGAATATTCTGATAGAGTGTTGCTTTTGTGCTGGCCTCCCAAAAATGCCATGGCTGTTGAGTCACTGGCTCATTTTAAAGGACGCCAAATCATTTTGATAGCCAACAAAAGTTGTTGCGCTGATGCAAAATTCTATGACATTCTTGATAAAAATTGGCACCTTCAGCTGGAAGTGAAAACAGACAGCTGGGCTATGTGTCATACAGAAGTAATGGAAATATATTCTAGAGATGCTGACACTTAGGCACAGTCAGTAATAAGTGAGCCTACAAAAAAAGGTCAAAGCATGGACTGGCAACTTGAATTTCTTATGGTAGGGCGAACTCTTTTAGCAGCGCTCTTTGGTGCCTTCGTGGGATGGGAGCGTGAGAATCATGGCCAAGACGCTGGTATGCGTACCTATGCCGCCGTAGCGCTTGGAGCTTGTACTTTCGGTCTGATATCAACTCACGCCACCAATCAGATTGATACCCGCATTGCGGCACACGTTGTATCTGGTATTGGTTTTCTGGGTGCTGGACTAATTATGAGAGAACAAGGGCGTGCGACCGGCTTAACGACAGCTGCCACCCTTTGGTCGACAGCAGCAGTAGGCCTTGCGATGGCATTTGGAATGTATACGGTCAGCATTTTGACACTTACTCTGTATCGGTGCATTCCTGGCTCATATTCATCTTCTGCGAAGACTGCACGTGGTGTCATAGTTAGCATTTTGGATTTCTCTATTGGTCCACTCAGTATGCTTCTTACGATTGGCGTGCTTCATGGAAATTCAGAAGAGCCTGCATGAGGTTGGAGGTTGTTCGATCTGTTAGGGTTCCTCTAGAAAATTGATCATCGTCTGCGCTCACACAAGGAATACTTCTTGCATCAACAGTAAATGTGTATTCGACCTTGCTGTCTTTGCAATCAAAGCTTACTCTGTATCGGTACATTCCTGGTTCATATTCATCTTCCGCGAAGATTGCAAGTGGTGTCATTGTTTGCACGTTTGCTTCCTCTGTCTGTTAGCTCAGCATTGTTTCTAGTATCGTCGAGCTTCATGGAAGTAAAGTATTGCTTGCATTAGTTTTGGCATCAATGGATCTTGTAGAGTGGCACCTGAAAATTCTTGGTCGTCTGGTCTTACTCCTGCAATACCTTGATCTGTTACGGTGAAGGTGTATTCAACTTCCTGACCTTCGCTTATGAACTTTACTCTATACCTGTGCAAGCTAGGGCTATATTCACCTTCGGCAACAATTGAGAGCGGTGTCATAGTTAGCATTTCATTTCCCTTACCATTTCAGTGGCTGGAATCTCGTTGAAATAGTTCCACTTCCCTATTGGGTTGCCCGCTAGTGCTTGTTCTATTCCGGTGATCCTAGTGGCCGTCATAGTATCTCACGTGCCCAGCTGAACCGAGCACCTCAAAATACGTCGACATGTACCTCTGATGTCTTTCCATCGTCATTCAACTCAATCAGCAAATCGCACTTGCTTTCGTCGTCCATGGCGTTGTATCCAGTATGTCTAATGTGTGGACCGATTTCGTGGAGGGCAGTAAAAGCATCCGGTGTGCCCATATGCTCCACTATTTCTAGTTGGGTCAAACCAATCAGTACCTTGCTCAACACAATGTCGCTTGCCATGCGATTCTTTTCGTATCTGTTTGCTGACTTCCACCTCTTCAAGGCCGCTATTCCAGCTTTTCTTTCTTCGGCTGTGGGCTCCCGGTTCTGACGAAATTCGTGATTCAACCCTACATGTGTCTCAGTAAGTTTATTCCGAGAACTTGGAAGGGGGCCACCGATAGCAAAGGCAAAAATGGCAAAGGCAATGCCAACAAAGATAAGTACTTTGACTATGTTCTTATTGATAAAGGCCAGCCTCTCTCCTTGCCTGAGCGCTGCTATTCTACTTGAAGTTACATCGCTGGCTTTTAATACTTACCTATCTATCGGATAGCACGAAGTTTTCTGTACTTCACTTCCTGTTCGGGTAGTAGGAAATCATAGATACTAAGGACTTGTCCTTTTTCTATCCCGTAGATTGGCCTGCGACCAATGACATCAGATGCGTTACAAATGGCCTGGCCCGGTATTTGGCATTGCATAACTGTTCGTTGCTCTACGGAGTCAGAACTAACTAGCGAACCTACCTCAATGTCACGACGGGCATATACAACGGTTGCCTTCATGCTCATATATTTGAGGTTCTGTACTCTATCCGCGACCTTCTTAATGTCGTCATTTCCTTTCCAAAGACAATAGATGCCCAAGCTGAGGGCACTAACGATAACGAGAATCACAGTAAAGCGAGTCATAAGCCTATTTTACCATTGGGCACATTTGCAGCAGAGAAAACCAGAGGGGCGGTTTGTTCAAGAACGTTAGGATAGGTTCGAACTTCTGCGTTGGCTCAACGTTGCTTGGCCTGGTGTGATCTGACTATTGCAGACTGCTTCAGAGCTTGAGTGCGGGTAAAAAGGCAACTCTCATTTCTGAGTTTCGATTGGTCCCGCTGTCACTATGCTAAAAGTTTTGGTGATACCAACGGTGACTGCTTCTTGGGTTAGACCGTGTCCTAGGCTCACTGAAATCACGAGCTCGTCCGAAAATGAGATTAATGCGTGTTCTCACGACTTAAAGCCTATGAAAAAGTGATAGTGCGGCTATGCTAGCAGAGTACTGTAAACATCAAGAGTAAGAGTGCCAATGCGTTTTAAGACAACGATGCAGCTGATTAGATTCCTTGCCATACTTTGGTTAGTAATTTTGTCATGCGACGTTGTTCTCTGTGTTGGCCCATTTATGGACACCGGCCAATTCTTCTACTTTCGCTTCATTGAGGACTTTGCTCACGCAGTCATTCCATTGTCTGCTTTTGCCTACCTAGTGCTTGGGGGCGGATCTGTTCTACGAAAACTTGTTAGTCGTGGTGCTGGAACTGAGCATGCGGCGTCTGTCGATGTATCAGCGCAGTTGCTACCCGTCCGCAATCTCGCTCGACTAGGTATTGCTTCACTCAATCTAGCGGTACTGGTTTCTATTCTGTTCAGTCTATTTCCCTTGTATTGGGAGGCAACCAGAATCTTAGGCTCGACTGCTGATGCCCTAGGTGCTTATGAATCAGGAGAGCTGATTTATACAATCGCACCAGACAAAGGGGATTTCACTCTAGCAACGGGCCATGACTACTGGGGGGCGAGGTGGAGAAATGACCAATGCAATCCGAAATTAAACAGAACTGTTGCAGCGATATACGGCCGTGAAAGTCGGCAAATGGCGAACCTATACCGAAAACAGTCGTGGAATTATGAAAGGCGTTTTGATGACTACGCGTCGGCTCTTGACTGCGATAAGAAAGCCTATAGAATCTATAGAAAGCTTGGTGATCGAGAAAAGTTTTCACGTTGCTTGGAGGACATTATTTGGCTCTTGGTTCGCAAAGGGGAGAAGGAAGAAGCAGCTGCTTATATTCGTGAATGTCTCAAGCTTGATTCAATGGAACCGGACTTGCGTTCCTCTGAAATTGTGAGCCACAGATTTATGAATCTCCTCAATACGGCTCAAAAGATCGATGACAGCCAACTAGTCGCTGAGGTCGAGAAGGAGAGAGACCGACAGCTAGCTCTTGTCCGGCAGCCTGTTCAATGGCAAAGTCCTCCATGTGAATGATAGTGGTTTCGATACTTTGAACAGAAGGGTAAAGCTGTCGTTGGTGATTAAGCACCGAATCTAATACCAATTAGTCATTTGGTCTTCGTCGCGCGATTAGTATTTTGAGGGAAGCAGATGAAATCAGCATTGGCATTCCAAAGAGCATGGCGAACCGGTTTTCGTCAACAGCCGATCGCTTGGGCTTGTTTGTTGATAGGTGCATGCCTCATTCTTACAATGGTGCCCCGTCAGGCTCAGGGACTGGGAGCGAATGAGACGCAAGCAAAGAACATGCTTAATTTGGATAGTGTCTTTATTTATCCAAATGGCAGTCGTAAATTCGAAGCTGAGCTATGGAAAAGAGATAACAAAAGTCGCTTCGCTATGTTGTTCGATCTCTATCATCTGCCGTTGAGTAAGAGCACTCCCGAGCAGATTTACAGTTTGCTTGGGTTGCCAGATGATACGCAGAAAGACTACGGTGGTGGACGCTCTGCTCTTTCGGTCTATTACGACGTGGGGCTCAAATATGGCCTGCAAACATTTTTGTCAGTCTTCTTCCGAGACGGCAAGCTAGAGTCTCTCGGCATCCAGCAACGGTCAGAGAAGAGATTTCGCCAGCAAAACCAGTATCCGGCCTGGCAGTTACAAAATCAGAACTGGAAGACCATTGCCCATGAATACAATCGTAATTATTTCATAGTGGGAATGCCTGTAAAGCTTATCTCTCTAGTTGCTGGGTATAATCCGACGGATTCTAGTTCCGCCGAAGATGGTTTCAAAAAGGTCGCCACCGCCAGCAGCAATGACAGAGTTCATTGTTTCGGTCCATTTGAATTTGAATATTCGTTAGATAATGAGAAGGTGGCGCGGTTTCGGATCGCCTACGGGACTGAATCTGGCAAGAGTAAATACACAGACTGGGAGGATAAAGACTTACGCACCGATCCGCGTTGCCTTGTTCGGCACTCTGAATACTACAATTTAAAATTGAGAGGAGAGGTGTTTTTGGGGTCGTTCATGCCCTTTAGCAAAACGACTTGGAGTGGTGATGGAATTCGAGGCGTGGCGAGTATTAATCTCCGCAATGCCATGGTCAACGATCTCGTCCGAAGTCTTCCGATAATCGGTATGACCCGCAATGAGATACAAGGTTTGCTTGGCAAATCTTCCACCACTGCCAGCAAAGAAGTTGCTCAGAGAGACCGTTATGCTCACTACGAAATGAGGCATTCAATTGAGGAGCAGAAGTCGGATTCTTTATGCGCTGACGCCGAGGAATATCAGCTCACTGCCTCAGGCTGCGGCAACAGTGGTGCAACGTTTTTAGAGTTTGCGTTCAGAAATGATCGAGTGATTGGGTATCGTGTAATCTATGTAGCTGGAGAAGGCTATGGTGAAACAGACACCATCAATGGGGCTCAATTCAGCTACTTTCGTGAGCCATAGTTGATTGATGCATGACTAGTCTGGTAGTGTCCTGGCAAACAGTTGCTGAAAACTAGTCCTTGTTTGAGATAATTTGGTTTGGCTGAAGAAAGGCTATGACTGCTCCGTCTGCTGAATCAACAGAAATTAGATTATCCGTTGGCATAGCGTGGCTGTATATGTCCGTATTGTAAATGTCAGTTGAGGTAAAAAGATCCCAGCTTTCTTCAAGTTCACCGTGTTGCTCGCCAGCGACCGTTAGTATTGCCCCACTTTGAAAACGAATTTCAAGGGTACCGTCGGGTTTGATTAGGGCGCTCTCGATCCATTCACCAAGCAAAAGTCCAAATTCAGCCCATTCAAACCAGGGCATACCTTGTAAAGACTCAGCACTTTTAATTCCAGAGATTGTCGAATCTCCATGAATTACTAATGCAGAGCTGAGATTATATCTGGGATCATCTTCATCTCTTCTGTCTACAAAGAAGATAGTAATTCGTTCTGCTCGAAGGCGCACCTCGTCTATTGATTGGTCGCTGAGCAACCACGATAGAGATGAGTTAATAGTATCGAAATCGGTGATTTTTACTAAGTGGTTTTCTTGGCTCATGGTTGTTCCTTTATGCTCCTCAGCCTTCGAGTAAACCAAGGGAGTGTTAGGCTGAAGAGTAGCGTCATTTCTGAATCTCAATTGGTCCCGCTGTCACTACGCTGAAAGCTTTGGTAATACCAGCGGTGACTGCTCCTTGGGTCATGCCAAATACAATGCTTACAGTAACGAACCAGAAGGGCACCACGAGCAAGATGCGGGCAAGGAACCATTTGCTTGTAACTAATAGAAATAGAATAGGCAGAGGGAAGCCTACTAGCAGGTAATAGAGGATTGCTCTCTTTGTCATCGCTTGCTCTAGGATAGCCGTTAGCGGGCAGCAAACAAGATACCAAACAAAGGGATAGAACCAGAAAAGAAGGGCAAGCCAGCGGGGTGGTTTGTTCAAGAATTTGAAGATAGGTGCGAGCTTCTGCATAGGTCTATTGTCGCATAGGCACGTTCGATTGCTATTCGTCACTTCATTCATTCATTCATTCATTCGCTTCGTTGATTCACAAAAAAAAGAAAGAAGCGAGCACTCGCTTCTTTCTTTTCGTCAACACCAGGGGGAAGTTTTTTGTGTTTTTTTCTTTTTCTGCTTTGTTCTTTTTCTTCTTAACGACTTAGCGTCTTTCTTTCATCTCATCTGAAACATGGCCAAGAATTCCGCCAGCCACGCCGCCGATTACAGCTCCTTTGAGGGCACCGTTCTTGCCTTTGCCATCACCGATGACACCACCAATTACGGCTCCTCCAACGACTCCAATCATAGTGTCGCTAGGTCCTTCTGAGCGTCTCTCGTAGCCGCCTTGTGGTCTGCCGGGGAAGCGTGATGGATCTGGCTGCCAGCCTCTATCTCTGTCGCGGTCGATAATTATTACTGGCGGTCTATTGTGTTCATCGTGTCTCGGCATAACTACCACAGGTGGTGGGCAATGAACATCTGGTCTAGGCATGACTACAACAGGCGGCCGGTGATGCTCAGGACGATCGATAATTACAACTGGTGGCCGACGATGTTCAGGACGATCAATAATTACAACTGGTGGTGGTGGGAAGAAACGGCAGGCTTCTTCGCGGGGCAGATAGCCGGCGTTGTAGCGCCTACCGTCTTGCGAGCGAACTACTACATCACCATCTCTTTCAATTTGCAAATCGGCTAGGGTGCAGTTGCCGCTGTTGCGCGTTGTTTCTTGAATTAGTCTGGCGAACTCGCGGGGGTTCATGTGTTGACAGTCTTCTCTCAGTAGACTGGCGGCACCGGCGGCATCTCCTTCGCGCAGTTCGCGGGCGGCCATTCTTGCGTCTCTGTTGATGAAGTAGCCTTCGTCCATTTGACAGTACCTCTAAAATTGGTGGTGATTGGTGTTGAAATTGATTTAGATTTAGATATTGAAGTTGACATTAATATCTAAGTTGATTCTCGAAGCGCTTGTCTTCGCGGGGTGGGCAGTTAGTTGCGCTTCGATAGGTTTCACTTTGCGGCACAAATGTGACACGAGTGTGAAACCTATCAAAGGCTATTTACGGCTATTGCCGTCGCTCTATTGCATGCTCTATATTGCCGTGGCACTAGAGCAGTCTTTAGACCGCCGTCGCTCGATTGCTGTATATGATGGTAAAGCTCTCTTTATAGAAACGGAATGAACTTGGCTGCTGCCTGGGAGGTGATTGTGTGCGAAACCGCCACCATATCCTCACAAATAGGCAGGCCCGAAATCATTGCCTCTAGCTCTTCGGCGTAGGAGGTATTGATTGTTCCACCCATGCGATGCACTGCTTTTTGTGCTCGCATCATTTGATATTCCAGAGCATTCAGACTGTCGGCGTAAATAGTGGCAGAGATGCCGATGCCAGTGGCTGCCATTTCGCTCTCGCAAAAGGCTCTGAAGTGCGCTAAGTGATTTGCTGGCGTTTTCAGTTCTTTATATCTTTCGGCCGTGCTCAGTTCGCAGTTAAGGCGAAAACGCGCTTGTCTCTTTAAGGCTGGCATGTTGCAGGGCCGTAGGTACATAGAAAACGATAGATCGCAGTCGCTGTCTAGTAGCTTATCTAGCAAGCCGAAATTGACTTCGAGAGGTAAGCTGGTCAGGTGAATGGTTGAAACATATTTCCCGTCTATTAGTACATAGCGCGGTTTGTGCTCAAATCCGGCGACACAGAGTGAGAGCAGGTCACTACCGCTGTTTATAGAATTGGTTGCGTGTAGGTCTGGTTCTAAGTGAGAGGGGCTGAGCTGAGCGTAGAGCATTCTGCGCACATCAATAGTTGGGGTCGCTTCCACACCAAGACCATACTTGCCAATGCGGTTGGCCAGTTTGCTTAAACGCGAGTTCTCTTTGGTAATCAAATAAAAGTCACGCTGCTCTGGGTTGCTTTGAGCCCAGCTTGGCGGTGAGTAGATTTGCAGACTGCCAACTTGGTCATTGGCAAAGTCGACAATTAAATCGGCTACTTTGAGGCGTTGTATATCATCTAGGTTGGCCAAATCTTGATTGCTGATTTTCAGACACGAGCAATTTGAGCCGTTGCCTACCAGTGTTGATGAAAGTTCGCTTTCTGGCAGAAAGAGTGGCAGCGGTTCTCTTACATATTTGAGCCGCTTCAGCCACCATTTGATTGGCTTCAGCTCTAGTGCTTTGATATGGCCGGCAATCAGTGAAAATGCACAGATAAAGGTGAAAACATTGGCCGGAATATTGCCTACGTAGAAGTGGGGGTCGATGAATGAAGAGAGTTTGAGCGCTACTAAGCTTGCTGCAATCAGGCAGAGGAGAGGAATCGGCTTGAAGTCAAATATCCGAATGGGGCGGTCCAAAATAACCACGGGGTATCTATCCATGAACACCTCATGTGCATTTAGTTAGCGTTTCTCGCTTGACAATTCAGTCGACAGTAACATCGAAGCGCGTCAGCTTATATGGGGAAAAGGATAGATTTACTAGAGGCGCAAGAGAGATTTGCTTTCGATCTATTTATCCAGTGCGTCTAGCTGCTTTTGCTTCAGTCGGTCTTCGGCCGCGAGCTTGTTCTGCCTTAGAGCAGTCAGTGTCTTTGCCCGTAAGTTGTAAATCTCAGGCAAGTTCGGTGCTTGAGCTATTAATTGGTTGTAGTCACCTAAAGACTCTTTGAATTTGCCAGTTTCGCGGTAGGCATTGGCTCTCATCGTTAAAATGGTGATTCTGGTTTTTTGTGTGAACCATTTTGGATTGTTCAGGCCTGTTGTAGTTAGGGCAATTAGTTTCTCTGGCTTATTCCAGCAGACGTAAGCTCTCGCTAGTTCTGGGTAAGTGAAGTTGCGCATGACCGGGACGTTGATGATTAGCAAAAGCAATTGTTCCGCTCTGCTGTAGCGTTTTAGTTTGCTGTTCATGCGTGCCGTTAAGAGAATAGCCTGGGGAATATGCGTGCCAAATTCCTTGAGATAGCGATCTCCCAATTTAATGCCGCTTTCGATCTCATCTAGGCGATCTGCCAAGTCGATAGCGTTAACTAGAGCGTCTTCGCCGATAGGTAGATTGAGCAAATGGCGAAAGTCTTCAGGTACTTTTTCTTCTTGCAAAAGTATTTCGCAAAGTTGAATTCTAATAAGCAGCAGGCGGGCTATGTCTTTTTCGCTTTTGATGGCTTTGTCTGTCAGCGCCAGTGCTTCTGTCGGATTTCCTTGTGCCGCCACTGTCGCGATTCTTTTTTCTTCACTAGTGGCATCGTTGGGTAGATAGAGATTGATTTTGCCCCAGTTTTTGAAAGCTGGGGTCGCCGAGCAATAAAGCCAGGTATTGGCGAGCAAGACTGAGAGCGTCAGTGCGGCAGCCGTGCTGGCTAATCTTGTCATTGCTGGTCGCCCTGTTTTGTGATTCACTGAAAGCGCTGTCTTCATGCCTTTAGCTATTTGTTTTCTTTTCTGCTGCGACAGACTAGACAGTAGATTACAGGCAAGACTAGCAGTGTCAACAAAGTCGAACTGACTAGTCCACCAATTACAACCGTTGCTAGCGGCCTTTGTACTTCGGCTCCAGACCCGTTAGAAAGGGACATGGGCAGAAATCCGAGGGCTGCTACCAGTGCGGTCATAATTACCGGTCTAAAACGGGCCTTGACTCCTTCTCGCACTGCTTCTTCGACTGGGCGCCCTTTGTCTACTAAGCGGTTGATATACGATATTAGAACAACACCATTGAGCACCGCCACACCAAATAAGGCGATGAAACCAATCGCTGCTGGAACACTCAAATAGAGGTGCCGCAAGTAAAGGGCAATGACGCCACCGATTAAGGCGAAAGGTACGTTGAGCAGAACCACTAGCGCGTGTTTGACCTTACCGAATGTCATGGTTAGTAAGATAAATATGATGGTGATAGACAGTGGCACCAGAATGGCAAATTTGTTCATGGCTCTCTCTTGGTTTTCGAATTGGCCAGCCCAGGTCAGATGTGAACCTTGCTCAAGTTTTACCGATTTGATTTTCAACTGACACTCTTTGACAAAGCTGCCGATATCTCGCCCACGCACATTGCACTGCACGACAATGCGACGAGAGCCTTGTTGGCGGTTTACTGTCTCTAGGCCCGATTCAAGTTTTACTTGGGCTACCTGTGAAAGCGGTATGTGTTTACCTGAGCCGGTTTCGACAAGCAGATCGGCGACGCTATCTGGCTCCATGTTAATACCCTGGGGCAGGCGCACTCTTAGATCAAAGCGTTTGCGACCGTCTAAAATCTGCGACACTGATGTGCCAATGATGGCTGTCTCAGCCAAAGTCTTAATATCATCCATGTCGACGCCATAGCGGGCCATGCGCACCCGGTCTGGAATAATGAGAAGTTGTTCTGCGCCCTGTAGCTTCTCTACTTGTAAGTCGGCGGCACCAGGAATAGTGGCAATGATTTTTTCGATTTCTTTGGCCTTGCTTTGCAGATAGTCCATATCTTCGCCAAATATTTTTACTGCGATGTCGGCTCTAACACCAGATACTAACTCATCTACACGCATGGCGATGGGCTGGGTGAAGTTGAACTGGGCTCCAGCTATGTTCTTCGTGAGAAGCTCACGCATCTGTTGTGTCAAAGAGTCTTTGGTTACCCCTTGCGGCCAGAGAGAACGCTCTTTCAGCATGACAAAGCAGTCCGTGCCGTAGACACCCATGGGGTCGGTGGCGAGATCTGGTCGGCCCGTTCTTGAAACCACTGTTTTTACTTCTGGCATCGATTGAATTAGAGTTTCTACTTCAGTAGAAATCTTCAAGGCTGAAGGCAAGGAGATGCTCGGAATATTTTTGATTTCGACGAGAATATCGCCTTCGTCCAGTCGTGGTACAAATTCGGTGCCAAGAAATGGTAGTAGTAATAGCGAGGTAAGAAAGATAGCGATTGCCGCACCTAAGGTGGCCAGTTTGTGCTGCATGGCCACACCAAAGGCTAGGGCGTAGGGCTTGTAGAGAAACTTTATTAGTGGGTTGTCTTTTTCCTTTGGTGCTTTTTTGATAATCAATACTGCTAACACTGGTACTAGAAGTAGCGAGACAAAAAGTGAACCTAAAAGTGCTGATGATACTGTCACCACCATTGGTGAAAAGAGCTTGTATTCCATGCCTTCTAGGCCAAGAATTGGCATATAGACTACTGTGATGATGGCAATGCCAAATAGAATAGGCCTGAAGACTTCTTTGGCCGAGGCTTCTATAATTGCTTGGGTGCTGAGTCTCTCTGCCTCGGGGTTGAGTCTTGCTTCTTCTTGAGCTTCGCTCAAATTGCGCAGAGCATTCTCGACCATGACAATTGAGCCATCAACAATCATGCCAAAGTCGACGGCTCCTAAGCTCATAATATTGGCTGTGACGCCAAGCATTCTCATGCCAATGAAAGAGAACATCATTGACAGCGGAATGGCCGATGCGCAAATTAGTGCTGCTGGTAGGCTATCGACGGTCAGCAGCAATACGATTAGAACTAGTGCACCACCTTTGACTAAGTTATCTTTTACTGTTTCAATGGTTTCGCCAACCAGACCAGACTGATCATAGAATGGTTCAATAGTCATGCCTTCTGGCAATGAATGAGAAATCTCTTTCAATTTCTCCTTCACTCTTTCAATCACAGCCTGGCTATTTTCGCCCTTGAGCATCATTACCAAGCCAAGCACCACCTCACCCTGGCCGTTCCTGGTGGCGGCACCTTGGCGCAAGGCGCTGCCATGATAGACCTTGCCAATATTTTTTATTGTTATTGGTACGCCATTGACTGTGCGTACTATGATGTTTTCGATGTCTGTAAGCGAATTGGCACGACCCAAGCCGCGCACAATAAACTGTTCCGATTCATGATTGATGATACCAGCGCCAAAGTTATCGTTGTTCTTTTGAATGGCGGCAAATACGTCTTTCATTGAAAGACCATACTGTTGCAGCGTGGTAGGTAGCACCTCTACTTCATACTCATCAGTGAGACCGCCCCAGGTATTAACTTCGGCTACACCAGGGACGGTGCGAAGTTGATACTTAATATCCCAGTCTTGAATAGTTTTTAATTCAGTAGCCGAATATCCCCGACCGCGGAGCACATATTGATAGATTTCGCCCATGGCTGTTGAAATTGGGCCAAGCTGCGGGTTTATATTAGCCGGTAGTCGCGAGCGTGCACTTTGAAGGCGCTCTAAAACAAGCTGCCTAGCAAAGTAAGTGTCTACCTTGTCTTTGAAAATAACAGACACTACTGAAAGGCCATACTTCGAAATTGAACGGGTTTCTTCGACGTTTGGCAGGCCGTTCATAACTGATTCAAGGGGAATAGTGACCAGCTGTTCTACTTCTACTGGTCCGAGCCCCGGAGATTCGGTGATGATTTGTACTTGATTGTTGGCGAGGTCAGGAAAGGCGTCAATTGGTAAGTTGAGAAGCGAAAATATACCGGCAATACTTACTGCAAAAAATAGGGTGAGCACCAGCAGCTTTTGACGAATCATGCCGGCGAGGAAATTTTCCATTCTCCCCTAACCCCTTAGTCTTCGTGGGCGCCAGTTAGGCGCTTTAGAAATTCTGCTTTGAGCGTCAAGCTACCACTGTTTACTATTAGGGCACCGCTCTTTATGCCTGATTTGACCAAGTAGCCATCAAGCAATCTTTCGCCCAATTCGATTGGACGCTTAGCGTATTTGCCAGCGCCCAGATCCTCGAAGACGAAAATGTCTTTGCCGTAGCGTTGCACTGAGTTGTCTGCTACGTAGGGCAAATATTCTTTTCGCTGTGTATGTATGATGGCTGTGCCAAACATTCCTGGCTTGAGAACCAATTGCCGGTTCGGCAGAACTGCCCGGGCAAGAAATGTTCGGCTAGCATCACCAGCTAAGGGCTGAATGTAGCTGATCTTGCCGTCAAATTTACGGCCTGCGAGGCTATCGCTAATAAAGGTGACTTTTTGGCCAATTTTGACCTGGGCCAGATCTTTGTCGTAGATGGTAACGTCGAGCCATATATCAGAGAGGTCGGCCACTACATATAGTGGCTCGGCTGTGTTGACGACATCACCTAGTGTAATTGTTTTTTTGATTACCACCCCGGCCCGTGGTGCCGTTAGCGGGCTCTCGCTCTCAATCTTGTGATTTTCGTAATTGCCCAGATGCTTGCCGTAGGTAGAGAGCATGGCATCTGTTTCAGAGTTCAAATGAACATCATGTTCTTTGATGCCGCGCAGCTCTATTGTCAGTTGATCCACCTGGTTCTTGGCTGCAAGCACATCTTTAAGAGGGGCAATTCCCTCTTCTGATAGTTTATTGAGGCGGTCCAGATTTTTATTAGCAAGTTCCAGCCGCGATCTCAGTTGGTCTGCTTGAATTTCATTTGAGTGTTTTTGGTGTATATAATCGCCAATCAGCTTAGTTACTTCTTTGTTTTGTACGATTGCTAAAGTTTGACCTTGACGAATGAAATCACCGAGGTTTACTTTGTCGACAGTTATGCGGCCAGCCACCATTGAATTGATATGAAAGACATTGTTTTCATCTGCTTTTAATTCGCCAGTGGTTTTGATGTCACTCTCATAGCTCATTTCTCTTATCGGCTGACTTTTAATTCCAGCAGTGTTTATTGCCTCGGGGCTGACTGCAATTATGTCTTCCGGTCGAATTGCGCCAACATCAGCAGAGCTGCTATTGGCGTTAACTATCGGTCCAGTTCCAGTTGCCGGTATCGGCGTTTTGCCTGTTGAGCTGTTGACACTCGATTCTGGTGATGTTTGATTACAGGCACTGATAATAAAGGGTGTAAGACCAATCAAAACAGAGGCGAAACTTTTTTGAGAAGCCTGCGCACTTGCTGATTTGCTTTGACCAATCATAATTAAACTAAACGCTTGCCTTGAGAATCGCTTGAGCACAGGTTCTCATGTGTTCTGCTTCTGCTTCTCGATAAGTGGCAGCCAACAGATTGGCATAACCATCAAGGGAGTGAGCAACATCAGGATGACTTGGTCCTAGGCACTTTGTGCGAATATCAATGGCGCGTTTGTAATTCTTTTCTGCTAGTTCATAGCGACCGTCGGCGCGCATGATTTCAGCCAGGTAGTGCAAGCAGGCGGCAACGTCTGGATGCTCAAGGCCAAGGTTCATTTCGCGCAGTTCTGTTAGCTGCTTCAATAGCTGCTCTGCTTCTTTATATTTAGTCAGCTGCAGGTAGCAGATAATCAAACTATCGATGCAAGCCTGGGTGTCGGGGTGGGTCATGCCTAACTTGCGCTCGCGCAGATCCACTAGCTTCTTCCAGTACGGTTCAGCCTTTTGATAGCGATTGTGATTGTGGTAAAGGCAGGCCAGATCCCACAGTCTAGCCTCAGCCTCTGGGCTTTCTGGCCCACGAGTTGTCTCGCTGATGGTCAATGCTTCTTTATAGAGGGTTTCGGCCAACAGGTATTTGTTGTCTGATTGATGCACAAAGGCTATGCTGGCTAAGATTTCGGCCACTTCTGGGCTCTGTCTGCCCAGAGCTCTTTCGCGAATACTGAGAGCGCGTTTGTAGAGCCTTTCGGCTTCGGGAAAACGACCTTCGTAAATGTATGAGCCTGCCAAATTCGTGATGCAGGCAACTACTTCTGGGTGATTTGGCCCGAGGGTAATTTCTTTTAGACTCAAGAGTTTTTCGAGATGGGCGCTTGAATTTTTGTGGTGGCCGTTGGCTTGCGATACAGCTGCCAGGTTAACCAAAACTGGAACGAGGTCAACGTGGTCGTCTCCAATGGTGTCGGAGAGAATTATCAGTGCCTCAGTTAACAGAGGTTCTGCTTCTTCGTAGCGCTCGAGTGTCAAATAAACATTGGCCAGGTTGTGAAGGATGTCGCCAACCTCTGGATGGGCGCGACCGAGAGCTGTTTCTTTGACGCTCAAGGCCCGTTTAAATAGCTCTTCAGCCTGGCGGTTCTTGCCTTGGGCTGAATAGATCAAGGCTAAATTGTTAATTGAGGTCGCTACTTCAGGGTTGTCTGAGCCCAGAACTTGTTCGTAAATCTCGGTCAGGCGCTTGCATGGCTCTTCTGCCTTTTCGTGATTGCCTTCAAAGAAGTAGAGGGCCGATAAGTTATTCAAGGCCGCAACGATAAGGTCGTCATGAGGCTTTAGCAACCTGTCCCGAATTTCAAGGGTGCGCCTAAAGCAAGGTTCTGCTTCTCTGTAGCCCTGCGCTTCAAAATACAATTCACCTAGGCGTTCCGAGCAAACGGCCGTATCCAGCTCGTTCCCGCTCTCTTCAGCTGCTGCTAATGCCGCTTTAAAAAAGCTCTCGGCCGCTTCAAGGTTGTCTGCCTCAAAGGCCTGGTTGCCTTGTTCGAAAAACTTTTCCCAATTTTTGCTCATCGGAGAATGTATGTTTCCTGCTTGGTTTTTTCGCGACATTTCTCAGGGAAATGTCAAGAAAATCTCTAGTACGATCACATGTTAATTCTACCCAGCTTTCAATCTGTTCTAATGATGCAATTAGCCAGTAAAAACTTGAGGTCCAATTATCTCTAAGTATTGTGTATGTTGGATTATTGTAGGTGCCACGTGAAGAAAGAAGTATTTATTGCTAAGTCACGCTTTCATGCGACTGCTGATGAAATTTTTGATTGGCATGAGAAACCAGGTGCTTTCGAGCGTCTTTCGCCCCCATGGGTAGACGTCAAATGTGTTGAGCGAACTGGCGGTATTAAGGATGGCTCTAGGGTCGTTTTGCTGCTAGAGAAGGGGCCCGTGCGGATGCCGTGGGTTCTGGGCCACAAAGATTATGTCAAGGGTCAGGGCTTTGTTGACTACCAGATTGCTGGCCCATTCGACTATTGGCAACAGAATCACGATTTTGAAGAAGATGGACCGGCACATTCTTATCTCACTGATCGGGTAGAGTTTTCTGTGCCCATGGGGCTAGCGGGAAAAATCGCAGGGGCTGGTTTTATTCGCGCTGAGCTTAGTCGGCTTTTCCGCTATCGACATGCCTTGCTTGCTCGCGATATGGCTTTGCTAAAGCGTTACGGTCAAAAACCGTTGAAGGTTTTGATCAGTGGGGCCACTGGCCTGGTGGGTGAGCGTCTTGTGGCTCTACTCCTTACCCAGGGCCATTCTGTGGTGCAACTCAGTCGGCGAGGCGGTGCGGCTGCGAGTGGCGCCAATAAAGCTTCTGATGAAGCGCCCCGCACGGCCAGCGAAAGGTTTACTGAAATTTTCTGGGAGCCAATGGCCGGTACCATAGAGTCTGAGCTACCTGATGACCTAGATGCAGTTGTTCATTTATCTGGTCGAAATGTTTCAGCAGCTCGCTGGACAGTCGAAGAAAAGCAATTGATTCACCAGAGTCGAGTGAAGAGCACTCAATATTTGTGCCAACTTCTGGCGGTCATGCCGAAGAAGCCCGAAGTTTTGGTTTGCGCTTCTGCCATTGGATTCTACGGAGAACGTGGTTCTGAGCCATTGACCGAAGATGCTTGCGAGGGTTCTGGTTTCCTTGCCGAGGTTTGTATAGATTGGGAGCAGGCGGCAACTAAAGCAAAGGAATTTGGTCTCAGGGTTGTCTTGGCCCGCATCGGTGCGGTGCTTAGCCCCAAGGCCGGTGCGTTGGCTAAGCTATTGCCAATATTCGGGGCTGGCGGCGGTGGCAAAATCGGTGATGGAAAGCAATACTTTAGTTGGGTTTCGATTGATGATGCTTGTGGCGCAATCTACCATGCCATTGTCACCAAGCAAGTTGAAGGGCCATTAAATGTGGTGGCGCCTAATTGTGTTACTAATGCTGAGTTTACTCGGGCCATGGGGCGAGCGTTGTTTAGGCCGACACTCTTTCCTGTTCCACCTGGAGTGCTTCGCATTGCTTTTGGCGAAATGGCAGATGCTCTGCTGATGGCTAGTGTACGTGTCTTGCCTCAGAAGTTGAAGCAAACTGGCTACGAGTTTCAAGATCCTGATTTGCTTGATGCTATTAAATATTTGATTGGGCGGGGGGCTGGTCATAAGTAGTTTGAGGTCACATGTTGGTCACCGAATGGTCACCACTTGGTTTCATTTCGACAGTAGTGTGATGGCATGACCGACACACTACTTTCTTGAGGACCCAACGATGCCATACGCACCTGCCGAGTTTACTGAAGCCCCGTCTGCCAAAGCTCTCAATTCAGCTGAGTCAGCAGCATCTAACAATATGATGAAAGAAGTTCAAAATTACCAAGAGCAAAAGCGTGGAGCCAATATTATCGGAACAGCCGAGACGCTCACTGGCGATGAAGCCGTAAAGAAGATGTTCAATGGCAAAGAAGTTGAGAAAATACTAAAAGACTTTGTCATTAATGAAGATCACCGTAGGAACCCATCCACTGGCGGCCTAAAGGATGACTTGGGCGATTGCCTATTGCCACCTAAGGGACCAAAGAATATCAAAGAGTTTCAACCTAGTTCTGATGCTAATGAAGGCCAGCCTAAAAAAGGTTCTGGTTCTGTAAATATCGATTTAAATGATTCGAAGTTTCTGCGTCGCTTTTAGAGCGAACATAGCCAGCTCATAGCCTGAATTAAGTAGAGAAGCCTTCAAGTGTCAGCAAGATACGTGAAGGCTTTTCTGTTTTTTGCTTGATACTAAATAAGGTGCCAATTTTAGCCCGCAAGTCACAGACACGTCACTGTACAGTCACCACTCAGTCGCATTGCTTCGATTATTGTGTTTGCATGCACACCACACACTTCTAGCGAGGCGAATAAATCATGGTACACGCACAGTTCGAAAGTGCTCAACTCAGAACTTCTGAGTCAGGTACTGCAAATCAATCAGATTCGGCTTCTACAAAAATGTTACTTGAATCTCAATCTTACCAAGCTCAAGATAGAACTTTGTCGAGCGTTAGAGGTGGCGCTACTGTTGGCGCTGGCGACAACACTGGAACTAAGACTGTCGATAAAGAGATCGATAAGATCATGAATGGCTTTGCTATTAAGGCTGACGATGCGGCCGCAGATAAGAGTGCCATTGCTTGTCGTATGTTGAAAGGCCAGCGCATTGAGTATGGTCGAATAATCTCAACAGATAAAGAAGGAGATGGCAAACTGTCAATGCCTGGTCGAAACGGTTCAACTGAGCCAACCGACCAAGATCGGGCTAGTCGATTTGAATTGTATCTGTGGCGCTTGTGTAATCGTCGCAAGTAAGGTTTTAAACATTCGCATATAGAGGAGAAAGAGCAATGGTATTTTCACAATTTGAAGGAGCTGAAGCTAGTCAGCTCAATGCAGTTGCCGGTGGCAGTGACTCAGCGTCGTCGAGAATGTTCGCTGAAGTCGGAAATTACCAGGTGGCAGGGCAGGCTGTTACTAGCGATAAGTCGAGCAACTATAGCGCAGAAAAGTCGGCGCAGAAAAAAGAAGTCGAAAAAATGCTGAATCAGTTCGGTATTGACGATGCTCAGCAGCAGCAGCTTAAGCCCAAGCCTAAGCCTATTGACCCTGGTCATTGTCCATCTTGGATGAATCCCGATAAATACCCTGATAAATATCCCGATAAGCCGGGCTTGGCACCGGCCAAACCAGAGAATCCCGATAAGAATCCGCAAAAGTACCCCGATACACCAGGTGGCAAGCCTTGGCGCCCAGAGTTAGGCGTTTGTGCCCCAGGAAGCCCTTATAAGATCGATTGTTTCGACGATAAAGATCCGAGGCGCAAAGTGAAGTAAGGGTGTTAAAGAAGATGGCGCCAGAATGTTACAAGCATCATGGCGCCATCTTTAACGACTTGAACGTAGTCTATAACCAACTCTTGGTATGTTCTCAATCAATGATTGATCATCTTCGGTGCCATCATCAATTTTCTTGCGGATGCGCTTAATGGCTGTGCGAAGCCCTTCTGGGCTGGCGTCCGAATCTGACTCCCAGACTCGGGCAATAAGGGCTTCAGCGCTAAAGACTTGGTCTTTGTGTCGTAAAAGGAACTCTAAAAGGGCAAAGTCGCGGGGCAACAGGTGCACTTCTTGACCGCCTCGCAGAATGCGATGCTTGGAAGAATCAAGTTCGATGTCACCAGCCCGTAGAACTGATGAATTCATCAGGGTTGGTCGACGCAACAGGGCCTTGACACGTGCTCCTAGCTCTTTGATGTTGAAGGGTTTTGTTAGGTAATCATCGGCCCCGATATCTAGGCCGGTTTCTTTATCTGTAATTGTTGACTTGCCTGTCAGCATGATTACCGGCGTTGAGCCGCCGTTCGCACGAAACTCGCGTAAAATCTCTATGCCTGAACAGCCGGGTAAGTCCCAATCGAGCACGACTACATCAAAGCTCGATATCTTCAAGATTTCTCTGGCAATATCTCCATCGTAAGCTACTTCAACGGTGTAGCGCTCGCTCTTGAGCCAGCCAGAAATCATGTCTGAGAGGTCTTGGTCATCTTCAACTAGTAGGATTTTAGACATTCTCTCTGTATCCGTTCGATAGCTACCTTCCGGGCAGTTATAAATATACCAAACCAGGCGTGCTCTCAGGATGGCAAGTTTGATTACTGACGATACGACGGAAGCCAAGCGGTTTGGGCCAGGCGTAATTTTCAGTCGGTCCCTGCCTGAAGTTTGCTGGATAAAGTTCAATAAATCTACCTGTATTCAGGCTGACTTGTGTAAGCTCTATTGTGGAAGCTGTTGGAGATACTCGACCGATGTTCCGACCAGTCAGTCTAAGATTCAAAATTTTAGTCCTTATTTTTGTTCCCCTAATTTTGCAACTTGCTCTTTTGGCTATTGTTGCAAACTTACAGAATCAGGCTGAGGACGAAGCTAGGCGTGCTGAATGCTCACGCCAAATTGCCGATGAAGTAATCGATATTTCTCACGACTTAGTCCTTGTCAGAACCAATATGCATGGGGAGCAATCAATACCGGCTGATCCTACTTTGGGCCGTCAGTACCAAACTCTTGCAGAGAGTATCGATCGGCATTTTTCTAACCTTAGGCGATTGACGGTAGATAAACCAGCTCTAGCGCAAGCTGTTGAAAAAGCTATTGTCTCCATGCGCCAATCGAAGAATTTAATGGACGAAGCGCGAGCGGAGTTTAGAGCTGGAAAGCTTGAGGGCAAGGTCGGTCGATATAAGTATGTGGTGCGTTTTCGAAATCTCACCCGCGAGTTGTCGGATCAACTGCTTGGTCTCGGTGACGCAGGTAAAGCTGAGGCCGATGCTAGCCCTGAAATACAGCGAAAGTTTCGGGAAGAGGTTCAGTTTGTTTTGATTGGTGGCGGCGTTGCAAACATATTTTTGACGCTGCTTCTTGGGGTTATCCTTACTCGTAGTATCGTCAACAGGCTGAAGATTATGAACGATAATAGTTATCGTTTGGCAAGCGACAAGCCCCTTAATCAGCTGGTTTCTGGGAATGATGAAATTGCTCAACTCGATAAAGTTTTTCATGATATGGCCGCTGCCCTGAAAGAGGCCGCTCGCAAAGAGAGAGCGATTCTCGACAATGCCAATGATTGCATTTGTTCTTTCGATTCAAGTTTGAAATTCGTCAACGTTAATCCTGCTTGCGAAGAGTTCTTTGCTCTCAGTCAAGACGAAATCATTGCCACTCATTTGTTCGACTATCTCGGCGCAGAAGATACTGAAAAGGCCTGTGTCTTCCTTTCTAAAGTCAGTCAGGGCGTTAACACAGGTGCAGTGACTCTCTCAATTAAGAGAGCTGATGGCGAGGTGAGAGAGGTGCTATGGTCTTCACAGTGGGCGCCAGGGGAAGGTAAGACCGGTGAACTGTTTAGTATCTTCCATGATGTTACTGAACATCTCGCAGCTGAGCGTCTTAAGCAAGAAGTGGTGGCAATGGTGACTCATGATTTGCGCTCTCCCCTAATGACGGTGCAGAATTATTTGCAGTTTCTTGCTGATGGTTCTTACGGCGATCCAGGTGAACAAGCGAAGCAATATCTGCCTGGTGCTCAGCGTAGTAGTGAGCGAATGATGCGCTTGATTGGTGACTTATTAGATATTGAAAAGATCAATTCTGGCATGATGGAGTTAGAGCGTAAGAAAGTTTCGGTGCAGAAAGTATTTCAAGAAACCATTGAGCAAGCTTCTAACCTGGCCAATGACTTTAAGGTATCACTTGTTGTCGAGCACGCGAGTATGTTTGTTGATGCTGATGAAGAGAAGCTATTGAGGGTTCTAGCTAACCTAGTTTCGAACGCTATTAAGTTCTCGCCAAAGGGCGGTATCGTTACTGTTTCGGCAAAGGTTAATAACAAGGTCGTTACTTTCACTGTTGCCGATACCGGAGTTGGTATTGCCCCTGAAATGCTCGATACTGTATTCGATCGCTTTCAGCAGGCGCGCAATCAAACATCGCGCACTAGAGGTGGTTCTGGGCTTGGTTTGACGATTTGCAAGGCGCTTGTTTTGCTGCACGGTGGCAAGATTTGGGTTGAGTCAAAAGAAGGGTCCGGTTCTCGTTTCAATTTTGAATTGCCCCTAGCCAATTGAGAATATGACAATGAAAGCATTTTTCATTACAACAGCGGCTCTTGAAGTTGGTGCGGGCCTCGCTCTGATTCTAGCTCCGTTGCAGGCAGCAACTTTGTTACTGGGAGCATCACCGATAGGTTTAGGAGCTGACCTTTTCGAAAAAGTTGCTGGCTTTGCCTTGATAGCTCTCGCCCTGGCTAATTGGCTGGCACGCAATGATACTCAGTGCGCGGCGGCTAGGGGGATTGTCTGGGGTATGCTGATTTACAACCTTGGCATTATTGAATTCTTCTTTCCATTTGCTCTTGCCCCTTTGGTGCAGCAGCAGCCGTCGCAAACCGTCGGCGTGTTGGTGTGTCCAGCAGTAATTTTGCACATAGTCATGAGTATGTGGTGCGGTTTGTGCTTGGCCAAGAAGCGTGTCTAAATTTTCAAAGCTGGTCTAAATCTTTAAAGCTGGTCGATCTTTATATTGCCGCATCATTTTTGCTCGCATGGCAAAGATGTCTGGTTGAATCGCCCACTCGCTAGAAAAGGGTCGAGTCATCAAGAAGATGACACCAATATTGGTGCCAAGAGTAATAGCGACGAGCCCTACTAAAACTGAATGCAGTAGTGCACTACCTTTGCCAACATAGAGATAAGAGCAAATCAGAACCACAACTGCACAGGTGATAATTAAGGGCAGTAAGCGCCAAGTCCACGTGCTTCGACTGGCGATAACGCGCACGCCGCGACTTTGGCCAAGGTCGGTGGTGGCGCTGATAAGAGCGCCTTGAACAGCTGCTTCGCCGTCGTTGGCCGGTTTAATTGCTAGAATGACATCACTTATATTGATGAAGACATCGGTGACCACCGGGCTCATTTCTCCGTTTTTCATGGCTGGCCAGTCGTCGCTTACTACTTTTTCGCAGTAGGTAATACACTGCTCTTGTATGGCCTTCTTTGGTGCATCTGGAAGCCCTCTGGCTAAGCGAAAAACTTCATTGATATTTGTTGCTTCGCCGCTAACGCATACTTCAAGAGAGCGGTACTGTTCGTCTGCACTAGATACCAGCATGCCAAGCAAGACTGAAACAAGCGTACCGAGAATAGCTAGCAGAGCAACGATCAATTCGCCATTTTTGGCCAGATCAATCTTGATTGTT
Source organism: bacterium (assembly GCA_018062085.1). Lineage (GTDB taxonomy): Bacteria > Cyanobacteriota > Vampirovibrionia > Obscuribacterales > Obscuribacteraceae. The sequence goes on along the minus strand of JAGOSY010000009.1, from coordinate 72,380 downwards.
TTAGCTGATAAAAATAAGCCCACAAGCGCTATTGCCATAAAGCCGGCGGCCCAGAAAAACAATGGCGATAGGGACATGAGCGACCTGCGTTCGTGAAGCTATAAGCCGGTTAATGCTATCAGGGCATTCTGGCGATAGCAAGAATGTTCTGATGGTGAGTATTGAAAAATGGCTGACTTTTAGTCACGCAGAACGAGTATGGCTTTCTTGAAGAAAAAAATGGTTTCCATGGAAACTACTTTTTTGCCTATAATTTGCTATTGCTTTGTCTGCCAAATTTTTCTGCTTTTCTAGCCAAGCAGCCCGGCACCGAGCAGCATTGCCAGGAGAACTAGCAAGCCTATGGCGAATCCAAACCAATTTTTCCATGTCATTGGTGTGGCAAAGTCAATACCTGGTCGTAGCGTTTTGTTTAGGTGGTTTATTTTGCTCTGCACCAAGATCAAGGGTACTAGGCTTAGGGGAAAGGCCAGCAAAGAAATCCAATCTGGCATAGTTTGAATGCGTTCGCCAAACCGGATTAACATTATGAGGAAGAAGAACGAGAATCCCAGTGCGTATTTGTGAAAGCGTAGAGGGGCATTGTGTTTTGCTGCAAGTTGTTCGTATTCTTTTAGCATCTCGAATAAGGAGAGATGAAGCAGTAATGCGAAAATCGCTTCCCCTGCTGTTCTTGAGATACCAGGGCCCCTCAGTGCGCGAAAGTGCTTGAAGCCCCAAATGAATTTCTTGATTGTGATGGGATAGCCGATCAGTGCTCTAGTGTCTGACAAACATCATTACTCCAGCACCGGCTAGAACAATGGCCATGACGATAATGGCTATCATTACTGGGCTGAGGCCGCTGCGCTCTCTGGCATCACCAACTGGAGCCAAATCACTTGCTTCTGGTTTTAGTTTTTTTGCGCTTTTGGCTTCTGCCTTTTCTTCTCCACTAGGCAGTTCATTGCCTTCATAAGAGCGCATGCGGGTCATGGCTGTTCCCGTTAAGGCTAACTCTTCTGCGGTGGCGGGAAGGGCTGGTAAGGCGTTGACCAGCAAGTTTAGTCTGATCTTCAAACCTTCTTCGAGGTGGGCTGCCTCTTGCGGAAACTCGCTGCAGTCCATTAATGAGTAGGTGCCATGGTCTATTGTAAGTAATGTTGCTAGGGCATCGAAGCCAGTTAGTTTGTCTTCAAGCAAGCGGGCACCGTGAACATAGGTGCTTTTGACGATTAGAAATTCGCCGTCTATCTCACCGAATTCAGAAGCCATGCGAGCAATGGCGTAGTCAGCTTTTTTGCCTTTTTGAATGGCCAAAAGAATTTCTTTGGTGGAGCGATTCTCCCAGATTTTTCCTGACTCGATGGTCGGTAATTCATTCATTCAGGTTGCTCCAGCAGCTACTTAGAATTATGTTTTTAGTTCGAGGGTGACAGGGCAATGATCGGAGCCGTGTACATCATTGAGGATACCAGCATTGACAACATTGTCGGTGAGGTTTTTGGAGGTAAAGAAGTAGTCAATACGCCAACCGACATTTCTTTCGCGAGCTGCTGTGCGCATATGCCACCAGCTGTAATTGTGAGGCTCTTGGTTGTACATACGAAAAGTGTCGGCATATCCAGCTTTGATGAATTTATCCATCCAGGCTCTTTCAATCGGAAGAAAGCCTGAGATTTTTTCATTTTCTTTTGGTCTGGCAAGGTCGATGGCTTGATGGGCAGTGTTGAAATCGCCGCATACTGTGAGCTTTTTGCCTTCTTTTACTATTTTGTTTGCCCACTTATAAAAAGCATCGTAAAAGTCTAATTTGTACTGCAGCCGCTCTGGGTTTTGGGCGCCGTTAGGAAAATAGATATTGGCCATGACAAAATCGCCGAAGTCGGCCACCAATGTGCGACCTTCGCAATCAAAGCGTTGCACGCCAAAGCCTTCTTTGACAGAGACGGGCTCTACTTTTGTGTATATGCCAACACCGCTGTAGCCGCGCTTCTCAGCGTGCGAAAAATAGCTTTTATAGCCTTTTCTTTCTAGAATATCTGGCGTTAATTGGTCGGCTGATATCTTGGTTTCTTGCAAGCCAAGGATGTCAGGCTGTTCGCTTTCCATCCAATCGTAGAGGCCTTTTTTGGCCACAGCTCTAATGCCATTGATGTTCCACGAGACTAGTTTGAGGTTAGACATTTGAACCTTTTTGTGTTTTTAGTATTTTAGAACAAGGCGCACCTACTCATTGAGCAAGTGCGCCTTATTTATTTTTTGGCTTCTAAAAGACTAGGTTTTGATTCTTATTTCTTAGAGCCGACCGGTGTCTTTGCTGCGTTAACAGCTTCCAAAACGCCAGCGTGAACGATTTCGCCTTGGTGAATGTTGACTCCAAGGTGTAGGGCTGGATCGTCTAAGCAGGCTTGGTAGCCACTTTTGGCTAGCTTAGAAGCATAAGCCATGGTGGCATTGGTCAAAGCACGAGTAGAGGTCCATGGCACTGCGCCAGGAATGTTTGCCACGCCATAGTGCACCACACCGTCGACTTCGTAAATTGGCTGTGAGTGAGTGGTAGCGTGGATTGTTTCGATACATCCGCCTTGGTCGATAGCAACGTCAACAATGACAGAGCCTTTCTTCATTTTGCTGACCATGTCGCGAGTGACGATTCTTGGCGCTTGTTTGCCCGGAATCAAAACTGCGCCAATCACCAAATCGGCTCCTGGTAGCAAGCTTTCGAGGTAGTGTCCAACTGAGAACACTGTTCTTACTTGTCCGCCAAATACATCATCGAGGTAACGTAATCTATCTAGTGAAAGATCGAAGATAGTGACGCGAGCGCCTAGACCGACACCGATTTTGGCGGCATTGATGCCGACAACACCGCCGCCGATGATGATGATTTCGCCCGGCTCAACGCCAGGTACGCCACCAAGAAGCACTCCGCGACCGCCCATTGGACGCTCTAGATATTGAGCGCCAATTTGAGTAGCCAGACGTCCGGCGATTTCAGACATTGGTGTGAGCAATGGCAATTGGCCATTGGCTGTTTGTACTGTCTCGTAGGCGATGCAGGTAGCGCCAGACTTGGCTAAATCTTCAGCCAATTTAGGAGCAGCAGCTAAGTGTAGGTAAGTGAAGAGCAGTTGGCCTTTTTTAAGCATGGCCACTTCTTGAGCTTGTGGCTCTTTTACTTTCAAGATCAAATCGGCTTCGCCGAAAACAGATGCTGCATCAGGAAGAATTTTGGCTCCTACGGCCTTGTACTCGTCATCGCTCATACCTGAGCCAACGCCTGCATTTTTTTCGATGTAGACAGTGTGACCTTCAGATACCAGTGTTTTTACACCGGCAAGTGTGATGGCAACGCGGTATTCGTTGTCTTTAATTTCTTTCGGCACTCCAACCTTAGCCAAGGTCTTACCCTCCAAATATTCGAACCTAATCTCTATAAGCATCTGTAGAGATTGAAATTCTATCTCGCAATATGTCTTTACTATATTCTCTTGATAGATGTTTTATGATTGGCCGCTTGATAACCGTCTTTTGCCTATCTTTGACAACCAAATTTATGATTTTGCCCAGATTTCGCCTTCATTCGGTTATTGACCTGCTGATAAATGCGCTGGTCAAATCTTGTTGCCGATATTGCTAGAATCTGGTTGCTAACAATAATCAACCAATTAGAAGAGTAGGAAAATGAGCGACATAGTCATAGTCAATGGAGCAAGAACAGCTTTCGGAGCGTTCGGCGGTGGATTAGCCTCTAAGACAGCAACAGACTTGGCTGTTGAAGCGTCGCTTGGAGCAATTGAGCGCTCTCAGGTCGATAAAGAAACAATCGATTCTGTGATTATGGGCAATGTCATTCAGACCAGCAAAGACGCAATATATTTGGCTCGCCATGTGGCTTTGCGCTCTGGTCTCAAAGAAAATACCCCTGGGCTAATTCTTAATTTGCTATGTGGCTCTGGTGTTTATGCAGTCGCCAATGCCGCCATGCAGATTGAAAATGGCATGGCCACAACGGTGTTAGCCGGGGGCACTGATCATTTATCGAGCACTCCATATAGCAGTTGGAGCACTCGTTGGGGCAATCGCATGGGCCACATGGAATTGTGGGATGGCCTAGATATTCGCGATACCTATGCCAAAGCGTCTATGGGTGAGACTGCCGAGAATCTGCAAGAGAAGTATAAAATCAGTCGAGAAGATCAAGATCTGTTTGCACTGCGCAGTCAGCAATTGGCCAAAGTAGCCATGGAGAGTGGTCGCCTTAAGGAAGAAATCAAAGCAATTGAAATTGTTTCAAAGAAAGGTACTGTCGTAATTGATCGCGATGAACATGCCCGTCCAGAGACAACAATAGAGGGCTTAGCTAAGCTCCGTCCGGCTTTTCGCAAAGATGGCAGTGTCACTCCTGGTAATGCCTGCGGTATTGTCGATGGTGCCGCTGCCTTGATTGTTACTAGTCTTAAGAATGCCGAAAAGCAAAAGTTGAAGCCGCTTACTCGCGTTGTTTCATGGGCTGTCACTGGCGTTCCCCCAGAAATTATGGGCATCGGACCCGTGCCAGCCATTCCCATGGCACTTGAAAAAGCTGGTTTGAAGATGGCTGATATTGATCTCTTTGAGATCAACGAAGCTTTTGCTGTGCAATATCTTGCTTGTGAAAAAGAATTGCAACTTGACCGCGACAAAGTCAACGTCAACGGCGGCTCGATTGCTTTGGGCCATCCCTTTGGCGCCACTGGTGCTCGTCTGCTTTTGTCTATTTCAATGGAACTACAAAAGAGACAAAAACGCTATGGCTGCGTCAGCCTGTGCGTTGGCGGCGGCATGGGCATAGCCATGATAGTCGAAAGAATCTAAAACCAAACTCTAAAACTTAAATCTAGAACTAGTATGTAGTCACGCCTTTGCGGCTAGACGTCGGCTTCACAGCTGCGGCAGTGCCATAGGTTTTGACATAGACAACTTTTTCTTCAGCTGGAGTGGTCGCTTCGGCGGGATCTTCTACAATCACTTCTCTTGAATAAGCAATAGTGCCGCTGGCGCCTCTCGTCATAGGAAGAATCGATGGCGCGTAGGCTGGAGGTGGTGGTACTAAGTATGCGCCGCGTCTGGCGCCTGATTTATTTTTGGCTTCGACGCTTTGAGCATCAATATTGATACAGCATGCAAGCAGCGCAGCGGTCGACAACATGAAAACTGTCTTTCTCAACACTTGTGAAACCCCGTGGTCTGGAATGGCCAGAGCTATCTAGCAGGCAAAGATATGTGACAGGCATCGCCATGTCTGTAAAGTTCGTTGAATGGATCATACCACTGAGCTCGAACCCTCAAACCCCCAAACCTACCGTGGTTGCCTAGCAGTAGATGCTAGCTCTGGAACCACTTAGATTGTCTTGGATGTCTGCGCTGCTCCATGTTGTCGACGTTTTTGCCATCGAGAGGCTCCCAAGTGGCTACCGATTGTCCCCACCAGGCCTTGGCATCTGTAACTGTGGCGTCAGCCTTGCGTTTCTGGCCTCTACTTAAGTCCTGGGCGGCTTCAAGTTTAATTTTTTCAATTTTGGCCTGTTCCATTAAAGCTTGAAACTGCTCTTCGATCTCGGTTGAAGAACTTACTGGTTCATGTTGCTCTGGGGAGCGCTCGGCGAGGCGGTCAAGATTGCTTTGCCATGGATTGGCTGATTCGCCATCGGGGCTGGGGAGTTCGTAGTAATCATTGCCAGCAGACTGATTGCGGCTGAATAAACGAACTAGGGGGGTTACAAGTTTCTGAAAAGAAATCATAGAAATTCTCCAACGACTATTGCTGAGTCAAAAGAGGTATTCCCTTGGCAACTTGGCGGTAACGGGCAGGTTCTCCACGTAAAGTTGCGTAAAGCTGGGCTTTCGCTCTGTGAAGAAATGACCAAACAGCTTCGTTCTAGAGTTTCACCTCTTACATGGAGGGCTACTTGGAAACCGTGAGATTTAGGAGGTTTTTTATGAGGCCAGCTCGACAGCTTCTTGAGCGGCCAGCACGAGCTGTGGTACGGCCTGCTCAATCTTTGGCAGGTCTAGCCTGAGCTGGTATTCACCTGGTGGTTCAAAGCAATGAATGCAGCGCGCTTCGTACTGGGCGTCACCAACGAGAATCTGCTCACTTGAATGAACTACTCGCTGGGTGCGGCAGGCAAAGTCAGAGCCACATTTTCGGCAGACGGCCAGGAGCTTATCGACACGGTCAGCTAGGGCCAGCAAGTGTGGCACGGGGCCGAAAGGTTTACCGCGGAAGTCGAGATCGAGACCGGAGGCAATAATTTTCTTCTTTTGTCTAAGCAGGCTAATGATTACGTCAATGATTTCATCTTCGAAGAACTGGCTCTCGTCGACGCCAATCACCACCGCATGAGATGAATATTTGAGAATATCCTTGGCTGAGTCGACAACAATTGCTTGCGAAGCCATGCCGTTACGAGACTCTACATGGTTAGGCCTTGATCTCGTGTCTGTGGTTGGCCGCACGATGATTGTAGGCAAGTAGGCCAAACGTGCTCTTTCTATACGTCTAATCAGCTCGCTCGACTTGCCGGCGCTCATGCAGCCCACAATCATTTCAAATCGGTATCCGCTAAACATGAAATGGTCTCCGCAAAAAAATCTGTACTTAATGGTAACCAAATTTGAACGATTTGTTTGTACAAATCAGTTTCATATTTCTTCACCTGATAAGCTCCTCACTCATTTTCGCTCTCTATCGAAATGATATGCCCTGAGATCTGAAATATTAAAGCACCAAATGTAGTGGCAATGGTGCTACGCGCCATTGCCACTAAGTGTTTTTCGAGCTAGAGATCTGAGTTCTATTGGCTTACCGTCTGCGACCACCGCCGCCGCCGCCTCTCATACCACCGCCGCCGCCGCCTCTCAGGCCGCCACCGCCACCGGCAGCTCCTCTGAAGCCACCACCTTCGCCGCCTCTGAAGCCACCGCCGCCGCGGCTTTCAGCTCCACCTTCTCTCATGCCTCCGCCGCGGCCTTCAGCTCCACCTTCTCGATTTTGGGCAAAATTGTTAGCGCCACCTCTAGCGTTCGCGCCCTGGGCGACGAAAGGATTGTTTTCAGACTGTTGGAATCTTGATGGATTTTGTCTTTGTTGGTCTTGATACCACTGCTGCTGTTTTTGATAGTTCTCATGCTGTCCGCCATAAGCTGTCTGGCGATTGGATTGATTTTGCGTCATAGATTCTTGGCGGCTTTGTTGATTAGTGCCAGTCTGTTCTACTTTTGCCTGCTGAGTCGCCTGTCTTTGTTGCACTGCCTGTTGCTGGTTTTGCTGGTTTATCTGGTTTTTGTTGTACAGAGCCATTTTTTGATTTTGGTTCAGGTCTTCAAACTGCTCGCCGTTGTGATAGCCGTATGCTCGGCCATTGGCGCCGTAGTACATAGGAGTGCCGTAAGGTGCATTATAATAGCTGTTGCTCATAGCCGCTCCGGCCATGGCGCCCATACCTGCGGCAGCGGCTGTTCCCAATGCCCCCATGCCGCCACTAGAAGTGCTAGAGCCACCAGAGCTGTTGTAGTTGTTGGTGATTTCGGTAGGTTGAGCAGCGGCTTGTTGCTGTTGCGGTACTTGCTGTGGCGGTGCTTGGTAGTAGGGCTGCGGCGCATATTGGGGCACCTGCACTGCTTGCTGGCCGCCAGCACGCCTCGCCTGTAGCTGTCTTACTGCGCTATCTAGGTCAACTGACTGACCATTTCTGTCGGTGTACCAGAAGCCGCCTTTGGCCCCCATGTATATTTGGGCTGTGTTGCCATAGACGCCGCTTCCTGGAAGTGGCGCTAGGTCTCCTTTGGGCGTGATTACGCTTTGGCTGCCGTCTGGGTTTGGCACTACCTGCAGTGTCACTACTGATACTTGTGGCTGTGCCCCTTGGGCCCAAGCGGGCGCTGATAGCAATAGAGCCGCTGAGAGGCAGATGGTGGTCAAAAGAGCTTTGGGCATGATTCTCCTCCGCCAACTATTTAAATTAACTCTAAATACTGGCATCAATAACGCCGAACACTGACCAATTTAGCAGATGCTATGAGGAAAATAACAGAGAATCATTCTTAGGTATGAGTCTTTTTTGCAATAATCATTCCTGAAGTAGCTTAGGGTGCTGATACTTCTATAATTTCCAATGATTTAAATGCATTTCTGGCCTGGTTTGTCGAATCGATCAGTACAGCGGTCGATAAAAATTGACTAGTGGGGTAGTAAACTCACGCTGCCATTTTGAGCGCCAGTATTCTTAAGGAGAAGAGGAATGATCTCTGATTACGATACTTTTATGGTTTTCACCAGCACTTATTCAAATATCGATGAAGCTTTGCACGATTATGAAACAGTAAAGAGGCTCTATAGCGATCTTAAGCTCATTGATACCTTCGACGCTGCGGTTCTGGAGAAACAGTCCGACGGAAAAGTTAAGATAGTCAAGAAACATGAGCAACCTACTGAAGATGGCCTCAAAATTGGAGCTGGTTTAGGGCTTGCTACTGGAGTTGCCCTAGCGCTCTTCCCTGGAGCCGCTATTGGGGCTGGGTTAGCCGCAGTGTTAGCTGGGGCCGGTGTTGCCGCTGCTGGGGCTGGGACTGGCGCAGCCTTTGGCGCATTAGCCGGGCACGTGGCTGGTGGGATGAGCCGCCGCGATCTTCAAGAACTAGGTGAAAATTTAGATTCTGGTAGTGCTGGGCTTGTGGTCATTGCCGCAGCCAATGTAGAAGAGAAGGTCCGGGCGGCACTAAAGAAAGGCTTTAAGACAATAAGCAAGCAGGTAAAAGCCAGTATGAAAGAGCTTGAAAAGGAAATTGAGCAAGCTACCAAAGATGAGTCTCTGGCGGCGAAACGCTAAGCGCTATTGCTATTTTCGGTTGTGAATGAGAGCTGTTAAGCAAGCGATTGCTGAAGGGGAAGTCGTGAAAGTAATCATAGTGGGCGGAGTTGCAGGTGGTGCATCGTGTGCCGCGCGCTTGCGTAGGTTGGATGAAAAGGTTGAGATTCTGCTGCTTGAGCGCGGTCCTTATGTCTCGTACGCCAACTGTGGTCTTCCTTACCACGTTGGCGGAGTGATTGAAAAAGAATCGAGTCTTCTTGTGGCCACTGAACAAACTTTTCGCGAACAGTTCGCAATCGACTGCCGCACGGGCTGCGAGGTAATTGGTATTTCGGCTAAAGAAAAAACAGTTGAGCTCAAGAACCAGGTTACTGGAGAGCGGACCACCGAGACATATGACAAACTTGTGCTTTCACCTGGGGCGGCACCGACTCGTCCGCCGATTCCCGGTATTGATTTGCCGGGAATCTTTTCGGTGAGGACAGTGCCAGACGCACGCAGGATTCGTCAGTGGCTTGATCGAGACCGTGCTGATAGTTCAGGAATGAATTCGTATACCGGCTATCAGGCTGAGGTAAAGCCACAGCGTGCGGTGGTGGTGGGCGGCGGCTTTATCGGGCTGGAGATGGCTGAGAATCTCATTCATCGCGGACTAGAAGTGACGCTTCTGCAGCGGCCTAAGCAAGTTTTGCCCCGACTCGACCGAGAGATTGCCTATCTAGTTGAGCAGCGATTGGAAAAATATGGCGTTCGCATTCAATTGAATGACGGTGTTTCTGCTTTTAACCAGTGCGCAGACGGATCGCTTGAAGTTCTTACTAGCTCAGGCAAATCTCATCTGGCCGATATCGTGATTTTAGCGATTGGTGTGCGTCCAGAGACAGGGCTAGCAAAGATGGCCGGTCTTGAGATCGGTGAACTTGGTGGCGTTCGAGTTGATGAACAAATGCGCACTAGCGACCCTGATATTTTTGCCGTGGGTGATGTGGTTGAGGTCAAAGATTTTGTTACTGGGCAATGGTCTCTTGTGGCGCTCGCTGGGCCAGCCAACCGGCAAGGGCGCATTGCTGCTGATGTGATTGCTGGGCGACAGAGTCGTTTTCGCGGCACTCAGGGAACGGCAATCGTTGGTGTGTTCGGGGCTGCAGTGGCCTGGACAGGGGCGAACGAGAAGCTTCTTAGCCAACTAGGCGAAAGTGATTTCGAAAAGATTTTTCTTTACCCTAATTCACATGCCGGCTATTATCCGGGCGCCAAGATGTTGGCGTTAAAAGTTGTTTTTCGAAAATCTGACGGACGCCTGCTCGGTGCCCAGATGCTCGGCGAGGATGGAGCGGCGGTGGACAAACGTATCAGCGCCCTAGCAATGGCCATTCAGTTGGGTGCTACGATCTACGATCTTGAAGAATCTGAACTTTGCTACGCACCCCAATTTGGTAGTGCTAAAGATCCAATTAACTTCGCTGGCATGGTTGCGGCAAATGTTCTTTGTGGTGACATGCCCTTGAGCCACTGGAACTCTTTATCGGATGGTCTGATTCTTGATGTGCGCAATACCTCCGAGCTTGCTGTTGAGGCTGTTGCTGGCGCGCTGCACATTCCTCTGCCTGAACTTCGTGCCCGTTTGGACGAGTTGCCCAGAGGTCGCGAAATACTAGTCATCTGTCGCTCTGGCCAGCGGGCCTACTACGCGACGCGACTACTTTTGCAAAATGGATTTAAGGCAAGTACCGTTTCTGGCGGTATGCTGTCACGATCGCACCTCGAAGCGCCTACCGCTGTTAAAGTGTAAGTCGCCGCTACTTGGGTTACATGAAAAGAAGATTGCCAACATCACTCCGTGCATTAGCATTTGTCGGCATTCCGGTTGTTGTTCTTCTGTGGCCGCAGATTGGTTGGTGCCAAGGCGGTAGTCAACCTGAAGCAACTAGCACGTCAGCTCTTGTTGAGCCAATCAGCCCGATTGAGAACATCAGTTCAATAGACAAAAGTTTGCTACTTGAGTTGATCAAGTTGGCGCGATTCAATATTCGTTTTCATCAGCAAGCCAATCGCCATCAGAAGTGGCGCACGTTGACTTACGCCGCTGGGCGCGAGGCTGGCACAGCTGTGTCGTTTGCTGCTAGCCTAGTTGATCTTAAGCAACGAGTACGAGGTCTTGATGACCCCTCTCTCATTTCGCGCAATGCCTTAAAAAATGTGGTCACGGCCACCCTTGTTGGCAGTGCCATTAGTGGTTCTGCTTCTAGTTTAGAGTTGGCACAGAATACCTGGGTTATGTTACAAGCTGGGAAGAATGGCTATTCCCCTAAAGCATCGACTGCTTTTGTCAAAAATATACTAGCCATTACAGATCATCTGTTTGAGCAAAGAGAGTTGCTGGTTTCGACTTTGCCACAAGACCTACAGCAAAGGCACATCTATGAACTAGAAAGTGACTTGCTTCATCACATCCGCCAACAGTTGATCATTGAGTTCTGTTCATGGAGTTGCCATTCTCGGGGTCAAGCTTGGCGTGAAAATACTTTCTATAGCCTTGATGCCCTACAGAATTTTACTAGAATGAGTGCGGCAATTATTGGTCTTAAAGGCTTTGGTCAACCAAGTCTCGGTGGTGCTGCTGCGGTCACTACTGTGGTAGCCAATTCTGTTGCTACTGTTAGTCCTCTGATTGGTGGAGTAGTCGGTCTGTCAATGCGCAAGTATCAGCAGCGAAAGCTCGCAAGGGAGTTTGTTGTCGAGCGCCCAATTTTAGCTACTAAAGCATTGGCTGAACTCAAGGTCAAGCTAGTAGAGCGCGAAAACGAAGGCGATGCAAAATTGTTAGAAGAGGCAGTGTCGCTTGGCGATAAATCACAACGGCTAGACTTGGCCATAGACCGTGAAAACAAAGACATTGAGCGCTTACGGCAAGTGGCCCAGCAGCAGATCGTTGCCGGTCCAATAATTGGCTTAACCAGTATTCCTGGAGCTGTGCTCGGCACTATCGCCTTTTATGACTATCGCTTCGATCGAGTGACGACTAACAAATTGTTGTTCGCCGGTCGTCTATCGGCACTAGCTGGGCAAAGTTTTGCTCTGGTACAAACCCCATATACAGTGGTTTCAGGTTTAATCAAAAATGACAAACTGAGGAAAGCTGGAAAGCTACCAGAGCAAATGCTGGAAGAGCGTCTCAAGAATCTTGATCATCTAGAAGAGCAAATCTTGGCAAAATAGCCTTAAGTCAGGCTTTTAGGGTGACTGTTGCTATGCAAGAATGATTGAATGCACGGATGGCGCTGCGAATTTGATCAATTGATTGCAATAGCGAGTTGGCGGCCAATGTCAGTGCTGGAGCGCCTTGATCGTTTGTGGCGGTTTGTAGTGCAAGGCTGACACAAAGGTCACCACTAATAACTTTAAGGCAACTGGCTTGCAGAGCCGCGGGGGCTGGAGAATCATTTTTCAAATCTTTTAAGCGATAGAGATTTTGGCAAACCTTACTCAGTTCGATTGCTAATTCTTTGAGAATTGAAGAGACTGTAAGTAAGTCGGCAAGTGATGAATTGAGCATGCCGTTACCAATAATTTCTTCACCGCCTCTCATCTTAAAGCCGCTGCTAAGTGAAAGTTCTCTCACGAGCTTTTCGCGATAGCTGCGGTCGCCCTTAAAAGAAACTTCTTGCAGGCGGTCTCTACCTTCGCCTAGGCGACGAATTACTCTTTCAGCAGTATTGCCAAAATTATTGAAATCGCGGGCAGAGCGTAGCTCCGGTTCTTCTTCTCGGCCTTGGCCGCGAAGGGCCTTCTCTACTTCTAGTGATTTGCGCCGAAGCAATCTCTCTAGGTCAAGTAGGGCTGAAGAGAGTTCACGAGTGGCCACTAGTAAGGCTAGTTTAGTGGAGGCGACATAGGCATCTTGGCCGATCAGGTCTAGGCTTCCTGCTGGAAAACCGAGCAGTTCAGCTTGGGCTGTCAAATTGCCTGGATTGACACCCAATATTTCGGCAGCGCGGCCGCTTACAACCTCATTTAAATTGTCTAGCAATGCTTCGCCAGAGGGCGAAAGCAGAGGGTCTACGATTAATTCGTCGCGCCATTGGCCGTTGAGCATTTCATCGCAAACTTGCGCCTTGACACGAGCGATAGGGCTTGAAGCTTCAATAATTTCACGGGTGACGGCTAGTTTCGCCTTGAAAACTTGCAACAGTCCATCTATTAAAAGAGGATGCGCCGTTTCGTGCAGTCTCCCCTCAACTTGTTTGAAGTGTTCCAGCCAGCGGGCAGTACGAGCACCCCAATGGGCTTGCGCTGGCACTTCAATGGCGCCGATATGATCGGTTTCGAGTCGTAGTTCTAACTTCTTGGTCATCATCGGCTTAGTCTAGCGCGCAAACTTAGATTGCGGTCCTATGGGCAGATGAGCTTTATTGCATGATCTCAATTTCGCTTAGAATTTTTACAGCTATTTGTGTCAGTGCCTTATTGGTAGTTGAATTGGTCGTTGAATTATTTGTCTGATTGCTGTTGAGGAAACTGTGTAGCTGTTCACGGGCGCTGGCAAATTTTGCCTGACCGGTTAGGGCTAAACCGCGAATTAGATAGACATTTACATCTCGGCCGCCTAGGGCGACGAAGCGATCGATTGCCCTTAAGGCTCCGTCATAGTCGCCGTTGTCAACCAAGCACTTGCTTAGTCCCAGGTGTGCAAGTGGATTTAGCCCGTCGATAACAATGGCTCTTTGATAATTCATGAGCGCTTCTTTGTTGTAGCCCAGTTTGGCAAGAGCGTTTCCCATATTGATGCGTAGTTCGGCACTGTCAGTACCGATTGAAGCAGCTTGCGCCAGTGATAGGTTGTATTCGCTAAGGGCCGACTTAGAATCGCCGGTCTGGTCAAGGATCAATCCAATCCAGAAATGAACGGCAATGTTATTGGGTTTAAGGGCTTCGTATTGGCGAAAAGAGCTCAGTGCTCGATTTAGATCGCCGGCAGCAAAATAGTCTTTGCCCTGGGCAAACAACGGGTCGCTATTTTTCGTCTGGGCTTGCACTGGGCTGGCCCATATAGTTGCTAAACAGGCCAGTGTTGAGCAGCTTAAATAGACAATTAGTGTATTTTTATGCTTAGGGCTAAACGGGATAGCGGTCATTGCCTTGAATTAGTCTTTCTTGGTCGAGTGTAGCGTACAGGCGATTGTACCGGATTAGAGGTTCTGTCCCATCTCCTAAATTATCTAAATTGAGTGCCGCCCTTTCTTCAATTTTTGCCAAGACCACATTGTATTGATCAAGTTCAGTTCGCTCGAAAATTCTAAGACTGCAAGCGAGCAAGCTGTCTCTAATGTACAGCAATCCTGAATTTAGTCGGCCAAAGCTAAAGCCGCATAGGCTTAGGTTTTCGCTAGCACTAATCAAGTCTCTCTCAGCGCTAGTTTGGCTCTCTAGCTTTGCTACGGCCTTGCGGTGTTGAAAACTGAGTACTGAGACTGCCATCTGTGTGCTTGCTAAAGCAACAGCGGCGGTTTTGCTTGTTTTGAGAAATGCAGTGCTTAAAATCAGGGGTTCAAGATTGACATAGCTAATTGAGCTGAGCATATAAAAATCTGTGTTTTCGTGCCCATTCTCAAGAGCGCTACTGATCAATACTACAGGGCAAGCTATTTGCCTTGCTATTGAAAAATTGCCCTCCAATTAGTGACCCTCTTGTTCGGCTTTGCTTTTCTCTAAGCGATCTTTTCCCGAGAGTATTGGTGGCACTAGAAGTGATTTGCCTGGGCGCAGCATAGAGCCGCTATAGTTGGGTGTGAGATCGGTTATGCGCCCTTCTAGTGGCGAAATTTTCGCTGGGTCTAAAGTCTTGCCTCTTATATAATCGCCAATCAAATCGACTTGCGAAATCTTCAGTGGCTGCACATTCAGTTCGCGATGAACCTGTTCCATTGGCTTGTCGCCGAAGATTCCGTACTTCCACCATTTTTCTAGTGGGTGGAAGCGCGCAGCAACGCTGTAGGTTTTGTCTAAATCAATTGCTTCATAGACACCTTGCTCATTGAGCACAGATAGACCAGAGATGCGCTGACCGTCAAGGCCACCTTGCTTAAGGCCTGACTTGGTGGCGTCATATGAATACTTCATGCCACTGACTTGAACAAAATTGCCAGGCTCGTCCACATGTTCTGCCACTTGTTCGGCAAAGAGATTTTTTGCTCGGCTGAGAGTGGTCGGCTTAGCTGCTGCTACTTTTTCGCGCACACCATATTCGATGGCAGCTTTTAATTGTGCGCCGGTCAAATTCATTAATGCCAGTTCTTGTTGCTCACCTTCGCGCTTGCCTGCATTCATGACAATGTTGGCAATATCTAAGCGAGTCAGTGGAACATTTTCAGGAATACCGGTGCGAATACCGCCAGAGTGAACTAGTGCTATTTGTGGTGCTTGATCGCCCAACTTCTCTTTTAAGCCAAAGCGCACAGCATCGGCAAAGAGGTTGCCCATTTCGGTCTCTCTGTTGCGAGAGCCAGCTGCACTGTAGCGTCTAACAGCGTGACTGTCGTAAGCTTCGTTCTTTAAGGCGTTAATATCACCAGCTGTTTCATCTAAAAATTTGCGGATGCTAGGATTTTCAGCCAGGTTTTCAGTGACCTGGTGCAATTTACTTGTGGTCAAGAAGCGGTGGGCTGTTCCGTCTGGTTTAATCGCTTGGTTAAATTCTCCTAGCCAGTTGCCGCTGTGTCCGGCTTGGACAATCGGTATCTCAAATTGTGCCGCACCTGGCATGGTGCCAGAAGCGTTTCTGTAACTGAGTGGGTTGAGCCTAGCAAGACCTGATTTGCTCTCAGCGCCGACCCAAACTGGACGAACTAGGGCATCGTGAGAGTGGGCGCCGATAATACCAGCCACCTTAATATCTTTGGCAATCAGGTGCTGAGCTAGTTTAATGTCTTCACCTAAACCTAAGTGAGAGTGTATCTGGAAAATTGACACACCTTCTTTCTTCAATTGATTTACTGCCGCTTCAACCGTCTCTTTGGGGTCTACATATTTGAGCCCGCCGACAGCTCCTTCTTCAGTAGTTACGCCAATTGTGCCTATTTTAGTTTTGCCCCATGGTGTTTCAACTTCGCGCACAACATAGGGCTTCAAGATCCGCTCATATTGAGGGTGCGCTGAGACATCTAAGTTAGAGGCTATGAGCGAGACGTCTGGATATTTCTGTAAAAGAGGTTCCATCACCGCTGGGTAGCGTGGCACATCAGAGCGGCCACCGGGGGCATCGTAGGCGTGATTGCCAGGTACTAACTCTTTGGCGCCCATTTTCATGAGAGCTTCGTTTTCAATCTTTCCACCGTTTGTAAAGGCAAAATTGACTCGGCCCGATTCAATGTCGCCCGGCACTACAAATCTCGAATCTACTCCCTTGGCCTGCGAGGCGGCCATGCGCTGGTCTAGCAGTGTCTTGATGCGCGGTAGTTGCTCCGTGTTACTGTGAAAGTCGTTGATGTGATAGGTGTCGAGTCTCAGTACGTTTTTGTCTGGTGAAACGGCGTTTTTGATTTGGCCAAAAACTTCATTGCGTCTGCCAATTAGAGTGGCACCGCCAGAAAGTGTTCCACCAAATGCCGCACCAATGGCCGTGTCGTGACCGACTTGCATAAGGCTCTTGGCTAGGCCAGCGCCTGGGTCGTTCTTGATTTCGTTCCAGTTCTCGCTCACCCTGTGCGGCGCACTCCAGATTGCTGCGCCGCTAGAACCACCGACTACTCCTCTGAGAAGATTGGTTTTGAGGCCCTGGGCCACTGATTCTTTGGCGAGTAGTTTGCCAGCAGTTTCTGCTAGTGAATCGGCAACGGTCTTGCCGAGCGCTTCTCTGCCAATGCTGGTGAGATATTTTTGCGCAACAACTTTTTCTACTGCGCTGGCGCCGATGCCTGCTATGGCATCAACTCCACCCCAAGCAAAGTCGGTGGCTGATGTTGTGCGGTCTTTGCTGTCGAGCATGACGGCTTCCATTGAAGCTTTTGTGCCAACTTTTATGGTGCCACCAGCTAACATGGCCATTGGAATAGTGAGAGCTTTACCCCAGTTGCGTGTCGCTGCCGCTGCCGCCAGTGAAAAGACAACAGTGCCACCGACGCCAGCTGCCAAGCTGCTGGTCATTTCAGCGGCTGCTTGTTTTAAGCTAGGGTCATTTTCTTTTGCTGGTTTGACAATGGGTGCGGGCTGATACGCTAGGGCAGGGTCGCCACGACCCATCAATCCGACGAGGTTAATCTCCGAAGGTTTGGCAGCCTCTACTGGCGGCTGCGGCTTTGATGATTCAATGTTTGTTTCAGGACCGGTCACGGGCAACCCCTTTTTAACCAGCCTGTAGATTAGGTGAATAGAGGGATAATTGATAAGGTGTTAGTCCCATGAAGCTTCGTAGTTTCACCATATTTGCACTGAATTAATCTGTTTATCAGGCTCTACTTAGAGAAAAAAGGCCTGTCCATTGCCAAGTAACTGCCCACTGTTAAATGAAGTGTCTTCTGCCTGCTGTAAATGCCAGGCCCAGCTTTGTCTTCGGCAGCAAGTGTTAAATCTTGCCCTGGGTGAAGATCAAGAAGTGATGTGTCTAGGGTGCCTGGCCGCAGACAATAACAAAAGCAGGGCTGAGCTTTTAGAGAACTTGGCCAGCTATATTGCCAATCGCGAGTGTTTTGCCAAACCTTGGCTGCGCTATGCTTCAATCGATTTTTGCCCTGATCCGCTAGGATGTATACCAGCTGTTTGTTTCAAGGCTAAGCCTTAGTCTGTGCCGAAAGCTTAGTTTGTGGCGAGAGTTTTGTGAGGAATTTATGGAAGAAGCTGGTGCAGAAGCTAGTGCCAATAATCGCGAAGAGGCCATGGTAAAGCTCGATTTGCGTGGTGTCGCCTGCCCAATGAACTTTGTTAAAACCCGCTTGAAGTTAGACAAGATGGCTACCGGTGAACTGCTTGAGGTTTTGCTAGATAGCGGTGAACCAATCGAAAGTGTTAGCAGTAGCGTTCTAAGTGAAGGCCATCTCATCGAGTCATCGACAGTGGTTTCATCACAAGGTGAAGGCCAAATATTGAGTAGTGAGCAGCCAGATTATCACCGCCTAATAATCCGCAAAGCCAATGCAGCGTAGCGATTAGCTGGTTGCGGGCCGCTGAAGAGGTGGCTATAGTTTGCTGCCGTAGAGACACTACATATATTGCTAGTTACAAAAATCAGGCGGTTTTAGCCAAAACGGGATATCATGGACCGTTGTCTTGAGGAGGGGCCGTAATAGGCTTTCAATTCAGTGGTATCAGGAAACAACAAAACCTTATTTTTGCAATCGTTAGTTCTGTCAGTCGCCCTGGCTGCTTCTTGTCACAGTGCCGTAGGTGCGCAGTCTCATGGTGCCCCATCCACTTCATCTACTCCTTTGGCTCCTGCCGCTCATGTCAGCCTTCCTGATATTGCTGCGCTTAAGGCAAAGGTTGAGGCTGAACCTTCAGATCCAAAGGTGCGTTACGCCTACGCTGAGGGGCTGCGTAAGCACGGTCGCGGTAAAGAGGCTAGTCACGAGTATCTGACTGTGACTGAGTTAGAGCCATCTTTCTATCATGCCTATCACCAGCTTTCGCTTGTTAATCACGATAAGCATGTGCTCGATGAGGCAATCTCGCGGCTCAATTTTCTCAAAGAAGAAAAACCTAAAGACATGTTTTTACGTGTTGCCCTGTCTGAACTTTATGAGAAGAAAGGTGATAACTACACCGCTGGTAAAACCTTGGTAGAGCTTGTTTATGCCAATGCTGTGCCAGAAAAATATGTGCATAAGATCAATCAGCGCATTCGTTTCTTGCAGGCCAAAACTAAAGATGCCCAAGCCCACGACAAAGCGTATGGCGGCGATGAGCAGATGGAGTCAAATCCTCCACCCTTGCCGGAATCATCTCTCAATCGCGATCTTTCAATTTCTAAGGTAAAAGAGCCTAAAATTATGCAAGGATTTGGGCATGCGACCTTACTTCCATAACTTTCTTGGCTTAGGTAACTGCCACGATCTCTTAGTGGCTTCAGCATTTTTGCTGTCTCTAAGTGCCTGCTCAAGCAAGGTCGAGCCGCCCACTGGTCGCTTTGGCAAGCTTGAACAGAAGAGTCACGTTGCTGCCGAGTCTCAGCTCATGTCTCCAGGCACATCTGCTGACAGCGCCTCAGCTTCTCAGCAATTTGATATGGCGGCCGAAACTGTAATTTCAGACGGCTGCCTGCATGCTTGGCGCAAGGCTTGTGCCGGTGACGAAAAAGCCGCCATGAGTGAGCTTGAGGCCTTAGACAAGCGCTATCCGCAAATTTTAACCATCCAATTTATGATGGGTCAGGTGCTCTCCCATTTTGGCAAGACTGAAGAAGCGATTGTTCACTACCGCAAGGCTTCTATTGGCAACGAATTTAGCTCGCTGCATAGTTTTAAATTGGCCGAGGCTTACCGTAAGGTTGGCAAAGATGCTGAAGCTGTGCCGCTTTATCGCAAACTACTGAAGACGGCCCCTGACTTTCTTGAGGTCAAGCTAGGTTTAGCTCAGTCGCTATTGAAAAGTGGTAAGGGCGCTAAGGAAGCCAAGGAAGAAGCGCAGAAATTGCTGGCTGAAGTGTTAGCTGCCAAGCCTGACAATGCCGAGGCTCTGAAACTAAGGGCTGAACTGGCTGGGCCGGATACTACAACCAAGTAGTAGCTTTCAAAGTGGCTCGGTAATTGGGCTATTCTCAATGCAAGCCAATATTTTCTTAGGTGGCTGCACCGAAGGGATGATACTGTGCCAGAGATTACTGTCGTACAATTTCCTATGTCCTATTATGGATATATTAGATTCTCTGAGAATACTTGAGAGGGGATAACCTCATGGTTAAAGAAGCAACAGCGTTAGAAACTGGCAGCAAGACTGGCGTCGAAGAAATTTCGGTGGACGGTTTTGACTACATAGAGTTTTTTGTCGGCAATGCCTTACAGGCTTGTTACTATTACAACCGTGGCTTTGGCTTCGATGTAATTGGTTACCGTGGTCTTGAGACCGGTAATCGCGATGCTGTTTCTTATGTGCTGCGTCAAGAGAAAGTCACTATCGTTCTTACTGCTGCGCTTCATCCCGAACACGCTGTTGCCAGTCATGTGATGCAGCACGGCGACGGCGTTAAGAATGTAGCGATGCGCACTCGTGATGTTCGCAAAGCTTACGAGACTGCCATTGCCCGTGGTGCCCGCTCAGTGCAAGAACCAACTGAAGTTACTGACGAGCACGGCACTTATGTCTCGGCCGCTATCGCTACATACGGCGATACTGTGCACACCTTCCTCGATCGCTCAAACTACAAAGGGTTCGCTCCTGGCTTCACTGAAGTGAAGAACAAAAAGGGTGATGGGCTCGGCCTAGTCTCTGTCGACCACGTTGTCGGCAACGTTGAAAGCACCAAGCTCGACCAGTGGGTTGAGTTCTATAGCAAGATCTTTGGCTTCCATATCTTCCAGTATTTCGATGCTACCGATATCAGCACTAAATATTCAGCCCTAGTATCTAAAGTAATGGCAAACCGCAGCGGCTCTATCAAGATGCCTATCAACGAGCCGTTTGAGCAAGGCTTGCGCAAGTCACAGATTACAGAGTATCTCGATTTCTACCATGCGCCAGGTGTGCAGCACATTGCCATCACTACACGCGACATCGTCAAGACTGTAAAAGAATTGCGCAGTCGTGGCATCGAATTTCTCAATGCTCCAGCTACGTATTACGAGACTCTGAAAGATCGTGTTGGCGAAATCGATGAAGATATCACTGAACTAGCCAAATGGGGCATTCTTGTTGACCGTGAATCTGAAGGCTATTTGCTGCAGATTTTCACCAAGCCAGTACAAGATAGGCCAACTTTGTTCTTCGAAGTAATTCAGCGCAAAGGTGCTAAAGGTTTCGGCAAAGGAAACTTCCAAGCCTTGTTTGAATCAATTGAGGCAGAACAAGAAACCAGAGGCAATCTCTAGAGCTGATGCCCATCGACAAATTCAAAGATGTCTCGCGCTACCTCGACGATATACCGTCGGTTCGTCAGAATGTGTCTGATTTAAGCGCTCGCTTTGAACTTGGGGAAGAGCCAGCCGAAGAGCTAGATGGGAAATTAAGTGGTGAAGCAGAATCTTCTAGCGAGGATTCTGCTTCTAATTGCATTCAAGAAAGTATCAACTTCTTGGCCAGTGAAAAGGCCAAGGAAATGGTTGTGCGTGAGCCTTATTGGCCTAAGTGGAACAGCCCCTGGTGGCACGCTCTGCTGCTCGAAGAGATGGGCTTGGCTGGCGCGATTCCATCAGAATTTGTTGAGCATTATGCCGGTGTTGTCGATCAGCATTACTTGCATTTCTTCCCTTTTACTGAAGAAGAAATTCCTGCTGGTGTCAGCCCAATATTCAATATTGCTTGCCACTGTTATCTAGGTTCTCTCTATCGCCTGCTTAGTGCTGGTGAGAATTTTGACCACGATTTGAAATTGACTGATGGCCGTGTTCTAGCTGGAAAAACGGCAGTTGCTAGGACAATTCCAAGTGATTGCTTCGACGCTACGCCAGAGCACGAGCGTGCTCTCAATTGGGTCAGGCCTTGGTTTCTTAAGTATCAAATCAGCGGTGGCGGCCTCAATTGTGATGAGTCAAACTATCTCAAAGAAACTCCGAGCTGTTCTGTTCTTTCCACTCTTCCTGCCCTAGAAGCATTGGTTTCTATTGATAGCAATTTGTTGAGCGAAGAAGAGTTGGCTTTTCTCGACAATGGTGTCACTTACTTGATAGAGCGCAATCTCTTTCGCTCTAAAAGAACTGGTGAGGTAGTCGATCCAACCTGGTTAGAGCCAGCCTTTCCGCGCTTCTATTTCTATGATGTTCTGCGCGGGCTTACTCTAGTTACTCGTTGGGCCTTGAAGCGTTCGCGTAAATTGCCGCAGTCTGCCATTGCTGAAGCTATGCATGCTCTCAATCAACAAATTTCAAGAGAAGGCTTCGTGCCCAAACGCTCAAATGTGCAAGAGCGCAAAACGATAATTCGAACCGATGCTGGTCATGAGAAAGATCAACCAGTTACTAGCTTCGCTTTGCTTGAAGCCGTTGATCAAGTTGGGCAGCCCAGTTTGCATTTGACTCAAGAATATCTTGGACTCTTACTGCGTTTGAAATATATGTCGGATGCTAGATTGCTGCGGTGATGTTTGTATCTAATTGCCTTGGAGGGCAAAATTAAGAAAGCGTTTCTTCTCGATTAGGGCAGTGGCTACTTCTGCAACTGATGCATTGGTGCCTTTGCAGCCACTGCGGTAGGTGACGGTGGCGGTGACTGATTTAAGTTTTTCTAGTTCTTTTAAGCCTTGCTCTCGATTGAGTTTGTACAGTAGGCAAGCTGCATAGAGCCTTCCGGAATAGGTCGCGCTTTTAAGTAGCATATATAGGTGAGGTCGGCTGGCTTCACCCTGAAGCAGACCAGCCTGGTATGCCTGCCATGGTTTGGACTGTCCCGCGGCTTCGCCGACTGCTCCGTCAGTAAACTCGGTTGCCGTAAGCAGGGGCAAAAGGTTTTGCGGGCATAGCTTCTGTCTAATATCATTCAGAGCTTCGCCTAGGCTCATTTGACGCTCGTTATTGGCACCGTATCCCCAGACTAATTTCCCTTTTCGAATAGGCCGGATTCCCCTCTCCCAATTGGCTGATTTTAAGAGCTGTTCTTGCTCTTGAAGAAACACCAGTGCGCTTCCCTTTTCGAAATTTACAGGGGCACAGCGGTGTACTGCTCCGCCAAATATCTCAGCAGTTGGCACAACTTGCAAGCCATTAGCTGGGAAAGTACCTTTGATGACGTCTTTGATTTGTACTTGTGCTTTCTCTGTATAGCGTGTCCCAGCAAGCTTTGCTAACCGGTCGCACGGTGCCACAGCTAAGATATCTACGACCGCTATTATCTGAGAATCTGCAACCATTTGTTCGTCGCTCATGCGAGCTACTTTTCCGAACGCTTGGTCAGACATAGTTCCCTCGATAAGAATTGCTAGAGACACAATTATTTTGATTGTCGATTTCTGTTTGGGTCGGCTGTTGAACGCCAGAGCATTTAAGGCTTTTATCTTCATTTTCACAGAACCGAAGAGTCATAGTGCGTGTATAGTGCTTACTCGGATAGAATAGGCAAGATAGTTAAGGATAGCAAATCGATGCGCTTATTCATGCTTCTTTTGATACTTGTCTTTGGCCTTAGCTGTTTGTCGGCTCCTGCTGCCCAAGCGGAACTGCCACCTTGCCTTGTCGAGCTTTCGCAAGCAAGCTCATTTCAGTATGAGTGGCTTAACCAGGGCACTCGAAGTAAGTTTTTTCAGCTATACAAACAGGCCTGTCGGCTGCCCAAGTGTCCAAGCGTAAAAGAATTGGACGAAGCTTCAAAGAATGCCACTCCCGCTGGGCGTCTCTATCTGGCCTTGGTGGTCTGGGAATTTGATTTCACTGCTGGTCGACAGCGATTTGAAAGTCTCAAAAAAGATCGAAGCATTGTTACTGTGGTGCCTGGTTGTACGCGCTATCAGACTTCTTTAGCTGAGGTTGCTTCAGAGTTTTTGGAAAAAGGAACTTATCGAGATTTTCCTAGTTCTGTGTTCTGCAAGCGACCAGTAAAATAAGTCTTTGCATTTGTCAATTTGAGGGTTATGAGCAAAGGCTGGATCTAATGCTGATTGATCCCGTAGGTATAAGCTCACGAGGCAGTTGAGATAGTGCGTTGAACCTTAGCTCTGGGTTTACCAGGCCATATTTTGGGGTATGGATATAAGACTTATTATCTGAGGGTTACTGACTATGGCTGCCGAAAAAGGTGATAAGACCGCAGCACAGCCTGTTCAAGAAGGCACAGACGCATCAGAGAAGCTCCGACCAGACTTGAACGTCATGAGCAGTCTTCATTTGAAAGACCCTGGCAAGCTGACCACCTCCGACCTGCTAGGCAATGGCTACCTCAATGTCACGCCCATAGACGCTGCATCGCCCATGAACGACCCACTTAAATTTCTCGATGTCGCCAATAAACTTGTTAAATCTGACCCTGACGGCAAGCTTACCAAAGCCGATCTAGCGGCAATTACTGAGTCTCCCAAGAGCACTGCCGTTCAAAAGACTGTGGCCAGAGAGTTGACGAATAATTATGACCGTTGGGACACTCGAGATAAAGACTCTATGCTGTACCCGTTGAGCTTTGTCTTTGATGTTGGTGGGAAGATACAGCAGGATGGCCTTGATCATATGAAAGAAATTGCAGATGCAGCGGCTCTGTTTTCTAAGCATCCTGAGCTTAAAGACCCGAAGACTCTGGCAGCCACTCTTGAGGGCATTAGAGGCAAACTACCGAATCATGACCACGGTTTAGCCGATCATAGTCTTTTCGGTGTGTTGCGGTCCAACGAATTTACGGACAGGGAGAAAGCAGCAGCTGAACTTGCCCAGATAAACTTTAGCGTTCTCTCTAACCTTGATAAAGACGGCTATGCTGGCCTTATCGACAAGAAGGATATGCAAGTAATTGCCAGAAATGGCAAGCCTGCTGAAGTTGCTGAGGTCAAACCTGGATGCGAAGAGCATACCAGCCCCACAGGTAACGCAGTCAAATGGGGCGTTGGTGTCGGTGCTGTCTCAAAAGTGAGTGGCAGCGATCAATCACTGGCAAATGGTCTGGTAGCGGCCGCGTCTGCTATCATCGCAGCTAATATTAAGAACGAGATTTGCGAAAAGTAGATTTGATGGGGTTCCTAAACTACAATAATCGACCCGCCAGCTTTCTTGCAGGCCTTTAGTCTTTTGGTATCAATGGCGGTATCGGTAATAATTGAGGCCACTTCGTTCAGCCAGGCGATGCGATATGGTGCGACTTTCCCAAATTTTTCGCTGCCAGCTAAAATGGCTGTTTCTGCCGATTGTTGAATGAAGGCGCTTTTGACTAATGCATCATCAGGGTGTGAAACCGTAGCGCCAAATTCTTCGTGGATACTTTCTACACTCACTAGGGTTAAATCGGCTTGAATCGATGCAATTTCTTTCAGTAGCCCTGGGCCCATGGTGAGCAAGAGTTCTTTGACTACACGCCCGCCGAGGAGGCGCACATGGCAATTACTTTGTTCGGTCAAGGCAATTGCTGTGGGCAAACTGTATGTGATGAATGTGGCCTTGAGATCTTTCGGCAGAAAGCTTGCTACTAGGGCGGTTGTTGTGCCGCCATCAATGAATACTACTTGACCAGGGCTGACTAGGGCGGCCGCTCTTTTGGCAATGGCCGATTTTTCATCAACTGATTGTCTCTGTCTCTTCTCGTAGCTGAATGACACTTGGCCAACCGGCAAGGCCCCACCGTGCACTCGCTTGATTGAGCCAGCCAGAGCCAGATCTTTGAGATCTCGTCTAATTGTGTCTTCAGAAACATTGAATTCGGCAACCAGTTCAGAAGAGAGTACCCGGCCGCGTTGGCTGAGGGTTTCTAGAATTCTGCTTTTTCTCTCTTCATTAAGCATTTTATGTTTTTGCTGGTTTGTGCTGGATTTGTGGTTGTCAATTGCGGGGTTTTGCGTGTATCATGTCGATATAGTGAAAATTATAGTCTAATTTGCGGGTTTGTGCAGGTGTTGAGAGATGGAAACTAATAAATCGGAAACTAATAAAAGTGATTTGAAAGTTAGTGCAGCAAAAGGTCAATCTTTTCCTTTTAAAGTTGCTGCAGTCGATTTGGACGGTACATTGCTTTGTCCCAATAGAACTGTTAGTGCGGCCAATCAGCGCGCTATTCAAAAGTTGCGCGATCACGGTTGCCAGATTGTCATGGCTTCGGGGCGCCGGCATGAAGACATTCTGCCGTATTATCATCTTCTTGGATTGACTGCCCCTGTAATTTCTTGCGACGGCATTGTTATCAAAATGCCTTTGACGGAAGAAATTTTGCTAGAAAAAAGTTTGCATGAAACCCTGGCCCACTCGCTTGTTGAGGCTGGCCGCGAGCACAAAGTAAGTATCTACTACTATCATGGTGAATCGGTATTCTATGCTCATGAGAATGACTATACACTTGGATATCAGGCCTGCACTCGTTCGCGCAAGCCAATCAAAAACGAATACATCCATGAGTTGAAAGGTAATCGTGCTCAGAAACTAGTTTTCTGCGAGCATCCGAGCCGTATTGCTGAGATTAAAGCCCATTTGACCGATCGCTTTAAAGATCACGCTCAAGTGATTGAAACTGAGCCAGGCTATTTAGAATTCATGCCGCTTGCCACCAGTAAGTTCACTGGCTTGCAAGCGCTTATGTCTAAGCTAGATTTTCACACAGATCAAGCCCTTGCTTTTGGCGATAACTGGAATGACGTTGAGATTCTCTCTGGTGTTGGTTTCGGCGTGGCCATGACTGTCAGCAGTGAGGCCGCTAAGAAAGCAGCAAAAGCAGTATCACCTGCTGGAGATTCTTCTGAGTCGTTTGCTCGCGCTGTAGATTTAGTGTTTGAGCGCTTCTATCCAGATGCTGCACATCCAATTGCTGCCCAGACGCAAGCGGCTCTGCTTAAGCGCTAGATTCTCATTCTAACTGCAGCTAGCGGCTAATGACTGCTACTAACTTTGATTAGCTTCGATTGACGACGAACTTATCAGGCTTGCCTTGTAGCATATTGATCATCGAAGAGGTGGCAATGTCACTAGCTTTCTTGTTGGCATCGTTGGTGTTGTAAGCCGTTGACTGATTAGAAAAGTAGAAAACGCCTACAGGTAATTCTTTGAATTCTTCTGCCGGTAAATGATCTGCAGCTGCCCGCAGTCGACCGCTCTTCAATTCCGTTAGCAGTGCCTCTGGTGATACAGCACCGTGAAATGAAGTGTCCACGAGTAAGCTATCGGTTTTCATTTTGGCAAGCTCGGCTGTGCCAATGTAGCTGTCACCTGCGGCCTTTGATGCGTGCAACGTGATTACGTCGGCCACCTGCAAAAGTTCATTTAGGGGCAAGTATTTAATGCCCAATTTCTCTTCAATTTCTGGCTTGCGCCGCTGGCTGTAATAGGAGACATTCGCTACTCCGATGCCCTTTAGCATTTTTGCAACGATAGCGCCGATGGTGCCCATTCCGACAATGCCTACATGCGAAGTCAAAAGTGAATTGGTTGTTTGAAATGATTTGTCACCAGTGCGTCCCAGTTCGAATAAATTGCGTTGCATTGCTAACATGATCGTGAGCGCGAACTCGGCGACGGCTTGAGCATTGGCTCCAGGGCAGTTGCTTATGGCGATATTCTTCTTGGCTGCTTCGCTATGGCCGGGAATGTAGCCGAGCCAGTCGGTGCCCGTGAATGTTAGTGCTTCGAGGCAATCGGCGGCCTCAATTATCTTTGCTGTTACTTTTTCTATTCCACCGAGAATATAACCGTGCTTGCCTTTGACGGCTTCAATTAGTTCGTCTTCGCTGGCCATCGGTTTGTCGAGGCGAGTGACGACAATGCCCTGGGCATCTAGTTCTTGAACGTGCTCGTCGAAAATGAAGAGGCTGTCTGTTACAAGCACATGCTTTTTCAAAATTCTATCTCCTGGAAATTGCGACTTAGATTTTGCGACTTGGATATTTTCAATTATTCTGGTGTTGATTTAGGCAGCGCTGACTTACGTGGAACTGCTTTAAGTGGCAGAGCAATACTTCCTTTGTCTATAGTGATTAGATCTTTGCCAAAAGATCTGTGGTCAAAGCGCATTTCGTAGTTTAATTTCAAGCTTTTAGAGTCGATAGAAATCATACTCAAGGTTGAGGAAGAGTGATGATCCGGTGGTCCTTGAAATGATTCGCCAGGTGCCAGAGTAAATTTGCTTTCGCGTGCTGGGCCCTTTGTATATTGCCCGTCTGAGACTATATGAGCCCTTCCTGTATTTTTACTATTTTCTTTGCTCTCTTCGATTTCAAGCAGGTGACTAGTTAGTGACTTAACTAGCCAATTTGCTTGTTCTGCCTGAGTTTGCTTGGTTTCAGTGGCCATCGCTCCGCCTGCAAAGACAAATAATAAAAGCAGTAGCATGCCACAGGTAGTTCGCATTTTAAATTACCAATTGCTCTAAAATAGTCGCTGTCGTCGAGATTATTATGTCAGAGTCATCGCCATCTACACTTACCTTGTCAGAATTGAGCGCTCTCATTAAAGAGCAGTTGCAGACACAGCCGATTATGATTGGCATAGACGGTTGCGGCGGGGCGGGCAAGAGTCATTTTTCTGCCCATTTGGGCAAAGAGCTAGGCGCAATCGCCCCGGTTCAGATTGTACATATGGATGACTTTTATAAGCCATCAATTCAACGGTTGCCCCAGCGCGAATGTGACGCTCTAATTGGCTCTGATTTCGATTGGCAGCGCTTGCGCCGCGATGTGCTCTTGCCATTGAGCCGCGGTGAGAACTGTAGTTATCAGCGCTACGATTGGCCAAGCGATTGCCTAGCGGAGTGGCATACTGTGCCAGCGAGCGGCATAACAATTGTAGAGGGAGTCTATTCTATTCGTCATGAACTGGTGTCTTTCTATAATTTGACCTTGTGGGTTTATTGCTCTCGCAGTCAACGTCTAGAGCGTGGGGTGGAACGGGATGGCGAGGCCAAGCGTCATTTGTGGGAGCAATACTGGATGCCAGCCGAAGACCGTTATGTCGAACTTGAAGAGCCCCATCGCCGGGCCAAGATTTTGGTGGATGGCTCTGGCAGTTCGTCTAGGCTGGCGTTGCGCTGCGAATTGGAAAGTCTTTTTGCCCCGAATTAACTGAGTTTTTTACTTCAAGTTAAATTTGCTTTTCGCCGCGTGTGACCATATTTAGCTCAAGCAGCATACGTTTCATTTTTAGCACTTCGCCCTCAAGCTGTTGCAGCATTGCCATGCGTGTATTGAGGCTGCTGATTGTCAGAGCTTTGCGATGGGCGACACTCGCCGTGATGACATCGAGCTGTTTGCGTGATTTGGGATCGGTAAAATCAGGTAAGTTGTCATCAGAAATCCATCTATCTATCAATTGCTCTCTGCGAGTTTTTCCACTTTGATCGCCTGGAGGGACAGTCTGCAAAAACTGCCAGACTGACACTGGGTAATCAATGTCTGGCGTGACTGGATAGTCGAATATTTTGGCCAAGATATTGGGTTCGTTTTCTGAGCGAGTCTTCTTGCCGGCCACCTGTTTCATTGCCCACATTGAAAAGAATGAGGGAACAAGACCGGCGATGATACCGTTAACGCCCGAAGGAATAGCGTAATTTGGATATTTGTAAGTTGGTATGGTAAAACCTTCTGCCACTGCCCATAGTGCACCATTGGTGATAAAGGCCGCAGCATTAGTTTTGGCAACTGTTTGATCTCGGGCATTTTGATAGCTGTTGAGAATTTCTTCGTATACGTTCTGTTCTGCTTCAACTTCTGACATGACAAAGTCGACTTCAAGTGATGTTTTTTGAATTAGTTGGTGCGCTTCGAGCAGGGCGTCGTTTAAATCTTGTCTGGTCGCGAGAGTTTCTAAGGACACCTCTGATTTTTGTGCTGCTCTTTTTGCTTTTAGGCTTTGTATTCGTTCGAGTAGGGGCGTCAAGCCAATGGCATTAGACAATTGCAGAGAATTTGCTGAGATGCCATCGCTATTGAGGTTGATGCCAGTTTTGAGGATTTGAGTGGGCAGGCTAACTGTGTTGGCGCGGGGGCTAGAGCTAAGCGGATTGTTGAGCAGATTACCGAGGGGATTGCTGACCAGATTTTTAATTGGTCCTCTGATTGGAGTATTGGCACCATTGGTTTCAGCGAGCGCCGTTAGTGGGTTTAGAACTAGGGATATAGAGCTGATTGTGCAGAGAAGATGCCCAAATTTCATTGAAGTTCTTGTGGTCCCCAAGTTTTACCTTGGCGAGTATAACAAAAGGTTCCAAAGCTGAGTTGACATTCCTAAATTCCCACAAAAAAAAGAGAGCCGGCAGAACCGACTCTCTTCTATGCTTTTAGCTTTTTGAGCTAGACGCTAATTACTTTCTGGTGAAAGTAACGGTAGCGGTCTTCTCTTTGGAGCACATTTCGACGCCAGTTGTGAAGTCGAATTTGCTAGCCAAGGAAGTCATGCAAGCTTCCATGCCTTTGCTCATTTCTTCTCTGTTTTCGTCTTTGATCAAGCCAGCTTGCTCAAGAGCTTTGAACATGCCGCATGATAGGTAGTGAAGGGTTGCTGATTTCTCGTCGCCCCAGATTTCTACCTTGCTGCCATAGACGTTTACGTCGAATTCAGCGATAGCTTTTACTAGTTCGTAAGGAGTTTTGATTCCGAGACCTTTGAAATACTCAACTTTGTGAGCTTCCATTGTGTGCTTGAATTCAGTAACAGCTTTCTCTCCGCCAAACTTCTGAAGAAGTTGCATTGTGGTCATCCAGTTAAGGCCCAAAACGCGTGAAGCTTGTTCTTGGATTCTGATTGTGTTCCAGTTAGCTTCAACAATGGTTTTTTCGGTGGTTACGGTTGTAGTCATTTTTTCTCAAATACTCCAGGGAGCGGTGTGGTCAGGTAACTCAGTAAGTATATGAGCGGAATCAAATATCTTAGCTGCTTTTAAGGCAGGCTTATTTATTGCTCTTGGCAAGGCCGTCGTTGCCTTGTCTTCAAACTTGCTTAGCAAAGTTTTCTACAGATTTGCCCTAATATTGAGGTCCGTTTCATTTTTTACTACTTATATAGGTGCGATTCTTGGCGGTGACAGATGCCGAGTTCAGATGTTGAGGAGTTGGCTGGTTGGAGATGGAAAAACGAGCTAGATCAAGAGTTAAGCAAGGCCTGATTGAGGATATTGTTGAGCCTCATCCACATAATCGTCGCAGCCCATCTGTGGCCAAGGCGTTTCCTGAAGTGGCAGTGGAATGGCATAAGCCTAAGAATTGTGGGTTTACACCTAGCGATTTCAGCTATGGCTCTAGCGTTAGCGTTTTCTGGAAATGCAGCGAATGTAAACATGTTTGGCGATGTGCCATTAAGCATCGCACGGTAAGTCAATCTCAGTGCCCAAGGTGTGTTTCTGGTGTCTCGACCGATCTTCGGGACTATCCTAAGGCACTGAAGCAGTTTGATTTTGAGCGCAACAAACGTGCTGATCCACACAAACTTCACTGCTTAAAAAAATATTGGTGGATTTGCGCCAAAGGAGAAGATCATCGGTGGAAGTCAGGTTTTTATAGACGTTCGGGCGAGCGCTGTCCATATTGTCTTGGGCGTCTTGCCTCATCTACCAATAACTTGACGTTGATGCCTAAACTTGCCAAAGAGTATCATCCAACTAAGAATGGTCGGCTTAAGGCCGAAAGTCTGAGCTTTAGCTCTAAGCGAGTAGTTTGGTGGCGTTGCAAGAAGGGTCATGAGTGGCAGCGGCAAGTTCTATTGCGAACCCAGAAGAATAGTCAGTGCCCCTACTGTACAAATATGCTTGTAAGTAAGGAAAATTGTTTTGCGAAGTGCGCACCGAAGGCTGCTAAAGAATGGCATAAGAAAAAGAATGGGAAGACAACACCGAATGATGTAGTTGCTACAAGCATTGAAAAATATTGGTTTGAATGTTCAAAGTGCAGTCGGGAGTGGCAGGCTAGTTTGTATAACAGAACCATTCTTGGTAGTGGTTGTAAGTCTTGTGGTGCCAGGGCTGGTGCGCTACGAAGATGGCGACAATAAGGTGGGTATCCTCTCAGGGCTAAGCCTGAATCGGAATCCAAATCTCTAGGCCGCCTAGCCCTGTGGCTGGATCGAATTTTTTATCGTAAAGTTCGAACTCAGTACCCTTAGTTGTTTTGTATTTACTCTGAGGTAGATACTTGTCCCAAATGGCGATGCACGTTTGGCGAATTGATGAAACGTGATCGCTATGCTTAAAAACAAGATAGGTTTGCGCCGGAATTTCTAAATACTGTAGCTTTGGAACTTCAGGCGCATTGGCTGACACTTCCCATGCGCACATGTATTCGAAGAATCCATTTTCATCAGCGTTGAATTTTGCGCCATATGCACAGCTTCCAACTTGTCCTGGAATACTGCCGATATGTGATCCAAAGTTTTCCCAAAGTTCTGGTATGGCTGAACTACTTTCGCAGTTAAACCGTTTGTTCAGGCCTGCCAGTTTCATAGCCTTGCCGACTTCAATTCTTGGTTCGGTCAAATTGTCGATTTTCACTTCAGTCATTTTGAATCTCCAATAATTTCTTGAATTTGGCTAATTGCAGATGGGTCAATAGATTAGCTGATAAGCTAAGAGATTAGATTAGCAAACGAAAGGTGACTTGATTTGTTGTGCTCTTGTCTACTTCGCTGCTTTCTGGATTGTTATGGTGGGGGCAGCTTTCGCTAGTGGAATCGTCAAGGCTTGCGTTGTCAAATGGGAGCCGGTTTATTGCTGGTCTTCTGGCCGTAGCTATTGGCTGTTCAATTCCGCCCGCTGCCTTGGCCGTTGATTCGGCTGACAGTGCGGCTACAGGGTCAGCCGAATCAACGGCTCTACCTTCGGCTGAGCCAGATCTTTCGTCTAAGGCTGTTTTAAAAGCCGCAGTCGCCCGACTTGATCGAAAAATTATGCTTGAGTGCATTAAGCTGGCGCGCTTCAATGCCCAGTATCACGATGGTGTTAATCGCAAGAACTTCGCTCAAGAGTGGCTTTACCCAATGCAGCGTGAAGCTGGTACTGCCCTAGCTTTTAGTAATACGCTTGTTGATATTAGGCAGCGTGCTCGTGGGCTCAAGGACCCCTCATTGGTTTCCAGAACAGCACAGAAGAAAGGTCTAGAGTGCGCCCTTATTGGCCAAGCTATTACTGGCACAAGTTCTGCTGTACAGCTTCTACAAAACCTCAATCATACTCGCATTGCTACAAAGAATGGCTATTCACCGGCCGCTGCTACCGAAACGGTGAAGGGCTATGCCACTACCATTGATGGCTTATTGGCTGAGCGTACCAAGTTACTTGCTGGTCCGAATCTTCTGCGCTCTAAAGAACTTTTTGAACTTCAAGGACGTTTACTCACTCATATCAAAAATCAGCTAATTTTTGAATTTAAGAATTGGAGCGTTGGCTCAAGATTTGGTGAATGGTCTGAGAATACATTCTACGCAATTGACTCGCTACAAGGTTATACTCAGATGAGTTCTTCTATTTGTTCGTTGCAGGGTTTTAGTAAACGTGAGTATGGTGGTGGCGCTGCAATTACTGGTCTAGTTGGTAATGCTCTTGTAACTTGCAACCCTATAATTAGAACGGCTGTGGGTCATGCTGTTGCCAAAATGGAAAGACGTCGGCTAAACAAAATATTTCCTCAGGAAAGGCCGCGCAAGATTGATGATGTACTCGCTGAATATAATTTGGCCAATGATCCAAGAGAAGCTGATGAGTCTTCTTCACTTGAAACAAAAGAGCTGGCGTTTCTAATTCGTCGTACTGAAGAGCTGGATGGCCCGCTCGATAAAGAAGTAGAGCATGTAAGAAAGCTGCGGCGTATTGCTGATCAGCAGGCGATTTCTGGCCCGTTAATCGGTTTAACCGGTGTAACGCGTTCAGTCTTAAATACGGTCGCTTACTATCAAAGCACACCCTCTGGATCCGCCAATTATGAGCGCACGAGAGTGGTGGGTAATCAACTTAATTTAACGGGAAGAATAGTGCAGTCTACTGGTCAAGCCTATTCGTTGATTAATACTCCCTACACCGAATTTAAGCACTTCTTGTATAAGCGGCGCTTGAAGAAAGCTGGGCAGCTACCGAAGCAACTGCTGGCGCAGCGTTTGGAGCGGTTAGATGAGATAGAGAAA
The DNA here is from genome assembly GCA_018062085.1 of bacterium. Classification (GTDB taxonomy): domain Bacteria; phylum Cyanobacteriota; class Vampirovibrionia; order Obscuribacterales; family Obscuribacteraceae. The sequence continues at coordinate 38,692 of JAGOSY010000009.1, read as the reverse complement.
CGCGTGAAGGCTTCGATGTACTAAACTTGTGGCAACTGTACCTCTCAATAAGTTTTAGATGAGTATCTGATGAATTTGATAAAAAGACTTACTCTTTCAAGTTTGTGCACCATGGTTGCGTCCTCCGCCTTCAATTCATGTTTTGCAAGCGAGTTAGCGGACTCTCAAAGCAATTCACCGGTGGTAGTCGACAGCACAGCAATGCATTGGCAAACATACACCGCACCATCATCATTATTTACTTTGCAATACCCTGATGGGTGGGAAGTCTCAACCGATCCCAAAAGTGGCAAAATAGAAGCCAAGAATTCTAATGGCGCCAGTCTGGCGATTTTGCCTTTTTATACTCCTGAAAAATTGGATAGTTCGTCGGGTTTCTTTAGCGCTTTTCTAGGCACTCTTGCGCCGGATGAAAAATGGTCGAAGCCAGAATTAATAGGCACGGCAATGAGATCTTCATATCTCAGCTCAAGCGAAAAAGCAGTGGCCGCTCTTGAAGTTTATTCTATGACAAAGGGCACAGGCGGAAAAATCTGTGTAGCCAAATCTCCAGTAGGCGCTTCAGCTGTTCCTTTTGAAGTTTTTGTCAAGATCGTTAGCAGCCTGCGTTTCAACACTGTTGCTAGTACTGTTAATGCTGCTAGTGATCCTTCTCCTCAACTAGATTCAAATGTCAGCAACTATCAGACTTTCAATGATCCAAACGAGAATGCTTTTTCGGTGGAAGTACCTGCGGGATGGGACATTAAAGGTGGACTCTATAGAGCGGGGCCTATTGACACTAGACCATGGGTCGTGGCCGTGGCGCCAGACAATTCTTGCCGAGCGTTTATTGGAGATGGTGAGATCTGCCCTTATACTTTGCCCAGCTCTACCCTCAACTGGACAGGCTTTACGCCGGGGAAATCGTACAATGGCACCATGGTGCATGACTATATTCCAGCGCGTAAGTTTGTCGAGAAATACGCGCGCGAGAAATTAAAGACGGTGCTTACCGACATTCAAGTTGTAGAAGAAAACGATCATCCTGAAATAGCACTCAGCTATAACGGCGCCAATGCCACTCGCAGCGAAGCTAAATCAATCAAACTTACTGGTATGTATGGCAGCATTCCAGCAGTGGCATACTTCCTTGCCTCGACCAAGGCAACTGTGATGAATGGCACCGGTATGTGGTGGGTAACCTTAATTGCTGGCGAAATTTGTCCAGCCTCGCAAGATAAACAAGGCTTAGATGTAATCACGCATATGCTTAAAACGTTCGCTATCAAACCTGAGTGGCAAGCCCGCTCAGTGGCTAATACAGCCGCTGTTTCGCGAAATTATCAAGCTGCCGCTAGGGTGCGAGATCAACAAATACAGAGTAATTACGCTAACATCCAAGCGGCCAACAATAGAATTACTTCTGGTTATTGGGCTCAGCAAGCGGCTAACGATAGAATCTCATCGGGCTATTGGAGCCGTCAGGCCTCACAAGATCATGCAGCCAATAATTTCTCTAACTATATACGCGGTCAGGAAACTGTACGTGATACCAGCACCGGTACTAATTATCAAGTCGAGTACGGCCCCAAATATCACTGGATAGATGGTGGTGGAAATTATACCGGCACCAACTACAGCTCACCAGGAGCCGGCTGGAGCCAGCTTCTATCTGTGCCGTAAGGGTTCTGTAAGTTAGCGGTTACTTCTAATCAAGTCGCTCATGTATTTAGTACAGAGAGGAAAGGTCGCTTGCAAGTCTGCTGCTTCCTGGTCGTTTCGAACTTGTGATTTGTAGATATCGTAGCTGAATAGCTGAGCAAATAGCTCGCTGGCGCCAGCGTCGCCTTCTTGGGTGTAGTAAGAATGTTTGGTGCGCTGGGTGTTGGTGATGTGGCCAAAGTCTTGTTGGTAGCAGTCTTTGAATTTACCTTTGTGAGAGAGGCCTCCTCGTACATGGTCATAGGCGTGGCCCATTTCATGCAGCATAGCGCTGGCGACGCTATTGTTCGGCTGTGCCACTCCTGATAAGTAAGACACCCTTTCACCAATAACTATGCGAGGATGGCTAAAGAGGGCGCCGGCATTGGTGTAACCGCCGCCGTTGTTGTAACCCCGTGGCTTTTCCATGGCGGAGCCAGGCTTGGCTTCCAGTACCGTCGGTGTCACGAGTACGGTGATGCCTCCGCCTTTGAGGTCGTCTACTATTTGTTTGGGCACTAATTTAAGAGCCCGGCAGACCTGAATCAGGGCGCGGTCTGTGTCGGCCGTGTGGCGCAAGACTGTGATGAAGCTGCTGTCTACATCTTTGAGTGTGGCAGAGGCCAGGGTGGGATCATCTATCTCGCTGACGCGACCGCTTGAGCTGGAGTTTGATTCTGTATTTGAGCCTGTGCTTGCTGCTGTTTGTGCTTGTCCTTGAGAGCTTTGGCGCTTAATTTGATCCTTGATAGCTTCTGGCACATTGCCCGCTCTTGCCATTATTGATTGCAGTGCTTTTTTGCTGTAGGTATCGTATACGGTGCCTGGTGCCAGTCTGCTTGTCGCCAAATAGTGTTCGACTGCGGCGTTGTTTTGCCCCAGTCGGAGGTAGGCGGAGGCTAAGTAATAGTGTGCGCTGGCGTTATTTCGCAGAGAGCCATTGATATCTTTTGAAAGCAAGCTGCTGCATGAGGCAAAGTCATTTTTGTTGTAGAGGGCGATGGCTTGATTGAGGCTGGCTTGCGCCAATGCCTCTGTGCCCGGTAGAAAGAAAGTAAGCACTAATGCCGCTATACAGAGGCGATTTCTTGCTTTTTTAGTGTTGCAGAAGATCAATGTGCTTGCTACTTTCTGTTGGTTTCGATTTCTAGTCTAACTAGGCTAACACCAATTTCGGATACATGCCGGTGATTACTTGCAACTTCTCTTGGGCAATCAAATTATCGATTGTATCCATGATAACGTCCATTCTCACATGGGCAAAAGTGCCGTAGGCATCAACTTTATCGAGTTTTTTCTCTTTCAATTTCTTGGCTTTGCTGCCAACCAAAATTGAGGCAATTGTTGTTCTTCCCACTTTGCCACTCAGCTCGCCAGTCAATACTAGTATCGCTGCTTCTAGTTCGCTGCTACCAGTTGTGTCTGCTACTACTTTTACGTTCACTTTAGCGTTAGCTATACTACTGGCCGGACGTGATTGCGAATAAAGGCTTTGAGCTGAGCGAGTAGAGCGGCTGGCATCGGTCACTGCCATTTTTGGCGGAGTCGGCACACTGACAAATCTCTTTTCTACAGGGTGGCATGTATCGCAACCGGTGCAGTTGTTGTCGAGAGTTTGGCCAAAATAGCCAAGTATGTGTTTGCGCCGACAGGTCGATTCTTGAGCATATTTGATTATTTGATTGAGTCTGTGTGCGTCTCTTTCTTTGCGGGCATCAAGCCAGCTCATATCAATGGCGGGCATGCGTCCTGAAATTTCGCGCGCTCTCACACCATTAGCGTCAACATCGAGCATGTTGAGATGCTTGAGTAAATCTAGAGCACTATTGATTGCCGAATCTTCCATGCGCATGCGCTTGTGCAAATCCATTGGCCTTAGAGCTTGCTGTGAATTGTCATGCAAGAACTTGAGTAAGTGAGCAACTTCTTTAGCATCAGGGAAGTTTTTGTCCATCAGCCATTTTTGTGTATAAATATCTTTGGCTTGATAGAGCAAGGTGCAAGTTGCTTGGTTGCCGTCGCGACCAGCGCGGCCAGCTTCTTGATAATAATTCTCCAGTGAGCCTGGCATGTTGTAGTGAATTACTCGCCTGATGTTTGGCTTATCTACACCCATGCCGAAAGCCACAGTTGAGACAATCACCGAAATTGTGTCGTCTTCAAAACTGTTCTGCACTTTTTTGCGAATGTCAGGCGACAATCCTGCGTGATAACAAGCGGCTGTAATTTTTGCGGCCTTAATGCGGCGGGCAAGTTCTTCAGCTTCTTTGCGGCTGCTGGTGTAAACGATTGAAGGTTTTTTCTCTATTCCTAACTTTGATTCTGCCAACATGGCGAAAACATGACGGTCTTTGTCGGCATTGTTGGCGCATTGTTCAACTTCAAAGCGCAAGTTTGGTCTGTCGAACGAGCCAATGACGCAGGTCATGCTGGGCAGGCCTAGTGATTCTGGAATGTCGCGTTGCACGCGGGGAGTGGCTGTAGCTGTCAATGCCAAGATTGTAGCCTTGGGCATTAGGCTCAAGTAACTTCTAAGGTTGCGATACTGTGGCCTGAAATCATGGCCCCATTGGCTGATGCAGTGGGCTTCATCAATTACCAAAAGTGAAATATCTAAGCTTTGCAGCAATGAGCGGAATCTTGGTGATTCCAGTCTTTCTGGGGCGACGTAGACGAGTTTGTACTGACCTCGTCTGATGCCGGAGATGCGCTCGTCTAGTTGTTCGTTGTCTAAGGAGCTGTTGAGCATTGTGGCGTTTCTGATGCCGCGGCGAATCAAGCCATTGACTTGGTCGTGCATCAGGGCGATCAGGGGCGATATCACTACTGTGACACCGGGAAGCACCTGGCTGGGGAGTTGATAACAGAGTGATTTGCCGTAGCCGGTGGGCAAGAAGGCCAAAGTATGACGACCAGCGAGAATATTGCTGATTACTTCTTTTTGTTTTGGTCGCAATTGATCGAGACCAAAGCGGGCTTTCAGTATTTTTTCGATTGAGCTATCAAAGTTGCCATCAATTGCATGATCGAGTGCCATGTCGAGGGCCATGTCCATAGAGTGATGGTCTTCGTGCGCCAATCTCTGCGACGCCGCATTGGTAGTAGATCCACTAAGGCCTGACCCACCAGTTACTGCTCCACTATCTGTAGATTCGCCAGCTACTTGATCATTGGCTGTAGCTAAGGAATTGTTTTCTGTTCCATTCTTTGCAAGAGCGTTAGCACGCTCAATAGCACGTTGAACTGCTGGTTCGAAAACAGCCATGGGACACCCTCATACTTGTGTCACTAGTTTACGTGTTCAGGAGCCCACAATAGGGTGCAATCACGCAGTAGTGCCAAGTTTAATTGACTACTATATATCTAGTAGTGTTAGGCGTTCTTGCTAGTGGCGAACCAAAGCCGTTTCTGGCTACTTCTTGGTTTGCTCTGGTTGCAGAATCTTTTTCAAGGCTGTGATCAAAAGTTTGTTTTCGGCTGGTTGGCCGATGCTTATACGCCAGCAAGTTGGTAGGCCGAAACCAGCCAATGGACGAATAGCGATGCCGTTACGCAGCAAACCATCGTGTATTTTGGCTACTTTCTCTTGCGAGCCCATTTCAATCATGATGAAGTTAGAGTGCGAAGGAATGCGCTGCAGACCCAATTTGTCTAACTCACCAGTGAGATAAGCCATGCCCTCTTCGTTATTTTCGAGAGTTCTGTTCAAAAATTCATCGTCTTGCAAAGCAGCCAAACCGGCTTCTTGAGCCAGTAGATTAGGCTCGAAAGGCAGTTTGATGCGGTTGACATAGTCGATTAGATATTCATGACCAAGGCCGTAGCCCAGGCGAATACCGGCCATGCCGTAGGCTTTGGCAAATGTACGCAAGGTCAAGACGTTGTCGAGGCGATAGCGCATTGAATCTGGATATTCTGGATTTATGGCAGCAAATTCATAATAGGCTTCGTCAAGAATGACTAAAACGTGGTCTGGAATCTTTCTTATGAAGTTCTCGAATTCGGTGCGATTGAAAATTGTGCCAGTTGGATTGTTTGGATTGCAGAGATAAATCATCTTGGTCTTAGGATTTACCGCTGCAGCAATGCCATCTAGGTCGAAGTGATAGTTTTTCAATGGCACAGTATTGAGCTTAATGCCCTGGGCGTTAACCAATACATATAGACCGATGAAGGTACCTTGTGATGTCAGTACTTCATCATCTTCATGCAAGAAGGCACGAATGATATTGGCCATTGTGCTCTCGGAACCGCTGCCAAGGGCAATATTGTCGATTTTTGTAGCAAAGCGTTCAGCTAAAGCTTCTCTCAAATTTGTACCGCAGAGGTCAGGGTAGCGGTTGATTTGAGGCAATGCCTTTTGAATGGCGTCTAGAGCCGATTGAGGTGGCCCCAGTGGGTTCTCATTAGAAGCCATATTGATGAAGCGTTCCATGCCAAGCTCTTTCAAGAGCTCAACGGGTGGACGGCCTGGCTGATAGGGTTTGAGGGCTTCTACGTGGGGCGGTACGAGACGCTTTGGCAGGTCTTTCTGCGGTGAGAAAGGAATCGTGTTCTTAGGGTCTGATACCAACGCCAGCTGTTGCGACATCGAAGCTAAAGTTTGTATAAATGTTGCCATGGTCACCCTGCACTTTTGAGTCGCAAAACGTAGGTTTAACGGGCACCTCGACTTTGACGCCTCGGCTTCCGATCCCCTCTTCGATATAAAAGTTATCACTAAACCACCCCCAAACACAAATTAAGACGGCCCATTTAAGCCTTGTTTAGGAAACTTTTAGGTTTCTACACAACTTTGCTAAGCTCTTCAGTCTTAATGCCAAGAGGTTTTGTGGTATTGGCAACTTTTGCTAGCGAGCACTTTATGCTAATCTTCAATTCACGCGGGTGTAGTTCAATGGTAGAACGGCAGCCTTCCAAGCTTCATACAGGGGTTCGATTCCCCTCACCCGCTCCATTTTGAAGTCATAACAAACGCAGTGACAATTTCTATAGTGATGACCATTCCTATAGAGATGACAATTCCTATAGCGATGACAATTCTTATATAGATAAGAGGTTTGCGGTGACGGAAGAGAGACTTAGCATAAGTGACGTACTAGTTGCCAAAAAGCGCATCAGCGGCTTGGTCACCAATACTCCTTTGCGAAAGAGCCACTGGCTTTGTGATCTGTCGCAAGCCGAAGTGTTCATGAAGCTAGAGAATCTGCAGGTAACAGGCTCGTTTAAATATCGTGGCGCACTCAATGCTATGACCTGGGCCAAAGAGCGTGGCTTTACCAAAGTATTCACCGCCTCTGCTGGCAACCACGGCCTCGGCATTGCCGAAGCGGCTGTAACAACCGAGCGCGAGGCTCGTATTTGTCTGCCGACTAACGTCAATCCGCTCAAGAAGCAAAAACTAGAGCGCTACAGCGTTGGCCTCATGCAGCATGGCGAAGACATGGATCAGACCGAAGCCTATGCCATGCGTTTGGCCAAAGAGCAAAAGGGTCTGTACATTTCGCCCTATAACAATAGAGAAGTGATTGCTGGCCAGGGCACTGTTGGGCTAGAAATGTATGAGTTGATCCCCAAACTCTCGACGGTTATTGTGGCCGTGGGTGGTGGTGGATTGATATCAGGCATCGGCCTCGTGGCCAAAGTTATCAATCCTAAGGTGCGCATTGTTGGCGTCGTCGCCGCTGCTTCACCAACAATGAAAACGGCTATTCATTCTGGTCGTGTGGTCAAAGTATTGCAGCAAGACACTATTGCTGATGGCATTGCTGGCAATATCGATCCTGAAACAATTACTTTCCCTCTCGTGCAAGAAGTTGTCGATGAATGGGTGGCAATTGAAGAACGCGACATTCACCAGGCCGTCTTTGACTTCCTTGAAAACGAGGGAATGTTGATTGAAGGTGCGGCTGCCTGCGCCATTGCCGCTATATCAGCCAAATACATCAACTTCAAACCGCGTGAGCGCGTGGGCGTAGTTGTCTGTGGTGGCAATATTGGCCGCAATAGCTGGCGCGAAATCGTCGGCGAGCAACTTCTCAGCGCCGGCAAGTCTACTTAGTTGAACTTTAGTGCAGGATCGGGTCTTGTGATTAGGACCGATTTCTGTTCGATTGTTTGTCTCTGCTGAATTATTTGGGGTCGTACAACCACTGTTTTTGTCTGAGCAGTATGGCGAACAGCAACCTGCTGTCGTCTAGGGGTGCGGCGATAGGCACGCTTGACGTACCGTTTCTTTGTCACCACTGGAGCTTTTCTTACTACTGCTGTTTTTACCACGGCAGTTTTTACAGCAGCTGAATTAGTTACTTGTGTAACTTGTGCTGGTGTCACCGAGGTAGTGGTTGTAACCTTGGCCTCGGTTGGCACTACAACAGCTTCGTGGCGTTCCATGATCATCGGTTCTACAGTCTTTTCTACACTGCCATCACTGCTGGTGACGCTTTTAGTTCTTGTCACCGAAGGCTGCATCCAGCTATCAATTACTTTTGGCTCTGAGATTGCGGGCACGACTATCTCTGTTGTGGTCTGGGATGAAGTCGGGCTTATAATCTGACTTGTCGTTTGTGTATTAGTTTCTGTAATTTCAGCTGCTTGGCCAGGCAAAGCTGTGCTTGCCGCGAATAGCGACATTGCTGAAGCCAGTGATAACACCAGTTGGATTCGGCATTTTATCTTCATGTTGCTCCTCGGTTTGCAAATTTGTTCTAGATTTTCTAGATCACTTGCGAGGAGACGGCTGCTTCAAGCGCTAGTTCCAAATTTCTCAGAACTAAGAAGTTTTAATAGTTGCGGGCCTTGTTCACAGCGTATGGGTTCGGCATATTGAGATAACGCCCTTTAATCCATCTTCCCACCCGATAATCCGGCTGATGCTGCGTCACGAGCGCTTGGAGGAGCACCCACTGCTCCTGCTGTATCGCCACTCTCCATTGGCGGAGCGGTTAGTGCGCCGATGTCGCCTGGAGAAGCATCTGCCGCTCCATAATTGCCCTGGTCACGAGTGCTTCCAGAAGCTCCTTCAGCAGCCCCTCCAGCCCCATCGCTCATGTATTCTTTTGCTGTCGCTTAGTCGAAGAATTCGATGTTTGGTAGAGCGTTCGAGCTAGGTTGTGTGCTGTCGTTGCAGACGCCGCTTCTGATGGAAAAAGCAGAGTCAGTGCCACTTTTACTGGTAGATGAGGGGGTGTTGTCACTTAAGCTGAAGCGCTTTGGCTGCGCATCTAGGTAGCCAGATTTCTCGCTGCGCATGTCTTGCCAAACCAAAGAGGAAAGATCTGAGCTTGGGCCTGATATCGCTTGTGATCTGTCGCTCAAATCGGCCTTTGTTGTCGCATCAAATTGAGGGTGGTTAGCCATGGGGGTGGTGCTACTTAGTAAATTCGTTGCCGTCGGTTATAGAACAATACGAACTGGGTCGGGAGATTGTCGTGAGAATATTGTCCTCAAAGGACTTTCCCAGTTGCCGGCCAGCGCCGTGAGTTCATGTCACGCAATTTAAATTAAGGGTTAGCCTCTGATGCAGTACCCAGCACCGGGAATAGTAGTGAGTATCTCGGCGGCCCTTGGTTCGCCGCAGCTGGCGAGCTTCTTACGCAGGCCCTTAACTAAGGCCCTTACGGCCTCTTCCGAGCTGTCTTTATCGGCGGGGTAAATAGCTTTGAGAATTTCAGCAGCGCTGAAGGTGCGGTTGGGGTAGCGCAGCAAATACTCAGTGAAGGCGCACTCTAGTCTGGTTAGGGCGACATCAGTAGCAAAGACCTTGAGGACGCGGTTCTCGACTTCAAGTTTGATGTTTGCGCTTTCGTCAGATAACTCTTGTATGGCCTCTGGCCGACGTAGTAGCGCTCTGCAGCGGGCCGACAGCTCTCTGAGGTGAAAGGGCTTTTTCAGATAGTCGTCGGCCCCACTTTCTAGGCCAGTCTCTAAGTCTTCCATCGCTGATCTGCCGGTAAGAAATAGAATTGGCGTATGCACTCCTGATGCTCGGGCGCGTTTGCACAAATCAACTCCCGACATGCCTGGCATTTCCCAGTCGAAAATCAGTAGGTCATAGCGAAACTGTGTCAGCATTTGCTCAGCGTCTTCGCCGTTGTAACAACAGTCGACTTGGTGATTCTCTGTTTGTGCTAGCCAGCGCTTCGTGTTCTCGGCCAGTTCAATATCGTCATCTACCACCAGGAGCTTTGCCAAGACTTTGACCTCATTTGACCTTGTACAATTAAGCTATTATAGGCTGACGGATAGCAAGTAAGTTAAATTGAAAATCTGGCAGAAGACTCTAATACTTGCCCTTATACCGATTTCGCTTAATGCATATGGCGTATTCCTGATGCAAGATGCTATTGGTCGCCTTGGCAGTGCTTTGCAGCTTGAACAAACTGAAGCCAATACTTTTCGCCTACTTAATCGGCTATATGTTTCGCTTGTTAGTGCTTCAGGGCTCTATTCTGGTTACCTTTCTAGTGGTGCCACTGATAGCAAGCGTTTAAAGCTAGCCAATCAAACGTTTGCCACGGCTAAAGACTGCTTGAAGCAAGTTCGGGCGCAAGCACCGCAAGATCACCCTGTTCTTACTCAGGGCTTAGATACTCTAGAGAATCAGAGTATTCCGGCCTTTGAGCGTCTGCGCAATGATTGTCTGAAGATGGATAGTCAAATTACTGGTGAGAACAAATTGCTGGCTTTGTATCAGTTGAAACCACTAGTTAAGCAAGCAAGTCGAATAAACGACATCTATACAGATATGGTTGAAGATTCTGATAAACAGCGGCAGATTCGTATCATCGAGCAGAACGAAATTGTTCAACGCATACGCTTTTTGGTTTTTAGTTGTTTGTTTTTCAACATTGTTTTTTCTGCTGTGGCTATTTATTTCTTTCGCCGCTCACTGTTTATGCGTTTGCAAGTCATACTCTCTCGCAGCAAGGCCTTGGCAGAGCTTGAAGATGTTGGGCCGGCTCTTGGCGGTGTTGATGAGTTTGCTGAAATCGATAATTGCATTGTTGAGGCTCGCACCGAGTTGGTCGCTGCTGAAAAATTTAGATCGCAGGTGGTAGCAATGGTCGCCCATGATATGCGCTCACCACTAGCTTCAGCTTTGACGTCTCTAGAGATGATGGAAGAAAAATTCTTTGGTCCCCTCACTCCTGAAGCTGAGAAAAAAGTACGTTCAATCACTGCTAGCCTTAATCGACTAGTTTTGTTGATTGATGAATTTCTCGATTTAGATAAACTGCGCCGCAAAGAATTAGAACTAGAAATCACAGAATTTGCGCTCAATGAAATGATAGTAGATGTGGTGGCAAGTCTAGAGGCTATTGCTGGTCAAACTGATATTACTATTGAAGTAATGGCCCCATCTTTTAAAGTTTCTGCCGACAAAAATAGAATGAGGCAAGTGTTGACCAACTTGCTTTCTAATGCCATAAAATTTTCATACAAAGAAAGTACAATTTTAGTATCTGCTAAAACTAGTGCCAAGTATTGGTCGCTATCTGTAATCGACCATGGCAAGGGGCTTTCGGAAGAAGCCAAGAAAGAGCTCTTTCAGCCTTACTCGCGCAGTGAAGCATCGGCTCTAGCAATAAAGGGTTCTGGTCTTGGTCTGTTTATTTGTCGTTGGTTTACTGAAGCACATGGTGGCAAGCTTGAGGCCAAAGCAAATGCTCAAGCAAACCAAGGTGAACCAGGAACAACTTTCTGCTTGACGGTACCACGCTAATTTTGTAATGTTGGTGTTACCACATTGGCCTATCTCTACCACATTGGCCCTTCGTGCGGCTCTGGTGGGGGAGTTCGTTTGAACATTCCTACCCATTCGTCAACCCAATAAGTATCGTAGAACAATAGCCAACTTGTCTCTGGCATTTCCGCTTTTTTGGCCTGCTCTCGCAAGATCTCAGCGGCCTCAATCAAATCGCTGATGATCATGTCGATGTAGGCAGCTTCGCTACCGACGCCGCCACCGAGAACGCAACCGGCTTTAGCTTTTCTCAGCTCGCGGTCAAGTTTGTCTTCAAGTTCGAAGCGTGCTTCTACATCATGGGCTAATTCTTGTTCTTGTGTCATTTTTAAGTAGGCGAATACTTCGTCGTGACGAGTAAATGCTGACGAATGAAAGAGCATTCGTCTTTCTTTGGCGAAAATGGTGGCCGGGTAAGGTGTAGTAATCACCGGTCTAAGACCTTCTTCCCAGCTGCTGCCCTTTAGTGAATAAAAACCATCAAGCTCTCGCTCCCAACAGCGTTCAATTGGTAATTCATCGACTAGCTCAACGACTCGCGAGGCTAATATATTGCGCAGAGAATTGAGTGGATAAAAGGGCTGCGGCTCTAATTTTTCGTCTGCTAGATATTCGCTTTCATCGACGTCATCTTCTGTTTTGCTGTGTACTTTTGAAAGCTCAATGCTAGCCGCTTTTGACTTTGCTTTCGCTTTTTTTACGGTCAGCGGTTGGGTCATTACGAAGTTGATCCAGACATCAACTGGTTCTTCCCCGAGTACTGTTGTCAGTACCGTGAGAGCGTCGGCAATATCGGCATCTTTGTTTTCTTTCTTGAAATGCTTGTCACGCAGGGTGATATCGAAACATTTTAGAGGCGATTCGTTAATTTGTCCTTGCACCTCAGCCCAGCTGTGCTTTAGCATGCTGTGCTCGAAATCATTGAAGTCACCAATTAGTGGTTCTTTGAATTGAGTAAAGCGCCATTTTGCAATTTCTGGTGCTCTTTCAATTACGGCCTTAGTTAGAGGCCGCAGAGCGTATTCTGATTCTGGTGTAACGGTGAAGACCAGTCTTTTGTCACCGACTTCTAGAATGTCGCGACTGACCTCCCACATCAAGTCTTCATGAATAGGTTTTAGGTAAGCCTCGCACCAGGCAACGGTTTCTTCTGTTTTATCTTCAAAAAAATTGCTTCGCAGAGTTTCGCTGTCGGCGACAAACTGCTTCCAGAAGCGCTCGATTTGTGCGCTTACTCTGGCTTGTTCTTTAATTTCTTCGCTGTTGCCAAACTGGGCTGTATGCCATCTCACAATTTTGTCTCCAGATTAGAGCATAGTCTATCTTCTTGAATTTTGAGAGTATTCAGGCGACCGCGTCTCAAACCATCTTTAATCTTGCCCTTAGAATTAACCTTTGGGGTCAATTAAATTAGCTATTCTGTGCCAAGTTTAGCCTTAAGAAGATAGTGGTGGCGGCGCGAAGTGAGCATCTATTCCAAAAACGTTCCGGATGCTGCTGACAAGCTAGTTGTAGTTTTGTTTGCATTGTGTTTTCTGGTGTTTGTGGCTCCGAGCTGTCAATCTCAATCGGAGCGTACTCTCCACCCTGATGTGCCGCACACTGGTAAGGTCAACCAGCAATCACTAAAGTCTGATGATGTGCTAGATGTGAGCGTTGAGGCTCGGACGCCGAGAAGCACCAGCATGAACCCGATTCGTTGGCTCTTTGGTCCGGTGATCAAGCTGCAGGAGCAAACCGTAAGGCTAGAGCAGCAGATTATAAATCTGACAGCACCGTTGGCGGCTGTGCAGCCTCTTGTTCGGGGTTTGCATGAGCAGGTCAACGCAACGGAAAAGCGCCTAGCTGCGGTTAATGCTCACTTAGATGCTGTTCACGGACAGCTGGATTCGGTCTCATCAAAGATGACCATGATAGACAAGAGCATTGTCGACACAAATAAGCACATGACTAGCATAGAGGAACCCTTGCGCTCGGTGCAGGCCCGTATGGGCAGCGTGGAGAAGTCAATTAAAGGTACTCATGAGTCTCTCGGTGGAATCCGGGAAGACATAGGAGACATGCGAGAAGATATCGCTGAGATTAAGGGGCCAATTATGCGCATCCAGCAACCACTTGAGGTTATTGCTGCGCCAGTGAAGAACCTCGATAAACAACTTGTTGGCCTTCATAGCCAGCTTGTCGGCGCTCACAATGAACTTCGGGGGGTGCACAGTGAACTTGGCGCTATTCGCAGCCCGCTCGCTAACATGGAGCACCCGATCACTAACTTAGATGGAGAGCTTAGTGGGTTGCACAATGAAATATCAGAGCTGAGGCACCTTCTCAGCTTAGTTTTGACAGCTATTTTTTGTTCGGCAATTTTGATTGCAGTTGGTACGCCAATTGCCGGCATTTTGATTTGGAAGAATAAGCATAAATTTCTGCCGGCTTCACGCATTGAGTAGGCAGAAATCGACTGTTGGCAACCGAGGGCTCTAACGGCGCCTGATTTTTGAAATCTTAGTTTGTCGCAGATGTTGGTCGACGGCGTGGCGCAGCAACATGCCATTGCCGGCAGTGCATAATCTTGATCGCCTTGATGCAGTATGTAATATTCGGCGGCTCTTGACAGGTCGATTTGCTCCTGATAATCTAGTTTGAGCCGATAACACGCGGCGGCAAGTTAATGCAAACCAGTACATTGAGAGTGTCCGATGTTTTCAGAACGAGAGAATTTTGAAGAGTAAGTAGCCTGCATTAGCGCGGCTCTTCGGTTTCAATTGCGTTTCTCTCTTCTCCTTCTGTGGACAACAAACTATGTATTGCACGAGTATTTTTTTATGAATGATCATGCTGCCATTCACCCGGCGCGTTTGTTTGATTTTGACCAGCTAATTGACGGTCTGAAAGAAGCGCACGCAAAAAAGTTGGTGCTCGAAAGTTCAAATGAAGATGGTCTTTTGCTCTATGTTTATTCCTCTAAGTGTGTCTATGACCAAGTCTGGAATGACTTCACTCTGCTTGCCCGAGGTCTGATTCTAGATCCGCGGGCTGGCAAAGTGGTGGCAACGCCATTCCCAAAATTCTTCAATCTTGGTGAAAGCGGTGGTGTATGGCCGACCGGTGCCTTCGATACTTTTGAAAAAGTTGATGGCAGTCTCATTGTCATTTTTCATCATAATGGACGGTGGCAATGTGCCACCAAGGGTGCCTTCTATTCAGCGCAAGCTCTATGGGCGCGAGCGCGATTGAATGAAGTGGATCAATCTCTGCTTTTGCCCGGTACTACTTATCTGGCAGAAGCGGTCTATCCTGAAAATCGCATCATTGTGCAGTATCAGCAGGCTTCTCTTATTATGCTTTCTGCCTATGATGAAGCTGGCGTAGAAGTCAACTATGAGTCTCTGCAAGACTTGACTGACCAGATTGGGTGGCGAATGGCCCGGCGCTTCCACTACGATTCTCTGCACGCTCTGGCTGACTCGGCAAGGGCTCTGCCGCGCGACCAGGAAGGTTTTGTTGTGCGCTTCAGTGATGGCTCAAGATTGAAGGTAAAAGGCGATGAATATCTTCGTTTGCACGCACTTCTGTCGAAGGTAACACCGCTGGCCCTCTGGGAAAAACTGGCTGCGGGCGATGACCTTGATGCTATGCGCAGAGATTTGCCGGAAGAATTCTGGTCTGATTTCGATCAAATTCGCTCACAGTTGGAAAATAATCTTGCTCAATTGATCAATCGAGTCACTGCTTTCGCGCGCTCTATCGATGGGCTTTCGGATAAAGAATTAGGTCTCAGGCTTGGTGATATCGAAAGTGACGTTCGTCCATTCATTTTCTCTTATCGTAAGGAAGGCGCGCAGTTTCCCGGTGCACGAGCGAAAGAATCACTGCTGCGAGTAATTCGGCCAACTGGAAATAGTTTGCATGGTTATACGCCCTGTAGTGCTCTCAATCTTTTGCAGGATAGTTGAGGAAGTAGCAGAGTTCAGAACCTCGCTTATAAACCTGTCTGGTTTCAATTGCCATTGAGAGAGTCAGCGCGCCGTTCTTCTCGCTTTGCTCTCCGCTCTTCGCGAGCAGAGCGCCGAGCACTGAAGCCAGTACCAAGGGTCTGTCCCGATTGCATTTTTTGATCGGCAGAAGCCTGGTCATTAGCGGCATCGCTGGCCTGTTCTTTGGATCGATTCTCAAGGCGCTCTGCCCGGTTCTCGCGCCTACGGTCCATCCGGCTATCTCCGCCGTGGTTTTGTGCAGAGTTTTGCGCCTGCTGCGCCCCGCCTTGCATTTGCTGCGCGCTTTGCATTGGCTGTCCACCCTGAATTGGCTGTGCGCCTTGCGCCTGCTGTTGCTGTCCGTAGGGAACCTGTTGCTGCCATTGGCTAAACTGTGTGCTGGTCTGTGGTGTCGGTGTGACAAACTGCCTATTGCCGCCAGGAGCCATGTAACTGTACTGTCCCGGAGCGTCAAAGTTTACTGGCGTACCGTAGGGAATGCCGTTGTAACCACTAGCATATGATGGGTTGGAGTTGTAATACGATTGCGGGGCCATCATTTGTTGTGGCATGTTACCGCCGCCAGACTGCATGTTGATCTGCGCTTGCGCCGCCTCAAGCTGCTCAGGGGTAACTGCTACTTGCTGACCGTTCATCGCGGTGTACCAGAAGTGATTAGCCTGATCTCGATAGACTGATACCTGATTTGCATTGGCTGCGATCACTAGTCCTGGCACAGTCACCTGTTTGCCGGACGGGGTAATTAGATACTGATTGCCGTCAGCGTGGCGCACGACCGGATAGATTGTCATGCTAATGCCGTTGCCTGCTTGGTTTCCCGCTTGATACCCTTGCTGTGCCAGCGCGTCTAGCGGTAGAAAGGCCAGCGCAGCCATTGATAGAAATATAGCGATGCTTTGCGTTCTTTTCATTTTCCATTCTCCGAAGACTGCACGACATTTTAGCATCTGAGTATTGCTAAAATGGAGCCACTGTCTCTGCTGCCATCTGTGCTTACGCAAATGCACCAGCTATGGTACCTTCGCTTTATGCTCAGGAGACAGCTCAGAATCTAGTTCCTAGTAAATCAGTTTTTTGAAAAATATCTATAATTTGACGAGGTCAGTAGGTGTTATGGATCCCACCGATGAACCTGTGATGCGTTGGGCGATCAGGCAGTACGGGAAGTTGATAGGGAGTTCGCCTGAGATGGCAAGACGCCTGCCAATTTACCTAAGAAAGAGCCTAGCCAGCCGCCCGCATCTGTTCCTGGCGATTTAGGCTATCCTGGTATGCGCATATTCATTCCAACTGAATATGCTGACATCGCCCGAAACTTGCACCACATGATCTGGCGGGAAATTGAAGAGCGCCAGATTCATTTTAGTGAGCTTCAATTCTCTGGATATGAATTGTGCAAAGCTCAACCAAGGCGCGAATTCTCGCGTATCTCGCTTTGCGGACGTGACCAAAAGACGATTGAAGAAGTAGCACTAAAGAATCTGTGCGACTTCGACTGGCCTGAGCCACCCTTTATTGAAAAAGCGGGCAAAATCGATGTCTGGCAAAGGCCCGCAGACAAGCCAGCTCCAGCCAACCAGCCTGGAGAGGTCGAATCACCGTATGGCCAAATATCGTCGATGATTGATACACCAGTAGAAACGAGTAAATACTTTCATGCCATTGGGTTTGCCAGCTTTGTGTGGAGCGAAGTGTTTCAGCCGGCGATCAAGCAGCGAAACGAAACCGGCGAATGGCCTTTGCTTGATGATGAGCTAGCGTCTGCATTGACTGCAGTCTTCGATAGTGCATCGATTAGCCAAGCCGCGCAGAGTCTGGGTACGCCTATTTGCGATTGGCGTGACCGCACGATCACAGCAAAGCCTGAACAAGAACAGGCTGGTGGAGGCATGGTGAATGCGCTGTCGCTGCTTGGCAAGGTTCTGGGAAACTCGGCTATGGAGCAAGTCAGTGAGTCTATGATTATGCGCACCGGAGTTGCAGGGGAGATAGATCCGTTTTACCTCTGGTCTTTCTATGTGGCGACAGATTTATGGCGAGCGAATGTTCAGCCAGCATGCTTCCAGCGCTTCTGCGATTTGCACTATTCAAATTTATACGCTGCGGATCACTTCAATGTTTGCCGTATGGCAGATCTATTGCCTGAAGTGGTGTACGGCGAAAACGTTGAAAAAGATTGTTTGCGCAGGCAGATTAATAACCTCGCACGCCTGCTCAAGGAAACATCACAGCTCGCAACTTCTGGAGAGGGGCTGTTTTGCCATTCGTTTGGTGCAGAAGCGGCACCAATTCTAGCCGGCTACTCCGTGGCAATGGCAGATTTGGCCAAGAGAATTTAGTCAGCTCGATTACAGGCACTGTATGTGGTGGCGCTATCTGTAGTGGAGTTTTATGTATTTGTCCGTTCTCAATGATTCGAGAATTCGTTGCTATTTAGTCTTCAAAAATGAATCCTTTCAATGACGGTTGAAGGTTTGGCGAAAGCTTTGTATCGCAGAGCCCGTGAGGATTTTAGTTGACAAGCGGATGCTTCGGTGGTAGTTTGGAATTCCGAAACAACAGAGAGAAGTCGGCAACCACAAAAACTATTTGCGTTTCGAATCTTTCTCGAATATTGCAACCAAATTCTGTACAAACTAAATTTCCTTGAAGCTATTGATAGCCTCAGTGAGATTCTGTTGCTTTCTTTTAGCGCTTTTTCGAAGGTCCTAATAAGGTGTAAAACCATGTTTGCCAAATCACTAATTACCAGGCTTGCTCTAGTCGCTACTGTATCTTCTTCGGCCGCGTTCACCGCTGCACCAGCGCTGGCGCAAGATGCTTTCGGCTCAGGCGGTCAGGACGCGCAGAATTCACTAGGAGCGACTGGAACACAATCGCGCCTGAACTACACAACTGGCTCGCAAACTCAGCATTCTTTTGATGGAAATTCACCAACTCTGCAAGGTGCTACGAATGGCACAATCGCCGCCCAAGGCATCGAAGCAACAGTTGTACAGGGTGTGAACACAGCAGGGACTGTTCGTGTGAACAATCTAGCTAATATGGAAGCGCTTCTCAATATTATTGCCAACGGCATGGAGATTCTCGGTATCGCTTGGGGCGGCCCCACTATGATCTGGGGCTTTATGCATATGGCCGCTGGCTCTCAGCAGGCCATGAAGAAGGTATTGTTCGGTGCCGCAGGAGTAACAGGCGGACTGGCAACACCTGGCTGTATCAACTGGTTGGTAGCTTCGGCTAGAGACGCGGCACTGTTTAACTAATAGCTGCAGTCTAAATCCGTTGAAAGGGCGCGAGTCCAAGATTAAATTGCCGCGAAAAACTGATTTCTAACGCGAACCGCTTTACAACTTGAAATTTAGGCTATACACTCGGTGGGAAGTTAGAGATTAGTCCGAGATCCGTTTTGCCTTGGCTTTAACCGGCCGGGACTTCGCTACTTTCAGCGATGTAGTTCAACTTACCAACAACTTAATAGATAAGGAGTGGCTTTCGAGTAATGCTCGAAGTTCAGACTTTTGTCTGTCCTCTACAGTCAATGGCGGTGCTTCGCATTGCCCACACTTGCTGTCTTTTCCTCATCTAACAATTACCATATTGGAGTAAACATGTTATCTAATCTTCGCGTTAAACCAAGACGGTTTGGTCTTGTGAATGGTGGCGCCCAGAAATTTGAGGGCACTAGCCGCAGAGCCATAAACTATTTCCCCAGCAGTAGCTTATCGCCGAAAAGTAAGACTAAGTTGGCTTTTTCAAATGAGAAGCCGATTCTGCCTCAACTTATTAGTATCGAAGCGGCAAAGGTTTCTGGCTGCATCAAGATGGAGTCGGAGCGTTTCAAGTCGCGTGCAGCCGTGCTTATTTATAAGGGGCGAGTGATTGCCTGTGTTTATGGCAGCAAAGCGCACCCTGAGCAGTTGTTCGGAACGGCTGGCTACGTTGCGATGATGAGCGAAATTAGCTCTGTTCACAGTGATGTATCGAGTTATGCCCTGGACGAAAAAGTGGTATTGTCGGCGGCATCAATGTTTCATGGTGAAGTCTTCAATGCCTCTCCTGAGCAAGACCCTAAGCTGTCTCTTTCAAGCTGCATGAAATTTATTGAGGAGCTATCCGCTTCTGGCTCGATTGCCGTTGCAGATAATTCTGGCAGAGCAGTTTGTTTGCTTTATTTGTCCGGCAGTTCATTGCTCGGTATTAACTCACTCCATTCCTCTGTGAGGGAGAAGGATATTCGCTCCATCTGGCAGTATCTGAAAAACAATCCCCAAGCGAAAATAATGGCAAATTCTTTTGCACCTGAGGATGATTCAATTAACGCATTTACTTTCAGTATGCTCAGCCAGAGTGCTCAGCGTCCTACGGCTCAAAGCCGAGCCGGAGTATGCAGTGTGACTGAGTTGTCTGCTGTGAGAAACGCCGCCAATCTAGTTGGTGTTTATTCAGTCAAGCCCGTTGAGCCGGTTAAAGAAGTGCGCTCAGATCGCTTTATCAGCCAGAGGAACTTGAGTGCTAAGCAGGCGAGACAGAACTCTTATGCGCAGTCATCTTATGGAAACAATGCTGGTATGAGCGGCAGTGCATAGTAGGTTGTGCGTTAACTTCGTTGGCCGTGCCAGTTGCAGACGATTGCCGCCGGGATATGTATACAATGAGGTCGGCTAGAGGCTTGGGAGAAGACACGGTATTTGGCAATGCTTAGGCCGCGAGTTTTTGATATTCGCGCTTACATGACACCCAGCGACATGAACCGGCCGATAGTCGGTCAATGCGCGCTGCGCTGGATGCTTTTGTTGCGCGAGCTTGGCTTTGCTCTCCCGACGTTCAAAATTCTTGAAATGGGCATAATCGCAACCGCTGGTGGAGATCAACATCCAGACGGCAAGCTGATTGTAACGCCCGGAGCTGACTTCTCCCGGGAGATTCACTTCTATCCAGCCGAACTTCCCGCGGATAACAAAGAGTTGATGGACCTGGCCAATGAGTGTATCAAAAAGGCTTTACTCCTGGTGCAGGATGAAGGCACGCTCAATCTGCCTATAATCGAAGCTGCCGCAGGAACCATCGAAGAACAAGGCGAAGAGCTTCTCATTCCTTTTCGCAGATTGAAACGAGGTGACTTCACCGCGACAATATCGCGAAGAGTCGGCGGCAACTTTTGCGAAAGTGGAGCTTTGTTTTTATCGGTGCTAAACATGTCGAGCGGCATCGAGACCACAAGGAAGCTGTTCGATTATTGCAACTACTTTGATTCGAGAGCGCTTATAGGGAAAATTTCGAAGGCCGGAGATGTTTTGACAATAACCGCTGCCGATACCTGGAGCAGTGGGATAAACAAATCACCCAATACTGTTTGCATCGATTTGAATTTGTTTGTCGAAGGCCAGGAATTTTTTCTCAGTGACGTCAGTCAGATCAAAAAATATCTCGAGGACTACGACCTACCTTGGTAAAGTTGAGGCACTGTTAGCGTTAATTATTTTTCCTTCTGTCATCCTGCAGTATCAGGTCAGCAAAGGCTTCACTGGCGTGCTCAAAACGTTTAAGCGATTGCTTCTCGCTAAGGCAATAGGCGTTTTACCTGCCTTGCCACAATTATGACTGCTGGTCGGCGTAGCACTATTGAACTTTAATCTTCGAATTGGCGTCTTACAAAGAAGACAGTAAATGAGTTGATGCTGCAAAGCGATCTGCTGTATCGCGATGCGGGTAAGTGATCTTGACAATGTGTGACATTTGTAATACACTCGGAGGAGTCTGGTTTGGCCATTCTAGGTTTTAACAACGAGAGCCTTGTCAGGCACCGAGTGACTCAGCGGGAATGCATAGAGGCGCTTGCAGATCCGTGTGTCGTTGAAGTGGATGAAAGCGAAAGTAACTCAGGCAATCCTAGAGTTATGTGGGTCGGAAAAACGAACTTGGAGCGGTTGTTGGAGGTTGGCGTCGAATATTTAGAGGGCATGGATTGGATTTATCACGCTAACAACGCCCAAAACAAATACCGGCGTCAATATTTGTGGGGAGTTGAATAAGATGGCGAAAATGACACCGGAGGAGCTTTCAAAACGAAAGCGGGAAACGCTGCTACAGGCGCGAGCAGAGGTTGCTAAAACGGGAATTGTGCAATTTCGAATTGATGAAGAAAGTATTCAGAGACTTTATGATCGTGCAAGTGAATTGAAGAAGCCGATCGGCACCATGGCGCGTGAGTGGGTGTTGGAGCGGCTCGCTGAGGAAGAAGGTCGTTCGAGTAGTGTCTCGACGAAATTATATGAAGACATAATGACTTCAATTAATTCGCGATTTGATCGCTTGGAGGAAGTTTTGGTGAAAGAGAGAATTGCACCGGCTGCAAGGGCTGGCCGCCGTAAGGACTGACGATCACAGATGACTGAGGCCAATCATGAAGACAGCAATTGAGCACCATTTCAAAGTTCTTCTAAATCAGAGGCCTTTAAAGCTTGGCCCTCTCTCAATAAACGTTTGGCTGATCGGCCTAGTGCTTGTTTGACATTTTTCAAGCAGTCTGATTTTGCTACCATGCGAAAATCTAAGTGAACAGAACTCAAGATTATGATCGATCCGGCTCTAATATCTTTGGTGGCACATACCACAGCAAGCCGTTCTAGTTCGTTATCAAAGCTCGGTATGGCAGCCATGCGAAGTTGGGTGCAAGTGCTGCACTGTGCCCCCTGATAGGGGCGGTGGCAGGTTTTGCAAATTAAGGCTTCTATGGTTCTAGATTTGTCTGGGGCTGGTACATTGCCCCAACTACTAACCGCTTGTATGTCAAATATTTTGTTTTGACGCCGATAGACGTCTTCCATATTTTTTATGGTCCATCGGGTCTGCGGATGGTTCGGGCCATGGGCTATGAGATTTATGAGCAGGGCCTGTTTTAAACTATCTTCTGACTCTTTCAGCTTGTTTTGTAGACATTGGCATTGGGCGAGCTTGTTGAGGATAAACGACAGCTCGGGGTGATCTAGCCCTAGAGCCGTTATCTGTTTATCTAGACAGTCGTTATAGATCGATTCTGCATGGGTGAGTTGGTTCTGCTGGCAATAGAGATCCCCTAGATAGTCTAGGCATAGCGCTACGACTAGTAACGACTTACCTTTCGCCGCTTCCTCAACGGCCTGCCACATAAAGTTCTCCGCATCGGCGTAGTGCTTGGTCGCCGCGGCATTCTCAGCGCAAATTTTCAGTAGTTCCCAGTTTTCGGGCACGTTAGTTGTCCAGGCTTTTATTGGCTATATATTCTATCTGAGATGCTCTTGTAAAAATACACTGGCAGAGCTGGTCAAAGGAAAATGAATTCTTGAGAGTTCAGCTAACAAGAAGGGCAATTCGGTACAGCACAAAAACATTCTTCTGCCCGACAGATGTTAATCTTAGACCTCGTTATGCTCATGAAGGACTGATACTATGAAATCATCTTTGCCACCACGTGTGTTGCGAGCGCTAATGGCACTTTGTGTCTGTTTCGCGTTCGCACAGCAGGTTTGTCTAGCTGCTGATGACAGAGCATTCGCTCAGCTCCTCGATGATGGTATTAACGCGATCCGCCAGAAGCAATGGCAGCGCGCAGAGCAGCTGCTAGACAAATCTCTTGTGGAGGCGGAGAAGTTTGGCAAGAACGACCGCCGCGTTGGCGAAAGTCTGGTTAATCTTGGTGTCGTTTATGCACAGCGCAAAGATTGGGCGAAAACGATTGTCGTGAGCAAACGCGCCCTTGATATTGACATCAAAGTGCACGGCGAGAGGCACGCCGATGTTGCTTATGACTACCACCAGCTAGGAAGCTATCTAGATATTTCGGGAAAGCACACAGAGGCTACGACATATCTCAAACGGGCACTAGATATGCGGCAAACTCTGCCTGAAGTGACGCCAACTCTAGTTGGCATCACAGCGGAAAATCTTGGCGAAAATATGATGACACTCAAGCGGCCTGCGGAGGCGGAGTCTCTATACCGACAGTCGCTTACCTGCTTCAAAAATGACAAAAATCCCGAGTGTTACTTCCGGCGCTTAGACTTCTTGTGCGATTTCTATTGCGACCCGAAAAGAGCAAAGGAAGGGAAGAACTTCTACAAAGCGGAACTGGCAGATCTAGATCGCCGTTTCGGATCGGAAAGCCCATGGTCAGCAAATTTTCTCAACCAGCAGGGGCGGTTCGCCATGAAGACGAAAGACTATGCTCTAGCGGAATCGACTTTTCGCCGGTTAGCAGCTATGTCTTCCAAGCTGCCTGGGGGCGCTCCCAATAGGGCCGCGACGCAAAATGGACTAGCGGTGGCATTGTTCAAGCAAGGCAAATGCGACCAGGCTGCTTCCTGCTTCAAGCAAGCTATCTCGATTCTTGAGGGGGCAAATATGAAAGAGCAGGCGCAAACGGTCAAATTGAACTATGCAGACTGTCTAGAAAAGCTAGGAAAAGTCAGAGAAGCCTCCGAGTTGCGGAAACAGAAATAGTGTTATGCCGCCAAGATTAAATTGCCGCGAAAGAAGGATATCCGCTCCATCTGGCAGTTTTTCACTTTAGCGCTATTTACCGCTATCACTGGGCTTCAGCAAATTGACACACTCGTGCCGGTCTGGCAAATAATCACTGGCGCCACCCTTAAGAATTTCTCTCTTCTCATTATTACCCTTGTCACTAACGACGCTCAGGCGGTACCAGGTATTGCCAAGAAACGATTCTGCTTCAACAACAATTGCTGGCAGATTCCGCAATTCCTTAGGATTGGCATTGGCTGACTTATTTTGAGCTCAATTCAAAGTTTCCACCAATTCTGATCGACTCATGGCGCTAATTTCATCCCAAACCGCACAACCTTGCCCCGCTAAGGCTAATTCAGTCACCCGTTCTGCTTTTTTCTCTATGTCCATTGTGATGCTTTTCCTTGCAATCGGTTGACGACCCTTCTGAATAATTTGTCGTGCTTCGGTGACTACTGATTTGGTCCTACCATTGGCGAACCTTGTATCGCGGAAGAGGTCCTAATAGTAGCTTTGAAACTTGGGCATTTGTATGGCATCTCGGTGGGATAAATACGAATTGGTATCAACCCTGCCCACCATCACGGTGCTAGTTGATTGCACTAGCTCCAACACGTTTCAGTAAATAAGACAAACGAACCTGCACCTAATGTGGTGCAACTTTATCAATAGAAAGAAACCAAAAGACCTGCAATAAATGCAGGCCTTTCTTAGTTCATCAATTAAACGCTCGATCGCCCTAAAGAGCATTACTAACGTTTTCTTATCATGCCAATCTTTTCCGGGGAAAAGTTGGGATATTGTTGGGATGGGTTTTTCCAAAGTCCCGAAAGTCTTGGGCGATGAGAGACTCGAACTCCCAACCCCCTCGGTGTAAATGAATAGCTCGGTTAGTATTGGGCTAATCAATTTTAGTTACGGTCCGCGTAATTTTAAATATTGTCTGTTGATAGCACGTTTTTAGCAGCATGACTTTCAAACCCAATCAACCACTCCCTCGATAAATAGTATCTGGAATAAAGGGATTTCTTCCGGGATCTCGATATTCGAGGAAGAGCACAAGGTCAGATTTCTCACCTTGCATGTCGTAGAGGCTACACTCTACAGTGATGAAATACTGATCGTCATTGCCGAGGCGTAAATAGAGCTCTAACGGCAACGGTTTATTTGCGCACTCGCATCTTCGGCCGCCAACAACATCAAAATCTTCGTTAGCGCTTAAGACAGCAATTCTGCTGAAAACTTCGTCCGGCAGTTGCCCCACCTTGAGTCTGTAACTATTTACTTCAGCAGCAAGCTCCTCTGCCGGCGGTTTGTGCGTTCTCGAAAGTTTCGGGACGGCACTGTAGTCACCAGGCACAAGCAGTTCGACAACCTGTACAAGCTGGGCGTTTATTTTAGGTATTAGCGCAATTGCTAATTGCTGGGCGTCTTGTAGATGGTTCATTGAGCTTCCTCTTGTTCACGTTCTACCCGATATTTATTAATGGGTATGCATGTTTCCTTTTTTTTGAGCGATCATAATTGCCTGGAAGTGCTGCAAGTTTGTAGTCATCACATCCGCCGCTTCACTTGGCGATGCGCCATATACATACTACAAATGTAAACGAGGCGAAGTGCTCTAAGAACCGCCCTGAATATGCGATTATATTTCTTTGTCAAACTGATGGAGAATCGAAATGGGCTATTGGGGTAACGCACCTTGGGACAATGATCAGTCTGCTGATTGGTTTGACCGGGTGTTTGAACAGACAAAGATAGATGAGGTCATAAACACGGCCTTAAGCAAGCCCGTTGACTATGACACCTGTGACGAAATTAGAAGTGCCATAGCACTTTTTATTCTTCTTGGGCACGTTTATATTTACAACATAGACAGTATTGATAACCATCTTGAGCTGTGTATATCTAAAAATCTTGAACTAAAAAAGTATTGGAGCGAAGGCGGGTGGGACAATGATCCGGAGATTGGTCAAGGTCTGGACTTCGAGCTTGCAGTCTTAGAGAGGCGCAGGGATAGTGTCGGTGTTCCAGACTCTGAACGACCTGAAATTTCGCCAGAGCTCAAAGAGTGGTGGTCGAATTGGATTGATTAGTGCTGACTTTTCAAAATTGTTAGCCTGCTTTGACTTAGTTCCCTTAATAGTTGACTAAATGAACTTTTAGGATGGAGACACTCGTGCTGGAAGAAATAGTAAACAAACTCAAGAACGGCGCAGACGACCTCGACATCCGTGATTTACAAGTCCGCTTTGCCAAAACTCACCCAGAGCAGATACTTCAACTTACCATTGGCGTGCTAGACGCAAGTCCGAATTGTAGGCGATTCGAGAGCAGCATGCTTGGTTTGATGCCTCTCTTTGACTGGGATTTACTGGTTGCTTATGCGATCAAAATGTTTCAAAATTCGCATATCGCCGAAGAAATAGTTAGATTTGCAGCGCTACAGAAACCAGATTCTATCCATCCATATCTGGACACATTTACAATCAGCGGAAAGAATCGGTGGAATGCCCCTTCACCAGCTTGGCGCGGCTCTGGTTCGCTAGATCAAACGCGGCTCCTTCGGCAAATGGAGTCTAGCGAGACCCTAACATTTGAAGACCGAGTTTGCGCGTTTAGTCTTCTGCTCGCAACACGAGATGAGCAGGTTATTTTGGATGCAATTTCTAAAGCTAGAGCGACGCAACTTTTCTCGGACGACAATCAGGAACTGTTCCATTTGCACTTAGAAACTGTAGGTTTAGAACTCAATGGCAGCTCTATCTGCAAGCTTCATTCAGATGAGGTTCTTCATATTGCTTTTCCGAAGGAGTATTTTGCGGAGGAAGAGCCAGCTTTTGGTGCGAGAGACAAAACCTATCAACCAACCTGGCAACTCCAGGAGCAGAGCCAAATTCGACCCGACGCAATAATTGGTGGATTGATAGAGGCGCACTGCAAAATTTGCTCTAAGCAACTCTACCGTCTGATTGAAATAACAAATAGATCTGTTCTCTCCGATTTTTATAAAAACGCTCCATTGACTTTCGTCACTTGCCTAACTTGCCAGGGAAAAACCGGCATGTACGAGCTTTTCTTCGCGCACGGTCCAAGCGGTGAAATAGATCACCTTTACGAAGGTGAGCCAATAGCGTCTAAAGTAGTCGAACCCGCGTTTGCATATACCGAAGTGAATCTCGTTGACAATGGCCCACGCTGGACCATACAAGATGCCACTTTAAGTAATTCATGGGAGAATCTACATCGAGTAGGGGGAAGCCCAACTTGGGTTCAAGATACCGAGTATCTTAAATGTCCCAAGTGCTCGAAAACCATGTATTTCGGTGCCCAGATTGATTCAGATTTGAAATTAACAGACGGCAGCGAATGGATGTGGGGAGACTCAGGAATCTGCTATCTCTACTTCTGTGGTCATTGCTCGGTGACTGGAGTATCCTACCAGTGCTATTAGCCGATTCAAATTATTGCACATGCATTTTATCTTTGATGCGGAAGATATTTCCGTGCGTTTCCATAACTTGAGATAAAGCCGGGCATCCATATTCTTCTAGAGATGGCAAGGCCGGAACGCGCGCATCGCGCCAGTGGCTGAAGGCCTGACCTTGTTCCAGAGCCCTTAGCACTTCTTCTCTCATGTATTTGTCGGCAGGGGCGCGACTTAGACCGAGTTTTCTGGCGCGTTCTCCAATGCTACGACCGAAAGCATTATTCGACAGATCTTTGCGCGCGTCTAAGTAAAAGGGCTGGCTGCCTGATCGGCCCGAGAAAATAGCTTCTGCGTATTCATTGGCACGGAATAATAAATCAGCAGGCACGACGCCTAGTTCAAAGGCTGCCAGAGCCGATCCGTAAGCATGTTGGAAACCGTTAACTAATTGGCTGTGCACGTGAACAATCTTGCCGTGCTGGTTGAAGCTATACGAATTGTCCCAGAAGGTAGTGGCCGTACCTAGTTCATCTTCGGTAGGTTTCATTTGGAGTGAAACAGGAAGCAGACAACTGCGGCCGTACAATGCTTGCTCAGCAACACTGACGCGCCACAAAATCGTAAGTATGTATGAGCCTAGAGCTAGTAGCAGAGCCAAGGTCGCCCATAAAATTTTGACCCTACTCGATGGTGCCATAACTATTTCTCTAGCATCCTTGAAGCTATCCGTCGGATTAACCCCAATAACAAAAAGGCCAGTCGCTTAAGACCGGCCTTTTCAAGGTTCTAAATGGTTGCGGGGGTAAGATTTGAACTTACGACCTTTGGGTTATGAGCCAAAAAATATCGATTTTGACGGTGGCTCCCTTGACTAGACCAAACCCGCTGAATCTGCGCACCGGGGGGCTTTAGCGATTTAATCTCGTTGACCGGATTTGATCGATCTGGCCGATTTATAATGGATTTGCGTTAGGCATTGCGTTAGGCGTTTGGTTTTGGGTAGGGACAATGGTGGAAAGCGAAAAATCGGGCAAGAAGTTCACTGCGAAGCAGATTCGGGCACTTGTGTGTCCCGATCATTTGAAGCAACGATATTTTTCTGTGCTTCCCGACGTTCATTTGTATGTTTCGGTAGGGCGGGGTGGCAAAAAAGCCTTTTGCTTTCGCTTTCCAATAGAACGGACGTGGCGTGTATTGGATTTGAACTGCAAGTTCGAGGACACGCTTCCAGATGCGCTGTTACGCGACATCATGCTTGAAGCCCAATCGAGAGCGGCCGACTTGACCGCACGCGTTAATCGCGGCGAAAACGTCTTTGAAAAGCAACGCAAGGAGTCATCGCCTACGCTTCAGGAGCTGTTCGATCATTACAAGGAGCATCACCTGGAGAAAAGAGGAAAGCGCGTACTAGACAATGAGAACAACTTCAAACGCTGGTTCGCAAAGAAAAACCTGGCCAAGAAAAAAGCGAACGAGTTTTCCCACGGAGACGCGGGCCGACTTCATTCATCAATGGAGGAAACCCCGGGCAGTGCAAACCGCGCTGTGCAACTTGGTCGAGCGATGTTCAACTTCGGCATCAAGACTCATTTCATTTCGCGCAAAGACAATCCGTTTGCCGGAGTCTCATTGTACCGGGAGAACGAGCGAGACAGAGTCCTTTCGGATAAGGAAGCAGCCAAGCTTTTGACTGAGCTTGAAGCCATTCCTGCGATTCATTCAAGAGAACGAACATTGCGTGATTTCATTCTGCTCTCGCTTTTGACGGGAGCGCGCAAGTCAAACGTAATGACTATGCGCTGGGACGAAGTGGACCTTAAGGGCGGCACCTGGAGCATCCCCGCAGAGAAGACGAAAACGCAGCGCGCACAATTAATACCGCTCGGTGAGATGGAGAAGAAGGTTCTCAAAGAACGTGAACAGCTGCTCGAAGATTCCGGAGTGATTGAACGCGACTGCCCTTGGGTCTTCCCGGGAAAAGGAGCCGCCGGACATATGGTTGATCCGGGCAATGCCTGGGAAACACTGCGCGAAAAGCTTGGGATGAGCGATTTGTGGATTCACGACCTGCGCAGGAGCCTGGCATCATCAATGGCTAACACTGGCGCTGACGTATCGATTGTGCGCGCAGCTCTCAATCACACCGACACGCGAACGACGCTGAAGGCGTACATTCGGACAAGCCAGCAAGTACAACTGGAAGCAAGGCAGAAGGCTCAAGAAGCTTGGTTTGAGGCCATGAAACACCAAGCGGAAGGAGCTGAGGATTCCATTGCTAAAAAAACAGCTGGAAACAAGCCTGTACAAGACAAATCGAAGTCAAAACGCAAGGCAGGCACGCGGAAATCTTAGGATAGGCCTCTGCGTCCATAACTGACAAGTCAAAAGGATGTCATTGTCTCCTTTGACCCAATAAACGAGAGCTTCCGAGAAAAATGGCTCCTGCCACAACAGGACCGACCGCTTCCTTATATAATAAGTTTGCCCCGCATGAGAAATTGTTTGAGGCAAACCAAATATAGTTAGTTGCAAACTATTTTGCTTTAGGGTATAACTAAGGCATCGGGTTGTGCAAGGAACACCATCGTGAGCAAATCAACAAAACACATGCAAGGGCGGATGTCCCAAAGAGCTATCAAATCGGACCTGGTTCAACTAACCCAGCAATACGGACATCGGGACGGGGACAAAGTAGTCCTCACAAAGAAGTCATTAGTCATGCTGCAAAGCGAGCTGGAATCTCTGAAGAAGACAGTTCAAGAAGCCTTGAAAAAGGGCGGGGTGGTAGTGGTTGAGTCTGGTGACACCATGATCACTACTTACCGCCTCGACAGCTACAAGCGGATGGCCAGCTAATGCAACTTGAACAACAGTTTTTAGACATTGGCACACTTAAGCAAGAGGCGATCATCAATCAGCTTCTGAATAGCTTGAGCCGCGAACTTCCTGCTCATGATTCTGTAAGTGCACTCTGTCTTCTACTGTGCTGGGCCAAGTTGAGCGCAGACAAATTCTTGACTGGCGACTTGAATTTGGACGGGATCATCAATAGCCCGAAACCGCCTCATAGCGAAGAGTTGCAACGGCTTTTGGGGAAGATTTCGTCAAAGCTGGAAGATCAAAACCCAAACATATTTATGACCGAAAGTTGGATCGCAAGCCGAATGCATCCACAAACTTTTCGGAATACATTGCACCTAATTGCCGATCTGGCCTTGGTGGACGAAAGCACTAATTTCGAGACATTTTTCTTCGCGCTCATCAAGGTGCTGCAGGCAAACAGTAATAGGGAGATGGGTGAAAGCCTAATTCCGCTTGAACTCGCTGACCTGCTCGTCCGGTTGTCCGTCGGAACTGAAACCAATTCGCTCTATTGCACGCACAGCGCGGCTGGCATACCGGCTATCTTAGCCGCGAAAAACAATATCGCTGTGCACGGTGAACAAAGACGCGCAGATGTATTGCTCCTGACCGCAAACATCCTCTGCAACAGCAAAATTCAGATTCGCGTGTCAGATCCGTTGCATTCACCCAGCTGGGTTATCGGTGGTGAACTTATTGAGTTTGATGCGGCCATCTCGTGCCCACCGTTCGGCGTTCGATACGATCTCAACGTTGAGACTGATCAGTTCGTTCGTTTTCCCGAGAAGCCTCTAACTTCCGAAGTGCTAGAAATTCGGCACTGCCTTGCTCAAAGTAAGTCGAGAGTAGCAGCGTTAGTCCCCATGGCTTTGTTGACGCGCACCGCGGGTGGTGAGCGCGACTTTCGAAGAAGCATAATAGATTCTGGTCTTCTACAAGCAGTGATTAGCCTACCATCGGGCGTTTTGCTTAACACCAACATTCCCACTGCCATCATCATATTAGATAAAACGAAAAATGCAGAGCCAATCCTGTTTGTGGATCTAACAGGGCTAGATCGATTTATCGTTTCGAGCAAACGTGGAAGCCGAGCCTGGCTAAAGAACGTCGACCAATTGGCCGACGAAGTGTTGGGCAGTACCGAAAGTGTTTACGCTCACCTTGTTGACCGTAGCGGAGAAGCAATAGCTGCTAACGAATATAGCCTCGATCCCGGCCGTTACGTCCTTTCAGAGGACGAACAACGGTTTACGGAGTACATGGCAAAACAAAAAACAGTGCCGCTAAAGTCACTGTGCGACATCATCCGTTGCCAGCTTGTCGAAGATCCGAAGCGCAAGGCTGCCAGACAATTTCGGGAAGTGACCGTCAGTGACATCGAGCAATCAGGCTTGCTCCGAACACCGCACAAAATTGTATCGGCTAGCGATGTTACTGAAAAGTTTGGTGCTAAGCAGCGGCTCTTCCCTGGCGATGTTCTTTTATCTGTCAAAGGTAGTGTTGGTCAAGTGGCGTACGTAACTCAGGAAGTTGGCCCCGACTGGATTGCCAGCCAAAACTTTGTGATTTTGAGAGTTAAGAACGGTCCTATAAGCCCAGAAGTCTTGTTCCGGTATCTGCGTTCTGAAATAGGAAAACGCGTGCTTAGAATGTCCGCAGGCGGTTCCACAATCCCGCTGTTAAGTACAAAAGCGGTTGAACAGCTCGAAGTGATAGTACCATCACGGCAAGAACAGGGCGCGGTCGAAGCTATGCATGAGAAAGCGCTGCGAATACATGCAGAGATTGGTCAACTTTTACAAGAAGTGTCGGAACTGGAAGGCTCAAAGTGGAATTTGTCACAAATTAAAGGCGGTGGCCATGAATAGCGCGGACTGCTGTCACGGGTATACCTTATCTGAGGCCACTTTTGTACTGCCTCCGGGAGGCTCAAAGTGACGACAGAACCAACAACAAACACAATTACAAGTAACTTCGCCTTCCTGGAAAGCAAATGGCCTGACTTGGCCAGCCTGGCGAAGTTCGCCGAGGAATACGCACACACCGATCCAGCATCGAGCCAAGTAAAAGTGCGCATTTTTGCAGAGCGCATTGTGGATATTTTGTATTACGAACTTGGACTGAGAAAGCCAGTAGATGCCAACTTCCGTGATTTGCTGGATTCAGCAGATTTTAAGCGCGCCATGCCCACGCAAATTATCGACTTCCTGCATTACATCAGAAAAGAAGGCAACAAGGGCGCACATGAAGCCAAAGGCGCAGCATCAACTCAAGCCTGCTTGCGGCTTTTGGAAAATGTGCACAAGCTTTCGGTTTGGTTCTATGCCACTGTCACGAAACAGAAAGTTAGTTTACCGCCGTACCAAGCAATACAGAAACCCAAGTCAGCAGCCGATTTGCAGGCAGAGCTGAAAGCGCGCGAAAAGAGAATAAAAGAACTTGAGGAGCTGCAAGAGAAGCAGCGGAGCGAGCATCCGAAAGCGCCAGCAACCGAAGAGTCCCTTAAGAAGACCCTTGCCCAATCCACAGCTGAAGCAGATACGCTTGGCTTGACCGAAGCCGAGACGCGCAAACAATTGATCGACAGTTTGCTCGTCGATGCTGGCTGGACACTCCTCGACAAGGTTTCAAATTACGATCCGGTATCCGGCAAGCCTCAGTGCATCCGTGAATATCCAGTCAAACATCAGCCGACTCCGTCGGGTGATGGCTCTGTTGATTATGTGTTAATGGGCAGTGATGGCAAGCCAATCGGCGTTATCGAAGCGAAGAAAACCGCTCACGATCCAGCGAAAGGCAAAACAAAAGCTGAAGAATATGCCAATGGAATCGAGAAGATGACTGGGCAACGCCCGTTCATCTATTACACTAACGGCCATGAAATTCACTTTTGGGACGACCATCCGGTTGTAGGCTACCCACCTCGAAGAGTCTGGGGCTTCCACGACCTGGAGAAGCTTCAGTATCTGCTGTTTCAGCGCAAGAACAGACAGAAACTTTCGACAATTAAGCTCAAGACATCCATTGCTGAGCGGGATTATCAATTTGAGTGCATACGCCGCGTGTATGAGTGCTTTGAAGATCGCAACCGTCGCAAAGCTTTGATTGTGATGGCCACAGGCACCGGCAAAACAAGAACAGCAATGTCGCTGATTGACGGACTAATGCGCGCCAACTGGGTGAAGCGAGTACTGTTCCTTGTAGACCGTGTTGAGTTGCAAAATCAAGCGGAAGAAGATGGATTTAAGGAGCACTTGCCTGACTTGTCGATTGTGAAAGTCAGCAGTGCCACCAAAAAAGATAAAGATGCGCGGGTGTACTTAGCGACTTACAACGCGATGATGAATGCCTATAGTCAGTTCAACATCGGCTTTTTCGATTTGATTGTTGCTGACGAATCGCACCGCACCATCTACAAGTACTACCGCGAAATCTTTCAGTACTTTGATGCTTTTCAGATCGGTTTGACGGCGACTCCCGTAGATTACGTAACTCGAAACACATACCGCTTCTTCGAGTGCGAGGATCGTGACCCGACGTTCTATTTCTCACTTACAGAAGCCATTGAACACAAGCCACCATATTTGGTGAACTACGAGGTCGATAATAAGACCTCGCAGTTCCTGCAGAGCGGCATTCGTTATGACGATCTAACCGAAGAACAGCGTGCACAGCTCGAAGAGCAAGATGAGGACGCGCAAAGCTTCGACTACAGTCGGGACGAAGTAGACAGTTTGATCATGAATAAAGAAACGAATCGCATGATCATCCGCAACCTCATGGAAAACGGCATACGGAATGCCGAGGGCACGCGGCCTGGCAAGACTATTATCTTCGCTCGCAAACACGATCATGGAAAGCTCCTTGAGTTGGAATTCAACGACATGTACCCGCAGTATCGCGGCAAAGTTGCAAAGTTGATCGACTATCTAGATGATCGCAAGGAGGAGCTGATAAAGGGCTTCAAGGGCAAAAAGAAAGAGTTCAAGGATCTCGATATTGCGATATCCGTGGACATGCTTGACACCGGCATTGACGTGCCGGAGGTAGTTAACCTGGTGTTTGCCAAACCTGTTTACTCCAAGATCAAGTTCTGGCAGATGATAGGGCGCGGTACGCGCCTCCGCAAAGACTTGTTTGGTCCAGGCAAAGACAAAACTCATTTTCTTATTTTCGATCCCTGGAGAAACTTCGAATTCTTCGGCGTCAATCCAGAAGGCATCGTGCGTGACACGGAAAGCCGCTCTGTGCCCGAACGCCTCTTCTCAGTGCGCCTAGAGCTGCTCCAAGCAATCGAGCAAGCCAATGCATCGAGCGCCCAAGTCAGTCTGTTCACGACGCCCCTGGTTGATCTAATCAGGCAAGATGTAAAAGCCTTGCCCAAAGATTCTGTGAGCGTTCGCGAGCGTTGGCAGGACATGGAGCGCGTCGGTAAAGACAAGTTCTGGAGTGAGCGGAACGATGCTTTCTATACGGTTTTGGAAAGCAACGTGCGACCACTAATGCGCTGGCGAGATATCCAGGGTGAGGTAGATGCAATGGCATTCGACATCAAGATCACGCGCTTGCAGTTGTGCCTTGTTGAAGGCGATACAGACGGTTTCGCAAAAGCCCAGGATAAGGTTCTGGAAGACATCGAGCGCTTGCGCACCAATTTGAACCAGGTCAAACAAGAGCTGGATCTGATCGAGGCCGTGCAAAAGGCAAGCTGGTGGCGTGACATCACAGTCGAAAAGCTCGAAGAGATGCGCCTTCGCTTGCGCGGGCTGATGAAATATCGGTCGGTTAACCGTGTGCGGTCAAAAGCAATCGACATCATTGATTACGCGGTGCCAGGCACGGTAAGCCCGCGAGTGGCAGAAGAAGGGCTTGAGGCTTATCGTGTCCGCGTGGTCCAGGCACTGCATGATTTGACTGCAACGAATCTGACGTTGCAGAAGATCCGGCGGAAGCTGGCTGTTACGGAGGCGGATCTGGTTGCACTGCAATCGCTCATTCTTGAGCGCGTTCCAGGCTTGAAGCAAGACGAGCTTGAGAAATTGTTTCCCACAGAAGCAAGCTCACTCGACAAGTTGATCCGCTCCATCGTTGGTATGGATGAACTGACTGTGCGAGTCGCTTTCGAGCGCTTCAGACATACGCATTCCGACTTAAAAGCTAATCAACTTCAGTTTTTGTCGCTTGTGGAACAGGAAATCATAAAGAGCGGTGGACTCGAAGTTGCACGCTTGTACGAACAGCCATTTACGAGCATTCATACACTCGGCTTAGAGGGCGTCTTCAAGCAACAAGAAGCTGACGAATTGGTGGCACTTATCGATGAACTGGTTGGATAAAGGAGAAAAAAGTTGCTAGTAGGAAAAATGCGCTCGGATGTGGACAAGCTCTGGAATGCATTCTGGACCGGTGGCATAACCAACCCGGTAAGCGTTATCGAGCAAATCAACTACTTATTGTTTATCAGGCGGCTTGACGATATCGAGGCCAGAAACGAGCGTGTATCCGCTCGAATGGGGAAGAAAACAAAGCGGCAAATCTTCACCGACGAACAGCAACGTTTTCGGTGGTCGAACTTTAAACAGTTGAAGCCTGATTCCATGTACAAAGTTGTACAAGAAGAGGTTTTCCCTTTTATCAAAAATCTTGGGTCCTCCGAAACAGCCGAGATCTCTACCTTTTCGAAAACGCTGTCCGATGCCGTGTTTATGATTCCCAAAGCCAGCTTATTGTCATCCGCAGTAGAGTTGATATCAGCGCTCGATTTGGACAACGCAGACACAGCAGGTGACTTGTATGAGTACCTGCTATCGAAGCTAAACACGTCTGGCATTAACGGACAGTTTCGAACCCCCCGTCACATAATTCGAATGATGGTCGATGTCATCGAGCCTAAAGTTGAAGATAGGATTTGCGATCCCGCGTGTGGCACGGCGGGCTTTTTGATGTCCGCACTACAGTTTATTTTGGAACAAAAGACAAGCAGCAAATATGTTCAAGTTGATGAAGATGGCTATCGACATGGCTTTGTAGGCGATCAGCTTACCGAGCAAGAGCGTAAAAAGTTTGAGAACGACACTTTTTACGGCTTTGATTTTGACTTAACTATGTTGCGCGTAGCTTCGATGAACATGTGGCTTCATGGCGTCGAGGTTCCAAACGTGAGTTATGCGGACACACTATCTAAACAGTTTATAGAAGAGAACAAGTACGACGTTATCCTTGCTAATCCGCCGTTCAAGGGCAGTTTGGACTACGCAGATTGTAGTCCAACATTGCTCAGCGAGATCAAAACGAAGAAGACGGAATTGTTGTTTCTCCTTCTTGCTTTGCGTTTGCTTGATCTCGGTGGACGAGCAGCGATCATCGTGCCAGAAGGTGTCTTGTTTGGCGCGAGTAGTGCGCACAGGGGTGTTCGACGGACCCTCATTGAAGAACATCAATTAGAGGCGGTCATTAGTATGCCGAGTGGTGTTTTCAGGCCCTATGCAGGTGTTTCGACGGCGGTGCTCATTTTCACAAAGGGTGGCTCTACGGACAAAATTTGGTTCTACGACATGGAGCATGACGGTTTCAGTCTCGATGATAAGCGCAACGAAGTATCCGAAAACGATATTCCAGACATACTTACCTGCTGGCGCGCGCGTTCTGAGAAGTCTTTTGCAGACGCTCGGCAATCGAGGATGGCTAAGCTACGGCAGGAAATGGCACCATTAAAATCAGAACGGTTGAAGCTACAAGAAGATATAAATCGTTTGCGTTTCGAGAAAGTCGTATCTGAAAATCAGTCGAGTGTAGAAGACCATCTATTTAAGCAGGAGTCTGCTCTTGAGTCCTTAGATCAGGCGATACATGTCCTGCAAAAGGAATTCAATCAACTTAGTAGGCAATTTTGGATCACCAAGAAGGACGTTGTTGCAAACAACTATGATCTCAGTGCCAAGAGATATAGGCAGGTTGAGCGAGACGAGATTTATTATGCAAACACAGAAGTAACTCTCGATAGACTGGAACGGTTGAATGGGCTGCTTACGAACGAAACTACATCGCTGCGAAAATTGATTGTTTCGAAAGGAGGAAAAACATGAAACCGTCGGAAATTGCACTTTGCGAACTTGTTGAGTCCGTTGAACAATGCAACCCACAGAAATTCGAACAAGCAGAGTTCGTGTATGTGGACATCTCCTCAATTGATTCAGAACAGAAGGTCATTTCGCAGGCTACATATGTTCCTATTGAAAAAGCACCAAGTCGAGCTCGACAGCGGTTACAGACCGATGATGTTCTGGTGTCTACGGTAAGACCGAACCTAAACGGGGTTGCAAAAGTTCCGAGTCGGCTCGATGGTGCAATTGGTTCGAGCGGTTTCTGCGTGCTAAGAACAATACCAGACAAGCTGGATCCCGATTATCTTTTTTTCTTTTGCAGGCATGAGTTTTTCATCCAGTCCCTTGTGAAGGAAGCCACCGGTGCTAGTTATCCGGCAGTCACGAACACCGACGTTTTAGATGTCGCGATCCCATGGCGAGAAATCAATGAGCAAAGGGAGATAGCTCGACGCCTCAAAAAAGCGGAACGTATCTGGGTTATCAGCCAGGAAATGATAAGTCAATTAGATCGCTTAAGTGAGTCTCTGTTTCTTGAGATGTTTGGTGATCCCGAGCGAAATCCTAACAACTGGGACGAATATGTAATCGACGATATCGCTCAGAAAGTGACAGACGGTGAGCACAAAACACCGATGAGAACAAAGTCTGGCGTCAAGCTTCTTTCTGCGCGAAATATTCAGAACGGCTATTTAGATTTTGAAGCCGGGTTGGATTTCATATCCGCGAGAGAGTTTGAGCGAATTAAAAAACGGTGTTTTCCCGAGCCAGGTGATGTCTTGATGTCCTGCTCCGGGACCATTGGTCGCGTTACAACTGTCGAGACGTCAGAGCCATTTGGGTTGGTGAGAAGCGTTGCGCTTATCAAACCCGATCCGAAGCTTGTAAATGCTCGTTTTCTCGAACATTACCTGAGAAGTCAATATCTACAAGTCCTGATCCGAAGAAGCGCAAATCAATCGAGTCAAGCTAACATCTTCACGAGCGCTATTAAGGAATTGCCTGTCCTGCTACCACCGATCGCGCTTCAAGAAGAGTTCGAGAAAAAATTACTTGCTATTGTTGGCATGGGCGTTCAGCTACGTGAAGGGTTAAGGCAGTCCGAGCTGATGCTCTTCGGCCTTTTACACGCATCTTATGATCTAGGCAGCGCGACGCGAACTCAGGTCGCGGTTTAATAAAACCTGAGATACCTAGACATATCGCAAGTTTTGCTTTCGAAACTTGTGTTACCGGGCGATCAGCATGCCAGGATGGCGGCCATATTCTTGTGATACCAGAAATCCCATTTCAGGGTTTTCCCTATGGTGCGATTTTCGAAAGCGGCGGTACGATAAATACATGGTGATTGGCGTCAAATTAAATT
>JAGOSY010000025.1 GCA_018062085.1 bacterium | reverse complement strand
AGAATGGCTCAGGAAGCCCGTTTTAGCTACTGGGCTGGATGAAGGGCGAGGGGATTTTGCTCTTGGAATCTTCGGCGACCACTAGGTGTGGATTAGGTTTATTGAGAATGGTTGAAAAGTAGCGTTTTGGTCCAACCACTACCGGTAGTGTCTCTCCGTTGTCGGCAGAATCGTCCCAGGTTTTCTAGAATCGCCCCCTAGATGCCTCATTTGAGATTTTGATTTTTTGAGGCTGATCAGGGCCGACCAGCCTGTAGCTCCTGAGCTGAGCTGTATATGAGAGGCTGCTTAATTGGATATGCGTATCCTGAAAGGCTCGTGGCGTGAGCCTCGCTAGCCCATTGCTTGGGCTCTATTTTTATCATAATGGCTACAGGTTCCAGGTCTCAACCTTTGCCTAATGAAGATCCCGCAACACTGGGCACATTGGAAGCCCCTGAAAGGCGAGGGTTAAGGGACTTCTCATCTAATCAAATCCCGCAGGCAATTTTTTCAAAACTCAAACAGGCAGTAAATCTTCAAACTTTTCTAGGCACCGCTGTGTCAGAGAAGTCTTGATCGCCTGCGCCCTGGTGCGATGAGAGGTTCCACTCAACAACCTAAAAGGTAAAAACAAATGAAACGAACATTATCAAAACTGCTGGGCATCGCAGCTCTCGCAATCGCAGGAATCTGCACCATCTCAGCTCCTGCTCAAGCAGCCAGTTGGGGTACTCCATTCACCACAAACGGTGTAGTTTGCAGTATTCGAACCGGCGGTACGGCCACAAGCTATCCTGAAAACAGTAAACTCCAATCGTGCCTTGTTGGTACTCCATTAAGAGAAAGTGTCCGAACTAAAGTTCTCGTAGAGCCGCTAGCTACTGTTAGAACGTTGCTGAACAATGCCAATGTCAAAATCTACCTCTGGGACAGTTGGACTCAGTACAAGCAGTACTACAACGTGAGCAGTCTGCCAGGAAGTATTTCAGAAACAACTACACTTGGTTTCACCAACCAGGTTGGTATCGAGAGACGCATTCATGCAGTAGAATTTCTTGATTTTGGTGGCGGTGTGAGACTTTCGGTTGCCCCAGGTGTACCAGGAACCGTAATGCACGAAATTGGCCACCAAATGGATGTTCTGTGGTTGCCTCCGGCAGGACTTCTTCGCCATTCTAATATAAATGCGGGTAGCATTTACCATGCGAAGCTGCTGAAGGATATTGCGAAGATCAAGACGTATACACCATGCGTTGACATTTTTAAATTTGACGTTGCAGCTGGTGGACCAGTGTGCACTGGTACTACTCTCAATGCCCCCTACGCAGGTAAAGATAATTGGGCTATCATGCAAATGCTCTATCCCTACTTCACAACAACGAGCACCAATAGTCTTGGTACAGGCTACGCGGAAACGTTTGCCGAAACCTTTAGTGTCATTACTAGCTCTGGGCAGGCAAAAACGGCTGGCTCTCAAATTGACTTTTATCTCTTCAATGATCCGTTTGTATGTAGTCGCACTTATATCAAGGGCTGGCGAAATACTGGCGCAGCTCCAGCCAATTCAACCTATTTGAGTTGGTGTCAGTAATCCGTATGAATTGCTAGATCAGTAATTCGGAGGCGTTGGAGCTAGCTCCAACGCCTTTTTTAAATCAGTTCTTGTTAGCTAATAGAATTATCTGTTCTCTGGTTGCTGATGAGTTTGACCGAAAGAAAGCAATCCAAGGTGCTCTTGCTACTAATAACTGTTTTGCCATATGCCCATGAAGCTTCAGACAGAACGTATTTTTATCAGCGAGCAATTCAGAGCTGGTAAATAGATTAGGGTATCGATCTAGCACTGCTAGGGGAATTCTATGCAATTTCACAACGCCAGAAAAACTTTTTATTTTACCATCTGGCTTATTGAAATCACCGAATAACATGCCTCCTTCCAGATAACCTCGTCCTGGAAAATTTGTATTTAAAGGGGTTTCAGTAATAGCGGCATCAATAATATTTGCTTGCGCTTGAGGATTCGTACCAGAATTTAACTGATCTATTTTCAACACGAGACCAGTGCTTCTATCAAAAATGATTCGAACTTTACCTGCATCAGCCGGTTTCATATTATCTAGCTCAAGTCTTTTGTTTATACGCTCTCCCAAAGCTGTGAAAAATCCCTCGGTATCGGGATCGAGCTTTGAAGTCGCCTGACACGGTAGCAGGCTTATAAAAGCGGTTGTGAGCAATAGACTAATTACTTTTCTCATTTTCTGACTCAATTTTCTAATAGGGTTATTTGTAACAGTCTACTGTTTGAGCTTAGAACGTGACCATAGAGCTAAGGCTATAGGGAAAACACTGTTTTTTTAGCCCTTACAGATATTTGTTTGGTGCGATTCCAGTACTTTTTTTACATGCTATCTACTATTCTTGCTAATACTAAATTGCTAGTCAGCTTACAACCAAAAATATGAGAATAACCGTTAAAGCTAGACAGAGTTAAGCTCTCTGGCTATACTCCTGCTATGAGTGATACCGCCCGTGATTATCAGCCCGTTGATGCCGCCACTACTGATGGTATGGACGAGCTATTCAATGCTGAGGACAGCATAGGACAGGTCATCAACTTAGCGCAGGACAGGACACCTCAGGACACTACAGACAAGCTCTGGACAGTTCTTGAGGCGGCAAGGCATTTTAATGTTAGTGAAAAAACCATACTGAGAAGACTTCAAAAGGGATCTATAAAAGGTCATAAAGTCCCAGGTCAGTTTGGTTTAGAGTGGCGTATTGCCGTAACAGCCAAGACAGAAACCGGTGATAAAAAAGGCGCTCTGGACAGGGCACCCCAGGACATATTAGAAGCATGGGACAGCTCAGGACAAGACATTGAAGTAGTTGAGGACAGGACACCCCAGGACACAATTGAAGCTTGGGACAGCCCAGGACAAGACAGACTAATAGATGAACAAAAGCAAGAGATAGAAGCTCTTAGGGCTAAATTAGAAGGTGCCATTTATAGAAATGGATACCTTGAGTCGAAATTAGAAGAGCGCGAAAAGCTGATTCTATTGCTTACCGACAGTCAGCATAAGCCTGGCTGGTGGGCAAAGTTTTCTAGCTGGTTCTTTAAAGGCCAGTAGTTTTTTTAAGCAATAAAATCTATACTTGTTTGACTGCAACAGGCACTATATGTGGTGCTTGGCGCAAAAGACATCTAGGTGATATCTAAGTACAAATAGAGAGCGGTTTTTGAACCAGCCCTACTAAAGAACGAAGCCCTGACCGAGGTCAAGGCTAGACGTTATAAAACATTTGAATCAGGTTTTCCTTGGCGGGTCTTTCCTGAAGACAAATGAATAATAACGGATAGCTCGATGACGGTCAAGCTTGCTTTGCAAAAAATGCAAGGAGCAGAAGACGACCGGAGCACTAGCGGTCCGAGAAAGCCAGACAGGGCTTGAGGATCTAAGACTATCTAAGAAAAATATTTATTCTCTACCGGTACCGCATTCGGTGGCTGAAGACATCTGCGCCATGTTTCCCGAGCGTCAGCCGTCGATTTGCAAGAACCTAAATCAGAAGCGCTGGCGGCCGTGGAACCAAGCCCTGTCTGATTCCCAGATATTTGGAGTGATGTCGAATGAAGGCCGGGGGCTCTATCGGGGCTGTCATTTCGGCAGAGAAACCAGGCACGGCGTAATTGATATTGATATCAATAGCAAGTACCACAACGCCCAAGAGCTGGCAGAAATCAGGACTAGATTTGCTGCAGTCGGCTTAGAACTAACCCCATATCAAAGTAGTGAAAGCGGCGGCTGGCACCTCTATTTCTTTTTTAGTAGCTTTGTACTAAGCCAAGAAGTAGAAACAATAATAAAAAGGTGGCTGAAGGTCCAGGGCTATGAACTAGCTGGGGGAACCCTTGAAGTGTTCCCGTCCGGTAATGCCTTGAGGCTGCCACTTCAGAAGGGTTTTGGCTGGCTAGATTCTGACGGGAAATTAGTAAAAAGACGAGAAGAATTAACAGCAGATGAAGCTATATCCTCATTCCTTAGTGACTTAACTAAAACCCAAGCAAATTGGGATGAAGTTAAAAGCTTGATAGAGAGCCAGGTTAGTGAGACCAGGGCGGCCGCCGGCAGGAGCGACCAGGAGCACAGAGAACGAGTCAGCGCCGACGGCCTGGAAGAACTGTATACAAGCGGCCTGGATCACGAAACCTATCAAAGAGGCCGTAATTACTGGCTAAACGGGCTCACCGGACGAGGCCAAAGACACAGTGCAATTCTTAGCGTCGGCCATTACCTTTGGTTCGGAGACACTTCACAAGGGGTGCGGGCGCTACCAGGAGTAAGGAACGCCGGGGCGAGAGTTGAGGCAATAAGCCAGTGGCTCAAAGAGAAGCATAATGGGCAGTCAGAGACGATAAATTCCGGCAGATGGCATGATGTACAGTTGGATATCGAAAGCGCATGTTATTGGACACCCAAGGGCTCTCTGGTGATTGAAGAGAGCGAAAATGCATAAACTTCTCAGCATTCAGACTGCTTGCACGATAGCCTTGGCAGCGTGGTTTATCCCTAATGCTTTCTCCAAACCTCTAGAGATGTCTGCCAACACGAGGCAAGCTGAGATTCTCACGAAAAGAGCAGTAGCTGCTAACTTAATCGTTGAAAGCGAAGAAGCTTTGAGTCTATGCAATGCCGCGTTAAGCAAAGACAGCAAATATGCACCGGCACACATTACACGAGCCGAGGCCTATATATCGCTGGGCAAGCCTGATGCAGCCCTAGTCGATTTAACAAAGGCCTCGCAGTCGGCTAACATCGGCCAGAGATGCAAAGCTCTGAGAGAGAGAGCCAGTCTCTACATAGTTCTAAAACGCTATCAGGAGGCTCTTGCTGATCTCAATATAGTGATCGAGAAGCAAGGCAGCGACGGTCAATATCGTATGCGGGCAAAATGTTTCGCAGCTCTGCAGAAACCTGACTTAGCGGCCCAAGATCTTACTGCCGCTCTTAGACGCAAGCCGCATCCTGACAGCCTTGTGCTAGAAGAGAGAGCAAGCTACTATCTGGCCGCCAACCAGCTCGATAAAGCTCTCACCGAATACACGGCACTGATCAAAGCAGACGAAGCTGAAGGCGACGGTCTAGCTAACGACTCACTCTACAAGAATCGCGCTCGTGTTTATCAATTACTCGGTCAAACTAAATTAGCGAACTTAGACCTCAAAAAAGCTAGCGAAAAACAAAAGACAACTCTTGAAAATTCACCATTTCGCTCTAAGAATCGCCACTACTAGCGCCCACAGCAAGTCACTTCAATAGCTTGTCTAGTTCGTTTCGGTAGAGCGGCCAGCGACCTTATTTGTCAGGAATAAGACAAACAAGTAGATAGCAATTGCAATGTAGGTCAAGGCCTTAATACCAAATACCATTGAAAGGTATTCAAGACAGACCCCCACTAAACCACCAACTAAATTAAAGGCCAGAGCCCTACTGATGTTCTTGGTCGACTTGAACATCAGACTAAATATAGCCGACGAAAAAATCAGAGGCAGCAAGAAAATCAGACAACCAAGGATACTGCCTACGACTGCTCCAAAACTGGCTAAAGCACTAGCTTTAACAAAAGAGGAGAGCAGTAAAACAACCAATAATACCGTGGTTAAAGCCGGCGTCAACTTGGCATTCAACCTAGAAGCAATGTAGTTCGAGAGCAAGATAAAGAGCATTACTGCAGCAATAATCACACTGTTGACTAGCCAGGTTGAGCCAAACAGAAGTGATAATTCAGACATTGAACGAACTTCTAGTAGCATGAAGCCCATGCCAAGACAGAACATGAGACCGTCTAGAGTGGGGTCATCAGTTTTGCGCAGCTCCTTATAGAGCGGCAAGAAACCAACAAACATGATGAGAAAGATGGGCCAAATATATGTCATTGGCAGTTCGCGCCTAGGCAAGAAAAGAAATGGCCAGTCGTCTTCACTAGCAGCTATTTCTGGGCGAACACTGGCTTCTCGCGGAAAGAAACTTATCTGAGGGAAGTCTTTGTAGGTTTTGCCCTTCACGCCAGGGCCAGACATGAGAAATGCTGACGGTAGCTTATTCTCTTTATAAAATCCTAGCGGTAGCTCGCCTGTGGCAGCCTTAGCTATGGCGCAATGCTTGTCCCAGAGCCAATCT
The DNA here is from genome assembly GCA_018062085.1 of bacterium. GTDB lineage: Bacteria > Cyanobacteriota > Vampirovibrionia > Obscuribacterales > Obscuribacteraceae. Next base: position 64,378 of record JAGOSY010000025.1, on the reverse strand, counting down.
GGTTTGTTGATGAACGAAACACAAAGTATGCCGGTGGGACTCAAAAGTTCACTGGCTTCTTTTATAGACTCTTTAGTGAAAATATAATTGTCGGTGCGTAGTGAAGAGAGCGAAGAAAAAGCCGTGTGACTATCGAGAAATGCAAAGACAATAACGTCATACTTTGTTTTTGTATTGCGCAAGAAAGTACGAGCATCCATAACATGAACGCTTACTTTCGGCGAGTCATAGGGCTTTTCTGGGTGCAAATCTTTGCCAATTTTATAGATGCTTTGATCAATTTCAACTGCATCAATATGCTCTGCTCCAGCTCTTAATGCCGCGGCAACATCTGAGCCAGAGCCAGCCCCCATAATCAAGACATTCTTTGCCGGCTTGCCATAACAAATGAATGGTCGCAAGTGAAATTCTGAGAGCTCATCGGCAATATTCTTAGAAAAGCGCGATAGTGAACTAGGTCGGTCGTCAACCATTGTCTGAAAACTGTCATAGTTGATGAACATATCTTGGCCCACAGACTGGCCCTTGAACTCTCCATCACTAATGCGCGACTCGCGCACATCAATGCGATAGTAAGGCGACCAGACCGTAGTAATGTAGTCAGGTTTATAAGCTTCTCTGGCAACAAACGGCCCAAGATAGACCATATAAAATATGCCAAAAAGCACTATGCAAGCCGGAACTAGCTTGCGCCCGAGGTACATGAACATCAGACCAGCAATGATCAGCCACACCCCAGGATCGGTACAGACGAAACTCAAATATGAGAAGAGTAAGATACCAGCCAAACCACCAGCCACGTTAATAGAATAGGCTGTTAGCGGCTTGAAGGCCTGGAAGAGGCGACCGGTCTCCTGACCTAGGCCAATAAAAAGCATTACCGAAAGGGCGTAGATGCCAATCAAGACAAGAGAGACATAAATGATGTGAATACCGGCGAAGTCTTCAAAGTTGCCAAACATCATGACGCTATTAGAAGCAGCCACAAACGACATATGGGTAAAGCCCAACACCAGGGCCGACACGAGGATGCCACCGAGATATAGCAATATCAAAGGAGTGTGCTTGAAAAGATCGCGCTTACTGTTGCACCACAAGAAGCCTAGACTGAGACCAAGAAAGGCAGACATAAGGGCCATGTTCTTGAAATAGGCAAAGATTCTAACTTCAGTGGCTAACCAGCGAATAACAAATAGTTCCAAAAACAAGCTCAGGAGGCTGACTACAAACAGCCGATGCCACTCCTTACTAAGCAGAGCTGACCAAAGACCTTTGCCTGAATCGGACATTTGTTCCACCTGTTGGATTTTTCAATGTCAGATCTTACAACACCATTGAGCCATGAACAAAAGACTTCGAGCACAAGGAAAGAGGTAGTAAAGAACAGAGCCTGTTCTTCAGAAGGTCAGCGCTCTTTTTTCTTACCCGTTGACTCACCGATACCAACGCTATCAATAGTATCGTCCATCATTGAACTTACGCTTTTGAACAAAAATGTATGCTTAAATGCACCAATATCTTTATAGCCAGTAGGAGGTTGAAAAACCTTAGGAGAAATTGCCGTTTGCCTAGCCAAGGTATGTGTCAAAACTTGCCAGCACCTAGTTCCACTTTCAAGTATTTCAGACATTTGATAGGGTAAACCAGGTAAGTCGGGAAGAGTGCTAGTACCACCGATAAGCTGCACCACTGGACGAGGAAGGTTTATATCCGCACAGTTGATAAAATAGTTTTTTACAGTCTCTGTATTCTTATCTGAAATAAATAGATCATGGCCCCGGCGCTCACCAGCATAAACATACTGGATGCCCTTGAGGCCAAATCGAGGGATGGCAATTGCGTGCTTATTTACTATTTTGTCTAAAGTGCATGAAGATGTAGTGTTGACGGCGTTTCTACGTTGATAAAGGTACTGGGCTGAAGAGCAATGACAAATTTCTTTGGTATCATCACGCCAAATTGCTAAATTCCATTTGGGCGCGCAGGCAACAAGTGAATACTTGAAAGACTTGCTGTCTATGCGCAGGGCCTTTTCGGAGGCAATTATGTCATAGCGACCGCCAATGGCTGTCTCCATGTGAATCTTCCAACCACTAATACCATCTTTCGCTTGGCTCTCTGCCGACAAAACAAGAATGGAGACAAGTAAAGCTAGAAGTATTACCCAAGACTTAAAAAGCAGACTCATAGATTTATATTATGTCTTCGACATTACAGCATGAGCTTGAAGTTGCTCTAAACTGACAATTTTCAAGGTGGCTTGATGAGTAGCAGCTAGCACTACTTGCGGTGCCATGCCGTCGCCCAGAGCATCTCTCCAGCGAGCAGCACACAAGCACCAGGTGTCACCGGCCTTTAGACCAGGGAAGCCATACCGAGGATTAGCGGTAGAAAGATCATTGCCTTGAGCCTTAGAGTATTCAAGAAATTCGTCAGTAATCAAAGCGCAAACAGTATGAACGCCGTGATCTTCTGGGCTAGTTGAACAATAGCCGTCGCGAAAAAAACCGGTAAGCGGATTATGGCAACAAGGCTCAAGGTTCGTTCCTAGTACATTCTTAACAACACTCATTCTTTCTTCTCATCACTTTTACTCTCTTCGTTTGTAATCTCTTCAACTTTACTGGCTTCGACTCTATCAGGCTGGGGGGCGGCCGGCTCAGGAGTTTTTGCTTCTGGCTCAGGGGCAGTTAATCCTTGACTGACCAGCAAGCTACGCACAGGATCTAGAACTAAGAGAGGCATGCGGAATTGATGAACACTTTGATCTCTTGTCAGAATTGATACAGTGCCACCACCAACAGTGCTGAGATAATTGATAGCTTCGATTTGCGGCCGCTGAATACTGACTCGAGTAGCTCCAAACCAAGCGGAAAATGCTTCAGGAACAAAGACAATTCTAGTGTCAGTGACGACAAATCGACCGGGCTTGTCTTTATAGAAAGTAAGGAAGAATGATTTCAATACAACTTCGCCTTCTTGTGGCTTAAAGCGCGAGCCAGCAAACAGTGCCGCAAAAATCGCCGCAAACACTAGAAATACTGAGGCCCAGGCTGTCAAGAACATGCCGAGAAACTCATTCCATGATTCGTTCACTCGCAGCAAATTAGCCTTCAGCCCCGCCGCCATAGCACCAGGGACATCTCCACTCTGAGAGAGAGCAAAGCCCAATCGGCCATGGGCAACAGAGCTAGTCGGAGCCACTCGGACGGCACTGCGACAGGCCTCAAGCTGGCCCTTAGTATCTTTCAGTTTGGCATAAGCCAGGGCTTTGCCTAAATAGGCCTGAGTATATTTGGGGTCAACTCGTATGGCGTTGTCATAGGCATCAAGTGCACCCTTATAGTCACCTTGCATGCCCTTGACTGCAGCTAAATTGACATAGCTAATTGGACTGCGAGGGTCAAGCCGAACTGCCTCTTTTAGCTCTTCAACAGCAGCTTGATAGTTTTGCTTACCAGCAAGAGAGCGACCCAAAACCGAATGGGCTGCGGCATAGTTAGGCATGAGCTTGAGACATTTTCTCTCGTGATCTATTGATTCACTAAACTTGCCTTGCCGGCCTTGAAGCAAGCCTAAAAGATAATGAGCTTCTGCATTCTTCGGATTGGCAGTCAGTACATCTGCTAGATACTCACAAGCAGCTTCATAGTGACTATCAGAAGTCGCTCGCCTGGCTTTATTCATAAGAGACAGTTCAAGAGCTCTAGCGTCACTTACTCTAGCTGGTGCGTTTTTTTCTGTAACTTTAGACTGGGCATATGCCGCTTGCAGCGAAGATATCAAAACCACCCCCGCAGCGATATACAAAAGATAGACACCTTGGGTTGCCGTTTTTATCTTAGTCATTAACTGCCTGCCAGTGCTACTACTGACTGTAGAGTATACGCAAGAACTAGCTAATATCCAAGTTTTTTTCGATCAATTTACTCGTCGTACTCGTCCAAGCCAATACTTGTCACGCAATTCTTTCTTCTTAATCTTGCCACTGCCAGTCTTTGGCAATTCTTGCAAAAATTCCCAATGGCGAGGCACTTTGTACCTGGCTAACCGTTCGCGAATAAACTCAACCAACTCTTCTTCTTCCAATTTTTGCCCGGTACGGAAGACTACTGAAGCATGCACTAGCTCACCCCACTTCTCATCAGGAATGCCAAAAACTGCACATTCAAGAATGGCTGGGTGCTCGTGCAAAACATATTCAACCTCAGTCGAGTAGACATTTTCTCCTCCACTGATGATCATATCTTTTGAGCGATCAACCACATTAATATAACCATCACTGTCCATGACAGCTAAGTCACCTGTATAAATCCAACCATCTCGAATTGTCTGTGCTGTAGCTTCAGGATTTTTCCAATAGCCTTTCGTTACGTTTGGTCCGCGGGCAATGATCTCACCTACATCTAAGCCATCGCGCAGTACTTCGCTGCCGTCTTCTTTAACGACTTTTAAATCAACACCAATAAAGGGCCGACCGGTTTTGCTACGAATCGCCAATACTTCGGCCTTCGAACGCTGCAAGTCTTTGCTCTTTGGCAAACTAATACTGAGAAACGGGCTAGTCTCGGTCATGCCGTAAAACTGCACATAAGTGCATGAAAATACTTCTTGTATCTGTTTGACAATCTCAGGGGCAATTGGCGACCCTGCTGTCATTATGGTGCTCAGTGCCGTGTATGAGTATTGCCAAACGACACCACTATTCAAGAGGGCGTTGACCATGGTGGGCACCAGGGCTGTATGGCTTACTGCTTCTGCTTCAAGCAGAGGTAACAGGGCTTCAGCGTTAAAGTAAGGAATGAAAACATGCTTGCCCCCCACCCAGGTCAAGGCAAATACAGCCCAGGCATCTACCAAGTGGAACATTGGGGCAGCATGAACCCAGCAATGACTATCGTTCAATCCTAACTCAGCTATGGCACCAAGAGCATTGTAGGTGACATTTTCATGGCTGAGCATTACCCCTTTGGCTTGGCCAGTGGTTCCGCTGGTGTAATAGATTTGAGCTAAATCGCAACCTTCAGCCTGATTATCTATCAACTCTTTGTTCCACTGCGTTAGCAAGAAGGGCTCGTAACGAACGCTTTTGACTTTAGTATCTGGTAGTGAACCGGCACCGAGCCAAGCAACCAGCTTAATCGCAGAGATGTTCTCTAGTGCAGTAGCTGCTTGCTCGGCAAAATCGGTATGACAGACCAGCATCTCTGTCTCGCTGTGCTCTAGAATCTCTGCAATTTCGCCACTAGCCAAGCGGTAGTTGACTGGGCACAGAACCGCACCAATACAGGCGGCAGCAAAGTACAATTCGGTAAATTCGAGACAGTTCGGGGAGATGACGGCGATAGTAGAGCCCATCCCCAGACCCAGACTCTCGATAACATGGGTAAGAGCTGCCACCCTCTTGCCGAATTCGGCGTAGGTTAGGCGCTTCTGACCGTCGACAAATGCTTCTCGGTCTGGCCATTGGCTAATGGCTCTCTTCAATGAAATGGCAAGGTTCAAGTTCGGCCCTCAAAATTGGCTATAAAAGTATATGGCGAAGTTTAGCCTTCAGCCACATGACTACTGCCCAATTCTGATGATTAAGCACGACAATTAGTATTTGTTGATCTTCTGAGGGCAGAGGCAAACTCTACTGTTAATCTCTAAGTCGGACACCTGGGATACGGCGAAGGAGAGACATGGGACAAGTGATAGACAAGACCTACAACGGCATAACAGTTCCGCAAGGCGAAAAGATTACCTTCAAAGACGGCAAGCCAGTTGTACCAAATAAACCAATCATTCCTTTTATCGAAGGTGATGGTACCGGTCGTGACATCTGGAAGGCTAGTAAGCGCGTAATTGACGCTGCTGTTGCTAAAGCCTATGGCGGCAAGAAAGAAATTGCTTGGTTCGAAGTTTTTGCCGGACAAAAGGCCAAAGACAACTTTGATGAATGGTTGACCGAAGACACTATTAGCGCCCTAAGAGAGTTCGGAGTTGCCATCAAAGGCCCTCTCACCACTCCAGTAGGCGGCGGTATTCGCAGCTTAAACGTAGCTTTACGTCAAATATTTGACCTTTACTGCTGCATTCGCCCAGTGCGCCACTTCCCCGGCGTGCCATCACCTGTGGTGTCACCAGAGAAGCTTGATGTAATTATCTTCCGTGAAAATACTGAAGATGTATACGCCGGAATCGAATTCGTTGCTGGCTCGCCAGAAGCACAAGCATTCATCGACCTTTGTGCCAAATATGGCAAAGAAGTTCGAGCCGAATCAGGCATTGGCATCAAACCAATTTCTAAATTTGGTTCAGACCGCCTCGTCAGAAGAGCAATCGAATATGCCATCGCTCGCGGCAAGAAGTCAGTGACTATGGTTCACAAAGGCAACATTCAGAAGTTTACTGAAGGCGCGTTTAGAGACTGGGGCTACCAAGTTGGCGAAAAAGAATTCGCTAAAGAAGTAATCTCAGAAGAGAAAATGTGGGCTGAGCATGACGGCAAATTGCCAAGCGGCAAAATTCTTCTTCAAGATAGAATCGCTGACTCCATGTTCCAACAAGTACTGCTAAGACCTGATGAATACTCTGTTCTAGCCACTACAAACTTGAATGGCGACTATCTTTCAGATGCATGCGCAGCTCAAGTTGGCGGACTGGGTCTAGCTCCTGGTGCGAATATCGGCGACAACTGCGCCATCTTCGAAGCTACTCACGGAACAGCTCCTAAGTATGCTGACAAAGACGTAATCAACCCAGGTTCGGTCATTCTCTCTGGCGTGATGATGCTTGAATTCATGGGTTGGCAAGAAGCTGCTGACTTGATTACACAAGCAGTAACCAAAACTATCCAACAGAAGAAAGTAACATATGACCTCGAGCGTTTGATGCCTGGTGCAACTAAGCTGAAAACCAGCGAATTTGCCAATGCCATCATCGAGAACATGAACTAACTAGTTCAATTGAGCTAGGACAAAGGAGGGCTCCTGGTTGCAGGTATGCCCTCCTTTCTCTTCTCCGAATTTTTGACAGCGGAGTTTTATGTCATTCGCCAAACTAAAAGTACTAGATTTCACCCACCTCTTACCAGGTGAGATTGTTTCCACTTTAATGAGCGATCTTGGCGCCCAGGTCTTGCGCGTAGAGCGTATAGAATCAACGCTCAATGAACGCTTACCTCCAATTGTCACCAACTCAAATGACGGGGTGGAAGACAGTCTCTATTTCTGGAGCTTGCACCGCAATAAAGAACGCATAAAAATTGATCTCAAAAGCTCTGAAGGCCTTGAGATTGTAAAAAGACTGGCGCAGAGTGCTGACATTGTTATAGAAAATTTCCGGCCTGGAGCAATGGATCGATTAGGTTTAGGAGATAGCGACCTAAGAGGACTGAATCCACGCCTTATATATTGCTCGGTGAACGGCTATGGTTCTGCTTCGAAATGGGGAACAAAACCCGGTCACGATCTTAATTTCGTGGCCGAAACAGGAATCTTATTTGAGTCACAAGATCAGTCAGGCAAACCAATCATGCCATCAGTCTTCGTCTCTGACTATATGTCAGGAACTTACGCTGCCTTAGCAATTACTGCTGCATTATACGAAAGAGAGACCACTGGAGTTGGCCGCCGCTTAGAAATCAGCATGTTTGAGAGTGCACTATCTGCCTTAGCAGTAGTAGGCACCATTAGTCTCTATCTCAAGCTTGAGCCTTCCGAAATTCATGCCAAATATCCAGACGAGTTGCCTAATCATCGTGTCTATCGTTGTCTAGATGGTCGCTATCTGGCGGCAGCTCCAATCGAACCAGAATTCTGGCATAAATTTCTCAATATCATTGAGAGGCTAGATCTTCTAAAAAAAGATGTAATTCAAGAACGAGACAGCCTTAGTGCAGAAATAGCCAAAGTGATTGCCGGTAAAACTCTGGCCGATTGGATGGTGCTCTTCAAAGATAGCAATTGCTGTGTTTCTCCGGTTAATACAGTAAAAGAAGCTGTCAGTTTTCTGCCAGAAGGCAGCGCCCGAGTGTTAACCCATATGACTCATTCTCGGCTCGGTGAGGTGCCACAGATAAGCAATCCGATCAAACAAATATTTGGTAAAAGCGAGCTTGAATGGTCTTGCAGTAATACAGAAGAAGAGACCAATCAGCAACTCAAAGCCCTTGGTATAACGGATAGCCAGATAGCAGCCATGAAGCAAGCGAGAATAATCTAGATTATTACTGAATTGCTTTGCCGCCCCAGCCATAAGGCAGTCTCTTCTCGCCACTGGTGCGACTTACGTCTGTGAGCACTGCCGTATCTGCTCTAAATTGATGGCTAATCTCAAGCATCAGGCTGGCTCCGGCTAAACCATAACCGATTGCCCGAGTGCGCGGAGCTAGTGACAATGCCCCACCAGCAACACCTAAAAGCTGCTCACCAGCAGCAGCAAGGTAGTGACCGGAACCAACAAAAGTGTTAGGTTTTGCAGCCATAGGCAAACTTTCACTTAACGCATAGGCTGACTCCGCCCCCCAAATAGGGGCAACAAATCGGCGCAGTAATCCAGCAGCAACGATCTCAACAGCACTAGTGCCCAAGACTGTCTGTCGGTCACGGTCGTAGGGACTTTGCTCAGTATAAGTAAAGACAAACTTTTGATCTCTTTTGTCGCCGTCTTTGTGGTCAATGCGATCCAATAGTGCCTTTACATTAGATGACGGTTGAGCCATTGTCATATAAGGGTTAGAGGGGTCTATGGCGGTGGCGACGCCAACCAGTCGGTTGTACTCATCGACCACTGGCCCGCCTGAATTGCCGTGCCATAGCGGAGTATCCATACCTAGAAGTGGCGAAGACAGATATTTTTCAACGTCTTTAGCAAAGCTCGGTTCTTTCACCTGAAAAGCAGCAGTAGCTCTTAGAGTATTTTGCACGATATGGGGCTGCAGCAGCATACCTTGTGGGGCCTTTTCTATGAACAAGCCTTCCGAAACCACAAGATCTTCAGAGCGAGCGGGGTGTCCGAGGGCAAGAAGGGGGTCACCATTCTTTAGCTTATTGTCATCGGCAATATCAACAGATCGTTTTGGGTCTTTCTTAATGCCTTCAATCTTTAGAACAGCAAGGTCATTGAGATCGTCAATATCAACGATTTTTGCTCTGAAGCTCTCACCAGTGTTGGTCACGATCGTTGTGTGTCGGCCATCGGCAACGACATGAGAGTTGGTAATTACCAGATCGCCATCTTTGCCAACAAAGAAGCCAGAGCCGTTGAGAGTGCCCAGTGCGACTGGTGAAATGACCCGCACTGTTTTGGGGCCAATTTCTTCTACCGCACTTCGAGCTAGGGTATCGTCACACTCAAGTTTGCTTTGAATATCCAGCGGCTTATCGCCCAGCGCGTCGAACACTGCAAGATTGTCTATGGTCTTTAAACGGACACAGTCTTCTTCGAAGTCCATATACGGCCTAATGATGGGCCTCCAATGCTAATGGTCCTAAGCCCGGAAGTCATTGGGGGGAATACGAAGCGGACATATCTTTAAGTTAGTTAGGCAGCCTGACGAGCAGCTTGCAAGGCAGTGTATGTTGGAATGGTCGGAATGGTCGGTACAACTTTGTTTTTTTGAGCAATCAGCTTAAGCACAGCTGTAGCGCCTATCTGATCGCCAGCTTCATAGGCCTCTACCTCATGCAGAGAAGTGCGGTAGTTGACGAATCTAGTCATTTCATTGGCATTGACTTCATCGATACGCTTTCCTAGGATGCGTCGAATATGTTCCATAGCAGTACGTTCCTGCTCAGCACTAAACGGTTTGCTACCTGTAAATTGCCAATCAGCAGCGATGCTTTTGGCCTCCGCAGATGCGCCCTGGGGGCCAAACCAGTATCCCTTTCCGCTCAGCTCACGGGCTAATCCGCGATTGCTCATCAACTCAGCCAAAGGCTCGTCGTTAGATGCTTTCAGAATTTTAATCATCTCATGCGCATGGCGACGTTCAGTATTGCCGAACACATCGCTATCTCGACTCTTGAAGCTCCTAAAGCTATTTGCCAGTTCATCAGCACGTTGCAATTGTTGACTAGTGAGGTGCATACCATTGCGCAAGCGCAGCGACTCCAACAAATAATTGCTATCGCTGATTGTTATTCCGGTTTCTTCTTTGACTGATTTAAGCAATGCACCGAGTTGTGTCGTATCTGCTGTTAGCCCTATACCAAGTTTATCTGCAGCACGACGAACGACAAGGTTGGTCTGCTCAGCGTGAGTAAGCTCGTGATAAGCCGTACTAGGTGTTTCAGCAAAAGATTTGACCAAAGAAGTTGCGCTCATGTTGATTTCATTGTACTCAGGACTGAAACTGGCGCTACCTCTTTCATGGTGACTGATCTGGAATTTCGGACGAGGTATATGCAAATCATCCGCCAAGTTTTCAATCACAGGCTTTAGGCGTCCATGAGCTTTCCATAGTGCATCGTTAAAGGCTTGCCATTGCCTTGTGCCCATCATGGCATCGGTGTAAGGCATACTGTCCCAGCCATTGGCTCTCTGCGCGGCGATCATGTTATCGAAAGTACTAGTCAAAGTCTGGTCTTCCGCGCCGATGACCGATTCCATGTCTTTCTTAAATTTTGAAGCGCGCTCAACTGAAAAGGTCGGTGCTCGCATAGCCAGGGCTTGTCTCTTCTCAAAAGGCAGCAACTCATCTAAATTTACTTTAGAGTGATCGAACAATTGTGGTACGTCTGCACCTGACTTTTCTAGGCCTCTAGCGCCTTTAGTAGCGTTACCAAATACCTCAGGTATAGCGGCAGTGAATCTTTCAGCCAAGCCGGGAGCTAGGCTGGAAGTTGCTTTTTCTAATGCTCTTTCTGCGATTCGAGCACCGACTATGATTTCCTGAGCATTTGCCATGGAGCTACTCTCTTTTCTACTTTATAGGGGCATCATAAGACTTGTATCCAGGCGGAACCAGTGGGGAAATTCCCAGTGGTTTCGTAAAAATACGAAATACTGCCCTGTTGCTGTCTAGCCCAATATTTTTTGTACTAACTTGTCTAGATTAGTGCTATGAGAACCTTTCACCATTATGCAAGAGTCGCTTCCTAGGTGCGGGAGAAGGCGCTGAAGCGCGTCATCTTGGCTCTCGACGGAGGCAATTTCATAATTTGCACCAGTGGCTCCTGAAGCAATTGCACTGGCTACCGATCCAACTGTCACTAGCAAACTGATCGGTTTGTCCTTAAGCCAGCGGCCAAGTTCAAGATGCAACGGTTCAGTAAATTCACCGAGTTCGGCCATGGCACCAAGCACAACAATTTTAGCGCTCTGTGGATAAGCATGAGAGAGAATAGCCTCTACGGCACAGCGCATTGAATCAGGATTAGCGTTATACGACTCATCAACTACGGTGGCGCCGTGAGAAGACTTCAAGGCATTACCTCGACCTTCTACAGCGGCAAATTTTGCCAAGCCGTTAGCAATCTCAGAGTCAGTCAAACCAGCAGCTCTTGAGGCAGCAACCGCGCACCAAGCGTCTTCCAATAAGACTCGACCATGGGCCCTAACAAAAAAAGCTTGCTCTGAATCAAGTTTAAATGTGGTGCCGCTGCTATCTACACTAACAATCTCAATTGTCGGAGCAATTTCAATGCGTCCAGAAAAATCATGCTTAGCCTGAGCAGTCAAGTGCTTACTGCCATCACCAATGATGGCATAACCGCGTTCAGAATCTAAGGCTGCAAACAGCTCACACTTTGCCTTGGCAATATTCTCTAAAGAGCCAAGAAGCTCAATATGAGCAGAACCGGCGCAGGTAATTACACCGACATCGGGCAAGCCGCAAGCGGCCAACTGCGCAATTTGTCCTAGCCCTCGCATACCCATTTCAAGAATCAAAATTTCAGTATCTGCTGGCATCGAGAGAATGGTTTTGGGCACACCAATCTCGTTGTTTTCATTGGCCAGCGATTTATGTACACGCCGAGCAGAAGTGGCAGCTGCTGTCATTTCTTTTGTGGTTGTCTTACCAGATGAGCCAGTAATAGCGATTACTTTGGCACTGTTCTTGCGCAAATACAAGCGAGCGAGACCTTGATAGGCAGCCAAAGTATTTGGCACCGACACTACAGGTAGTGACCTTGGCTTGCTCGGCAAACTAGCTAATACTGCCTCCAGAGAATCGTTGTCAATTAGTGCTAAACCTGCACCATTCTCGAAAGCCTTACGAACAAAATCGTGACCATCGAAGCGCTCACCTTTCAAGGCTAAATATAAATTGCGACTAGCATCAATGGTCCGACTGTCAGTGCTAATGACATATTCTAAAATTTCAGAAATGACACCATGAAGCACAGCACCATCAAGAGTAAGAATTTCATCGATGGTAAAAGTTGCTGTCATTATTCCTATCGCTATTAGTCTTTCTTCGTGACTTTATTCCAGATATTGCCGATCCAGCCTTTTTTCTCGCCTTCATCTTTCGCTGTCTGCAGAGGAGCAGGAGCAGCAGCAGGAGCGTCAGGAGGAAGATCTTTCAATACTTCATGAAGCTCAAGGCCGGTTTGTTGGCACATTTTCACAGCCGCAGCACATTGTACCGGCTTCAAAATACCCTCAGCTACAAATGACTGAGCTTGCAGAGCGGCATTGATCAAACGCTTATCGATCATATCTTTGGTGACAATAATTTCTGCCATAGAGACATTTAGCTGCCTTGCTAGCGACTGAGCTCGATTGAAGTTATCGCCGCTCAGGGCACCAGATTGCAAAAGTATCTCCATCACAGTGTTTACTTTGGCAATATCGTCTTGCCTTGAGGCTCGTTCTTCGATGATGGCATCGATAGAGACATGGCGCGAATGGGCTTGTCTTAAAATATCAGCAGCCTGTAAGCCGCTGAGGGCTCCAGTAGTAACCATTTCTTGTAGGCGCAAACTCTCATCGACAACTTCAGATGAAATCATGCCAGTTTGAACAAAAACCTCACCGATTTTTTGATGTTCAGATAGACCGATTTCTATTGCCGAAATCTTATCGCCTTCAGTTACCAGACCAGCTTGGGTGACGAGGTCACCTAACTTGATCGTGTCTTTGCCTGAAGTGCGAAAAGCGCCAGTATCAACTAGAGACTGCTCAAACGATTGATGCTTGGCTACGGCTTTCTTTAATCCGGCAATAGCCTGCTCTTCAGTAATTTTGCCATCTCTAATCAAAACTTGAGCAGTGAGAGCCGATTGCAGCAATACCGACGTAATCATACGATTTAAGACCAAGCAGCGGCCCAGTGGCAAGTTGTTTTCCTGACCTTGCCACTGAGCTTGTTCAAGCATTGAGCGATCGAGCAATCCAGACTGAACTAAAAGCTCACCAAGTTCGCCAGCTGAAGCCTTTTGCTCGTCAGTAGTCTCAGGAGGTGTCCACCCCAGGCGCTTAAAAGCATCGTCTAGGGGTATTCGCCCTTTTATACAGACGTTAATCGCCTTGACACCAAACTCGGCTGAGATCGTATTCTGGCGAATTAGTGACTGCACATAAAGAGCTACCTCGACATCATACTCAGACAGCTCGCCAATACTCATCAGGACTCGACCAAGAGGGGTCTGCGAAGTCTTCGAAACTTTCAAAGCCTCGAGTAAAACTTCTTGCCTGATGATATTGGCTGCTACTAGTAGCTCGCCAATTCGCTTGGGTGATGAACGCCTGCCGGTGATTTCCAAGTTACGCCCTAAACTGCTAAAAAAGCTGTGTGCTTCGCCAGAAACTATATCTTCTTATTAGTCTATCAAGAGCTTGCCTCTAACAGGCCGATGATAGAAATTGATTTCACAGTAGGATAAATATTAGAGAATTTGCATCTCTATAAGCAAACAGACACCCGCCATCTCTGGCAGGTGTCTGTTCTCTAAGCCAAGTATTTCCAGGTCAGCGCCTAATTACAAAGACACTAGAAACGAGGATGACAATCAGTTAGTAGTTATCGTCGTAAGGAACAACGAAACCTTTACCCTGGAATATCATGCTGTGGCTGCCGCTGTGGGGGCTCGGATATCCGATGAAGCCATGCTTAATTCCGTAACCAGCGCCGTGGAGAACGCCATAAGCGCTACCACCAACTAGGCCAACTGGTCCACCGGTCATAGCACCGGCAACCATTTCATAAACGCCATCTTCTTTACCCAGATTTCGGGCAACCATTTTGGTTCCACCGATAGCACCTTTGATGCCATCTGAGAAAGCAGCGGTTGGAACATCCCAAGCAGTCGTGACGGCCATAGAGACCAGTCTGCATGGGAAGTACCACATTTCATAGATTACCCGAGCCGATTCTGGACGCTCTGGGTAAGCCATACTAGGAGCTGAAAGACTCATTGCGAGTCCTAGAGCTGCTAGCAAAGACGTAAGAATTTTCTTTTGCATTATCCTCAACCTTTTCTACTGGGAGTACATCCCTCAGTCAAATAGAATTATTTCTCTTCCATGGTGATGAAAGACCAGCGGCTGAATGGATGTTCCCAACCTTTCTTCCAGCCATGTCCCATGCCGTGGTAGCCACCATAGACACCACCAGCTACCATACCGACGGATCCACCGATTGGAACGGCAGCTAGACGTTGTCCAGTACCATGCTCATCGCCGAATTTCTCAGCTACGTGATTGATACCTTTGATACCGCCGTGGAAACCACCAGCGATAGGACCGGTTACAAGACCGGTGAACAAGGCACCGCTTGCTGCTCCAACGGTACGAATAGGAGCTTGTAGAACCCACTGAACCGGCTTCGCTTCATAATCTAGAGCCATCGCAGGAGCGACAGCGGAGACCATGAGAGCGGCCGACATAAGAACTTGACCTAGTATTTTGTTTGTCATCTTATCCACCGTTTCTAATTCAGAGCCACCCGGCATCACTTGGCTAGGGTGCCGGGCAGCAATTACTACTTACTATTTTTCTTCAGTGACAATGTAGGAATCAGTACTAAATGGTTTTTCCCAGCCACTAGTCATTCCATGCTTAGCACCGACGATTGCGCCATAAGGAACGCCCCAAACCATACCAACAGGCCATCCGAGTGCGAATGCTGCGAGGTTTTGTCCGAGACCCTTCTCATCACCAAAATGCTTGGCGAGTTGACGCTGCAATGTGTGAGGTGTACGCCAAAGTGAATTGACGACGATACCTTGTGGAGTATCAACAATTACTGCTGTTGTAGCGCCAGCTAGAGAAGCCATGCTGCTAAGAGGACCGTCTCCGGCCATCGAAGGCATTGCCACACCAATACTGATAGCGCCTGCAGCTATTAAGGCTAAAGCTTTGTTTTTCATATCTTCCTTACCACCCGGTCTACATCATTTTAGATTTTGAGTTAGATTTTGAGGGTGACTCTAAGAGAGCCACCCTCTCATTCTTTCTGCCCGACATTTTTCGAACACAAGTTCACTGTTTCATCGAACCTAATGTTGATTGCTCAACAAGTTAGTCCTCTTTGAAAGTGAAAGCTTCTTTGGTGAATGGCTTTTCGAAGCCAGTTTTCATACCGTGCCAACCGCCATCGAAGCAACCATAGGCTGCACCGCCAACGATACCGAACGGAGCGCCAACGATGGCTCCTGTCCACTTCTGGTATCCACCATCTTCGTTACCAAGCTTACCGGCAACCCAAGTAGTGGATTTAATAGCTCCCTTAGTTCCGTCTTTGACGGCACCTAGGGGAACGCCTACTACAGCTCCAACACCTGAACCAACCACTTTGACAGGGAACAGACAAATGTTCTTGAATGTGTCGTCATCGGCATACGACGGAGCGACCATTGTGCCAACCAAAGCTGAGGCTAGTATGAAAGAGGACGCTATCTTTTTAAGCATGCAAATCTCCAACTCTTAGCAATCGTAATTTAGGAAATCATTTTTCGAATGATTCGACCAATCCTGGACCAACGGCCCGAGACAAGCTCCATTTTACTCAATTATTCCGCGAGGTCCATATTTAATGACTGGCTTATTTCAACGGCGTTAAGCGTATCGCAGTAATATACCTGGTCTCGGGCTTTGAAATGAGTTGTAAAAAGTTTGTTGGAATAGCATCACTTTTCAAGTGGTATATACAATCAAAGCAGTGTTGACACACCCTGAATATAAGAATATTACTGGGTCTCGAGAGCTTTAGAAATCAAGATGGTACTAAATATGATGCCAAGCGGCAAATCCACGATAAAAAAAGACGGGAACAAAAAAATATTGCTCCCGTCCAAAATTTTTCCAGTTAATTTAGGCTTTTGTCACTGGCGCAACGCCAGCATGCTCAGTGCGGTGCCAGGTTGATACTTGCTTACCAAATAGTATCTGGCAGAAAGAAACGACGATCACGGGCACCCAATGACCATAGACATAGGCTGTAACGTAAAAACTTCGTCCTAGTGCTTTCATGAAAGACATTGGTGCGCGATAGATTCTCATGGCAATCAAAAAGTTGACCTGACTAATGCCAAATATTGCCATCACTATCAGTGCTAAGAACTTGCCATATGTAGGCACGCCAGTGGCAATATGCACGATTTCGGAAGCAATCTCTAAAGTCATCAAAGCTGGAACGACAAAATAGACAGTGAAGACGAGTGTATCTAAGCGTTCAACCAGCGATAGCCGGGTAGGGGAATTCAACGGGAAAATATAATCGAGATAACGACGTATGCTGCCTTCGGCCCAACGCCTGCGTTGGCGGATAAGAGCCTTGAAGGTCGTGACTGCCTCTTCCCAAACAATAGCTTCTGGGCAGAAAGTGATATCCCAATTGCTAACTAGCAGTCTCATACTGAGATCGAGATCATCTGTAATCGCTTTGTTATTCCAGCCGCCTACGTCAATAAGCGCCTGGCGCTTAACCAATTGACCATCACCGCGCAATTCGACGGCACCGCCGATAAGGTCACGCGACACTTGAAAATAAGTATCAACAGCATATTCAGAAGCCTGACATTCGACTAAAAGGCCTTTTTGATTCTCATACATTTTCTTCTGAGCTTGAACGGCGCCAACATTGGCTGGTTCAAGTGAGGGCAGAATGATATTGAGAAATTCGGGATCGACGTTAGCATCTGCGTCAAAGACGGCAATAACTTCGCCTTTGCAAAGAGGCAGAAATTCATTAAGAGCAGCTGACTTACCGGGACAAGAGCCAGGAACCCGATTTAGCACCTGAAGGCGGGGGAATTCGACCTGGAGATTCTTGAGAATTTCAGGCATTTTGTCGGTAGAGCAATCATCTATAACCCAAACAGAGTAGGCGTCATAGTTGATTTGAAAGAGATTACGTACGGTGGTCTCAATTACTCTTGACTCGTTTTTGGCAGAAATAACGACGTCAACATATGGATGCCAGACTTTGGCGGCTTCTGGACTTGTCAGCCCAAGTGAACGGCGAGCTAATACTTTCTTGTGATGCCTTTGCTGCGCGGAAAATAGCCAGATTGTGTGAGCAATCATCATGCTCAGGACTCCACATAAGATGAAGAGCACCTCTGGACCTGTAAAGAACTTGTCAATAGCCTTTAGGGCCATCCAGACTCCGACAACAAGCAAAACTAAAACTATTCGGTTACGCATGCTTCCTACTGATAACGGTTGTAACTAACATTCTATAAGAATGCAGCCACATGGCAACCAGCCACCGCTCACCTAATCAAATGTTTAGATTAGCCTGACAGCCTAAAACCCCAAGAAAGGTCGTCAAGGCCAGCCTGGCTACACTTTGCATCTTTACTCTAGAGTATTGCCAGCTTCATCAAGCTTTGCACCCGAAGCCATTTCTTTACTGGTTTGACTGTGATGATGCAATCCAACCAAGAGGGTCGGCAAACCAATTATTAGAAGGGTCGTGAAAACACCCCCAGGCAATTTGTCGGCAGAAACGCCAATCAAGACGGCTGGAATGGTCGAGGCTGCCGACATAGCGGTGTTTTGGGCGGCAAAGACCTTGCCTCTAAGCTCTTCAGGCACAGAGGCCTGCAGCAGAGATTGGGTGGGCACGGCAATAAAAGCGCAAGAGGCGCCGACCAGAGCGACAATGAGGAGGGGAACGGCTATTAAGGAGCCATGGAAATTGACTGAAGACATTCCTATCGAAGGAAAGACTGAATCTTGTAGAAAGCCGAGGGAGCCTAACAAGGTGAGAAAAAGCCCAAGCAATATAAAGCCCTTGTAGGCCAGAAGTGCGGCCGAGACCTTAGAGAAGTAATGGCCCACCACGAAGTTACCAATGCCCATACCAATACCAGCGGCAGCAATGACATAGCCAAATTGCACAGCCTGAAGGTTAAGCAGTTGCTCGGTCAGGCCGACCGAAATCGGGGTAAGAGCAATAATCGTCGAAAACAAGAAGGTGAGCTTTACGATTGCCCGAAAGACCATCTTGTTGTTGGCAATGTAGGCGATACCGAAACGCAGCTCTTCCCACCAAACTTCGTTAGATTTAGCAGCCGGTTTGTTGTCTGTTATTTGGCAGCAAAAAATCGCAGCCAATATAAAGGCACCGGCTACGGCAAATGGTGCCTTGCCGATACCGGTGTGAGCAAGAATTGGCTCACCAATAGCAAAGCCAAAACCAAGAGCAATCATCATCGTGGTGAAAAATAGAGAATTGGCTTGAAACAGCTCATCTCTCTTCACCAGCCGTGGTATCGAAGAAGCCTCAGCTGGGGCAAAAAACTGCGAACCGATTGACACGACAAATGCCAACGAGAAAGCAGCTACAGGTGAGGCTTTGGCGTAGGGCGTTGCCACTAGGCAAATGCAGGCGGCACGAAAAAGATTTGAAAGCACCAAAACTGCTTTATTTGACCAGCGGTCGACATAGACTCCTGCCATGGGGCTGAGCAATACAGCAGGTATAGTAAAAGCGACATAAAGAAGACTAGTGAGCTGGGCCGACTCGAAATGCTTGCCACCAATAGTAGCGTGCTCGTTTGCTGTGAGTACGGCAACAAATAAGACAAAGACAACACGATCGGCAAATTGCGAGAAGACTTGGGCAATCCATAGGCTCATGAATTGCCTATTGGCGAATAGACTTCGGTATCCAGATTTAGATTCTTTGGTGACCGTTTCAGTCAATTTTTCAGTCACGGGGCGCCTTCATTCATTTACTCATCATCTACTGACGAAGCGATGCCACCATCGGCAGTAAAGGCACCGCGAATCACACCACGCTTAGTGGTACGGAAGAATTCAACTATCTCCTTGATTTCAGGAGACTGTGCGATTTCTTCTTCAATCTTAGCCAATGCTTGAGTGGTATTTAGACCTGAGCGATATATCAACTTGTAGGCCTGCTTGATGGTATTGCGTATTTCTGGGCCAACTTTTCCTCTTCTTAGACCGACTAGATTTAGACCGGTAACTGCCAGCGGTCGCTTGTCGCACATTGTGAAAGGCGGAATATCCATGCGCGTGCCAGTGGCGCCAGAAATCATGGCGTAGCGACCAATGCGAACAAACTGGTGCACTACCACTGAGCCGGCTATGACCACGCGCTCACCAACTACAACGTGACCAGCAAGAGTGGCACCATTGGCGAAAATTGCACCATTTCCAATCTGACAATCATGAGCAATGTGCGAATAGTTCATAAGGAAGCAATCATCACCAACCCTGGTAAAACGATCGGCCGTTCCTCTATGGATTGTGGCGTACTCGCGCACAGTGACGCGGTCGCCCATAATCACACCAGTTGGCTCATCTTTATAGCTCAAGTCTTGTGGCTGCAGGCCTATTGATGCACCAGGGAAGATATTGCAGTTCTCACCAATAGTGGTGTGACCGTCAATGATGGCATGAGCACCAATTTTGGTGCCTGCCTTAATTACCACATTTGGCCCAATAACCGCATATGGTGCAATATCAACCGTATCGTCGATTTTTGCGCCATCGCCGATAATGGCAGTGGGATGAATAGACATTGTTTCCCTACCTATATATAAGCAAAAATATAAACAAAATTACGGCTTGACCATAGCGAAACCAATTTCGCCTTCACAGGCAATTTTGTCGCCAACACGAGCAATTCCTCTCATTTTGCCTACTGGCCCTTTCATCTTGAGAAGCTCGACTTCAAGCTCTAATTTGTCACCTGGTACCACCATTGTGCGGAATTTTACTCCGTCAATACCAGTAAAGACACCAAGATTACCTTTCATCTCAGGCTTCAAGAGCATGGTGAGACAGCCTAATTGGGCAAGGGCTTCGACCATCAAAACGCCAGGCATAATTGGTCTGTCTGGGAAGTGACCTTGAAAGAACTCCTCGTTGACAGTCAGATTCTTAAAACCCTTGGCGCGCACGCCTGGTTCAACTTCAGTTACACGATCTATTAATAGGAAAGGATAGCGATGGGGAATCAACTCTCTAATTTGACGGATATCTAGTTGCATCACGGTTGCGGCGGTCATCGGCTCTCCTTCATGAAATCGCTGAAAATTGAAAGATTTAGAGTATAAGCGATATACTAGGCAATCAACGGTTGTCAAAAGAAGTGTCAGCGCTCTGGAGCCTTAAATTGCACTTCATTTAGCTATACACGATGATTTTGTCCTTTTTATCCTTGAGTAATCCATGAATTCTGAAGCCATTTGTAAAGGAAACTTTCAGCCAATACCTACCAGAGTGCCGTCGCAAGTCAATCTAGAATTGCTAGAACAAGGCGTCAAGATGATCTTGCGTGCCATCGGTGAAGATTTAGATCGCGAAGGGCTGCAGCAAACGCCAAATCGAGTTGCCAGGATGATGGCCGAACTGGCATCAGCCACAGATCTCAACCCTGCCGACCAAATAACATGTGAATTTTTTGAAAAATCGGCAGGGCTTGTTCTGGTCAAAGACCTCACTTTTAATAGCACCTGCGAGCACCATCTATTGCCTTTCCACGGGCTAGTGCATGTGGCCTATCTGCCCAGAGATGGACACATAACAGGTTTGTCGAAACTTGCCAGAGTGGTCGAAATAGCTTCTAGGCGCCTACAGGTACAAGAACGTCTCACTGCTCAAGTGGCCCAAGCTATAGAAGAAAGGCTCGACCCATTGGCCGTTTTCGTCATGATTGAAGCCGAACACTCTTGTATGAGTCTTCGTGGCATCAAGAAACCAGGCAGCACGACAATTACAACTGATGCTCGCGGC
Source organism: bacterium (assembly GCA_018062085.1). Lineage (GTDB taxonomy): Bacteria > Cyanobacteriota > Vampirovibrionia > Obscuribacterales > Obscuribacteraceae. The sequence goes on along the minus strand of JAGOSY010000025.1, from coordinate 43,231 downwards.
TTGTATAAGAAAGATGCAACTTTACGTGCCGAGATTCTCGGTCTGATCAAAAAATAGAAAGAAAAATAGACGACCAGATTTTAGGTAAACTAAGCGATGGAATGAGCATCGCGTCATACGTGATAAGTGAATGCTCTTGCTATCTATTAGGAGCACGACCTATGGTTGAGGACGCTACCAGGTTACTAAGCAGACGTCATTTTCTCACCGGGCTCGGCGCTCTAACCTGCTTTGGTCAGCTGAGCAGTTTACTCGTGCCAGTGCAAGCAGCCGGCTTTGACTTTGCCCCTTTTTCTTTTGCTGTGGTTTCTGACAGTCATCTTTCGCACGGATTGCCAGACAGCCTAAAGTTGCTACAGGAAAGTCAGCTTTTCTTGCAAGACGTAGTCAAGTCTATTAACGAACAGAAGGTCGACTTTGTCATCTTTTGTGGAGATCAAGTGGAGACACCGGGCCGTGACGAAACTTACTGGCAACTTTTCATTGACATTGTGGCAGTGCTCAATTGCCCTTGGTACTTCGTTCTTGGGGAATGGGACGTAAGCGGACCGCCAGCAGTTGAACGGATGATCACCTATGGACCGGACTTCAAAGGCAAGGGTCTAACCGGCGGTACTTCTTACTGGTCGACAGATCCCGTTCCTGGGGTACATCTTGTTGGTTTAGATACCGCCAAAGCCAACAGCGAAACTGGCGAGTTGAGCAATGCTCAAATGAATTGGCTCAAGCAAGATTTGAATAGCAACAAAGGGAAATTGACCATTGTCGTCAGTCATCACCCTCTATTAGCGCCGCCGCCTTATGATGGTGGACCGCCCTTTGAGGAATACACTTTAGTACAGGGGGCATCAGCTCGAGAAATTCTCGGTGCTTGCCTCGATGTCAGGTTGGCCATAAGTGGACACGTGCCTATCAACAAAATTCAAAGAGAGCGCAGCATTTGGTATGTTTCATGCCCTCCAGTTGATATTTATCCCTGCGAGTACAAATTATTTCATGTAGATCGACAGGGAATAACAGTCGAGACCCTCGGTGTTCGCTATGAAGCACTAGTGAAGAAGGCCAAGAAGATAATGATCAATTCGCGTCTAGCCTTCCAATACTCTAATCACAAACCCGATACCTTCTTGAAACTTGCTGAAGGAGGGGAATTAGACCGCGCTGCCTACTTAGGCTTGGCACCAGGGGCAGTAGCACAGCGACTAGGCAAGATTAAAGACAAGCGCAACGGCAAGAACAAGGACCCCAAGCAAAAAAACGGTAAGCCCAAAGAAGCCAAAGAAAAAACCAAGAAGAAAATAGACAGCATTCCAGAAGAACCAAAGAAAGAGCAAGCGAAATCAGATACACCCGATTTAGTGCCTGAAAAGCAAGATTCACTCCCGGCTAAAGATTCCGACCAAAATAAAAGTGGAGAAGAAAAGTAAGAAATGGACAGCAAACAGACAGCCCAATATGGCGGAGTTACTAGCGGTGGCCACAGCTCGCTTGACTACAACAGCTATTTGATGGTCGAGCAGCTGAAAACCCTCCAGGTTTGCCAGTCAGAGCCGGCCCACCACGATGAGCCACTCTTTATCATCATCCACCAGACCTATGAGCTTTGGTTTAAACTTGTCATTCACGAGCTAGATCTTGTTGTGGAGCTAATGGCCGAAGACCGGGTGCGCAAAGCCACCCACTTTATGCGTCGAGCTGTGGCCATTATGCGCTTACTCGTGCAGCAAATTCATATTCTTGAAACCATGTCGCCCGTGGACTTTCTCGGTTTTAGGCACAAGCTCAACCCCGCCTCTGGCTTTCAGTCATCGCAATTTCGCGAAATAGAATTTATGGCCGGCCTTAAAGAAGAAAGAATGCTTATGCACTTCAAAAGCGACAGCATTGCCTTTGCTGAGTTGACAAAACGATTTGATGCACCGAGCCTAAAAGATTGCTTTTACGCTTTGCTGCGCAAACACGGTTTTACCTTGACCATGCCTCCTGCTGGCGACCAAGATGAAGATGGCAAATACGCTGAGGACAGAGTTCTTGAGTTGTGCCGCCTCTATCAAGAAGAACAACTTGGCGAATTGCATGACCTAGCGGAGACCCTTGTAGACATAGATGAGTTGATTGCACTCTGGAGAACGCACCACGTCACCGTGGTTGAGCGCATCATCGGTTTCAAGCGTGGCACTGGAGGCAGTGAGGGTGTTGCATATCTACGCTCTACTCTTGTCAAACGCTGCTTCCAAGATTTATGGAGTGTTCGCACTGCTCTCACCTAAGGTCAAGAAAAATGTTAGACCCTATTGATCACATCGCTATTCCTGTAAGAAACAAAGACTCACTAAAGGCCACCGTTGACTGGTATCTCAGCACTTTTAAGTGCGAAGTCGAGTATCAAGATGACACTTGGGCATTTCTCCGCTTTGGCAATATTAAACTCGCCTTTGTAATACCTGAGCAACATCCAGCTCATATAGCGTTTGTTAGCGCTAAAGCTGAAGAATTCGGCACATTGAAAACCCACCGCGATGGCACACGCTCGATCTATGTTGATGATCCTTCGGGCAATACAATTGAGATAATGGCAGAGAACTAGGGCAAAAGAAGACGAGAAATAGAGAAGAGAAAAGCTGTGCAGCCAATTTACGATGCCATTATTATTGGTTCTGGTCTAGCCGGACTATCATGCGCTAAGCAATTAGCTAGTCAGGGATTCTCCTTTTTGATAGTGGAGGCAGCAGACTCTTTTGGCGGCAGAGTGCGTACCGACTATATAGATGGCTACACACTGGACCGGGGCTTCCAAGTTCTGCTCACCGCATATCCGGAAGCCGCCAGCACCCTCGACTACAAGAGCCTAGATCTGAAACCGTTTTTAGCGGGGGCACTAATCAATAACGGCAAGTATTTCATTCGTCTTAGCGATCCCTTTAAAAATCCATCGACTTTCTTGTCAATGATGGTATCAAATGTAGCTTCACTAGCAGATAAGCTCAAGGTCGCCTATTTGCGGCAAAAAGTTATGGCATCAACCGTTGAAGAGATCTTTTCTCAACCTGATAGAACCATCCTGCAAGCATTGAAAGATGCTGGTTTCAGTGCCAACATGATCAATCGCTTCTTTAGGCCATTTTTCGGAGGCATCACCCTTGACAATAGTTTGTCTGGGTCCAGTCGCATGTTTGAATTCGTTTATAAAATGATGGCCGAAGGTCAGGTGACTATTCCTAGTGGCGGCATGGGCAAAATAGCTGAGCAATTAGCCTCGGCACTGCCGAAAGACTCAATTAGACTTAATTGCCAAGTTGCCAGTATCGACAAGAACAAATCACAAGTAACTCTGGCTAGCGGAGAGACTCTCCTTGCCCGGGCAATTGTCATCGCCACTGACGGAGCAAACGCTAGCAAGCTAAGTAGTGCCATAGAGGCACCGCCTTCCAATATTGCCAATTGCCTCTACTTTTCAGCAGATCAAGCCCCTATAAACGATCCCCTGCTGGTATTGAACGGTACCGATAAAGGGCCAATCAATAACTTGGCAGTACTAACAAACGTGGCTAAAGAATACGCTCCGGCTGGTAAACATCTAATTTCAGTTACCGTGCTCGGGCAAGTCTCACTCGATGATCAATTAATAAAAGATGTAATGAGCCAAGCTAAAGCTTGGTTTGGCGACCAAGTCGATAGCTGGCAACACATAAAGAGCTATTCCATTGCCAATGCCCTACCCAATCAATCACCACCCTGGCTGGAGAAACGCCCAGTTCGGCTTGTTGACGGCCTTTATGTTTGTGGCGACTTCCGTGAAAATGCCTCTATCAATGGCGCTTTAGTTTCAGGGAGAAAAGCAGCAGAAGCTCTGGTTTCAGATTTGAAACTGGCAACCTGCAAGTGAGAATAAGCCCCAGATAATTTCTTCCTTGCTATTATTGGGATGAGTAAGTCCTAATTACTTTTCCTGATATCACTTTTGTCAAAATAGCACTATGACTTTCGAAGATCCCATTCAACCAACCAAGAAGAAAGTCTGCACTGTCTGCAAGCGCGAATTTCCGCCCACTCAAGCTGTTTGTCCGCATGACAAGAGCATGCTTATGTTTGTGCAGAAAGATGAGTTATTAGGCACCATTCTCAACGACCGCTACCGTGTCTTGTCTGAAGTTGGCCGCGGCGGCATGAGTATTGTCTACAAGGGTCTGCATGAAATGATGGATCGCACAGTCGCGATCAAAATGCTACAGACCCAGCATGTCACTGACCAATTGAGTATCAAACGCTTTCAGCAAGAGGCTCAAGCGGCTTCTCACCTGCAGCACCCTCACGTAATTACGGTTTACGACTGCGGTGTTGTAGCAACAGGCCAACCTTATATAGTCATGGACTTTTTGGAAGGTCAAAGCCTCTCTGATGTGGTCAAGGCAGAAAACTATATTGCCTATCAACGGGCCATTCCCATTTTCATTTCGGCCACAGAGGCTTTAGAACACGCCCACCAAAAGGGTGTTATTCACCGCGATCTCAAGTCGTCAAATATCATGCTGGTAGAAGTTGAAGGTCGTCGCGACTTTGTCAAAGTAGTTGACTTTGGTATTGCTAAATTAACAACGGCCTCGGGCAAAACTCCGCAAAACCTCACTCAGACCGGTGAGATTTTTGGCAGCCCGATTTATATGAGTCCAGAGCAATGCCTTGGTCTCAATCTCGATAGCCGCTCCGACATATATTCAATGGGTGCAGTTCTATATGAAACCCTGACTGGTTTCCCACCTCTAATGGGCGACACCATATATGCCACCATGAAAATGCACGTCTCGCAAATGCCTGAGCCTTTCAATAAAGTACGGCCAGATCTGCGTATTCCAGAACAGCTTGAGCGCATTACATTTAAGGCTCTAGCAAAGAAGCCTGAGCAACGTTATCAAACTATGCAAGAGATGCGAGATGCTCTTGAGCAATGTATAAGCACCCAGTTTGAAACAGGAAGTATTCCCAGCTTAATAAGCGCACCGCCCTCCATGGGCTTTAATCCAAATCCGCAGAGCGACACCTCATCAGCTGAAATTGAAGATTTCGATCTCTCTGGTGGACTATTTGGCAACGACCCCTCCCCAACGATTGCACCGGAACGCAAAGATCGTGGCAGCGCCCCATTTGTTTCTGGACCAGACCAACAAAAGAAACCAGGTGCAACTACAAGAAGCGGACGCAAAACTAGCTCTAGCACTTCAAGCCGAGACGATAATCGCAGCACCGGAAGAAGTACAGGAAGAAGTACTGGCCGCAGCACAGGCATAGACAGTGGTGCCTCCGGCCGCTCCACTGGTCGCAGCACCGGGGTGCGCAAACCTGCAGTAGTTGAGAAGAAGAAGAAAGGCAAAATCAATATCGATTTTGCCAAATACCTAAACAAGAAAGTGATTTTCTCTGTGCTTGGTCTTGTAGTGATACCTGGGCTTATCACAGGCATTGTAATTACAGCAAATAAAATGGGTAACGATAACCCCTTCTCTCTGACCAAAAATTATGAAGGTGTATTGCTTTATTTGCGAGCGCCTACTCATGACAGTGAGAGCGGGCAAGAGTTGCCCGGCTTAATGTATCTGATGCCCAATAAAGCAAAAGAACCCTTGAAAGTATTGCTTGGTGACTTCAACCTCGAGGGACACCTTGGTCAAGCAGACAGGTCAGACCAGAAACCGGGAGCCATTTGGCATATTTCGGGACACAGAGGGCCGAATAATTCATTACAAATTGAGGAGGGCGATTTTACCGAGCGTAGTGATAACAACGTCGCCCCAGCCAGGCAGAAGTTAGAGGAGTTCTTGGGCAATCTTTACCGCTCACGAACACCGGGCAGCATAAATTTGGAACTAGCCTACAAAAGCCTTAGTGTTGCGGCCCAAAAGCGTGAAGATCCAGAGCGGTTCAAAGAGAAATACAGTAGCGATCCACACTTCATAGAGAGCTTCAAACCCGATGCCATCGAACCTTCGGCTCTTAAAGTGGGAGTGATAAAGAGTTCAGAGATAACTTTCTATCTAAACGGTAAGTATCTCTTCGACAAGCCTGAAATCTACCTAGCTAAGATGATTTCGGAAGACCACCAGTGGAAAGTAGATTCACTCGAGCCATGCAAAGAAGATCTATGGAAGACGACCTTGCCGGATTGACATCTGATAATTGCTTTTCTTCTTACAAATTAAGGATTTATTTCATCTCAGCCATTGGGCAATACTATAATGAGTCTGAAGTATCTTGGTAATCCTTCAACTTTAACCAAGCGCTAAAAACTAAGGAGTGCGACATGGACGACAATTTCATTTTGATGGGTATTGTATTTGCGGGAATTATCGTAATGCCTTTGGTAATAATCAAACTAGCCAAAGCAATGAAAGTTCTCAAGGAAAAGAAAGCAGCAGCAGCAGAGAAGTAAGAGTCAAAACAAAGTATTTATATACTAAAGTTTCACGAAGTTTAGAAATCAAAAGCGGCCCTCACTGAGGGCCGCTTTTATTAATACTCCCGAGGCTGGATTCGAACCAGCGACCAATTGATTAACAGTCAACTGCGCTACCGCTGCGCTACTCGGGAAAGTAGATAGAACCTGAACGGCTGACTAGATAACAATACTAGCATGGCCCAACATCTTCAACCCCGACCAGCCCTGAGAGCCGCATGTTTTGCCCTTAACCGCATTTAATAATGCCGAAGAAAGGCTCTGTTTTGTATACTGAGTGACTTGTGATGGAAAAACCGTCGCAACAAACTGCAACTTGCAACAGTAAGGTCATGGAGAACAACTGATGGGAATATTTGGCGCACAAAAAGTCAGCCATGGACTTTCGCTGGAAGCTAAGGCGATGGTCGAAGCCTATTTTCAAAGACGCGGACTCAACCCCAGCGATCACATGCTCAGTGATGCCAGCGGTCTTGGCTGGTGGTTAATGGAGGGCAGTGCCAAGGTTTTCATATTTGTCCAAGACGGCCCCCAAGGAGCAATTTTGCGCCTCACTTCCCCGTTGGTACATTTGCCCAAGGAAAATTTGGAGCAATTCTATCGTCGGCTCCTTGATCTCAACGGCACCCTTTCAAGTTGTGCCATATCGACCCATGAAGATCTCGCTTTGGTTGTGGCACAGAGGCCGACCTTTGGTCTAGTGCAAGAAGAACTCGACGATCTAGTCTGGCATGTGGCTTATGTGGCTGATTTGCTAGATAACAAGTTAGCCGAAGAGTTTGGGTGCCAAATGTACACTGGCTAAATGATTGATAAGTTTTGACCTTCCTGCCTCTCTCTCGTGAAGATATCGAAATCATAGGTCGTCTAGCTGAACAAGCTGGTGAGCTAGCAATTTCTATGCGTGAAGGCGTCGACATTTCACACAAAGAGACTTTAGACGACAAAGTAACTAGCGCCGATCGGGCCTTGTCTACACTAATCACCACGGCTATTAAACAGCGCTTTCCTTCTGATTGCGTAATCTCGGAGGAAGACGACGAGCATATACACTCGCTCAAGCAATCAGCCTCTCACACTCGGGTGTGGTTGATTGATCCTATTGATGGCACGCAAAACTATATTTTGGGTGACGGCCAATACTGTGTCATGATTGGCCTAGTAATCGATATGCATCCAGTGTTTGGATGGGTTTACGAGCCCCACACAAACATTCTTTATTTTGGTGGTCCAAACTTCGGAGCGTACAGACGCAGTGGCAACAAAGTGGAGCGTATTGAAAACTTGGAAGCTCTAGATCCGACCGCCAAAGCGCGCCTAGCCATGGGCTCTCGCGATCGAAAGAAGCATTATTGGATCGACAAGCTCGCTGTAGTCGACCTAGTAAAGGTAGGTAGTATCGGGCTTAAAGTGGCACGAATACTGGAAAGAGAAGCAGACGTCTTCGCCCATCTCTCCTGTAAGCTAAAAACCTGGGATACGGCGGGCCCCGCTGCAATTGCACTAGGAGCAGGACTAGAAGTAGGTGGTATGGACTTTGACCAACTGCTATTCACTCTGCCCGACTTGCTTCACAACACCAGCATAATAATGGGGCGCCCTGGTTCATTGGCCTGGTGCCGCAATCATCTCAGAAGGAAATTGTAAGTAATGGAAAGCCCCAAATCAGATTCTTCTAAAAGAAATACAGTCTTGATTACTGACCCCAAAGACTTAGAAGAAGTTGTCGCTTTAATAGAAGAAGCAGGCGTATTCGGGCTCGACCTTGAGTTCATCCCCGAGCGCACCTACTTTCCTATTATTTGCCTTGTGCAAATAGCGGTTCAAGACAAAGTCTTTCTCGTTGATCCCATCGAACTAAAAGACCTGCAGATTCTCTGGAAAACCGTTGCCGACAGCCGCATTGTCAAAGTCTTACATGCCGCCTCCCAAGATTTGATGATCATTTTTCAGCGCTCTGGTCTAATACCGAAAAATATTTTTGACACCCAAATTGCCGCAGGTTTTCTTGGCCTCGGCTTTCCCGCTGGTTATGGCAAACTTTTAGCAGCACTATTTGACCTAAACCTCTCAAAAACAGAATCGTTTACCGACTGGCAGGCCAGGCCATTGAGCCGTTCACAAATTGAATATGCCATCGATGACGCTTTGCACTTGATTCCACTTTACCAAAGGCTGCAAAGCGAACTGAGCAGCCGCAAACGCCTTGACTGGGTTATTGAGGAGTGTAAACACTACGAGCAAGACAGCTACTACATCAGAGAGAGCGGTCGTGAATTTTTAAGAGTAAAGGGAGCACAAGGTTTAAATCGGCGCAAATTAGCTGTATTACAAGCAGTTTGCTTGTGGCGTGAGGCCGAAGCTAAACGCACAGATAGACCAGCTCGTTCAGTGATTAACGACAACATCATGCTTGAGCTTGCCAAAAGGCCGCCTTCATCTGTAGAGGATATTCAACGCATTCGCGGCATTCGTTCTGACCAACTCTCGCACTGGGGCAGAAAGGTTGTAAAAGTAATCGAAGAAGCTAACCAAATAGCCGACAAAGATTGCCCCCAGTGGCCATCAGGGCGCGCGCCGTCAAAAGCCGACGTACTTATTGCCGATGTGCTTTATACAGTGTTAAAGATCAGAGCCCTTGACCTAGAAATTGCGCCAGAGCTAATTGCCACACGAGATGAATTGCAAGGACTTGTCAAAATAGGTCGTGACATCCCTGAAGTAAATCATTTAGAAAGTGACAACATGGCTGGTGATGAGGGACAGAACAGCCTGACCTTCGGCTGGCGTCGCAGATTAGCCGGAAACGAGCTAATTAGCGTGCTGCGCGGTACGCCAATTAAGGTGACAATTTCTGAGAGCAGTACGAATCCTATTGCGATTAATCTGTGCTCTAAATGATTTATAATATTGCTTCACTACTGGAATTGAACCATGACATCAGTTAAAGACGACTCAAAAGACGCTAGTTTTGCCGAAACAGCCATGCAGTTGGCCGGAAAAACAGAAGAAGAAGCTAAACGCACAGGTGCCGTTGACCGCACTGACGACGAAGTAGATTCGTTCTTTGCCGAGCAATACAAAACGTCTAATAGCCCTGTGCACCGGGCTATCTGGGAAGCAAAAGTACCAGTCGAATTATTCTCGACTCCTAAGCTAAACAGCGAATCAATGAATTTGCCAGCGATGAAAAAATCGCTAGAAGTTTTAGCGCGCCATAAGAAAAATGGCACCATGCTTGATGATCAAGGCAAGATTGCCAAAGTAGTTTTAGAAGAACTTGCCAGCGCCGGCTACTGGGGCATGCTGATTGAACAAAAGTATGGCGGTCAGGGCGGCACAGCTCGCCAGTTCATGACTTTCCTTACTCAAGTAGCCTCAATTGAACCGACAGCAGCAGGATTGGCCTCGGTGCACGGCTGCATTGGCGCCGTTGACCCCGTACGTTACTTTGGCAGCGAAGAACAAAGACAGCGCCTCTTACCCAAACTAGCCAGTGGCGAGGCTCTTTCTGCCTTTGCCCTAACAGAACCACAGGCTGGTTCTGACTTGACCGCACTTAAAACCACAGCAGTACTGACGGGCGATCATTATGTAGTCAATGGCGAGAAGCTCTTCATTACAAACGCAATAGCTGGGCGCACCATTGGCCTAGTCTGCCTAGTTGACGGCAAACCAGCTGCTCTCATTGCTGATTTACCAAAAGAAGAAAACGATGAATTCCAAATCATTCCCTACAAATTGCATGCCCTTAAGCATGCCTTTAACAATGGCCTGAAATTCAAAAACTTCAAAGTACCAAAAGAAAATCTCTTAGTGCCAACTACCGGTGATGGCCTTACTGTTGCCTACCACGGACTGAACATGGGCCGTCTCGCCCTCTGCGCTACAGCCTCTGGCGTAATGCGCATCATGCTAGCCAACATGCTGCCCTGGGCCAAATTCCGCGACACTTATGGCAACGCAATAGAAACAAGAGAACTGGTCAAGCGCCGAATTGCTCGGGCAGCCGCTCTAATTTGCGGAGCTGACGCTTTAGTGGCCTGGGGTTCATGGCTTTTAGACCAAGGCTACCGCGGTGAGCTGGAATGTATCATCGCTAAGATCTTCGGCTCCGAAGCTGAGAAAGAGTGCGCCATAGAGTTATTTATGAAAACTCACGGTGGCCGCTCGTTTTTAGCCGGTCATTTGCTGGGCGATAACATTCACGACTTTCTTGCTCCATGCATCTACGAAGGTGAAGGCGAGATGCTTGGTATGGCCTTCTTCAAATCGCTAGCCAAACAACATGGCGTCACTTATTTCGAGCCAATCGGCAAAGCTATTCCTCGGGCCGGTTTGAAGAAATTCAACCCGATGAATCCAATTCACGGTTTTGCCTTACGTAATGAATTAGTGCCTTATGCATTTTGGTGGATGGGCAAACAGCTTGAAGGCGTAGATTCACATGAAATTCCTGGAATGTCGCAAGAACTCAAGGCCCATGTTGATTTCGCTCTAGAGTTTTTGTCAGATACACCACTCGAATTAAGTCAGGCAATGGTCAAGCACCAACTTAAGCTGGCAGATAGACAATGTCGCATCGCTGAGATGTCGCAAAGAGCACAAGACGCCATTATCATTTTGGTAACGGCATTGTGGGCCCACAACGAACAGAATCCTGTGGTAGAGGCTGCTGCTGACATTCTCTGTCAAGATTTGCGCTGCAAACTCACTGGTGAAAGACCATCTGATAGCTACTTCAAAGCCGCCAGCAAATTAGCTGATCAAATTATTGATGGCAAATTCCCAGGATTGTCAGAAGTGGCTGTGCAAGACATTCTCTTCAAATACGACAAGCCTGTCAAAGAGAAAGCTTAGACTTTTTCGTCTATATTTCGAATTCGGCAATTACGGGTGCATGGTCCGACGGCTTTTCCAGCTTGCGCGGCTCAATGTCTATCCATGAGCGTTTCAGCGCCTCTCTCAATGGCTGTGATACAAGAATATGGTCGATACGCATGCCCCGTTTGCGGCGAAACGCCATCATGCGGTAATCCCACCAAGAGAAATGACCAGCACCCTGCTCAAATTCCCTAAAGCTATCTATCAGCCCTAGATTGGTGAGCTGGCGAAAGCAGTCACGCTCAGCTTCACTGACCAAGACCTGCCCCACCCATTCAGCTGGATCATGAACGTCGCGATCATCGGGGGCAATATTGAAATCGCCACAAATAACTAATTTGTCTGAAACCACACCATTTTTGACATGGCGCTCTTCTATATAAGAGATGAGCGCTTTAAACCAGGCCAACTTATATTGATACTTAGCCGAGCCGACTTCGGAGCCGTTAGGTACGTATAAGTTGAGAATGTACACACCCTTGACACAAACCTCTATCAAACGACTTTGAAGGGGCTCTGGTGAGCCCGGCAAAAGTTTGCTTACACACTCAGTAGTGCTTTTAGAAAGTACAGCCACACCATTGTAGGTTTTCTCACCAACAACATGAGAGCTATAACCAATTTCAGCAAGCTGATCGAAAGGAAATTTCTCTTCGACTGTTTTTAGCTCTTGCAAACAGACATGATCTGGCGACGTGCTTTTGAGCCAATCTAAAAGATGAGGCAATCTAACAGTTATGGAGTTGACATTCCAACTTGCAATGAGCATAGCTCTCCCTAATTGAATCTAAAATTGTTAACGGTAAGCAGCAAAATTATGGCAAATCTGAAACGAAGTCTTATATCTAACTCGATTTTGCCGATAAAAATCTAGTATTTCTGCGCCTTTCACCAAACATTGCTCTTTGTGATTAACACAGCAAAAGAAATTTGACTTTTTTGTAGCACCGAAATATATGCGATCGGTGCAAAACCTGTAGATAACCCAGCAAGTAGTACCCCACTGTCAGTCTATGGTCGCCAGAAATGGCTTAAACACTTGCTTCATCATGCAATTGAAGATACCGGTCAGCGTCCCAGGGCACACATATACATCACTGATACCAATAGCGATACCATTTAATTATAACTAGATGCCATCTGGCTTACCTTCTAGACATAGTACAAATATCACTAGTGAGCAAGACTCTAAGCCCTACCAAAACAGGCCAGATAAACCGGAAATCGAACCAGTCCGAACCCGCATGAATAGTCTCTTTTGTTCATTTTGAGCCAAAAACGAGAAAGTGCCTAGCACAATTTTTAAGCAATGCAATAGCTGTATATGTCCTTGTGGATCCTAGTATCTATACCGTTTTCAGGCCGATCCTTGAAGAGGGTTACCGTGCTTGCCATTGCGCCTTTCGGAAAATCCTTTTATGTGGTCTTCGATGAAATTGGGTATTTATGCCCCTTTTAGACCTTTACGATATCGACTTTCATGTGTAAATTGAATACATGTTGAAGGTGGTTGATAAATCCAACTAACCACCCAAAAGCAGTTACCTATTGTTAAGACCGTAGACAAAAAAAACGGACTCAAAACTATAGGAACGACTTCGTCTCAAGACCTCTGCGCCAGAGTGCAGTTTGCTTGAGGTGTATCTTCGCGCCCCATTAACGCACCCCCTTGTCACCCGACAGCCATACCCGAGGAACCGAATATGCCCAAAAAGGTCCTAATTGCACTGCCTCCTGCCATGCTAGAGCAAGTAGATTTCATCGCTCAGTGCGAACACCGCACTAGATCAGATCTGATAAGAGAAGCTCTTCGCCGGTATCTCGATAATTTCAGAAGGCAGCAAGGTGGGGCCCACCTTTCAGTCAGCACCATGGAAGTATCTGAAAATTACTCCACAATCGGAGCCGCTTCTACCCCATCCTCATCTACATAGAAACTGCTAATCAGTTTCAAATAGAAGAGACCGTCTCAATCCGAGGCGGTCTCTTCTGTTAAGGTCTCTTCTGTTAAGGTTAGGGGTACACTAAAGTATTAAACAGATTGGGCTGCAAAAGAAGATCAAAATATGCTGCATAACCTCGAAGAAGAAGAACGTGTAAAAGGCATACTTTTAGTGCTTGATCACTGCTTGACTTTGACTATCAAGATTAATGAAATCATTTCTCGCATGACCGAGAAACGCGTCACCCTCGAAGAAAAAATGATCCGCACCTATTTTCATCAATTTGCCGCCAATTTAGTTAGTTGTGCTGCCTCTATACACCAGAGTCTTGCCAATGCCTATGGCGATGGCACCACGAGGCATGAGCAGAAGACCCAGGCCATCGTCACCCTGGCTGGTGAGCTATTGGCCCGCTCTAATGCATTGGAGGAGCTTCTAGGGGCCTCTGAAGTAATAGTTGATGACTTACTTAAGATCTTGAGATATGACTTGAATTTTCTTGAGCAATATTATGAGTACGGTTTGTACACCAAACTCACCAATGAGTGCGATTTCGTCGTCAAATCAAAAGAACTTCTACAATCAATCAATAACATAAAGCCGACTTAACCAGCGTAGGCTCCTGACTTGCGCAAAGCCTTCTCGGCTTTCTGCCGCACTTGAGCATCTTCATCGTCGCGCAAAGCATTTTTAAGACTTTCTACAATTGGTGCTAACTCAAGATCACGCTCGGCATTCTTGGCAGCATTTTTTGAATTGGTACTTTCTTTGATTTTGGCCAACATCTTACCAAGCGCTTTAGCCGCTTCTCTGCGCACCAATGGATATTGGTCCTCTAGTTGCACGGTAACTGCCAGAGCAATTGGCAAGGCTGGGTGTTGATAACGCTCTAATGTTATCGTCGCTTCCATGCGCACCCACTCGTCCGAGTTTGAAAGCAATCCAAGAATTGCCTTCAAATAGGGTTTAATCGCACCAGGTTTTTCTTGAAACCATCGTAATGCGGTCAAGCGAACATAGACACTAGAATGGCCTAAAGCATCAGCATAAAGTCTGGCACTTGATTTGAGCAATTGCTCAGTGAGACCAATGCGGAAGGAGCGCGGCTCAAAACCTGGATAATCGTGCTGAATAATCATGTTAGTGACAAAATCAGCTAGTGTATCGAGGTCGCTGGCGGAAGAAGTGTTCATCTGATCGTGTCCGTTAGAATTCAATTTCTGTTTATATTTCTACTGGCCGAACAAGCCCTGGAACGGATTAGACCCTGGCGGGAACTGCGGCATGCCTCCACCAAATGGATTTCCTGCGCCACCAAAAGGGCTCTGGCCAGATTGGCCTGGTTGCATCATCTGCATCATACCAGAGTAAGGATTAGTATTAGCTACCTGGCCTTTTGTCACATATCCGTACATAACAATTTTCTGCTGAAACTTGCGGTCTTGGCCAAAAACGACTTGAGCAGCTTGCACATACATTTGCTGACTATTCACTTTGGTGAATCGCAAAACAGACTCTTCGTAGCGCTTCCTTGGCTGACCGGTAGAACGCATAATCTCATTGCATTCGGCCACAATCTGCTGTTCAAGGACATTAGGAGCAAGCTGTCGCACTTGGTTTTTCAGGGTGCGTTGAACAAACTCATTGCCTGACAAGCCTTTAGCATATTGACTTGATTGAATATCGCCAAAAGAAAAAATTACAGGAACGGGCATACTCTGTGCCATTTGTTGCATCATCTGCCCCATGGGCCCCATATTGGCAAAGCTCTGACCACCCATCATTTGGGCCATTTGCTGGTCAGCACCAATATCTTTGCCAGGCACCGAGAACATTACCTTAGCCGGTGCCAAAACAATTCCACCGCGAGTGTCTTGAGCAAACATAAAATTGGTCGAGCCTTTGGCACCAGACTTGAAAATTTTCAAAACTTTCGAAGCTTCTTCGGGATCAATCTTGTAGCAAATTGGATCTTGCTCCACTCGCCATACTGTCAAGTCTCCGCCCCAGTTGCCGCGATAATCAGAAGGGAAACTTTTAGCAATAGTGCCGGAGAACATACTTACATCGGTAGCGGCGCCACTGAGCGGTTTCTTCACTAGCGAATTATCTAGCTGTGGCGTCATCGCCTTGAGGATAATTGGGAAGTTGGCGCCGTTGCCGCTGGTGATTTGCTCAATGCGACCATAAAGTTTGGTGGTAGTGGCCTGGGCCTGAATGGGTTTGACCACTGGAGTAGCTGTTGCTGCTTTGGAGGCGCTTCCGGCTAAGCCTGATTGAGCATGAGCAGAAGCTGCCGCGGCTTCTTTTATGTGAGGAAGATCAATGACAGGACGCACAATTACAGGATCGGTGTAAGACTCATTTGTTGTAGCAGGGCTACTGGAAGCAGCCGAACTAGCACCTATACTAGAACCTGTACTTGTAGCAGTTGATGTTTCGCTAGCCGCAGGCGTGTCCGTTTTCACTGGCTCGATACCAGTAACCTCAGATGGCAAGCCAGAGCTTGAACTAGCACTAGAGCTAGTACTAGTGCTAGTTTCGCCTTCAGCGGCATTGACAGGCTGAAGAAAAACTATTGGGCTCAATACCTGCAAAAACAGTGATAAGCTCAGTAGCAATGCTGAGGTGCGCTCTGGAAACTTTTTCATTTTTCTCCACCGATGACATCAGCAATGTGCCCAATGACAGCACATTTAACCCTGCCTCCAAAGAACCTGAAATTGCTAAGCTCTAGCAGCAGTGGCCGCCCCGAGGATTACTTCAACTTTTTCGAGAATTTCTGGGCTTAGTTTGACTCCAGCCGCTTTAACGTTTTCGTCAATTTGGCCAACTTTTGTGGCGCCGATGATAACGCTGGCAACATTCTGATGACGCAAGCACCAGGATAAAGCAAACTGCGACATAGTTAAGCCACACTCTGAAGCAACTGTACTTAGTCTCTGCACCTTCTCAAGAGTTTCATTGGCCATCAAATTACGGCCCATCATAAAGACGTTTACTTTGCTGTCCGCGGCACGCGAATCGGCTGGCAATGGTTTTTCCGGTAGATACTTACCAGTGAGTACCCCTTGGGCCAGAGGCGAAAATACAACTTGACCAACACCCGTACGTTCGCAAGCAGGTATGACCGATGCTTCGATATTGCGGGTGAGCATGTTGTAGCAAGGCTGGTTAGAAATTGGTGGAACAGCATTAAGTTCGTGAGCTACACGATAAGCATCTTCTATCTGAGAGCCGCTCCATTCACTTACGCCCCAATACAAAATCTTGCCTAGCCTGGTTAAATCGTCCATGGTGCGCACCAATTCTTCCATCGGCACTTCAGGATCGAAACGATGACACTGATAAAGATCGATATAGTCTGTACCTAGGCGCTTGAGGCTGGCGTGGCACTGTTCATAAACGTGCTTGCGCGATAGGCCTTTATCATTAGGCCCTTCACCCATAGGGAAAAAAACTTTGGTAGCAAGAAATATCGCATCACGTTTGAGTGGCTTGATGGCCTTACCGACAACACTCTCAGAGGCCCCCTGAGCGTAGACATTGGCATTGTCAAAGAAATTGATACCTTGTTCAAAGGCATGCTGCACTTGTTTGATGGAGTTCTTCTCATCAACTGATCCACCGTGGGTGAGCCAGCTACCCAATGAGACTTCGCTGACTTTGACGCCCCATTTCCCAATTCTACGGTACTGCATTTTCGTTATTTATCTTCAAGCGGCAATAAGAGAATCGTGATCATACCAGGGATAGAAAGAACGAAACTGAGCAAAAAGAAATGAGGATAGCCAAGCGCACCCTGAAGCTTGCCACTATAAATACCAGGTACCATAACGCCTGCGGCCATCAGGGCAGTTGCTATGGCATAATGACCCGACTTGTATTTAGGGTTAACAGTTCTAAGCAAAAACACTGTATAGGCTGCGGTACCCAATCCATAAGCAAATTGCTCAATGGCATTGCAAACTGACGTCAGTAACACACTTGGTGCTGCCGTGGCCATAAAGTAGTAAAGCAAAATCGCCACATTTTGAAAAATAGCAGTAGGCATTAACGTGCGCTTAAGTCCGAACTTGCTGACGACAAAACCACCTACGATACCGCCCAATAAGAGAAAGCCAACGCCAACCCCTCCATATATGAGTCCGACTGTCTCGGTAGAAATACCAAGGCCACCGACTTTGGGCGCATCAAGTAAAAAGGGCGCAGCCATTTTTAACATCAGGGCGTCGCCTAGGCGAAAGATCAATATATAAAGAACAATCGGCACAATTGCCTTTTGGGCAAAAAAAGTACGAAAAACTGTTAGAAATTCGCCAATACTAATGCCTGCTTTCACTTCTGCTAAACCTGAAGGATCCTTCACGTTTTCTTTTGGCTCTTGATGGGGCAGGGCAAAGAAGTGAAAGATACTGAGCAAAGCGAAAATCGCAGCACAAAGCAGAAAAGCGACAGACCACCCGCCTTTGACGCCAAACGAAGATTGATGGGCCAGCCAACCAGCCAGCATCACTAAGCCACCTTGACCAAATAGCACGGCCATTTTATAGAAGGCATTGCGCACGCCGACAAAGTAAGACTGTTGCTCTTTGTTTAAAACTTCTAGATAGTAACCGTCGCTGGCCACATCTTGGGTGGCCGAAATCAGAGCCATTATCGAAAATACTATTATGCTCAGAACCGCTATCTGACTGCTTGCCAGACTCAAAGCCAAGGCGACACAGGTAAGTGCTAGTATCAACTGCGCCACCACAATCCAGATTCGCTTTTTGCCTACTAAATCTACTAAAGGCGCCCAGAGAAACTTGGCTACCCAGGCTAGATAGAAGGAGCTAGTAACAACTCCAACAAAGTCATTAGACTCGCCTAGATTTTTATAAAAAATCACCGACACAAGCACAACAAGTGTGTAGGGCAGGCCAGAAGCAAAGTACAAAGTTGGAATAAATATTGCCGGCTTGGCTTTCAAATTCTGGTCTCGATGTAAAAAAGTTACTGGTCAATGCTAACACTGCCAGTCAACAAAATGAAATATTCAATTAAGACAGCCTGCTATAGGGACTCAAGGCAGCACTTGATAAGCAATTTGGTCACGAGTGATAGTACAATTAAGTGCTTAGACTGAAGCTACAAGAGAGACTGCAATGGCTGAATTGAAAGTATCGGATATCAAAAAACTCTACGAAGCGCTGCCCAAGAAGCATCAAGATGCAAGAGAGAAATTTGGTCGTCCGCTAACATTGGCAGAGAAGGTGTTGACATCACACCTTGATCACTGGCCAACTGAAGAAATTAAGCGTGGCGAAACCTATGCCTTCTTAAGGCCAGATCGCGTGGCCATGCAAGATGCGACGGCCCAGATGGCCTTACTGCAATTCATGCAAGCTCAACTAAAGACAGTGGCAGTACCAAGTACGGTGCACTGCGATCACCTCATTCAGGCAAGAGTCGGCGCTGAGCAAGACATGGAGCGCGCTCTTGATGAGAACAAAGAAGTCTATGACTTCCTCGAATCTGCCAGCAATAAGCATGGTATTGGTTTCTGGAAACCAGGCGCAGGAATCATCCACCAAGTAGTACTAGAAAACTATGCCCTGCCTGGCACAATGATGATTGGTACTGATTCACACACTCCCAATGCTGGCGGCCTAGGCATGGTTGCCATCGGTGTTGGCGGGGCCGATGCGGTAGACGTTATGGCCGGAGTGGCTTGGGGTCTTCGTTGGCCCAAGCTCATTGGTATACACCTTAAGGGCAAGCTCAATGGCTGGACTTCACCTAAAGACGTTATTCTCAAAATCGCCGGTATCTTAACGGTTGCTGGCGGCACAGGAGCCATTGTTGAGTATTTTGGCGAAGGCACAAAATCAATTAGCTGCACAGGTAAAGCCACCATCACTAACATGGGCGCTGAGCTAGGGGCGACCACTTCAATCTTCCCTTACGACGAGCGTATGGCCAAGTATCTCAATGTCACAAAAAGAGAAGAGTTTGCTCAACTGGCAGATCAATACAAAGAGTGTCTAGTGGCCGACAGTGAAGTAGCTGCTAATCCATCTCTATTCTTTGATCAAGTAGTAGAAATTGATCTCGATCAGCTTGAGCCTTATGTAGTGGGACCCCACACACCAGATCTAGCCAGACCAATTTCAGAATTCGCCGCTGAGATCAAAGTCAAAGGTTATCCAGACAAATTAACTTATGCCTTAATTGGCAGCTGCACTAACTCTTCGTATGAAGACATGAGCAGAGCAGCCCATGTGGCTCAACAAGGCACAGATCATGGCATCAAGTCTAGCTGTGGTTTCTTGATTACCCCTGGCTCGGAACAGATTTACGAAACTATTGACCGCGATGGCCAACTAAAAACCCTAGAAGAAATTGGCGGAACCGTCTTAGCTAATGCCTGTGGCCCATGCATTGGTCAATGGAAGCGCGATGACATCAAACAAGGCGAAAGTAATTCAATCATTACTTCTTTCAACCGTAATTTCCAAAAGCGCAATGACGGTAACCCTGAGACCCTTGCTTTCATTGGCAGCCCTGAAATTGTTACGGCTTTGGCCTTATCTGGCTCACTTTCGTTC
This sequence comes from bacterium, assembly GCA_018062085.1. Classification (GTDB taxonomy): domain Bacteria; phylum Cyanobacteriota; class Vampirovibrionia; order Obscuribacterales; family Obscuribacteraceae. The sequence continues at coordinate 23,366 of JAGOSY010000025.1, read as the reverse complement.
AACCCTCTGACAGATTCTATGATTGGCAGCGATGGCAAGTCGTTTACTTTAGTGCCACCACAAGCCCCAGAGTTACCGTCAAAAGGATTCAAGTCTGAAGACAACGGCTATATTCCACCGGCAATTGACGGTGATCAAGTCAAAGTTGCAGTCTCGCCTGATTCAGGAAGATTGCAATTGCTCGAACCCTTTGCTGCCTGGGATGGCAAAGATTACGAGAATCTTCCTGTATTGCTCAAAGCTCTCGGCAAGTGCACCACCGACCACATTTCACCCGCTGGTCCCTGGCTTAAGTTCCGCGGGCACCTCGACAAGATTAGCGATAATATGTTCATTGGTGCCATCAACGCCTTCACTCAAGAAGTTGGTATTGGTCTCGATGTCTTAAATCAAAAGCGCATGACTTATCCTGAAGTTGCTCGTCACTATAAAGCTGAGAAAACTGGCTGGCTGGTTGTTGGCGATCAAAACTATGGCGAGGGTTCAAGCCGCGAGCACGCGGCTATGTCACCACGCTTCTTGGGCTGTAAGGCCGTCTTAGTGAGAAGCTTTGCTCGTATTCACGAAACCAATTTGAAGAAGCAAGGCATCCTTGCCCTCACCTTCGTCAATGCTGCTGACTACGACAAGATTCAAGAGTTAGACAGATTCAGCATCAAGAATCTTGGTGCTTTAGCTCCTGGCAAGAACCTTGAAGTTGAAATCCAACACAAAGACGGCACGATGGAAGTAATAGCAGTCAAGCACACCATGACCGAGGAACAAATCGGCTGGTTCAAAGCTGGATCTGCTCTTAACTTGATTCGTGAGAATAGCCAGAAACTAGTTGCGAACTAACTCTTTTTCATCAATGTTGCGGCAACCAATGAGAGCAGCATAGTCTTGCAACAGAGCAGAAAATTCAGCAGTATCACTGCCGAATGTTTCGCCAGGATTGCTATTCTGCAGGCGAATGATATAGCGATAGATGCTTTTGGCAACTGCATCTTCGCCAGCTTCATGCCAGCCTTGGGCAAGTTTGGTTAGGCCTTTGACAAGATAATATTGATCATTCATGACTCCTCCCCTTTGCGCCCAACTTCTGACGATGTATTTGTCACCATTTAACACCCGCCAGAGCTAACTAGCATCTAGGGTGGCCACTATATTTATTAGGGTTGGCTAAAGCGTTTGAAGAAGGCCGTGAGATTTTCTTTCAATGTATCTTTCGCCGTAGCAACGAGATCAGAGTGTCCGCTAACGGGAAGTGCTAATAACTGTTTTGGCTGCGAAGCACAGTCATAAAGAGCCTGAGCATGGTGGAACGCCACTGATTGGTCGAGCTTGCCATGGATAATCAACAAGGGTGGATGTTCTGCCGCTAATATGTCGCGACTACTCGTACCAGGCATAGGAAAGAGCCAAGAAGGATAGAGCTTAAGCGCTCTAACACGCTCCCCGCCAATATTTCGCAACGAGCTAAAGCCTGATTGCAGAACCAATCCAGCTGACTTTCGCTTGCTTGCAATGTAGCTACTGACTGCAGCACCAAGTGACTCGCCATAGAGGAAGACCCGATCTGCTTGCAGAGCAAACTTACCGACAACAAAGTCATAGGCAGCTAGACCGTCTTGATAGACTCCTTCAACAGTAGGAGAGCCTGTGCTCTTACCAAAACCTCGGTAGTCATAGATAAACACAGAGGCGCCACTCTCAAGCAACACCTGAAACAACGGTGCACGAATAGTGAGATTACCTGAATTGCCATGACTGAAAATCACTAAAGGAGCATCACTATTAGGATGCTGAAAATACCAGCCGTGCAAAGTTTCTTTGCTATCGAGGTCACCAAAGCTGTTGAAATATAGTTCTTCAGGCTCAATATCCATCGCTCGCGGCAACTGACCATTGAGCTGCGCAGGAAAAGCCGTAGGCTGAAAGAGCAAGCGGCGATAGAGCCGCATATTGACCCTCGGCGAAAGCAGAAGGTAGGCAAGAGGAGCCAAAAACAAGTAGCGCCAGAGAGCCTGTGGCTTAGCAACAGACGTTAGACTTTCAGAATTATTTGCATTACGGCGAATTTTGGCTTTGAATTTCAAATTGTCAGACTTAAAAAAACTAGGTACTAGAGGATTTTCTCTAATATTGCCACATCCAGCCAACGATCGTACTTTTTCCCTACCTGTTTCAAACACCCAGCTTCAAAGAAACCGAAGTCAAGCATGAGTTTGATACTAGCGGTGTTCTCGCTACAAATCAAACCGAGAACCGCATGAAAGCCAGCACTTTCTGCGACATCCATCAACTCTTTCATAAGCAATCGGCCATAACCGCGCGATAAGAAAAGATGGTCTACGTAAATTGACGCTTCAACAGTTTGCCGATAAGCGCAGCGCTGATGATAAAAAGAAAGAGAGGCAAAGGCAACTACTTGGTTATCTAACTCAGCCACAAGAATAGGCAGATCATCTTGTTCATGCTGATTTAACCAGGCCTGGCGCTCAGCAACAGTTTCGGGCTCAAGAGCAAACGTCGCTGTTGAAGTTTCAACGTAATAATTATAGATAGAAGATATAGCTTGGCAATCAGAAAGCTTGGCTGAACGAATCTGCATCGATAATCTCAAATCTATTACTAACTAGAAATACTTAGGCAACCAGCTTACAAGAATCGGCAGCACCTAGTATATATCCACGTCTAGCTTGATCGTCGGCATAGAAGGCAATAGCGCTGGCCACGTCAAAAATAAGGTCGGTGGGCGCAAATTCTGTTAAACGCATGAGCATTTGTTCTACTTTCTTCCACTCAGCCGTATTCAGTGGAATAGACTCATCTAGCCTTTTGGCGATTGCTTGACTCTCACTATTTGCTTTCTTACTGCGATCGCTAGTTTTAGTTTTACGCACCTTGGCATTCATGATAACGCTCCTTGCCTAGGCCGTCTCTTGGGACAGCCTACAAAATTGAACCTAACATCCATACTGCTAATAACGACCAATTAGGACAAAAAGTTCAAAGCTAACATTCTAAGAAAGACGCTAGTGACAAAGGCAAGTTCCGAGGCGGAACAAGATGAGTGGATTATAAGGAGAATTGGCAGTGCAACGTTTTGTACTTTGCAACTTTCTTTTTATGCTTGCTAAGCCAATAGAAACGAATTAGATAAGCAAAGCATGGGCTCTTGAGCTTTGCGAAAATTAGACAAAAGCTGGGTCACACAGTGTTTCAGCTGGCTATAATTTGTTATGTCCGATAGTGGACCGGAGCTGTTATGGCTCTGAGCATCCCAGGAGATTGAACATACTAATGACCCAATCGCAACTAACTGATTTGCCTGAATCAAAGCTGCCGCAGTCTAATGCAGTGCCAGCTTATGAAGGCCCCACCTCACGCAAAGACAACTGGTGGGTTGAACCATTTCTCATTGCTTTTGTTTTCACTGCCTTTGGCATTTACTCAATGTTCAGAGCGTTTGAGAATAATCTCTATGAATATGGCCCATACTTATCGCCTTTTTATTCACCAAATTTGAAAGAGTTTGTGCCATGGTGGCCACTATCACCAGCCTTCTTGATTCTTTGGATTCCTCTTTCTTTTAGAGCGACTTGCTACTACTATCGTAAGGCCTATTACCGCTCTTACTTCATGCACCCACCGGCTTGCACAGTGGGCATGTTCAAAGGCAAAGGCTACACCGGCGAGCAATCCTTCCCCTTCGTTTTGCAGAACTTGCACCGTTACGCGTTCTATCTAGCCACACCAGTACTTTTGATTCTCTGGTGGGATGCCATCAAGACTCTCTACTACGACGGTTCTTTCCATATGAGCGTTTTGACCGTGGTGATGCTAGCTAACTGTGTTTTGCTTTCTGGTTATACCTTCGGTTGCCACGCCTGCAGACACATTGTCGGTGGCAAAGAAGATTGTTTCTCTTGCCCAACCAACGAGTCAAAAGTAAAACCTGCTTTCCAAGCCTGGCAGCTAGTGACCAAATTCAATGAGCGTCATCAGCAGTGGGCCTGGACCTCACTCTTTTCTGTAGCCCTGACTGATCTATATATCCGTTACACCTGTGTCGATCCCAACATTGCATTTCAACTATTTTAAATTATGAGCGAATACGAAATTAGAGAACACGACGTTTTGGTAATTGGCGCAGGTGGAGCAGGCCTCAGAGCCGCCATCGAAGTCTCTGGCCAAGGCGTGAGCGTCGGACTTATCTGCAAATCACTCTTAGGCAAGGCCCACACCGTTATGGCAGAAGGCGGTGTTGCCGCTGCTTTAGCAAACGTCGACCCCATGGACGGTTGGCAGACTCACTTTAAAGACACCATGAATGGTGGCAAGCAGTTAAACAACTGGCGCATGGCTCAGTTGCACGCTCAAGAAGCCCCAGACCGAGTAAAAGAGTTAGAGCGCTGGGGTGCTGTTTTTGACCGTACAAAAGACGGCAAAATCTTGCAACGGGCCTTCGGTGGCCACACATGGAAGCGTCTCTGCCACGTGGGTGACAGAACTGGCTTAGAGATGATTCGCACCTTGCAAGACCGTGGTGTGCACCAGGGCATCGAAGTCTATATGGAATGCACAATCACCAAACTAATCAAAGACGGCGACAAAATTGCTGGTGCCTTTGGTTATTACCGCGAAGACGGTCGCTATATTCTCTTCAAAACCAAAGCAATTGTGCTTGCCACTGGCGGCACAGGTAAAGCCTATACAGTTACTTCTAACTCATGGGAATACACCGGCGATGGTCAAGGCTTGGCCTATGATGCTGGCGCTGAACTTATAGATATGGAATTTATTCAATTCCACCCCACTGGCATGGTATGGCCACCAGGGGTACGCGGCATTCTGGTAACAGAAGGAGTGCGCGGTGAAGGCGGCATCTTACGCAATAGCTTAGGTGAGCGCTTTATGTTCAAATACTTGCCTGAAGCCACTCGCAACGACTATGCCGCTGATGAAGCTGAAGCCGTTACCTGGGTCAATGCTGCCCTGGCCGGCACTCGCACCGAAGCCCGTCGCCCACCAGAGCTATCGACTCGCGACAACGTTGCTCGTGCCATCTATACCGAAGTAAAAGAAGGACGTGGTTCCCCTCACGGCGGCGTCTTCCTTGACATCAGCTATCAAGACTCAGAGCGGGTGAAGAAGAAGCTTCCATCTATGTATCACCAGTTCAAAGATCTTGCCGACGTAGACATTACTGCTGGCCCGATGGAAGTCGGACCAACCATGCACTACACCATGGGCGGTATCAGAGTCGAGGCTGAGTCACAAATGACGAGAGTACCGGGGCTTTTTGCTGCCGGAGAATGCTCTGGAGGCATGCACGGAGCCAATCGCCTAGGTGGCAATTCACTTTCTGACCTGGTAGTGTTCGGCAAGAGAGCCGGAGCCGGGGCTGTTGAATATGTCAAAGGCCTATCTGACGCACCCAAAATTGATGACAAGTTTGTCAAAGAAGCTATGGCCGAAATGGAAGCACCGTTCCAAATCAAAGACGGTAAAAATCCATACGACGTGCACAAAGCCCTAAACAAAATCATGTCTACTTATGTCGACATTTTCCGTGAAGAATCTGAGTTAACTATCGGCTTAGCTAAGCTTGAAGAACTCAAAGCCGATGTAGAAAAAGCTGGCGCCAAGGGTACTAAAGCCTTTAACCCCGGTTGGCACATGTGCCGCGACTTGAAAAACATGATGATTTGCTCTGAAGCGATCGCGCGCAGTGCACTATCGCGGCAAGAAAGTCGCGGGGCTCATAGCCGCCTTGACTATCCCAATACTGAAAAGGAATGGGGCACTAAAAACTCTGCCTGCAGCAAAGGTGCTGATGGCAAGATGGTCTTGGAGCATACGCCATTACCCGAAATGCCTGACGATTTAAAAGAGCTTTTCGTAAAGAAAAAGGAGCCAGCAAATGCCTGAGTCCACCGGTCGCCAAGCGACTCTGAAGGTATACAGAGGCACAAAAGATAAGGGTGAGTTTCAATCTTACAAAGTACCTGTTGAAGCTGGTATGGTCGTTCTCGACGCCATTCACTATATTCAACAAAACTTTGACCCAGAACTGGCCGTGCGTTGGAACTGCAAGGCCGCTAAATGCGGTTCATGTAGTGCTGAGGTAAACGGCATGCCTTCTTTGATGTGCAAATCAAGAATGGATTCGTTCAAAGATGGTGAAGACATCTGTGTACAGCCAATCAAGACTTTCCCAATCATCAAAGACTTGGTTACCGATGTCAGCTGGAACTACGAAGTCAATAAAAAGATCAAAGCTTTTTCGCCTTCTCCTGACGCTAATTGGACTATCTATCAAGAAGATATTGAGCGCGTTCAAGAATTTCGCAAATGTATTGAATGCTTCCTGTGTCAAAACGTCTGCCATGTTTTGCGCGATCACGAGCGCAAAGACAACTTCATGGGCCCCCGTTTCATGGTTCGAGTAGCGGGCTTAGAGATGCATCCGCTTGACGAAGCAAACCGCATGAAGTATCTAAAAGATGAAGGGCACATAGGCTATTGCAACATTACAAAGTGCTGCACTGAAGTTTGTCCCGAAGATATTCACATCACTGACAATGCCATTATTCCGCTAAAAGAAAGAGTAGTGGATGAGTTCTATGATCCACTAGGCAAGTTCATCCGTGGCGTTCTTGGTGTTGGCAAAAAGTAAGCTAGCAAGTAAGTAAGTAAGTACTTGAAATTGAAAAGGCGGCCATTGAGGTCGCCTTTTTTGTGTGCCACTAGATGCAGTGCTTAGCCGACAGGTGTTGACGAACCGGCAGGACCACTTGGTCCGCCAGGTCCAGCAGGACCACCGGGGCCGGTTGGTCCGCCAGGTCCAGCAGGGCCAAAAGGTCCACCGGGTCCAGTTGGGCCACTTGGGCCGCCAGGTCCGGTTGGTCCACCAGGGCCTTTGGGGCCGCTAGGTCCTTTAGGGCCACTTGGGCCACCAGGTCCAGCAGGGCCACTTGGGCCACCAGGTCCACCAGGGCCTTTGGGGCCGCTAGGTCCTTTAGGGCCACTTGGGCCACCAGGTCCAGCAGGGCCACTTGGGCCACCAGGTCCAGCAGGGCCACTTGGGCCACCAGGTCCAGCAGGGCCACTTGGGCCGCCAGGTCCAGCAGGGCCACTTGGGCCACCAGGTCCAGCAGGGCCACTTGGGCCACCAGGTCCAGCAGGGCCACTTGGGCCACCAGGTCCAGCAGGGCCACTTGGGCCACCAGGTCCAGCAGGGCCACTTGGGCCACCAAGTCCAGTTACTCCAGGAGAAGTAACAGGCGGCGGACCTGCTGGAGGGGTACTTGATCCGGCCGCTGCTGCAGCTGCTGCCGGAGACATCATAGTAGCTGAGGGAGTGGAAGCCGCAGCGACACCGCCAGTTCCACCAGCATTAGCCGGTCCGGCATGATCAGGATTTTCCATAGGTCTTTCGGAAGTTATAGAAAACACCATGGGTCCATTTAGTCCAGGTACATTGAACACTGGAAGCGGAATGGAAAGAAAAGGCGTGCAAGACAAAGTTGTGGTTACGCTCACAATTTTGTCTGTGACACCGGTAGTTGATTCACCGTCGCGATAGCCGACCAAAGTAGTCGGTGGGCTTGAGACCTTGACGAACTTTCCCATGCCATTGAGCCACTGGTCTGGAATGCCCTTGCAAACAGTGCCGCTTGGATTAACCGCATCGTGCCAGTCAACCAAAGATGCTTCGTGAACTTGATTGCTGTTCAATACTTGACCATCACAGTAAGCCAGAGCAACAGCGAGCATATCTATTAGCGGAAAAAAAATGCAAATCAATAAAATTATCAAGGCAGGGCCAAACTCAACCATCGAATTTGCTCTCGCCGAGCGTAGACTCAAATAGGTGACAAGCACATTGCTCTGTGGCACAGCTACCTCAAAATTGACTTTGACAAAATAATACCAATTGTCAACTGGTAGCAGTGGGATCGTCTAATATATTCTCTCTAATGAGCTAGTGGCATCTTATCTAGTTGAGTCCAGGTGCCACTTGAGTTGAGATTGGGATTGTAATTTGGGTCATTGGTTGGACGATAATTGCCATGACCATCACTCCAAATTGAGCCGTGGTAGCCAGCATGCTTTGAGCCATCAGCTGCGGTTTCGCGCCCCATCATTAGGTCACCGAAAGCTTCTGTTTGACTGAGGCCGCTGCCAGCCGTCCTAGTAATTTGTGAGGCGTATTCTTGCTCACGGCGAGCCGCTTGACTGGCAAAGAACTGTTCATTTCCAGCTACAACCATCTGTCCAAGCTTATTGGCGTTAGCAATTGAACTAGCAGTTTCCTGCAATCGCCAATTATTGTGCTGTAAGGCTTGCTGCTGCATCTGCGCTCGAACCGCCTGCCAAGCTGGATTGGGCTTGAATGAAGTGACCATGGCAAAGAAGTTTTCGCGCTGCGCCACTAACTCGCCTTGAGGGGCACGAAAGCTAAAAAGAGCACCGAAGCCCCAGTTATATTGCACCATCGAACCAGCAGTATAGCTGCGACTAGGCACTCCGTTAAATGCTGTTTTTACTCCATAAATCTCTTCTTCCATGGGCTGACCGTTCAGTACATAAGAAATTTTGGCGCAGACCGACTCTTGCAGCCCCCCAGCTGGAGCTGCTACTTGCAGACGCTGAGCAAGATCTGGCAGCGGGATAATTTGCTCAATTTTCAAATTTGGAGCAGAACCTCGGAGTTTTGCAATGACGAAATGCTGCATCGCCTCTTGAGCCGAGACTGGTGGAAGCAAGGTAGCGCCATCACCTAAAGGTTGACCCGGGCGAGCCATTGCTCTTGGCACCAACCAAACAAATTGCTCAGTAGGGAAGAATTCTAAAACCGATTTTCCATCGGCACTAGAGGCAACAGAATGTAATTGCAGTGGCTGGCTAAAGTGCTCAAGGTTCCAAGCCACCTGACTCTGAGCGTGCCAGCCACTAGGTATAAGATAAGTACCAGCTACAAGGTTGAATTTTGGATCAAAAATTGAATAAAGAACTCTCGGCTGATTGCTGCTATTAGCCTGACCGGTTTGCGCTTGCGCACCCCGAAATACAACTAGGCAAACAATAATAGCTATGGCTAGAAAGACTACTGTTGGAAACTTCATCTTACCAATCATTTACTCTGTTGCTGCGGCAGCGGGAGTAACGGAGTAAGTCCACGTGGCATGCAGCTTTTCGTCTTTGACATTAAGAGTGGTGATTCCAGCTTTTTCAAAATATTCTTTGACCGGATCGATAATAGCCTTGCGTTCGCTTGGATCTTTAAGCTCAACTTGAGCTTCCACTTCTACGGGGCCTTCGCTAGCTTTATCCACTTCAGCGCCAGCTCGTTGCCACTTAAAAGTAGTCTTGCCACCGCTAGCGGCAACACCTTCAGTAATCTTTGTTTCGATTATGTTTCGCGCTTCTACAAAAGTCATTTTGGCAATTGGGTCTTCCACTTGTGGTGGCCGGTTGATCAATTGAGCAATCCAGCTGTCCTTAAGAAGGAAGCCAGCAGCACAAAGGGCAATCACCCCAGCAGCAAGGAAGGGCATCAAATTAATAGTCGGCTTCTGAGCAGCCTGCTCACTGCCAAAAAGTTTACTCGACCCCAGCTTTACTCTCTGCTTTGTGCCGCAGGAGGGGCAAACCAGCTCATGGCCATGTAGGGGAACTTTGCAGGTAGGACAATCGTGCATAATCTTTGACTCTTTAAATGAAGCTCTTGGCAGCCGCTGCCACCGCTATAATTTAGCACTATGGGCACGAGAGCCACAAGGCGAAATCGCTCAGCCTTCAACAAACTTCTGGGTACCATCAATTACTTCTTTTGAAGGCGTGCGAATGGATGTTACTGCACCTAATGCGATACCAGCAATTAAGCCACCAAGATGAGCAAAAACGGCAATGTGCGGAATAAACTGATCTATTATCACTTGCGATAGAGCAATGGCCACCATCATCCATAAATAGCGCTTGCGCAACGACTCAGGCAAGACTGCCTTCAATTTCCAGATGCCTACACCAACCGCACCAAAAATGGCTAAGATTGCTCCGGAAGCGCCAACAGCAGGCTCATCAGGACGCAGCATTAGGTGAGCTACCCCAGAGAGAACACCACCGAAAAAATAAATTGCAAGAAAGCGATTGGTACCAAAAATATTCTCTGTAATGCGACCAAAGGCCAGAAGACCAAGCATATTAACACCAAGGTGAATCACTGTTGTATGCAAAAACATGTAGGTGAACAAGCGATAGTATTCGCCATGCTTAATCACCGCGTCTGAGAGCATTCCACCATTAAAAATAGACAGAGCTAGAGCTGGAGCTAATTTAAAGTGAGGATCTGCCATTAAAAAAACGGCCAAATTTATAAAAAGCAAACCATTTACGACGGGTGAGCGCCTACGTGGAGCCAATATCTCTTGGATGAAAGCACCACGCTGGAAATGAGACCAAATGTCTTTCATTTCGGCCTTGCAATCTTCAAGAGTAAACGACACGCTACCTTTATGAACAATTTCACTGTCAGCATTAGTGAGATCAAGAGCATACTGAATGCGTTTACGTAAAATCGGCACTTCAGTTTTGGACAATGCTTTCTCGAAAGCGGCTTGGGCCTGAGCAATCTCACCTTCTTTGGTGAGACAACGACCCATCCAGTAAAGCGAAAGAGCCTCAGGCAAAGTGATTTTTGACTCACTTATGACCGCCAAAAGTTGGTCTACTTGATTGCGGGCACCACATAACGAAAAGAATGGAAGCAAAGCCGTAGCCAAAGAATCAAGGGGAGTAATCGACTCATCAAAGCGCGATTGTCTTAAACACTCAGCGGCCTTATGGTACAGGCCAAGTTCTATGTAAGCTCTTGCCGCTGAAAAGTAGAGCATCGGAGAAGCTTTGCGAGCGGCAAAACGTAGTTTCTCAAAATCATCGACCACTGCCTGCCACTGCCAGCAGAGGCAGTTGCCATAAAGACCGTACTGAATTGGCACGTCTTTCAAACTATCAGGTAAGCTGGGCGAATTCTGCCACCGGCCCAAGAGCTCTTCACCTAAAGCCGGATCTTCTTTTGAAAAGGCAATATAGGCATCAACCATATCTTTCCAAAACTGGCCCGGCAAGCCCCAGAACACCAAAGGTAATAGTCTGCCCCACTTAGCCATTTCCTCAGTGTTCATGCGTGTCATCGAATTTTTAGCTTGGCCAAAAATGTACCAGGCGGGCACGTGAAACAAAATAAAGAGGGCCCAACCGGCGATTTGAGCAATCCAAATATTATGAAGCAGCACGCCAATCAGCACTGCCACTAATACCAAGCAACTTTGCAGCACTAGCCCTTTGCCCCAGGCCAAAGGCATCATTGAGCGCACTCCAAGGGACAGACCTGAGAGAATAATGATTGGGAAGAGAGTGTAGTACTGAATGAGGCTCATTTATTTAGCGGCAGTTTGAAGCCAGGCATGCGAACCCTTCTTGAAGGAATAGCCTTAACGAAGCGCTCTGTGATTAGTTGCGGCCTAGTTATGGCTGAGCCGACTACAACAGCATAAGCACCCAACTCAAAGGCGCGGGTAAGCTCTTCGGGAGTCCAGATACGACCTTCAAGAATAATAGGAGAAGCGATATGGTCTACAAATTCTTTGAGCAAATCTAAGCCGGGGCCATGTTCTTTGGGCAGTGCCGTCTCTTCTGTATAGCCGAAAAGTGTGGTTGAAATAATGTCAGCTCCGGCCTTATCTGCAGCAATGCCTTCACCAAAAGTAGAGCAATCGGCCCAAACTGGCAGATTCAACTGGCTATGAATTCTCTCAACCGTCTCTTTCAAACTAAGCTGGTCAGCGCGCTTGCGGCCCGTAGCATCAAGAGCTATAAAATCAGCACCAGCTTCTGCTAAAGCCTCAGCCTCGGCAAAACTAGCGGTTATATATACTGATGACAACTTCTCGGCAGCTGGTATCTCCGATTTTGTTAGACCAACGATAGGCAGATGGCCTTCAAAGAGTTTTTCAGCAGCAGCTCTCACATGCCTGACGTTCTCAACCCCCTCTAAGCGCAGAGCCCGGGCACCACCGTTAAGGGCAGAAAGCGACATGGCCAGAATGTGGTCAGGATGATTAAGTGGCTCACCACTGCTGGCTTGGCACGAGACAACCAAGGCACCATCAATTGCCTGAATTGCTTCGCGAAACCGTTCTTCTATTTTGGCCATTTACCGATTTTACACATTAGGATTCAAATTGAGACAGATGAACTTAGGTTGAGTCATTTCGGTGAGTGCATAACGTATGCCCTCTAAGCCCAATCCTGACTCTTTGCGGCCACCATAAGGCATGTGGTCAGCTCTGAAAGTTGGGGCATCGTTAACCATAACGCCACCAGCATCGATGCCGCGGGCGAGCTTGAAAGCGACATCTACGTTAGCAGTAAACACTCCAGCTTGTAGGCCATAACGCGAATCATTGCAAGAGGCAATGGCATCATCCACAGTGTCATACTTCATGATGCTTACAATTGGCCCAAATACTTCTTCTGAAACAACCGACATGCCGCGATTGGTCTCAGTCAGAATTACTGGTTCAACTAGGTTGTTGCCGCATTTTTTGCCACCATAGACAAGCTTGGCTCCGCCTTTGACAGCTTCATCTACCCATTCAATGGTTTTGTCCACCGAACCTGAGTCAATCAATGGACCAACATCAGTATCATCACTGAGTGGATCTCCTACTTTTAATGCCGCTACCAGACTCTTGAATTTGTCCAAGAATTGGTCATAGACCTTGCTCTGCACATAAACACGTTGTACTGAAATACAAATTTGGCCAGCATGAGCGTAGCCGCCACGACAAGCAGCCTTGGCCGCAGCTTCTAGGTCAGCGTCCGAATGTACAACAATACCAGCGTTACCACCCAGCTCAAGAATTACTCTTACGCCAGCATGCACTTCACCCCGCAATCTCCAGCCCACTTCTTGCGAGCCAGTGAAAGTCAAAAGAGCAATTCTAGAATCGCGCACCAAGGCATTGCCTTTAGAGCCTCGACATGGGGTGACGATCAAAGCACCTTCTGGGAGACCGGCTTGCATGAGCAATTCAGCCAATTTAAAGCTTGAGACAGGTGTTTGCGATGATGGTTTGAGCACAACTGTATTGCCCGCAGCAATTGCCGGTGCCAGCTTATGAGCCACTAGATTAAGAGGAAAATTGAATGGTGTCACGGCCGCGACCACGCCAATCGGTTCACGCAATATCATGCCAATGCGGGCTTCGTTACCGGCATTTGTATCCATCTGTAGTTGCTCGCCGTCTAAACGCAACGCTTCACGTGAAGCAATTGCGAAGGTATTGGCAGCGCGCGAAACTTCTACCCGGGCATCTTTTATTGGCTTGCCACCTTCTAAAGCAATTGTCTGAGCCATGTCTTCAAGATTACTGAGGATTAGTTGTGAGGTCTTCGCCAGAATCTCCGAGCGCTTGTAGGCTGGCATCTTCTTCATTACATTTTCAAAAGTTTCTTTAGCCAGGCTCAGCGCCGCATCTATGGCTTTCTCATCGGCCTGACCGACCACGGCCACTACTTCACCACTAAAAGGGCTCTTTACCTCAGTAAATTCACTTGTGGCTAAGCCTTTGATAGACAAAGGGTACTTGACAATCTCTTTCAACATTTTATCTTGCTCGTCAAACATTAGAGGGAATTAGTCGGGAATCAGTCGGTCAAATCGGGACTTCTCAGTCAACCGATACTATATGACAACATGTGACAAATATTGAGATATAGCTCCAAGTGTTGAAGTTATTTCAACATTTGACCTCAGGCACCGGCTCAGCGCCTAAACGCTGAAGCTGTGGCAACCAGCAGGCCAAATTATAGCTAATAATTGGCATATCTTTCGGCTATCGACTTAAACCATATTGAGGGTTCTTTGCCTCAGCCGGTTTTCAATGGTAGACTTCACTTCCCATCAAGATACTCAATTTCAGATTCAGATATTGTAGGCGTTCAGATTGGTTTCCCAAAAATTGAAATTTAAAAGTATTCAAAGCCCTGCAAAAAAATCCTTTGGGTTAGCAGTGTCTTTATCAATAAGTACCGCGGGCGCAGCCATTACATTGCCGGCTAGTGCAACCGATGTGCATTCAAGCTTGCATCACTCAGCTAGTACTGTTGTCGCTTACGAAAGTGGCAGCTCAAATGAGGCAAAGAAGCGCCTCTTACAGCAAGAAAAACAAAAACTAGAAAAAGAGAAGCGCGAATACCATAAGAAAGCCCAGGAAATCAGGAAGAACGAGACCAAGGCCTATGCGAAACTCGGCGTCATTCAAAGAGAACTGGCTGCCACCACTGGCAAGTTGACCAATACCAAGCAACAAGTCAGCCACACTGAAAACAAAATCAACGAAACCCAGGCCAAGCTAACTACGGTCAAAACTAAAGAAGCCAGTTTGCAAGAGTCAGCCGCCTTTCGCCTTCGCGAAATCTATGAAGGCAATCGCTTGAACTTTGTTGAAATGCTTTTTCAAGTCGATAATTTACAAACACTGTTAGACCGTCTCTACTATCAAGAGCGCGTGGCAGAACAAGACAAAAAGCTCATTGATGAGTTGCGTCTTCGTGAGTCGGTGCTTTCGCAAAACAAGCAACAGCTTGGAGCGCAAAAGAACATGCTAGCCGATCTAGTCTCGCAAATAGCTGAAAAAGCTATGGCTATTGCCAAAGAGAAAATGGGTCAGCAACAGACTGCCGAGCGTTTACGGAGCCAACGGGCGTTTTACGAACAGGCAGAACGTGAATTGGCTAACGAATCTGCTCGTTTAGAGAAACAAATTTTTGTCATGGAAAGCTCTAACCGCAAAAAAGGCGGGCCTATCACTGTTGGTTCTGGCAACATGTGTATGCCGTTGCGAGCACCCGTTACTTCACCCTTCGGTTGGCGCAAGCATCCCATATTTGGTGTGCGTAAATTTCACTCAGGTGTTGACCTAGCTGGCCCTAATCGCTCAGCGATTCACGCTGCCGATGGTGGCAACGTGCTTTACACTGGTTGGTATGGCGGCTACGGAAAAGTTGTAATCATTAGCCACGGCAACAGCATGGCCACCCTCTACGCGCACTTATCTAGAGTGGCTGTGGGTGCTGGTGATAACGTCGCAAAAGGCGATGTCATTGCCTACGAAGGCACCACCGGTTTCTCGACTGGACCACACTTGCACTTTGAAGTAAGAGTCAATGGTAAGCCTAATAACCCAATGGCTTACGTCCGCTGATTCTTAGCTAACTAAAAATCAGCCAGTTGCTTAAGGGCTTCGCCATCTGCCGCCTTTCTATCCTTTGCCGCCAGGTCATGTTGGCCTAGCTTGTCATAGCATTGAGCGCGCAGCTGGCGAATCCTGCCGAGACTAACACTACTAGGCGGCTTGCCGGCAATGTTTAAGTCAGCAATAGCTTTTGAGTAAGAGCCAGTTTTGTAGTAGATGGAAGCACGAAAGAAATAGGGCCACAAATCTTTTGGGTTTGTCTGGATTGTTCGGTTATATTCTTCAAGGGCGTGGACATTATCTCCTTTCTGGACGTACCAAGTTGCGCGATCTTGATACCACCAAGACTGACTGGCGCTACCAGCAAGCTTTATTGCCTTGGCTGATTCACTTAAGGCCAAATCTATTTTGCCCTTTTCACCATAGACTCTTGCTCTTTGCCAATAGGCCACTGCCAACCGTGGGTTTAAAGAAATTGACCTATTAAGATCACGCTCTGCCAAATCTAATTCTTCTAGCGAAAAATAAACATGACCGCGCAGATAGTAAGCTTCTGCTGATTTGGGATCAAGTTCAATTGCTCGGTCCAAGTATGGCAACGCTTTTCTATGGTTGTTTTTAGCAATGAAGCCATTGGCCATATTCAAAGATTCATGTAACTGCCTCAGCGGCGCAGCCCAGCTAGTAGAACAGGGTCTCAATACAAAGGCAGCCAATACTGCTATTGCTAAAATGGCCGTTTTATTGCTCAGTCCACGCATTCAGAACCACCGGCGTTTCTCAAAATACCCATTGCTAACGTTGATAGTGACCGACAATAGCACTGCACAGGCCAAAAAATATTATGATAGTGGCAAGCACACTAATCGCGATCCCACCAAGAGTGAGCCAAATCAGTCCGCAAGTGAACAAAACAACGCTGCCGAAGCTCCGGCTTGACCTGTCCCGTATTTTGCCATAGCCAGCGAACACCGAATAAAAAACACCAATTGGTATCCAAAAGAGCTGCAGCGCAAAGACAATAAAGATAACTGTCTGTAGTGACTTTATAGTCATTGCAAGAATGAGCACCAACACCAAATTTAGAAGAAGCACGATTTCTATGCAATGCAATAAGCGATCATTTCCTTTCTTATCGCTTTCAGGTACTAGACGCTCTACTTCGTTGATTGGGAGGTCGCCAGCCTGATATAGCTCTTGACCAGTAGTAAGAGCCTTAATAATCTCATCTCTAGCCTTTTCTAGCAGCTCTTCAGATTGCCCTAGATTGACCATAGGACTAATAACATATCGCATTTCTATACGAAGTGTTTCACCAATTTGCGAAAAGGAAAGCTCTAGAGTCAGGTGTCGCTTAACCTCAAAGGCACTACCCAAATCCATAGAGGCAACAATGCTCTTAGCCTCCTGATCAGACTCAATTTGCCAGTCGAAGCCGGGCTGAGAAGACGCCGCCAGGGCCTGGAGAGCAAGTGACCAGCAGCTCTCAAATGAGTGCGCGCATTCAATGTAATTGCCATCGAGTAAGCTCATAATCTCACTTAAACTTAGCTAGAAACCGCCACGCGAAACAAATGACAAACCAGTGCAGAGGCCAAAAAGAATAATAGGACAAACAATAGCCGAAACAAGCATGCCACTTGTAAATGCCAAAGAACCATACCAAAGACGGTCAATAGCTCCAATTGCCTTGCCCCTTATTAAAAGCGGCCTAGTCAGTGAGCGATAGAAACTAGTGATAATACCAATTGGCACCCACAAGACCTGCAGGCATATAACGATACCTGCAGCCGCAGCCATACCAGCGAACGCAGCAATTATTGCAAAGAGCACAGTGTTGCCCAGAAGGACAAACTCAAAACCTTTAAGCAGGCCAGTGCTAGAGGCGATTTGCACCTCAAGAGCCGCCGATGCTGACTCGTAGGCTGTTAGTTTCGCCCCAAAAGCGGACTCTAATTGCTCTCTAAACTGCTGAAAAATAGCTAGCGCTGGTTCAAGGTTGCGCATCGGAACAATCATGTAATGCAGCTCTAGTCTCTGTTTATCAGAGCTATCAGAAAATAACAGTTGCAAAATTAGTTGTCTTTGCACCTGAAAGGCGTTACCGATTTCGCAAGTAGCTGTGATACGTTTAGCCTCTTTGTCATCCTCAATCTTCCATTTTGCGGTCGATGACGTAGTATTAGAAGAACCAGAGAGGCACTGCTGTACTAGCTCCCAGGCTTGATCAAAAGATTGGTCATATTCGAGGTAGTGACTGTCAAGTAAGCTCATCTATATTGCTCTTGCTCTCGCTAATGTTTTGAAAGGGCTTTGACATCAAGATTACTGCGATAGAACATGTTGTATGTATCGAAGGGAATTATTCTACCGTCAGGATGAACAATATGGACGCAGGTGCGCTTTACTGACCTGACATCAAAATTGTATTTGTCTAAAAACTCCATGATAATGATGCGAAAAATATTTTTGTAGGAAAGCTCAGAAGGAAACTCTAGCTTTGGCAAGCAGCACAATAGATCGCCGATGGCATGCGATACAGTACCGGTTGTCTTTCCTAAAGAGAATAATTCAAATATTTTGGCTCTAACGGCCGGGTCTGACTCATATTGAATAGTATTGCCAGCTTCTCTCAACAGTACATCAGAACCGATTACCCCCGACAAAGGCACCACCTTATCGTCTATCTTTATGGCGTAGGCCATAGCGATACAGTCAGGGTGGCAAGGAACAGGAATAATGTCATCGTCAGCAAAGACTTTTGATTGCTGCAAAATCTTTTGCCTTACTTCGGCCAGGGTCAATCGATCAGCTGGGTCAAAGTCCAGCACTCGGCCTTCTGCTTGAATGGGCTGAAATGTCACTCCTCTCACACAGGGCTGCTTCAGGGCAAACTCTATGATTTCACCAATTTCGTCATCGTTTAAGCCGCGAGCCAAAGTCACCACAAGAGTTGTGGCAATATCAAATTCGTTTAGATGAGCCAGGGCCTTTTGCCGAACAGCAGTCAAGTCTTCACCACGCAACTCGGTATAAGTCTTTTGCCGTAGGCCATCAAACTGCAGATAGACCTCAAAACCTGGCATATAAGTAGCCAGACGGGCGCAAAAATCTCGATCACGAGCGATTCTTACACCATTAGTATTAACCATAAGATGGCGAATTGGCTTACTTCTAGCTAAATCCAGAATGTCAAAAAAACGGGGATGAATAGTCGGCTCACCCCCACTAATTTGCACCACATCTGGTTCACCTTCGTTTTTGACAAGCTCATCCAGCATAAACTCAATGAGTTCAAGGGAGCGGTGAGCCCCAGCATTGGGACCTGATTCGGCGTAACAGACAGGACATTCAAGATTGCATTTGTCGGTCACTTCTATCAAGGTCAAACAACTATGCTGCTCATGATCTGGGCAGAGGCCACAATCATAAGGACAACCAAACTTAGTCTCTGTATTGAAGCGCAGAGGCAGCTGTCCAGGTTTCAAAAAGCTACGAGAGAGTTTGAAATATTCGATATCGGTTGAAATCAAAACCTTCTCGCGGCCGTGCTTGAGACAGTTTTTTAGGAGATAGACTCGTTCGTCTTGAAAAACAATCTTCGCTTCTATTTTCTCTAAACAATTAGAGCAGACACTATTAGTTAGCTCAAAGAAGAGATAGGGACGATCTGCCGTTTTCATTAAACAGCTCCTTGCGTTTTTTTTGCTTGGAGCTTAGAAACCAAATATGGCGTGTAATAAATATAGGCACCAATGGCCACCACTTGCTCTATGTCTAGACCACAATATACATGGGCCACTGGTTTGATAAATTCAACACAAAATCGAAATGACAAATAGGACAAAACGAATATCTTCCACAATTCGCCCTGCTGCAGTTTTCTTTTAACAAGCTGAGTGAAGGCAAGCAATAGACTAATCAAGAAGATGATTTCGTAAAGTTGAGTTGGGTGGCGCCGAATACCATCGCCGAAATCAATTGCCCACGGCAAATCAGTGGCGACTCCATAGGTATGGTCTGCTAGGCCACAGAGGAAACAGCCAATTCTACCGATTGCCATGCCAACAATGAGAGGCACGACAAAACTATCACCGGTGGCCGACTTTACACCCACAAGTTTCTTAGCCACTTCAATTAGAATCCAGCCACCAAGAATGCCGCCAACTAGAGACTTACCAGCCAAGAGCAGCTGCCAGTTATTGATATTTTGCATAAAAAAGACAGGGTCTTCAAGCCAATAGAGGCTCTTGCTGCCAATGGCCGCACCAAGCATGCCACCGAGCAAAATTGGCACCCGTTGCTGAAAAGTCAGGGTATCTCGCTTCTTTAGCTTGATGTAGAGGCGAAAAGCAATCCAAAAGGACAAAGCCTCAAGCACTAAGTGATAAACCGGAGGAAATGAACCAATTTGCATGCTGAGCCTTGTTACTTAGATTCTCAAGAAAACGGATTTAGTTGATCGATACCAGGATTCTGAGCGACATTCTCAAGACAATATTGTTGCAAGTAGTGAAAAGCCACAATCACTAGAGCATGAGTAATCATGCCATTTTTAATCAAACGCGGAATTTCTTTGATAGGAACTAGACGAATTGCGACTTCTTCAGTTCCGTCAAAACTAGGCACCTGAATCTGTTTAACATTGAGTGAAAGATAGGTGTCGCAAATATTGCTTTGAATAGCCGGATTTGGATGATTGCGACCGAGAAATACTAAGTCGTCGCCGCTACAACCAGTCTCTTCAAGTAGCTCTCTGCGCCCAGCGATCAACGAACCGCCATCCTCTACATCAATCATGCCACCTGGAATTTCTAAAGTGACCTGCTCTATACCGTGACGATATTGTTCAATCAAAACCACTTGATGGTCAGGAGTGACAGCAATGACATTAACCCAGTCTGTCGGCTTGAAGACATAAAAGTCGTGAGTTTCACTGATACCTGCAGTGGTGCGTTGCGAAATCAACTTGTGCACAGTGAAAACTCTACAGTCAGCAACCAGTTCTCTAGTAATGGTTGTCCAATGGCGTACTGTGACATTTAACTGACTACTAGAACTTGGCAAACTATCTCCGTGGTCACAGACCGCTGCAACTGTTTTAATTTATAAGACTACCTTGTCAATTATATAGGCAAACAAAAAAATGTTGCCATCCGAATAGGGATGGCAACAATATAACTTCTGGCTGTAATGCTAGATTTGCTGAAAATTTAGCAGTTAGGCTATTTTGGAAGCCTTTCTCTTGAGTTCGCTGACTAGGTCTTCTTGACCGAGAATATAGCCACGGCGAGCTTGATCGTCCGCATAATTGATAATTGATTCGGTCAAAGCATTGAGCATAGACATAGGCACGAACTCACTGACTTGATTGAGTAAGCGCTCGGTGGCAAGCCATTCTTCAGTATTCAGTGGAATGGCATCATCGAGACGAGCAATTACTGTGTAGTTCTGAAGTTTGTCTACTTTAGCGTTCATTGTTTTCACCTTATTAAGCTGTGCCAGAAGAGTTTTAAAAAATGTCAGTTGAAAACAAGACCCTCAGCTGGGGCCTTCGTGTTGTCTACTGTTCTTGAAATCCTTACTACTCCGCTCAGACTAGGTCAGAACGTTGTGTTTGTTTCTCTGCATTTCTTATGCCCGCTAAACTTCCAATTAACCCTGAAATTTAGTTGCCAAGCGGAAACTTTCTTTTCTACTGGTTTTCAGGAGCTTTGTAGGATCGGACAAAAGCCTCTGCCTGAGCCACGTTTACTACTTCCTTAATTTCTTGAGCTTCGGTGAGCGAATTGAGAATTTCACCGATAATTGGACCCGGTTTTACTCCCAATATCCTCATTACATCCGCCCCATCCATCAACTTCGGCAATTTCTTGCTGGCTTCTATATAAGTCGGATATCCATTCATCAATTCAACCAAACACTGCTCTAAGCGATCGCGTTCAGCAGCCAGACCAGCGCCACAGGTAGCACCGAAGTCAGCAAAGGCAAGAATCATGAGTTCAGGCACTTCAGCTCCCACGGTTCGATAAAAGCGGTTGAGTGCCTTAGGCGTAGGGGCACCAGTATGGAAGAGATGGCCCGGTCGCAAATGCCATAGCACCAATCTTTCAACAAAACGGGTCATGGTTTTAGACCATTTTTCGCGCTCTGCCAAAGGGCGAATCATCTCAGCACCGAGCTTGTCGTGGCCAATAAAAGTATGGCGACCTTCAGGAGTTATCTCCCAAGTATCAGGCTTTCCAATGTCGTGTAGCAGTGCCGCTATCTTAGTGGCGGCTAGCCTTGTCACCCCCGGTGCCAGGGGTAAGTTGGCAGACTGCTGCACCCAATCCGGCAAGGCCTCAAAACGCTTTTCTAATTGAGGAATAGTTTCAACACTGTGATCGAACAGTGCCAGGTGATGAAAACTATTGGCCGTGACTTTGCGGCAATCTTTTAATTCAGGATAGATCTCTTCGAGCAGGCCAATTTGACCCATTTCCACAACAAGATGGGCTACTTTCTGGCAGTTCATCAAAGTAAAAAACTCATATGAAATGCGCTCACGAGCTACCTGTCCAAGCAGCTTGGCGTGCTGTTTCAAATAGCCCCGGGTAATTGGCTCAATCTCGGCACCCAGATAGGCAGCAAAGCGATAGGCCCGCAGAACGCGCAAGGGATCATCAATCAGCACATCTTCAGAAACAGCTCGAATAATCTTGTTTTGCAGATCTTCTAAACCACCCGTCAGATCAATAACTTGATCAGCAAAATCTGGATCGATAACCATGGCATTAACGGTGAAATCGCGGCGCAAAATATCGAGCTCAAGACTGCCACCAACACAACCGGCAAAATCAATATAAATCGACGGCGCCGAATCGACAATCGGCATTAAAACTACTCGAGCGATATCGTTCAACTGATCAAGCAAGACAAAATGGCCATCTAGTTTTTCAGCCACAATTCGGGCCAAGCTAATTGCTGGGTCTTTAATAGCGGCATCCGCTAAAACTGAAAAGTCGAAATCTAAAGCGCCAGCTTCGCCTTTTAATGATTTTGGCGTTTGACCGATATCGGTCAAACTTTGAGCCGCAAGAACGGCATCACGAACCGCACCACCAACTAGGTAGGCCTTGACGCCCTCGGCCTGTGCTATAGCAAAAATTTGGCGAACAACGTCGGCCTCAAGGGGGCTGCGTCCGGGCAGAAAACTGACTTTAGTGCCCAGCATCACCATTCCAATTAATTTATCGAGTCCATTTTAGTTTATCGAGTCCATTCTTCCAGACTCCATCAAGTCTTTCTCGGCTTTGGAAATCTTGAAGTGACCCAGCACATAGACAAGGCCGCCAACTAAGCTTGACATCGTTGTCAGCCCCAGCCACATAATTGCATAAGTAAGCGCGGGGGCCCGATCAACGCCAGCCAGAGTGAGAAAATAAGTGTAGGCCCACTCGCGAATACCAATGCCGTTAAAACTCGGAGTAATAAAGCCGAGAACAGCGACTGAGGGATAGAAAACAAAGTAATACCATAGAGGGATGTTAGTCAGACCAAGGGCTAGACCAACAGCCACGTGACACATAACCAGAACGACTTGCAGAATCACCGACAAGCCGATGGCCGTAGCCATCAAGCCGCGATCATGCCAATAAATTGACGCAGGCGAATTATTTAGTTGCCTTGAGACCCAATTTTCAGGGCCCAAGAAGCGCTTAGCCAGGGCTGGCAAGAAAGGTAGTACTGAGAAAATTCCTACTGTGCCCAGCAAAATAGGCAATTTGAGCTGTATGGGCAAACCACCGCCGCCCGGTCCAAGCAATATTCCCAGTGAGGCGAAAAGGAAAAGCACAGCAATTCCTACTGTGCGGTCAGCTAAGACTGAATAAAAAGCATGGGCATATTTGCCGGTGCCTTTAGATAAGTAGTAACAGCGACTAAAGTCACCGCCCACAGTGGAGGGCAAGAAAAGATTGAAAAACACACCGACGAAACAGAACTGCACCATCTTTAGCAAGCTCTGGTTGAGACCGGCTGCACTGGCGAGGAGCTTCCAACGGTAAGCATTTAAGAAAGTTGAGCCTAGAAACAGAGCGAAAGCAGCAAGAAGATACCAGGGGTTAGCTTTGA
>JAGOSY010000008.1 GCA_018062085.1 bacterium | reverse complement strand
TTCGAAAACCGCTCTCCATAAGTCTTGGGCGATGAGAGACTCGAACTCCCAACCCCCTCGGTGTAAACGAGGTGCTCCACCATTGAGCTAATCGCCCGACAAGATAATCAGTCTAACATGCCAGGCAATCGACTAAGAAGAGCAAAGCCGTAATCAGCTTAGCTTTGCTTCAAATTTGCAACTCCCTCAATGTCAAGCACGCACCGATGCCTAAAAATGGTCTCTAGTCGACAGCCATTTCGCCTGCTATCCAGGCACGACGAGTGAAGAACAAACAGCAGTCAAGAAATCAGGACAGGAGGGTATATAAATAGTAGCGACCAATGATGGCCAGCAAACGGCCTTCTTACAAAGAACAAAAGTACCAAAAGGCTCATTCCGTGGGACAGGCAGACACGAGCGACGGCAAACACAAAACAGCAGAAGCGCCCAAAGACGGCGCCGGTACTGAAGCGACAGAGAAGCCCCAGCCGCTTGTCAAC
This sequence comes from bacterium, assembly GCA_018062085.1. Classification (GTDB taxonomy): domain Bacteria; phylum Cyanobacteriota; class Vampirovibrionia; order Obscuribacterales; family Obscuribacteraceae. The sequence goes on along the minus strand of JAGOSY010000008.1, from coordinate 214,008 downwards.
CAAGCTCAAGACCTGAGGCGCAATGCCGCTGAATGGAATGGAGCATTGGCCCAGGGCAAAGACTCTGGCGCAGTTAAGGCCATGGGCTTTCCCGACGCCAAACTAGAAGAACGACCAGAAAAAGCCACAGGTGCCAAAAACTTTGAGCAAGATGGCCCGGTATTCATAAAAATTGCCGGAATCAAGACCGAAGAGGCCGCTGTTGGCGAATTTATCAAATTCAATGTCAAGCCAACTGAAATCAGGACAACCACAGAGCAATCGGTGATGGAGATTGCTGCCCAGCATTTAGGGTCAGGCGCCAGCGCTGAACAAATTAAGCAACACGCCAAAGAAATCTACGAACTCAATTTCATAAAATTAGCGACAAGCGATTCACCCCAAACAGCAACAGTTAAAGCTGGTGAAACAATTAGAATGCAGGGCCACACCACTGATGGTGCTGTTGTTCTCACAGATACAGGCAAGTCACTTTATACAATTACTGAAGACGGCAAAGTAAAGGTAACTAGACCAGACGGCAGCGGCTTTGAGCGCAGCTTTACTGGCCAAGCCGACGACAGCTACAAAGAAGAGCACTTTGGCCCTAAAGCAGCCGACAAATTTACTGTTGTACGCAGCGCCGATGGTCGCTTAATTAGCAGTGATAAGCCAGAACCACCAGCACCGAAGGCCTTAGCCGAAGAGAAAGCTGGCTTAGAGCGCCTGGTCACCGAAAAAGTAGTGCTCCCGAATGAGAGCGCAAAACTAAGGCGCGACATGCAAACTTTTGAAGCACGGGCAAAACGAGACGGCATTAGTAGTGAAGAAGTTGCCCGCACCTACCGTGACCTAGCCCAGATATTAGAACTCAAAGGCAATGTACCGCTATCGCAAAGAGAGCGAGTAAGGCTTGTTAACGGTGCCATGGCCAATGCTGCTGAGCCTACATCAAACGACCAAGGCAAGTACGGTACCTGCCAAATTACGAATATAGAAAACAGACTTTATGCCAAAGAACCATCTACAGTGACAGATATACTTTCACAAGTTGCAAAAGATGGTAGATTTACCACAAAAGATGGCACTAGCGTGACCATGGAAGAAACCAATCTAAGAGCACACGGAGACGCTGCCCTTAACGCCAAGAGTGGCTCATGGGTTCGCTCTTACACCAGCCAAGTATTTCAGACTGCGGCCATCTCTGCTTTCTACAATCAAGAAAATTTGCGCAAGATGCCACCAGGCGATGTTCACTACTACCAAAAACAAGCCACTGGCCCCTATGACAGCGGTGAATCACTAGTCGATTATTCACACGGCCGCCCTCAAGAGTTAGATAGAGGGCCAGGAATGGCTGGCTACATGAATAACATGATGCGCATCAACGAGCAATTTACTAAGAAGTGGCAGCCAGAGATGTTTATCATTAATCATGCTGAGCAAGAGCGAGACAGTGAGCACAACCTGGCCACGGGTGTAACATCGGTAGAAGACTTCGCCGAAAAACTTAAACAACTACGCGAGACAGAAAAAGGGCCACTCTTCGCCACACTATTCGTTAGAGTCAATAGCGAACCACTTGTTAGCACCCTGAGAAACAACCCACTCTCCGGGCCGCTTTCCTCTGAGAAGATTCTAGCCGATCACCATGTTGTCAACATTGTTGATTATGATCCCAACACGCAATTGGTAAAAATCGATGGCCAGTGGGGCAATTCTCGCGACTTTATTAACAAGCCAATGACAATCGAACAAGCCTACGCAGCCACGCGGCCGCCTAGTGGTGAAACATGGATGGCGAGAGCAGAAGCTTTGAAGCAAACAGCCTCGCCCAAAGAATTTGACGCACAATTAGGCAATTTAGCCAATGCACTAGCCTCTAGCTGGGTTGGCGACTTACAACTGGGTACAAAAGTCGATAGCGTCGATGTCAGAAAAACAATTGCCAGCTATGAGCGTCTGCGAGCCGGCCGCCCAGGGCATGCCTACCAAGAAGCCGATGCCAGTATGCGAGAGTTAAGACATGAGCTTTCGCTGGCTGAAAAAACAGACAACTAACTATGCTTCAACAGTAAAGTGAAACTGACTGCCTTTGCCTTCTTCTGTTGTTACCCAAATTTTACCGCCGTGTAAGGTAACTATTTCTTTGCAGATAGCCAAACCCAGGCCTGAGCCGCCCTTGCCCTTATGAGCAGAACCTGTACCTTGCTGGAAACGCTCAAATATTGACGATACCATTTCTGGTGGCATACCAGGGCCCTGATCCGAAACTGTGATCTCCACAACTTCGCCTTTGGCAGTGGCAGAAAGCTCTATGCGCCCGCCTGGTGGTGAAAATTTAATTGCGTTTGAGACCAGGTTAAAAATCACCCTGCTAATTTTCTCTCTATCGGCCAAGACACTCAAACTCGTCTCTCTACACTCAATAACCATGCCGTTCACAGCAGTCCAGTCAGAGACATTGGCCTTAACTTCATCAAACAAAGCGCTTAGGCTAACCGCCTCCTTTTCTAGAGCCATGGTGCCCGATTTGATCTTTTCAATATCAAGCAGGTCGTTGATAAGGCTGAGCATGCGCGAGCTGTTCCGTTCCGCAGAGTTCGTCAAGCGCACACCTCTCTCATTGAGTTCACCAAGCATTCCGGCCTGAGCCATTTCAATCATGCCTTGAATAGTTGTAAGAGGCGAGCGCAGGTCGTGGGTAAGCATAGCCACAAGCTCTTGCTTGGCACGCTCTAGCTCTTTGCGATCAGTCATGTCATGAATGACCACAAACAAAGAGAGTTCTTCTTCTGACCAGTGACCACTCCAGAGGGTATCTACTATGCTGCCGTTGCGGCGACGCACACGAAATTCCTTTTCGCGTTCCGATTGGTTCGGCACGCGCTCTTTCTTCTCACGCAGCTCGGTGATCCACAAGAGCAATCTCGCTTTGTCTTCTTCAGCAATGGCATCCACGACTCGCGTGCCAATAAGATCTTCCGGTTCTAAGCCAAAAAGCTTAAAGCTAGCCGGATTGGCCGTGCTAAAGCGACCATCTTTATCGATGGCACAAATGGTATCAAGAGCATTTTCGACAACGGCACGCTCTTTGTGATTCGATTCAGTTAAGGCACGGGCCATTCTGCGAAAAACTCTATCGACTTCAGCTATCTCATCACTACCTTGCAGGGGGGCACGAAGTTGCTTACCTGTAGCCAATCTTGAGGCATTATCTTGGAGCAGTCGTAAGCGACCAACAACATCTTTGAGCAAGAACACAGCAACAGCAATGCTCAGCAAAACATTGACGATAGCCGCGAAGGTAGCCACAGTCAAGATTTTCTGCCTTAACTCGATCTGGCGGTTGCTATTTTTCTCACTATTCTGCTTTCTAAAGACGGCCTCTAGCTCATGATTCTGGTCTACCAAAGCATGAAAAGTCGATTGAATCTGCTTAACTGCCAGAACTTCATCGGTGAGAAACTGACTGCCATCGTGGGTATTAAGCCGCTGCATCATGGCATCAAGAACTAGCTCAGCACTAAGAAGCTTTGAACGTGAAGCTCTCACCCTGCGGTTAATTTCGGGGTCATCCGGTGTCAGTTCAACAAGTTCATCGAATCCAGCCAAGAGCTTCGCCACTCCCGGTTTGTAGCTCTGGTCAAAGCGGCCAGTGGAACGCCATTGAGTTCTGGTCGTATTGTAGATAGTCTGCCACAACGTAAAAAGATCATGCGATAGAGCGGCTATTCCCTGCGCCACTTTCTTAGAGCGCAAGGCAATGGCAGACTCAGCCTCAGCTTGTCTTTGCAAGTCGACCAAAACCACGACAAAAGCAAGCTCGAAGCAAAGAGGAATTGCCACGACTATTAAACCTTTGGCTGCCAGAGAGAGCCGCATTTCGAACCGCGCGCCTTATTCAGATACGTAACCTGACAAGTTTACTTGAAACGATTGAGACCGTCGTATATTCTTAGACAGCGAATTTGATATACACCTTAAGTTGTCGGAGCGAAATGGCTAAGATCCTCTTTGTGGAAGATGATAAAGACTTGACCGAAATGGTCAAGGACTGGCTATCGGCCGACGGCTACTCTGTAGAAATTGTTCACGACGGCACAGAGGGTTGGGAAGTTCTACGTAAAGGCAAGTTCGATTTAATCATTCTCGATTGGCACTTACCAGGTGGTCTTTCAGGGCCTGAGATTTGTCGCCGCTATAGAGACGCTAAAGGCAAAGCACCGGTGATTATGCTCACTGGTCGAACTGAAATTACAGAGAAAGAGCAGGGCTTTGACGCTGGAGTCGATGACTATTTAACAAAACCCTTCAACCTTAAGGAACTATCAGCACGATTGCGCGCCTTGCTAAGACGGCCACCCAACAAACTTTCAAACACAATAGCCAACGGAGCGATTGAAATTGACTTAGTCAAACGTATCGTCACCAAAAGTGGTGCCAAAGTTCAGCTGCAAGCAAAAGAGTTTGACTTACTTGAATATTTCATGCTGCGTCCAGATGAAGAACTCAGTACAGAAGCGCTGTTACAGCGCCTTTCAAAGCCTGGGTTTGAGGCAACAGCAGAATCGTTGTTAGAAACAATCACCGGTTTACGCAAGAAGCTCGACGACAGCCAAGATCAATCGCTGTCAATTATCACAACAATTCCGCAAGTGGGATATAGCCTGCGCAAAGTTAGCGTTTGCTGACTTATCAACTCTAATATAAACTGGGCAATAAGTTGATCTAAGACGTTTCTGCTATCCTTTAATAATGGTAGAGCATAAACACGGTTTAACTATTATTCCCAGCCAAAAGCTGACCAAGGGTGCCAGAAAAGTTCTTGAGTATCTTGAGCGTGCTCACGATATGACTAGCGCCCAAGATATTCACGGCCTGATGCGCACAGAAGACCCCAAAGCTCCTGGCCTGACTACAGTTTATCGTTCGCTTGAATCACTGGTTGGCCAAGGTCTTGTGCAGGCGGTGCAACTCGGCGATGGAGAGAGGCGCTACGAGCTGGTTCGCCCTGGTGAGCATCATCACCATTTGGTCTGCGAGTCTTGCCGCAAGAGCCTGCATCTAGATGAATGTTTAATTGAACAATTTGAAGACAGTATTCGCTCGAATTATGGTTTTCAGGTAAAGGGTCACGTACTCGAGATCTTTGGCCTGTGCAATGATTGCAGCGCTAGCCAACGTAAGCGCTAAAGGAAGACAGCGCTAAAAGACTATTTTTAGTAACCCAATCACCAAAACGCAAGCACTTCAACTGCGGACGGAAACTCTTATGGCCGAGCTAGACTCAATAAAAGCAGAAGAAGCAGCAGAGAAGGCCATTCTCTCACTCGACAACCTGGGCATTTTCGCTTCAGTGCTTTGCCTCATTCATTGTTTGGCCATGCCATTTGTCGTTGCCGCTATTCCATTTATAGGTATGAAGTGGCAATGGCTACAAAGCGAAACGACCGAGAATGTTCTCATAGCCTTTATTGTGGGCTTCGCGATTTTTGCTATTATTCCAGGCTATAGAGAGCACAAAAAGCCAATTGCTCTAGCAGGCCTCGTTATCGGTCTGGCGCTTGTGGCAGCAGTAGCAGTTTTGCGGGGACAGTTTCCTGCCAATTTTGAACTTCCTTTAATATCAGTAGGCAATTTGCTGCTGGTGGGAACGCACCTGTTGAACCGGAAGCTCACTCATGGCAGTTTTCTAGCTCATTCCCATGGCCCTTCAAGCAGCTCTATTGACTCTAACAACGAAGATAAGGGGCACGGCCACGGCCCTGGCTGCAAACACTAGTGACAAAAAACTAGACACGAAAACATTAGACAGACTTATGGTTACAGGGGCAGCAGAAAGGCAATCTCTTAACCTTACCTTTAACCACTTGAAAAGATACTGCCATAGCGATAAGGAATGCCTTGAGCTTCCAATGCGCTGATTCAAATAATTTTGGACGGAGACCCAATGGCTGTCGTATTTTTCTATCTGATAGTTCTCACTCTAGGCGCGGTCTTCCTGCTTACGGTGGCTCACGATGAAGTGACCAGCTTCGCGCACGGTGTGCTCGATTTGGCAACCAAAGTTTTGCACTCGTTTAAGCGCCTTGGTGATTCGAACTAAAGCTGTCACGCTAAAACTAGTTGAACAAAATCGAATTTCCTAGGAAACTAGGCATATGAAATTTGATTCTTATGTAGTTGGTTCTATATTGATCTTTGGCGTTTCCCTGCTCTCTGTGCTTGGCCTCTTGGTCGTGCGCAAATACTTTGACCTAGAAAAGCTAAGAAGCTGCCACGAAGTTGGGGGCTATCTGCTCTCAGTTGTAGGCACGATGTATGCAGTTTTACTTGGCTTGATTGTGGTCGATGCTATGACCAAGTTTCAGACAGCCCGTGAAATTGTTGAACAAGAAGCTAATTCTTTAGCTGATGTTTTTCTTCTAGCAAAGAGTTTTCCACCAGAGAAGTGCCGCAAGGTACAAGTTGTGTGCAACGACTATGTCAGAGAAATTCTCACAGAAGAGTGGCCGGCAATGGCCGATGGCAAGATTAGCAAGACGGCAAGAAAGGCCATCGTAGAACTGATGAGCGAAGTTATGACCTTTGAGCCTGCTTCTGAAAATCAAAAAGCAATTTATCCAATTGCCGTGCAAGAAGCATGTCAGGTATGGGATTATCGTCGAGCTAGAACAAATATGGCACAACATGGCATACCAACTGTTGAATGGATTGTCTTGGTCATTGGTGCTGTCGTGACAATTGTCTTCACTTATTTCTTTGGACTGACCGACGCCAAAGCACAGATGGCCATGACTGGCATGGTATCGCTTCTGATATCACTAAATATGTATCTTGTAATTTTATTCGGCTCACCGTTTTCTGGCGACCTACAAGTAAGCCCTGATGCCTTCAGAGTTGACAAACTAATTTTCGACAATCAACTAGGTTACAAACCAGAGGAAAACTCACCTCAGCTCTAAGCCCGATATTAGTGATTGCACTTATTTAGTGATTGCACTTATTTAGTGATTGATCCAGCCCGACGGTGCGCACTTTTGGAAAAAAGCACCGATATTGTGATCAAAGTCTTTGAAAAATTCTTTCCAGATCAACCATTTTTCTTTCTGACGCAGCCGGTTCACCATTCTCATTCGTGAACATCCTTCTTCGCGCTCTTCGTTTCTAAAAACACGCGAAGCGTTGCGACCGGCCAAGCTATCATTCAGCATTAGAGAGCGGTAGCCAGCAGAAGTAGAAACCCTTTCAGGTATTTCCATCGTTGTACGAGTCTGGCTTGTTAGCTTTACCGAAATCAGAGAACTCTTACCTGCGTTTGTACCGACGACTGGGTCGGATGCTCGCAAGATAGTCGGAGATGCCATTGCTATACCTCATGCATAGATAAAAGTTATGCAGGTCAGAGACGCCCTTTCAAAGCCACTTTTCGACTCGATGGTATTATCCCTGACAAGTAGTGATTGCACAATATGCTTAGCCTTTCTAGCAGTATTCAAGATGCTCAGCAATTACTACATGAACTCTTGGACGCCCAGACAGAGACAATGTTTCCGCAAGAGTTGCCAGGAAGTAAGTGACGTCAAGAATTAATTTTGAGCCTCTTAATACATATACGACAGCCCCCGCTGCGTAACACCCAGGCCACCGCTTGGCAAGCGCATTGCCACTGGTGGCAGATTCAGGGCAGCGCCAATGAAGATCATCGACTAAGCACAACTATAAATAGAGATCTAGCATTATCCTTAGCTTTGCTTGAGGAATGGGTAAGATCTAGATATGGCATCCGGCGACGATCACAAGAAAAAAGAAGGGGAAGACGATCTTCTCTCGCATTTGCCTGGATATACGCCCTTTAGCGCCCAGCAGCCGGCACAGAAACCAGCCCTACCGGGCCAACAACAGCAGCCTGCTGGCCCTCCACCGACAAGCAATCCTTGGTTTCCCCATCAAGAGACAACCAGCCAGCCTCCTTCAGCCTATCCCGTTAGTGCAGGTTATGTAGGCCCAGCAGAAGCTATTGGCCCAACGGGCATCGAACTGCCTAAGCTACGGCCGCAAGACGATCCGAATTCAGCGGAATATATTCCGAAGACCCCAGTTCTCAATGCCCCTGCTCCTGATCCCTCCAGTCCCTGGATTCCAGTACCAGAACCAAAGTGGGATTTGTTTGCCGAAGAACAACCACAGCGCCCACCACAAATGCCACCACAGCAGCTTGAAAGGAAGACACTACCAGCCGGTGGCAGTCAAGCCAACGCCTTACCTTTCAACTCTTTGCCCATCGTTACAGGTCCAAGTTACACTCCTGAAGTTCCAGCCGAACCAGTTTGGCCAGGCCAGGCACAGGCAGTTATGCCAGGCCAACCAGCGCCTTCAGCTTATGCACAGCCTGGTGTTCATGAAAGTGCCCAGAATAATCAGAATCCGCAAGCAAAATTAAATCTCCAGTCACAACAGAATCAGCAGCCCGGCTGGCCCAACGCCAACCCAAATAGCAGAAATCAAAATCAACAGAATCTAAACTATGACCAGCAACAGCAGCCACCAAGATTGCGAAGCAAGCTCTTCGCTAATGCTACCGACCAGCTCAAAGAAGTGCCACCACCTAGTATTGGCCTAAGTTTTAGCAAAAATGACATTATTGGAATTGCCACCTACAACCTCAATGTCACCAAAGACATACTCTCTAACCCAAAGGCTTATTTTCAAAATTTAGCCCTAACTGGTGGGTACGGAGAACCGCTTCTATACCTGGTTTTCACTTTGATTTTAAGTGCGCTTATGTTCGCCGTGTCAAAATTAAACCCACTACTATTTTTCTGGGGAATGATTATTGGCTTTCTGTCAGTGAGTGTGGGCGCCGTTATTACTGATTTAGCCTTCAAGCGCCTTGGTGGCAAAGGAGATCTTGAGGGAACATTCCGCGTGCTTGCCTTCAGTAAAGCGACCTTTGTCTTTGCCTGGATCGCCCTAGGTCAGATATCGTTAGGAGCAATGTTAGCGACCATGGGAACAGGCTATATGTGTTACATCGGCTTGATGCGAGTGCAAGGACTATCGCCTAAAAGTACCCTAATTATAGTCGCAGTCTTAAGTGCACTGAGCATGCTATTCCGCATATCTTGTCCCGGAATTTAGAACACAAAATTAACTAGCTTCTTGTTTGCGATATTTATAGTAGGCAGCACAAGTGCCATCAGAAGAAACCATGGTAGCTCCAAGCGGGCTATCAGGCTTACAGCCACGGCCGAAAGATGGACAATCTGTCGGTTTTCGCAAGCCTCGCCAAATATCTTGAGAAATACAACCAGCGAACTCTTGAAGCGCCTCAGCTTCAGGCGAAAAGGCGCTGAAAGCATCGTATAAGACAAACTCAGGCTTAAGACGCAAACCACTTAGCGGAATAGCACCAAGCCCACGCCAATCACGCTCAGCTGACTCAAATACTTCGTAAATGAGAGCTCTAGCTTCGGGGTTACCAGCCTTATTGGCTGCACGGCGGTACTGATTCTCAACTCCATATTTGCCTGCTTCGAGCATCGAGAGACACTTCAAAATTCCTTCAAGCACATCAACTGGTTCAAAGCCAGTCACCACTACTGGTATCTGGAACTGCTTACTCAATTCCTCGTACTGATCAAAACCTGTCAGGCTACAAACTTGACCAGGACCCAATAGACCGTGCACGACGTTATCAGCACGACTAAAAATGCTATTGCAAACCGGAGGTATCTGAGCGTGATAAGAAAGCAAAAGAAAATTGGTGATACCAAGTCTACGAGCCTGCCAAACAGCTAGAGCGTCCATCTGAGCCGCAGTCTCTAGTCCGACGTTGAAGAAAACGACTTTCTTGTCCGCATTGGCCCGAGCTAGGGCAATGCAATCCATAGAAGAATAGACAACACGAACATCAAAGCCGCTAGCCTTCACTTCAAGCAAATCACAAGTTGAGCCTGGTATCCGCAACAATTCAGCCGGAGCGCAAAATAAAACATCTGGCTGTTTAGCAATGGCAATAGCACGGTCAAAAACTCGGACAGGAACTGATGCCACGGGGCAACCTGGACCGTGCGCAATGTTCAATTCACTGGGCAAAAGCTCAGTCAAATTGTTCTCAAGCAAAACCTGAGTTTGGTCACCACAAACTTCCATTATGGTCCATGGACGCGTAATTGTGGCGGCTATCTTGCGCAGTAGGCGCTCAAGCGTTTTTTCATCACGATAGTCATCTTGCGCGGACGGAATGACACCGAACATTAAGTATCGCCATGGAAGACATCAACCAAGGGTAGATTACCCATAAATGCTTACCACTAGTTGACATTTATACGGTTGTAACGAGTAGTTGCAAGAGCGCAACATACTGACAACTATTCGCGAGGCAGAGACAATTTATGAGAAACCGGCGCCAGTCTATTTAGGCCGTCTCGATCGGTCATTATCAGCAGTTTGTCACCCACCGATAGTGGTGTGCCTGGTGCAGGGTTCCAGTCGGCCACACCCTCTTTCGACTCGTGACAAAGCACCGTTACTTCATAATTATTACGCAAATCATCAACGGTCTGGCCAACAATAATGGTATTAGACTCAACAATGAGCTGCAAAGCATTAATAATGGTGCCGCCAAATTCAAATGAGTCAATAATGTTGCCTGAAATGGCCGCTTGGGCAAAAAGCCGCGCCGACCTAGCTGACGAGCTATAAGCGCCTTCAATGCCCATAAATTTTTCTACTTTCTTGGCCAGCTTCTGATCAAACATACGAATCACCACTCGTATGGTTGGATTGATCTCGCGAGCAGTCATGGCCGCTTCAAGATTGGCTAAATCATTATCAGTAACTGCAATAATAGCCTTAGCCTTAGCTACTGAAGCTTGCTCTAAAATTTTAGTGTCACGAACGTCACCAAACAAAACTGGCACTTCATAGCCGGCCACCTCGCCAACAAAGCGGGCATCAGGGTTAGATTCAATAGCAACGACATCTTCAGAAAAACGCTTAAGATGTTGCACTACCCTCACGCCAACGTTGCCGAGCCCGCAAACGACCACATGACCTTCCATTGTCTCGGCGATCATTTTCTGCCACTCCTTAGAATAACGCTTGTGCTGAAAGAGAAGATTGCCGAGGTGCACAACCCCTTCAGCGATGGTCACCAAACCTAAAATAGGCAACAAGAAAAATAATGGAGAAAGACGAATATCTTCCACGTACTGCAGTGGACTTTCAAAAAAGATCATCAGCAGTGTGTAATAGGCCGCCTGAAAAAACGTCATGGCAGCGCCACTGGGCAACAAACTATGTGGATAATAGAAGTAGAAAAGCGCCACTGACAAGCTAAACGCAGTAGAAAGGCAGATCAAAAAGCCACGAAATTCAGTGAGCAAGACACGCACAAGCAGATAAATCTTGCGCCCTTGCTTGCCAGCCCTAGTCGAATTTAACTTACTTTCCACCAGAAGAGTATAACCGCATCAGCAGGGAGCAAGCCTAAGCACAAAGAAAGCGCTGGCAACAATGGGCCGCTATATCTTGATTGTAAAGAAGGCACCATGTTAATATCTGCAAAATTGGAAAATTTCAGGTCGTTAAAAAATGGTTTGCAGCCAAGCTGACACCACCCTTGATACCAAAATCCGGAGCATCGAAAGCGATGTGCTCGGTTCCAACGGCTTGCTAAGCACTAACGATTTGATAAATTCTAGCCGGGCCAAAACATCTCTTGCTTCAACAAAAGGCAGAGGCAATCGTCTAGCCCTTAGCCTAATTGTCAGCGTGGCTTTGAGCTCGACATTTTATTTACCACCAGCGGCAGCCGCCGAGCCGCGCGGAGACCTCAGTGGTGAGGTGCAGCAAAACGTTTTTGATTCGGAAGAAGAAAGAAACCTGTTCCTTTTAGATTTGGCTTTGACTTCTCCAGACAAAGGCGTCAACCATATTTTGGTGCACGAGAACGTTAGCCACAAGAACGGTGACAGCAAAGTACACGCGGCATTAGCTTCAATTGCAGCGCCTAGTATCTCTAATTTCGATATTGTCAGCGAAGGCTTATGGCGCGGTGCAGCTCCCTCCAATCAAGCCATGCAGAAGCTGGCAGAAAGTGGCGTCAAAACCATCGTTGATCTACGCCTGGCCGGCCCCGGCGCAGCAGAAGAAGCGACCAAAGCAAAGAAACTTGGCATTAAGTACGTCCACATCCCGCTTGGCTTCATGGGTCCGTCGCTCTTCAAGGTCGCTCAATTCTTGAATATTGTTAATGATCCGGCCAATCAACCTGTCTTCGTCCATTGCCGCTATGGCGCCGACCGCACCGGTGCGCTGGTTGCTGTTTTTCGTGTAATTCACGACCATTGGACCTTCAGTCAGGCCTACACTGAGATGAGAAGCCATCACTTTAAGCCTTGGCTTGCTAGCCTAAAGCTTATGGTTGCCCGCGTTGGAGGCAATGCTAAAATCCAACAAGAACTAAAGACTCTAGCAAACAAGAGCTTGGCTTCTAGTAATCTCTGAAAGCTTACTCTTTAGCCTTTATATCGTTCCAAAGAGCTTGCTCATCGTAGCTGTCGTCGGGGTCATTGGCGATCGTAAATTCTTTGATTGTGGCGTTGCGACGGTTGCGGTCGAGATTTTTCATGCCCGGATCTAAGTCGTACAGACGATAGAGTGGATCAAGAGAAGATTTCATAATAGAAAGTATGCTGCTCACTTCTGAGCCAATTAGATTAAAGGCAGCTTTGGCTTGAGGAGTTGAAGCGTGGGTATCGATGTCATCAGCCAGGCGAACCAACCTATCCGTCTCTTTCACCAGCTTGGTGAGCAACTGCAAAACAGAGATATCTCGCGTGTTGTTTGTTGAATCAGTAGACATAGAACCCTCTGGACTTAGATGTCTATTTAAGCATTCTGTAGCGATATTAGGCAGACTGATCGAGCAGATAGTCTAAAATCACAACAGTTTCTACACTTTCTTTCTGTCAGCGGTGCCATGGCCCTTCTTGAAATCCAAAATCTAGCAACTGCCTTCCCCACAGAGGCCGGTATGGCTCGTGCAGTTGACGACGTCACTCTCTCTGTTGAAAAGGGCAAAGTGCTTGGCATCGTCGGTGAATCGGGATGCGGAAAATCAATTACTTCTTTGTCGATTTTGCGTCTAATTCCACCGCCAGGAAAAATTGTCGGCGGTCAAATTCGTCTAGACGGTAAAAACCTACTTGAGTTTAGCGAAGCGCAAATGCGAGGGGTTAGAGGCAATCGTATCGCCTTGATACCGCAAGATCCCATGACTTCACTCAACCCTGTCTATACCGTTGGCGCCCAAATCATGGAAGCAGTAGAACTGCACCAAAAAGTATCGAAGGCTGAGGCCCGAAAAAAAGCAATTGACGTATTAGATCGAGTACGAATTCCCGAGGCACGCAACCGCGTTGATGATTATCCCCACCAGTTTTCTGGAGGAATGCGCCAGCGAGTGATGATTGCCATGGCTCTTGCTTGCGAGCCAGAATTATTGATAGCCGACGAGCCCACCACGGCTCTAGACGTCACAGTGCAAGCGCAAATCTTAGATTTACTGCGCGAGATTCAAAAAGACCAAGGCACAGCAATTGTTTTAATTACTCACGATCTTGGTGTCGTAGCTGAGATGTGCGACACCGTAGCGGTTATGTACGCAGGTTCAGTAGTCGAATACGCCACCGTCGAAGAGCTGTTCAAAAATCCCAAGCATCCTTATACGATTGGTTTGATGAATTCGCTACCAAAGCCCGGTTCGCAGCGTTTGATACCAATCGAAGGGCAGCCACCCAGCCTGGTTAATCTGCCCAGCGGTTGCCGCTTTGCTAACCGTTGCTCTCTGCGAGTCGATAGCTGCGAGTTATCAATTCCGCCACTTGAAGAAAAATCAGCTGGCCACGATGCTCGTTGTTTTTTAGTCGAAAAATTAGTCTAACCAAAACAGAAAAAACTCAAAGAAGAAAGAAATGCTGAGCAATTTAAGAGTTCCTACAACAAAACAAATCAGAAGCCTGGAAGCAGCCTGGATTGAGTCAATCGCTGAGATTTCAGATGGTCTCAATTGGGGTCAGACTCTAATGGAAGTTGCTGGTCGAGGGGCAGCACTAGCAGCACTTTCACTTTGGGATGAAAACCCTGGACACATAGCAATATTTTGTGGCTGCGGCAATAACGGTGGCGATGGTCTAGTGGTGGCACGCTACCTCAATCTCTGGGGTGTTCCAGCTAGTTGTTTTGTAGTTGCCCCCACAGAAAAGGGCTCAGACCTAGAAAATGGTAAAGAAGCCAATAAAGAAACTAGTAAAACCAACCCGAGACCAAGTGAAAAGCAAGACAATCAAGAACCAGAAGTGAAGATGTCTACACCAGAAGCAGAAGCAAATCGAAAGATACTGGCTTCACTAGGTGTTGATTTGATTTTGTTAGAAGACACTGATGAACTAGTAGAGGTACTCGGTGCCATTACTTCAAATTCAACAGTGCTCGTTGATGCTCTGTTCGGCACCGGCCTGACAAGGGCAGTCGGCGGCGTAGCCAAACATGTAATCGAAGCCATTAACTCAAGCACAAAACCAGTGCTAGCCATTGACCTACCGTCTGGTATCAATTCTGATACTGGTCAAATCATGGGCGCAGCGGTTCGCGCCGACAAAACGGTTACGTTTGGTTTTTTGAAACCGGGTCATCTCACCCACCCTGGTGCAGAATACGCAGGGAGCATGCATTTAGTTGACATCGGCCTTCCTGATTTTAGCAACCTACCTGCAAGTCTAAGCCACGTAGAAAGCACTCCGAAAATTTTCGTCACCACCTGCGGTGCAGTGCAATCAGTCTTACCGTCACGCCCGACTAATTCAAACAAAGGTACTTTTGGCCGAGTTCTTACTATTGGCGGCAGCCTAGGAATGGGCGGTGCGGGAGCATTAGCCAGCAGCAGCGCTCTTAGAGTTGGGGCTGGCCTATCTTACTTAGCCACACCTCGCTCGCTGGCCAACCATGTAGCGGTGGAAGAAATTGTAGTCAAACCACTGCCAGAAACCACCGAGCAATCAATTAGCAAAGAAGCATTGAAAGAAGTAATCGAAATGCTTGATCAAATCTCAAGCGTGGTAATTGGCCCAGGTCTGTCCCAGAATCAAGATACAGTAAGCTTTGTTCTCGACTTACTCGATTTGATTAATAAACCTTGTGTCATAGATGCTGACGGCCTCAATGCTCTTTCAGCCAATATCAATTCGCTGCCGAAATCGGCTCGCAATTTTGTCATTACTCCTCACCCGAAAGAGCTTAGTCGCCTTACGGGAAAGACAATTGAAGAACTTTTATCAGACCGCGTGGGTTCAGCCTTAGCAGCAGCAAAAGAATTTGACTGCATTGTAGTTTTCAAAGGAGCCTACACCTTAGTAGCTCACCCCGATGGTGAAGTCTATGTTAATCCAACAGGTAACTCTGGTATGTCTACCGCAGGGTCTGGTGACGTACTCTCGGGAATTATTGGTGGCTTGATGGCCCAGGGCTTGAGCCCATTTGATGCCGCTTGCGCTGGTGTCTACATTCACGGCAGAGCAGGCGATCTGGTGGCAGCTAATTTTGGCCAGGCTGGTGTAGTTGCTGGCAATATTAGATCTGCTATTCCACTGGCACTAATTAACATTGCCAGCGGTGAAGCCAGTAGCCTAGAAGAACAACTGACCCAATCAGTATTATCGTCTTAGTTCCTTAAATAGATCGTTAAGTAATTCGTTAAGTAACTCGCTAAATGGCAACCCAAAACTACAATCTCAAATTAGCTTTCGCTCTAGTTATACTCAGTAGTGCTGCTGGTTTAACTTCGTGCAATCAAGCAGAACAGTCGACAGAAATAAAGGAGAGAAAGGAAAAGCCGAAAGAAACTCGAAAAATCTCTGCCGTTAGCTTTGTTTCTTACATGGCTCGTCTACACCATCGAATAAAAGCGCACTGGTTGCCCAAAACAGGCAACGGAGCAAGTGGCTCTGTGTCATTTACGGCAAATAAAGACGGAAGCATTACCGATCTAAAAATAATGACCAGTGCTGGGAATAAGCCTTTCGACGACGCCATGCTAGCCACAATCAACGCCGCGCTGCCCTTCCCCCCGCTACCATCAGGCGCACCGAAGACAATACCGATCGAATTTACATTCGATCATCAGGTCTTCAATCACCTTTCAATAGATGAGCCAGAAGAAGTTAAGAAAAACATAGACAAACTGACCGCTGATATTGAGTTTAAGCCTACAGCCGATCTCTATTTTGAGCGGGCTAAACAGTGGCTTCAGATAGACGAAAACCTCAAGGCAATAGCTGACTTAGCAAAAGCAATTGCAGCTGGTCGCAATGACATACCAACTCTCACCCTCAAGGCCCAAACCGAGAGTGCAATCGGAAACTACAAAGAATGCTTAGAGAGCTGCGATGCCATCCTCAAAATAGATGACAAAAATCTAGAAGCCTATGTGCTTGCTTCAGACGCTCACCTCAACAGCGGACACTTAGATGAAGCGTTCGAAGCCGCCAACAGGGGCATTAAGGCCGCTCCAAAACACCCGGACGGCTACACGGCTCGGGCCTATGCCTATAACCTTTCTTTCAAATACAAGAAGGCTATTGCCGACTGTGATACTGCCATTGCCTTAGACCCCCAGTGTCAAGCCGCCTATGCCTATAAAGGCGACGCCGAAGAGGAGCTCAAGCTCTACGATCAAGCGATGAAAGACTACAATAGAAATATTGAACTAAGCCCACTTGATGCTAGCGCCTTACTACGTAGAGCCGAACTGCACAACCAAATGGCTCAGTTTCATCGCGCAATAATTGATTGCACTGACGCCATAAAGCTTGATCCCGATAATGGCGAGGCTTATTTTTACCGCTCTTATGCCAACGAACAACTTTCGCTCTCAGCCCAAGCTCAAAAAGACAAAGATAGAGCTGAAGCTCTAGGCTTTGTCGGACAATAATCTTCAGGCATAGACTCTAGGTGACAAAGTGAACCAGCTTGATTCTCCAGACAATGCCAGTAGATTGTGCCTCATATGCGACCGTAGATTCAGCAAAGACCAGCTCAACTGCCCAGAAGACGGCTCACAACTGGTCTTCATCACCAGCAATCCAGTCCAAATCGAAAAAGTGGGCGGTTACCAAATTCAAGGAGAAGTTGGCGCTGGCAACAGCGGTAAGGTTTACAAGGCTGTCGATGACAAGAATAATCAAATTGTTGCCATAAAAATCTTGCATCAGTCACTAGTCGACAACCTTGAAATGGTCAATCGCTTTAAAAAAGAAGCTGAACTTAGTAGCAGGCTGACCTCACCAAATACAGTGGCTGTTAAACACTTCGGCATACTCAATGACGGCCGGCCCTTTATGGTTATGGATTACATCGAAGGTATTTGCGCAGGCACGCTCATTGAACAAAGTGGCGCCATGGCCCTAGAGCGGGCTCTGCCAATATTTATTCAAGTGGCAGCAGGATTAGCCCACGCCCATGAATTAGGAATCATGCACCGCGATATAAAGCCCCAGAACATTATGTTAATTGAGCAAGATAGCCAGAGTGATTTTGTCAAAATTATAGATTTCGGCATTGCTAAACATGTGCAAAGTGACGCATCGCTGGCTCTAACTATTACAGGCGAGGCTGTAGGCACTCCTTGCTACATGAGCCCAGAGCAATGCCTGGCAAGAGAAGTAGACCATCGCACTGATATTTATTCACTAGGATGCGTCATGTATGAAATGCTAACGGCCCGGTTAGTCTTTGCTGCCAATAATCCAGTTGCTCTAATGACAAAGCATGTGCAAGAAGTGCCGCCAGCGATGGGTCTAATTCCCTCACCACAAGCCACTGAGATAGAGCGAATCATTCTCAAATCACTGGCAAAGAAGCCGGAAGATCGCTACAGCGATTCTTATGAACTGAAAGCTGATTTGTTTGCTTTATATAGAACAGCCTAAATACTTTCATTAGCGCGAACTAGCCAGAATTGCTTCTAATTCAGCCTTCATCATCTTGGCACTGGCAAATCGATTGCTCGTATCTATTGCAGTGGCGCGAGCAACTATGTCATTTAGCTCGAAGCTCATCTCTTGCCGTTCATTGATAGGTTGTGAGATCGAAATTGGCTCAGGGTCTTTTGCTGTTAAGAGCCAATAAAGAGTACAGCCACAGGAATAGATATCGCTCTGCCAAGTAGCTTTGCCTCGAAACTGCTCGGGAGACACATAGCAATGCTTACCAACCATGGTCTTAGTTTCATTTGATTCGAGTTGCTCGGCCACATTGAAGTCTATAAGAGCCAGCTCACCAGTTGAGCGCAAGAGAAGATTTTCAGGGGTAAAGTCGCGGTGCACTATGGCTGGCTCTAAAGTATGGAGATAATCAAGCACGCTGCACATCTCGATACCAAGGCGAACCGCTTCAGCCTCATCAAGGGCACCATTATCATTTACCAGATTGCGCAATGACTTGCCATCAATATATTCAAGTACCAAATAGGCCTTTTGCCTATCGACAAAGCAATCGATAAGTTTGACTATGCGCTCATTATTCAATTTTTGCAGAAGTTTCGCTTCATGCTCGACATTCTCTAGGGCACGCTTGCGAATTTCTATGCCACCACGGACAGGCAACACGAACTCTTTGAGAACAACTTGACCAGATTCTTCATTGACTTTGTGTGCCAACGCCAAATAGGTAATCGCTTGGCCACCAGCCGCTAAACGGCGCACAATCTCAACTGGCCATCTTGGAGAACTTCGCCTGGCTCTAGTGACCCCAGTGGCAGGCTCAAATTACTATTGCTGCGATCACCGCCGTCCAAACTATCTAACCAAAGCTTCGTAAATGAACTTCCTACATTATCCCCAAGCTCAAGCAATCCGGCACCAAGTTTTTCAGGCGGAAGCAAATTCTTGAAAGTCCGCAGTAGTACTTGCACATCAGCATCATGGTTAATGGCGGCAATATCAAAACGCAACTTTAGTGTCGGCTTAAACCCTAAGCTCACACACCATAGTGACGGAGCAATTAAACGCAGTACCCGCCTTATATTCAAGGGCACATTGTCTTTGTCAATGTGAATATCAACTGCACGAGACTTGTAGTAGCCCCGCCGAAATGGAGATACGTTGACAAAATCAATGTAGTCAAGCTTAATCCAGGGGCTGGATAGCAGGCCGAGAAACGATAACCAGTGAATTCTTATGCCTTCTTTACCGATCTGAATATTGGTCGGTGAAGTTAACAGTGGATAGGAAGTGACCAGTAAGACACCATAGATAACAAGGTTAAGAAAAATGCCAGAGGGAATTCCAAAGATGTAAGTTGGCAGCCAACGAATCACCGTAAGCAGGGCGGCATAGCTGGCAAATACGATAGCTGCAATCTGAGCGATCCTTTTAGCAGTATATTTCTCTTGCAGAAGTGCGTGACGAAACCGCCCCTGGGCGCGCCAAGCGCTGTAAGGAATGTAGACTTCGTCAGGACCAGGCGGCAGTGCTGGCAGAGCTTTTGTCGGCGAAGGTTCAGCCATTAATTCTTCCCTGATTTGGCGATACCGCTATCAGTATCAAGCCTAACTAATAGATTCAAGACTTCGGTCGCCGAAGAAGGCCTCTCGCTATATTCATAAGCTGTCAAACTTGAAACTAAGTCGCTGCAACCCTGGCTAATTTGCGAGTGCTTCTCCTTCGGCCTTGAAACGCTTAAAGGCTCTGGATCGTCGCCCGTCAAAAGATAGTTCAAAGTTCCACCAAGAGCATAAAAATCGCTTGCTTGACTAGCTTTACCTCGCAACTGCTCCGGGGCAATATAGCATTGCTTACCAATCATCGTTCCTGTTGCCTGGCCAACAAACTCGTTAGCAGCGCCAAAGTCAATGAGAAACACAGAGCCATCGGCCTTAAGAATAATGTTGTCGGGAGTCAGGTCTCGATGCAAAAGCGGCGGTTCTTGCCCATGCAAATATGCAAGTATCTCAGCTAGTTGACGACACCATTTAAGAACGTCCTTTTCTTTCTGTCGTCCTTTAGCTTTGACAAGTTGCCCCAGAGTTAGCCCGGGGACATACTCAATCACTAAATAATCTCTAGTAGCTTCCACAAAGCGATCTAATACTTTTGCTACTTGTGGATGGCTAAGCTTAAGCAAGAGTTTTGCCTCGCGCTCGAAAAGTTCTCGCGCTTTTTCCTGCTGCTTTTCACTAATATCTGATGGCAAAACTGATTCTTTTAGAATCACTTTGACTCCATCACCCTTGGCCAGATAGACAGCCGACATGCCGCCAGCAGCTAGCTCCATTAATACTGTATAGCGCCCATTCTGTAACTCATGGTTAGTCGACAGAGGCACATAGGTAGTAGCACAATACCTTGGACTGAGACTCTCGGACCATAATTGCGTAAATGATTGCGAGTCAAGGCGCTCTAAGACAATTGCCCTTTGCATTTTGACAAAGTCACTAGAAAATCTCGATGGCTCACCAAATTTCTCTATTGCACCCAAAAGCTCCTCTGCCTGAGGCTTGGTCAAGTAAGGCAGTTCCACGGTAGCGGAACCGCCAGACTTAAAATCAAAAGTAACATTAGGGCCGTAATTATTGAAACTAAATGACTGCCAAAAACTCAGTGGTTGCCCTTTGAAATGAGGAAAAGAGTTTTTACCCATGCTTTGTGGATAGGTAATTTGAATAGAATGAACATCGGACCAATCACGCTTGCTTCTCTTTAGTAATGTTAGAGGGCTAATACCAATAAATTCTAATCCTTCAGCAGTTAAGCGCACCGTCCCTTCTTTGTGCCGACAGATGAACCATTGAGCGCAAAACAATATCAAGATTGGCAAGAACACGAAGGCAAGTGAATACGGTGAGTAGTGGGTTGGATGACGAAAAAAAATTGATCCATAGGTGAGCAGTACCATGAAGGTCATAATACAATTCATTGTCAAAATGGCTTTCTTGGTGCTATCACTGACCAATGAAAATGTGATCGAGACCTCATTATTACTCGTTGAATCGGGCTTTGAACTGCAATTTGAATCGCTGCCTGCAATCGGATATTCCACGCTGCTAATCCTTCTCTAGAGCCGACTCCAAATAACTGAGATGCCCTTTTTCAGTATCAAACGAAACTTGCAAACCAAGCGGCACCAAAGCATTTTCGCAAGCTTGGCCGAAGGGCAAGTTAAAGCAAGTAGCTAATTTCATATCCGTGACTCGATCTGTTACTAGCTCTTCAAAAGAGAGCATATTGAACGAGCCTTTGGTACTGCAATCTTCAAATTGCCCAAGGCCCAAAGCGGCGACAGTAGACAATTTGTTAGAGATGTAGAGAGTAGTAAACCAGCGGTCTAAAATGTCATTGCGCTCAGCTCGATCTTCTAAAAGCAAGACAGACCCACTCAAATCTGGCTCGTAGTCTGTACCAAACAATGAAACCAAGGCCGTTAAGTTTCCCGCTACGATGCGTCCCTTACCAACGGCATGAACTGGCGCATAGCAGAAGTCTGAGAGAAATCGATCTTTAACTTGCATGGCCTGAAAGTGTTCATGGCTGCTTAGTAATTTCTTGTAGCGATCAAAAGATTCTTTGTTATTTATGCGATCAAGATTGCTGCCATGAAAAGTAACTACTTTAGATTTTTGGTTCAAGGCAAAGAGCAGGTGACTATTATCGTCGCTGCCAATCACTATTTTAGGTTTCTTAGCAAACGTCTGGTAAGGCAAATCTTTAAGCAAACGCAGTGAACCATAACCGCCATTGAGGCACCAAACGGCAGCAATTGAATCATCTTCTAAGGCCCAAACAAGATCGTGCAGGCGGGCCTGATCATCGCCGGCCATAGCGCCACAAGTGTCTAGAACATGCCCCCCAACCACTGGAACAAAGCCCATCTCCTCAATAATTTTCTCAGCTCTTTTCACAGCTGAAGGCTTGGTTGGGCGACTAGCGGGAGCAATAAGCGCTACTCTGTCGTTACTTCTTAACGCTCTGGGCTTTATCAACGCAGGCTGCCTCCTCAATCTTAAATCTCACACTAGAACTAGAACTCGAAGTACTAGCAGTGACATTGAGGCTGGCCATCACGCCCAATGGCAAAGTCACTTTATCAGGGGTGTGACCAAGTTTTAGACCATAAATTACAGGAATGCCTAGTTGGCTAAAATGTTCGCGCAAGATCACTTCAAGAGACGAATTGAGCGGTAAAATATTGCGTTTGCTACCACCAGGCCTGCAACCACTGCAGTCACCGATGATGACACCGCGAGCGCGATCAAACTTACCTGCTAAAATCATCTGGGTCAAAATACGATCTATATTGTGCGGCTCTTCATCAACATCTTCAAGAAAGACAATGCGATCGGCGCAATCGATTTCGTAGGGTGTACCCATCAGACCGCGAATCAAAGTCAGGCAGCCACCAGTTAGTAGTCCTCGACCTTTGCCTTCGGCAATGACCATACGTGTCGGTGGATAATCAGAACCCCAAACTTCACTGGGTGGGTCAGCGACAAGGCCAATCGCTGCAGTGCTCATAATTGCTTTCTGATAATAGCTATGAGTGTAGGCCGTCTCAAACATCAGCCCTACAGTAGGGCCGTGAAATGTCACCAAATTAGATTTCTGATTAATAGCAATGAGCAGAGCCGTGATATCACTAAAACCCACCAAGATTTTCGGCTTTTGGGCAAACAATGAAAAATCGAGCTTAGGCAAAATGCGAGAAGCACCGGCACCGCCGCGCATAGGAAGCACTGCAGTGATGGCGTCATCGCTCCATAGTGTGTGCAAATCTTCAGCCCGAGCGCTATCGCTTCCGGCATAACTGCTGTAAGACTTGGTGCTATTGGCACCAATTTTAAAATGCAGGCCCATTTTAGTTAGCCAATCGGTAGCAAATTTGAGGTTGCCTGGTTCAAACTGCGGCGAAGACGGCGCTATGATACCAACCGTATCGCCCTTTTTAAGAACTCGCGGTTTTTGCATTTGTGCCACATCTTGAGCTTTAGCCATAAAAATCGAAATTACTGGTTGCGGTTACTTTAACGCTGAAGGAACGAAGGTTGCCAAGATCGCAGTGTCAATCATTTGACAAAAACGCCGGTTGAGCGACATTAATTGTATACCATCTTATCTTCTGCCTTACCTTCTCACTTATCTTCTAGCGAAGCATCGTCCCAGCCAGAGCCGGAAGAGAGCGGCTCAGTTGCCGCAGAGCACTCCGCAACTGGCATTTGTTAGAGTTCCTAGCCGGAAAAGGCGTCATTACTTGCTATATTTGTATATGTATTTCCAGGTAGATGATTGATATGGTCCAAACACAGATATCACCGAACTCCACTAGCGCACTTGAAGGCAAGTTCAGCAAAGAGCAGCTGGCTTGGCTCGACAAAGCCAAAGCTTTTGCAAAATCAATTAGCTTGCAAGAAGTTATTGCCTCAGACAAAGAAAATGTCTTCCGGCGCGATCTGTTCGAAAAGGCCTGCCAACCAGAATGGGGTTTAGGCGGCTTGCCGTTTCCTAACACTTACGGTGGCTCAGCTGGTGACTATGTTAGCTTCAGTCTAGTCAACGAAGAATTTGGCCGACGCTGCGTGCCCATCATGAGCTCTCTAGGAGTGCATGTGCTCAGCCAAGAGCCAATCTATCGCTTCGGCAGCGATGAACAGAAGAAAAAATATCTAGTGCCGTCGTCATCGGGCAAAATGCTAGCTGCCTTTGGCCTCACCGAGCCTAATGCTGGCTCTGACACTGCCGCCATTGAAACTACTGCAAAAGTCGATAGTAATGGCGACTATCTCTTGAACGGCACCAAGACATTCATCACATCTGGTGCCTCTGCCGACTACTATATTGTCATGGCTCGTCTACTGGAAAACACTGAGCAAAGTAAAGCCACAGCCAGTGAAAAGCCAGCTACTAACGAAAAGGCAGCTGAAGTTAGCAAAGCCAAACGACCCGGCCAAATCACAGCGTTCATCGTTGAACGCAATTTTGAAGGGTTCGCCATCGGTCAAAAATTTGACATGCTCGGCATGCGTGGCTATTCAACATGTGAAATTGTTTTCAACGATTGCAAGGTGCCCAAGGCTAATTTGCTAGGCCAACATGGTGAAGGCCGCAAGGTAGCGCTTTCTAGCTTAGCCAAAGGAAGGGTGACGATCGCCGCTCAATCTATCGGTTGGGCCCAAGGGGCCTTAGATGCTTGCCTTGAGACTTTGCAAAGACATTATCGCGACGGAGCCATTACTGCCGATGCCAACGGCATGGCCGGCAAGCTGGGCGATCTAGCGGTACAAATTGAAGCGGCCCGAGTGCTTACCTTCCAAGCTGCCCGCTTAATTGACGCTAACGAGCAAAGCGTCACTGTTGCCGCCATGGCTAAAACCATGGCAAGCGACGTAGCCATGCGCGTTTCAACCGAAGTGATGAGCATTCTAGGAATGGATGGCATGAAGCCTGAGCTCTTGATTGAACGCATTTTTAGAGACGCCAAAGCCGGTCAAATTTACGAAGGCACCAATCAAATTCAACGCATGCTCATTGCCCGCGACCTCCTCAAGTAGTGAAAAATGACAGATAACGACGATTTAGAAGCAGCAACGAAGTCGGTCAATGAGCCGATTCAGATCCAGAACATCCGCATTGAGCCAACCAATACAGTTGATCAATTAGCGAATTCTCAGATGCCGGTTTCAATTGGTGCTGAGCTAGCCGAAGCCATCGAGAAGGTGCGCTTCGTCACACTGCTTGTGGGCTATTTCTATACTGGCCTAGTGGTATTGCTCTCGGTCGTGGCAATAATTCTGCTAGCACCAGTGGCAATTGCCTTTCTCGATCAGCATTCGCCTATATTAATGATGGCCGCCCGCATCATGATTTCACTGGTTGCTTTTGCTCTAGGAGTTGGGGCCTGGATCATTCTCCTAAACCACTGGCGCATCAACGATGGCATGGAGACTGCCGAAATTTTGATTGATGGCCTTCGTGATCAAACTCTCATACAAATGCAGGCCGCTCGTTTCAACTTGGAAGATTTGACTGAACGCCTGAGATTCCCAAAAGAAGCTCAAGCAGTTGGACCGCTTGAGTATATCGAAATGGCTAAGCAGATCGGACCACTGCTCACACTCTTGATGGCTAAAGAGAGAAGCATTCTTACTCTTGGTGTTGAGGGTCTAAAGTTTTTCCAGCTCGTCAAAAAAGTTCTCAATAAATAAACCTAGATACTCATGCAACTGCAAACCAAATCAGACTTCGATTTTGAAAGCTACCTTATAGCAAGGCGTAAGCTTGTAGAAGATCGGCTGGCCATCTATTTAGTAGATCAAGAACCTGTTCGCCTCTGGCAGTCAATGAGATACTCAGTGCTTTCTGGTGGCAAGCGCCTCAGGGCAATGCTTACTCTCGCTGCCGCTGAAGCAATAGCTGCCAGCAAATATCACGACAGTAATAGACAGGCTACTAATAGTGCCAAGAAAGTTTTAGACCCGATTGAAACAGTTCTGCCCTGCGCCTGTGCCATCGAAATGGTGCACGCCATGAGCTTAGTGCACGATGATTTGCCCTGCTTAGACAATGACGACCTGCGGCGCGGCAAACCAACCAATCACAAAGTTTACGGAGAAGCCCTCGCCCTTTTAGCAGGTGATGGCCTGCTCATGTTGGCCAATGAAGTTCTGATTGAACACACCAGTAAAGCGGTCAACCCCACTGACCTATTAGCGGTTGCTCATCATCTCTGCCGGGCTACAGGACCGTCAGGCATGGTGGGCGGCCAAGTGAAAGATATGGAATTCACTGGAGCCGATGACACCAAATTTGATATCGCCACAGTAGAGTCGATTCACGCTGGAAAAACCGGTGCGCTAATTCGCTTCTCCCTCTGGTCTGGTGGCAAACTCATGGGAGCCAACGAAAATCAGCTAGCAAGCCTGTATCGTTTAGGCGAAATATTAGGCCTGGCTTTTCAGATCACCGACGATCTATTAGATGTAACAGGCGATGCTCAGACTCTAGGTAAGACCCCAGGAAAAGACGAAGCCAGCAAGAAAGCCACATGGGTGCGAGCTATAGGTGCTGATGGTGCGCGCCAAAAACTGATAGAAATGGAGAGCGAAGGCGTCACTTTAATTGAGAAAAGCGCGCTTGACATCACTGATGCCCCGGTGCTGAAAGCTCTATTAAAGTATGCTATCCACAGACAGAAATAGAGCAGTTATAAATGGAATTCTCTTTACTAGACCCAAATCTTCTAACTTTCGCCCAGACAACAGCAGCACTAAATGTTCAAGACGCCGTTCAGAACATGCAGGGGCGCGGCTGGCAGGTAATAGCTGTGACGGTATTTTCCAGCAGCTTTGCCCAGGCGCTGAAAGTCATCACTAAATTAGTGACCACGGGCAAACTTGATTTGCGCATGATTGCCACCACCGGGGGCATGCCCTCATCACATTCTTGCTGCACCATGGGCATGGCAGTGTCGGTTGGCTTGATCGAAGGGTTTAACTCCGTCTCATTTGCCATAGCTCTTTGCCTTGCTTTTATCGTTATGTATGACGCTGCTGGAGTAAGAAGAACGGTCGGTTTGCAAGCCAAGGTGCTCAATCAGATGATGGTTGAACTCTTTTCTGAACACCCCAAGCTATCGAGTGAGCGTATAAAAGAGTTCCTCGGCCACACTCCTGTAGAAGTTTTTGTTGGAGCTGCACTTGGCTGTGTCATCGCTATAGTATTCAACAACTTGGCTATCCATCAACATTGGCATATACCTTAAGTAGTTGTCATGAGCTTCCAGAGCCACTTGTTATGAAAAGATAGTAATACATGACTACTGCATCTTTCTCGTAACTTTGCTCTATAATCAAGGTCTTGGAAAGGGTTGCCAGGACAAATCGAAAAACCACCCAGTGACATTTTTTGAAGAGTCCAAGTGCGAGGGCACGGCAAGAGCTTTCTAATCGACTTAACCGTCGGTAGCTTAAAGGCATGGGCCAGAAAGCAAAACAAGAGACAAAACAAAGCGTTGGCATCCAGATGGCATTGGCCATCAAATTCAAAAAAGACTCAGTCTTATATTCGTACCAGAAGGTTAGTTCTTTCAGAAAAGGAGGAAAGGTAGAGATTCACTAAAGGCCATAAGGTTGATAGAAAAATCACTGCCATAAGCTAGATGAACACAACGGTCCAGATAACACCAGCACCTGCCAAGACCACTTCGCCCAGGCGCTCGCGCTTTCCTGGCAAAGAGTCCGGTTCGGTTTCGTTCAACCTGACAGCCCTAGGTCGTCAGTTACTTAAAGAACAAGCCGCTTCCGCCAGCGTTTCGAATGGCGATTACGTAGAAATGCTTATTCGTGAACGCGCTGGCTTGGCCCCCTTGAGATTACCCCCTCAAGCTAAACAAACCGGCCCTAAAGGTGGTGCCAAATCGTTCTTCTTTGGTAAGAACCGTGGAACCACAACTGCCGTTTGTGTAACCCCTATGGCCCACCGTTTGCTCGACGAACAAGTCGCAGCTTCACGTATGAGCCGTGGTGATTACATAGAGTACTTACTGCGCGAAAAAGCCGGTCTCATCGAAGAGACCTTCAGAGCTTATGCCGCTCAACAACAAGCCGCTGCTGCAGCTGCCGCTGCCGCCCCTGCTGTTGCTCAAGCAGTACAAGCACCTGCAACTCAAGTAAACTTCGCTCCCCCTGCTATACAGCAAATACAGCAAATTCAACCTGTACAACCTGTACAACAACCAGTAGTTGAAGTTACCTACGCTCAACCAGTCATCACCCCAGTGACCGATTGGAACTCAGGCAGCTAATCTAGCAACCGCTATTAGTCCTCCTTTCGATGGAATCTCTCCCCCGGGAGAGGTTCCATTTTTGGTTGTTAGCTTTGATTTCACGACATTTTCATGAGGCCTTGGGTAGATTAGAAATATGTCAGACTCACCCCCCAAAGATCAGCCAAAAATTGCCGACGCCAACCAGGGCGCAGCAAACTCTGGCGAGAATACTGGGCTCAAGTTTGAAGGATACAAAGTTCCGCTTACTAGCGACCAGAAATTAGCCTCAGCCTCAGGTGCATCGAGAGAGTTGGGTCTGTCTAGTTTTTCCAATATGGACGACCATCTCAAAAACTTGAAAATGGCCCAAGTAGCCTCGCCTGAAGCAAAAACAAGTGGCGATAAAACGGCAGTCGGTGACAAAGCAATAGTCGGGGATAGAGCAGGCGCCAAGCCTATTCTTGAAGTGCAAAACCGCGGCACAAGTGCGGCCTTTGCCCAAGAAGTAGCGAGCGGGATCGCCACTTTGCCAGAAAAAGTAGCCCAAGAATTGAAAGACAAAGGTGTTCAGGTCAACGTATTCAAAAATATCTACGAATACGACAAGGCCATGGGAACCAACAAAGCAAACATGGTGGTGAATGGCCAGAAAGTCTCGCTTGACGCTCCATCTTTGTTTGACGGTAAAGGCAAACCACCAAATATTGCCGTTTTCGAGCAATTAGGCGACGGCACTCCGGTCAAGTCTCTCAAAAATACAGATGTAGCCGGTCTAGCCCGGCATGAAGCAGGCCACGCCTATAGCGCTGCCCACGGATTCCTTTCAATGCAAGACAAGAGGTTCCAAGCTGCTATGGTGAGCGACGTCAACAATATTTCGCCCGCCCAAATGCAGCAGCTTATGAAAGAAGTGCAACCAGGCGGACCAATGAACTATTACTTGGGCTCTCCGGCCAAAGAAGAATTCTTTGCCGAGGCCTTCGCCACAGCCACAGGTCAAGGCAGTGACAAATATGCCAATAGACGCATGCAAGAGCTTTTTCCTAACGTCATGAAATACATGAGAGATTCAACTAGGTCTAAGTAATTGATGCATATTGGGTTTCAAAGAAAATATTGGAGCTGTCTGACTATTTTCGCCATGCTATTCCAGACCGCGTCCGTAGCAAAGACTCCAGAAAGCTCTAAGCATCAGGCAGCAGCCGACAAACTTTCGCTCCTAAGTGGCAAATTCACAGGCGACGACCTTTTCGGACTAACCAAGAAAGATCTTCTAAAACGCTTTCCCGCACCTGACTTCAAACACACTGCCAATTTCTCGCAAGTGACATGGCACGGCACTGATACTTCGTCGATTCTAGACTTTCGATTTAGAGACAACAAAGTCATCGAAGTGCGCCTTTCAACTCACTATGGCTATCCGCGCCCTGGCACCACCAGCGATGTGGAAGTGGGTCAGTGGTTAAAGAGTAAGGAGTTGAAGAGTAAATAGCCTCTATCTAAATAAACCTGGCTCAACTCAGCTTGTGTTCAGCATTATTCAGTTTCCAAAACTGTCATATTTTCTGAAGAAAAAATGACAGTTTTGAAAAACTCATAAGAGGGGAAGAACCAACTCTCACACTAAGGTTATTCGAGAGAAGCTACCCTGGATTAGCAGCCTGAGTAGCTATGGCACTAGAACTAGCACTAGTTGTTCTTGCATGCTGAGCAGCGTATGAAAGAATGGCTTCCACCTGACTCAAATAGTTAGCAATGTATTGAGCGCGGAAGCCGCGTTGAATGAACGCTTCTAAGCGCAGCCACTCACGCACTGTGGCATGTAGCGAAGATACATCTTTGAGCACCACATCAATGTCTTCAGCTTTAGAGTTACTAGACAAACCGTATAAAGCTTTCTGCACTGAATCAAGTTGATTGACGACATCGTTGGTGCTGGCGGTATCAGACATGATGCGCTTTTTAGGGTCTTGCAAATAACGATTGACCATAGTGGAGAAATCATCAAACAAGAGGCGGCTGGCTTTTATTGGGTCAGACTGTGGCGTCATCGTTGTCGGCCGTCTGTAAGGGCCAACCTTAAGCATGTTGACCTTCTTATCATCAAGGTGGGCAACAGCAAACATGGTCGTGCCTAAAGTACCAATCACACGAGCAGTATCAAGCTGTTCAACCAACCCAGCAGTATCGAGTTGTCTAATTGACAAACCAGGATAAGAAAGAGCCTTATCGGCTGTCGATTCACGAACGAAACCAGCAGAGTCATTGAGCTCTTTTGCCGTACCAACATAAGTCATTGGATTGATTGTATCAATCCAGCCGTTGGCCACCCACACCTCCCACTCTTGCTGCACAGCATTCATTCGCATACGCTTAGGCATACCATAAACAGCGGCAGAAATACGAATACTAGGTTTGGCAGCACGCAAAGATTCAGACATTTCTTTTACGAAACTACTGATGACATTGGCTTTCCAATGAATCCACATTGTTCTCGTATCTTCGTCTAAGCGATCAAGCGAGAGACCGGTCTCTCGCTCAAACTTCTGCCTTCCTAACCAATTAAAGCCCATCTCTGAGCCTCTGTTGTTAAACGGATAACGGATGTAATCAAGCTGAACGCCGTCAACAGGGTAGCGATTGACCACTTCAAATATCAAACTTTTGACGTAGGCACGGCACTCAGGGTTTGATGGGTCAAGCCAATACTCAAATTGTCTTGGTGGCAAAAAAGCACCAGTTTGAGAAGCCAATGCCCAAGAAAAATCATGTGCAGGAAGCACTGGGCCCGGATAATCTGACTCTTTGCCAACAATCGGATTGTGTTTGGCATTACCGACACTGAAGGTCCAGAACCAGGCGTGAAACTCCATGTTGCGCTTCTTCGCTTCTGAAATGGCGCAACCAAGAGGATCCCAACCGAGGGTCTCAGGATTCTGAGTACCAACTTTAGAAGGGAACATCGTAAAGCCAGCGTTGTTTGTTTCAAAATAAACAACATTGATATTAGCAGTCTTCAATTTGTCGAAAAGCTGAGCCATACCTTTGGCACCACGAGTGGAGACAATCGTTCCTCTATCAAGCCACACCGAGCGCGCCTCAACTGGACGAACAGGCATCGACTGAGCAAAAGCCATGGCAAAGTCTTGACGCGCTTTCTGCACATGCTCATCGGCTTCCAAGAAACGTCTATCACTGTAGGCTTGTTGAAAAGACTTAACGTGCTCAACAGCGGCATCGTAGGCTGCTTGTATGGTCTTCAATGGCACAGAAAACTCAGCCTGTTTGGCAGTCTTCATTGCTTCATCGGTACGCTTAGCTAAATAATCAAGCTCCTGAGAAATAGTCTGATAGTCAGCGAAACTAATCTGCACAGCGGCGGCTTGAGTGATACCAGGTGACAGTTCATCTAAAGCCTGAGAAAGCATCAAGGCATTGCTAGATACTTCACCTTGCACACCTGGTGCCCAGCCCATGAAAATCACATTACCGGCCCGAGCAATACCGATTCCTTGCTCCTGACCACTGGCATCTTGCCAGGTGGCCATACTGCTACCAGTGCCACTCAAAGCCAATTGAGAAATAACACTTGCAATAGCAAATTCGGCTGTTGGTGGGTTCACTGCACCAGCCTTGCTCCAAACTAACTTATTCACTTCTTTGATAGTTGCTTGCTTAGCCGACGCCACACCAGCTAACGCTTCTAAAGACTGGGCACCAGCACCAGGAACACCGGCACCGTCAGTGATTAGAAGCTTACCGCCACCACGAGCGAAATCAGAAAGTGCAGAAACCTCAGGCGCTGGTAAATCAACTAAAAGTGGCACCACAATTACTTTATAGCCTGACAGCCGAGCCACTCCAGCATCGACATCGGCATCAGTGAGTTCATCGTAGCGAACATTGGCACCATCAAGGGCCTTGCGGAAAACCTTGTAGTCATCTTCAAAAGTTCCGATATGCTGATCTTGGTATGTGGCACCGTTGCGTCCACTTTTCAGCAGGGCAACAGGCGATGCCGCCCAGACAGGAGCAATGAGAGCTAACTGAACTAAACCTTGAAGTAGCCCCGACATTAAGAGCAAACTTAAGACCGAGCTTTTAACTTTTGTCATTGACCCTCGCTGAAATTCGATGCTGCCTAAATCTGTTTTACTGTTTGACTGAGAATGCTGTTTCTTGTACTTGCTAATGACTGTTATTGCGAGACTTAGTTAAACGATCGAGGTCGCGCTTAGTCTCTTTTTTGGCAATATTTTCACGCTTGTCATATAGTTTTCGCCCTTTTGCCAAAGCCAAATCGACTTTAACCAAATGGCCCTTGAAGTACATTTTAAGCGGAATTAGTGCCAGACCTTTCTCCTGCATGTTCGATTTCAACTTAAGAATTTGCTTCTTATGGACGAGCAAACGGCGCTTGCGCAGTGGCTCATGATTGAATCTATTGCCGAAATCATATGGAGATATATGGCAGCTATATAGCCAAAGCTCTCCATCTTCTACCTTAACGAAAGCGTCGGCTAAATTAGCCTTGCCAGCACGAATAGATTTAACTTCGGTACCAAACAAGGCGATACCAGCCTCTAAGGTATCGAGAATTTCGTAGTCATGACGGGCGCGACGATTGTCGGCCACTGTTTTAAAGAATGGCTTATCGTCTTTTGCTGTCTTCTTAACTGGTTGCTTAGTCGGCTGAGTCATCTAAATAGTACGGTCGGCATCACTAAAATATAAGCAGTATAGCCGGGTAGATACTAACTTAGCTACTTAGAGTTAAGGCCGGCGGGGGCCGCTTGGCAAGCGTGGTATCATCTTAATTATGATCAAAATCGAACCTCTATTTGCCACAGAATCTACCCAGGTACGGGCCTTACTGCGCTACCAAGGCGAGCCTGTGCCCTACGAAAGCTTCTGTGCCGAAGACCGCTACATGATTACAGGACTTACTTTCTGGCAACATTGGTTACCCTGTCATTGGCATATTTCGCCATCAGTATATGTAGCCAAAGAAGATGGCCTAGTTATTGGCATGATCTCACTACATCCAATTGGTAAATCAAAAAATTGCTGGCAAGTTGATCATCTTGTGGTTCATCCCAATCACCGCGGGCGCGGCATAGCCCAAGAACTATTGCGCTTCGCCTTTGCCCTATTTGGCAGTCAAGGTATTAGCCACTTTGTCGCCGAAGCCTCAGATCTAAACCAAGGCGCACTAGCCGTTCTTGCCAGCTGTGGCTTCCGCCGCTCCGCCCGCATAACACACTATCAAGTACCAGCAGACCTAAAGCTAGAACCGAGAGCAGATCTAAAAGTAGCCGCGAAATCGCAGCAAAAGTCAGAGAGCAAATCAGAAGACAATTTTCGCTTGGCCATTCCTGAAGACCAGGCCAGCCTCTATCAACTGCATCAAGAAGTTCTACCAGCAGATCTCAGGCTGACTTTTCAATACTTAGATGAAGATTTCTATGTTTTCCCCTTGAAAGTCGAAAGCCTCGACAAACTTGCTCGCCGCCTGATTCGACGCAAGAGCTGGTTCTGGGTGGCATGTGACAGCGAGCGCAAGGTGATTACTTCGGCTTGTCGCGTCACCGCCCACAGAGAGGGCGACTATCATCTAGAATTCGCTGTGCATCCGGGCTGGGCTCACACCGCGCGCGACCTTGTTTACTTTGTTCTATCGATCATGCGTCGGGCCGGTATGAAAGGCATGGTCATTGCCAAAGCCTATGATTACCAAAATTCAGTAATTGAAGCCCTTGAAGAAGCGGGCCTAGAGAGGGCGGGTGATTTCTCTCTTCTGACCAGAGACCACTGGCTCAGAGCCAAATCACCACCCAAGAAGCTTTCGCTTGAGCGCACCGTCAGCCTCAATCCCTTGGGCAAACCGGCCATCAATATTCCTCGAAACTCTATTCCTCGAATCAGTCAATGAGCTTGTAGAGAATTTTTAGCAGTATCCATTCAACCTATTCACAAAGCTTTATTCCCCTTGAAAGCCGATGCGGCTTAACGCTATTTGTGATAGCCGCTTAAGAATTGGTCGTTTTAGAGGGGTTTCGCCTAAGAATTCGATCATTTGGCTTTTGCTTTGTAAAGGATTTTGGAAAGTCCGCTATATCACCTAGGCTCATCTGATAATCTGAAAACTTGCCGATACCCATATTGGTTAAAGGAGGTTGTCTTTGCAGCTGTCCAATCTTTTATGGGTTATTCGCTAGTTTTTGTTCTGTTATTTTCAAGTAGTCGTAGTTCTTAGGAGTGCAGTGGTGCCTACCATCAATCAGTTGATCAGACGCGAAAGAAGCAAGGTGACTTACAAGACCAAGTCTCCAGCGCTCAAGTCTTGCCCTCAGAGAAGGGGCGTTTGCACCCAGGTGAAGACAACAACCCCTAAGAAGCCAAACTCAGCACTTCGCAAGATTGCCAGAGTACGTCTTACAAATGGCATTGAAATCACAGCCTACATTCCTGGTGTTGGCCACAACTTGCAAGAGCACTCAGTCGTACTCGTAAGAGGCGGTCGGGTTAAGGATCTTCCAGGCGTTCGCTACCACATCGTCAGAGGCGCCCTCGACACAGCCGGCGTCAAAGACCGCAAACAAAGCCGCTCGAAGTACGGCGCTAAGCGTCCTAAGCCAGGCGCTCCAGCAGCAGCAGCCGGCAAGAAGAAATAAGCCTCAATTTCCAACCTGAACTAATAAATAGGAATAGTAAGAATGTCTCGCAGAAAGCAAGCAGATAAAAGAATTACCGTAGCTGACCCTGTATTCAACAGCCAACAGGTCTCACGCTTCGTCAACCGTATGATGCAGCGCGGTAAGCGCAGCACAGCCCAGAGCCTCTTCTACGATGCTCTACAAATTCTCAAAGATCGCACTAAGCAAGAGCCACTGGATGTTTTCAACAAAGCATTGAAGAACGTCACTCCTCTAGTAGAAGTGAAGGCCCGCCGCGTTGGTGGTTCGACCTATCAAGTTCCTGTTGAAGTTAAGTCTTCACGCGGATTTGCACTTGCTTCACAATGGCTAATTGCCAATAGCCGCAAGAGACCAGGTCGTACTTTCGCCGAGCGTCTTTCGGCTGAGCTAGCCGATGCCAGCAACGGCACCGGAGCATCAGTTAAGAAGCGCGACGAAACACACAAAATGGCTGAAGCCAACAAGGCATTCGCTCACTACCGCTACTAAATTAAATTAGTTCGCCGGTATAGGAAGTTATTCAAAACGCTTCGGCCAATGGTCGAAGCGTTTTTGTGAAAACTGTTGTACAAAGTCTTATGGAAGTTCTTTGCAAGCAACTAATTTCCCAACAGCAGTTATATCTGTTTGTAAAGAATGCTCAGTCAATTCTGAATATCTTTATGAAGGATATAAAGATGGTGCAATATCAGGTGGTAACCTAAGTTCGGTCTTTCCAAGAAGGGCGCTTTTCAAGGCGCTCAAAAGAAAGGTCGTCAACACCAGTGGTTGAGCAGAGCAAGATAGTACCCAGCTAGTTATATTTGGAAGGTTCAAATGGATAGCGTTAAAGAGAGGAAAACAGGGACAGTGGCAGGAAGACAAATTCAGCTTCAAGACGTCCGTAACATGGGTATTGCAGCTCACATCGATGCTGGCAAAACTACCACAACAGAACGGATTCTCTTCTATTCCGGCTTGATCCACAGAATGGGTGAAGTGCACGAAGGCACATCGTTCACCGACTGGATGGAGCAAGAGAAAGAACGCGGCATCACCATTACAGCAGCTGCTATCACCTCTCAGTGGAGAGGCAAGCGCATCAACTTAATCGACACCCCCGGACACGTTGACTTCACAGTAGAAGTAGAACGCTCCATGCGCGTGCTCGACGGCGTTGTTATCGTGCTTTGTGCAGTTGGTGGCGTACAACCACAAACCAACACAGTTTGGAAACAAGCCAACCGTTACGAAGTGCCCAGAATGATTCTGGTCAACAAAATGGACCGCACTGGCGCTGACTTCTACAAAGTAGTCAAACAAATCAAAGAACAGCTCCCCGGTATGTCTACCACTTGGGCCAATGCTCACCCTATTCAATTGCCAATCGGCGCTGAAGGCGAGTTCAAAGGTCTAGTAGACCTAGTTGAAATGAAAGCTCACATCTACGACGAAAAAGATCCTATGGGTCAGAAATTCAACATCGTCGACATTCCAGCCGACATGCTTGACGAAGCTCAAAAATATCGCAAATGGCTAGAAGAGTCAGTCGTTGAAACAGATGACGCACTGATGGAAATCTACATGGAAACTGAAACTGTTGAAAACGAAGCTTTCAAAGTAGCTTTGAGAAAGGCAGTATGCAGCAACAAAGTTATTCCAATTCTTTGCGGTTCAGCTTTCAAAAACAAAGGCGTTCAACAGCTTCTCGACGCCGTTGTCGACTTGCTTCCGTCTCCAGCTGACGTTTCTGCTATCAAAGGCACCTTGCCAGATGGTACTGAAACAGAAAGAGCTCCTGACGACAACGCACCGTTCTCAGCCCTAGCCTTCAAAGTGATGAACGATCCTTTCGTCGGCAAGCTGACCTTCTTGCGCATCTACTCAGGTAAATTGGCAGCTGGTTCTTACGTTCTCAACTCCACAAAAGGAAAAAGAGAGCGCATCAGCCGTCTAGTTCAACTGCAAGCAGACAACCGTACAGACGTTGATGAAGCCTTCGCCGGCGACATTATTGCTGCTGTTGGCTTGAAAGACACCACAACCGGTGACACTCTTTCAGCAGAAAATTCACCAGTAATTTTGGAATCAATGAACTTCCCAGATCCAGTTATCTCGGTTGCCATCGAACCAAAAACCAAAGGCGACTCCGACAAACTGGGCGTCTCACTGGGCCGCTTGGCAGAAGAAGATCCAACCTTCAAAGTGCGTGTTGACCACGAAACTGGCCAAACAATCATTGCTGGTATGGGCGAACTGCACTTAGAAATCATTGTTGACCGTCTGCTTCGTGAATTCAAAGTAGAAGCCAACGTTGGTAAGCCACAAGTTGCCTACCGCGAAACCATCAAGAAGAACGTCAAGTGCGAAGGCAAATTCATCCGTCAGTCGGGTGGTCGTGGTCAATACGGTCACGTAGTCTTCGAACTAGAGCCTCTAGCTGCTGGAACTGGATTCGAATTCGTCAACAAAATCGTTGGTGGTGTGGTTCCAAAAGAATACATCCCTGCTATTGAAGCTGGCGTAAGAGACACACTAGTTGGCGGCGTACTGGCCGGCTACCCTGTAATCGACGTTAAGTGCATATTGGTCTTCGGTTCGTACCACGAAGTTGACTCGAACGAAATGGCCTTCAAAACAGCTGCTAGTATCGGCTTCAAGGAAGGCTTCATGAAAGCCAATCCTATTCTTCAAGAGCCAATCATGCGCGTAGAAGTTGAAGTTCCAGAAGAATTCATGGGTGACGTTATCGGTGACATTTCATCGAGACGTGGCCGCATCGAAGGTATGGATACAGTTGACTCACTATCCAAAGTGAAATCATCAGTGCCGTTGTCTGAAATGTTTGGTTATGCCACCGACATCCGCAACAAGACCCGCGGACAAGGTACATTCACCATGGAATTCGCTCACTACGAAGAAGTACCGAACGCTATTGCTGAGTCAGTAATTTCTACCAAGAAAGATACTCGCCACTAAGCGCTAGATTCTCAAGAGATAAAGAGCCCTCGCTAAACAATCTAGTTAAGCGAGGGCTTTTCTTTGGCTGACAATAGGGCCGCGCTCAATAAAAGCGGTAAAATTCTAAGAAGCAGTCTTAAGGAGACCGATTCTATGAAGTATCTGCACAGCGGGTACATTCTTTTCTGCCAAGGGGCCGACCACGAAGAAGACGGTCGCGTCGATGCTCGTGGACTCTTTGATCTGTTTGTTCTCAAAGAACTGCCGACCAAGATGAACTGCACCTGCGTCATCGGCTTCGGCACACCTTACGAGCGCCGCCAATACAAAGGCATCGTTACCATTGAAGATCCAGATGGCACGGTTGTCTTTACCAAAGACTTCAACGCCAATGACCCCGGTGACATTTTCAAAGGTCATTACATCTTCCAGCCCGACGTCAACATAACTAAAGAAGGCGCCTGGTCAGCCAAAGTCTCTCTACTTAACTGGAAAGATGACAATATGTGGGACTGCGAACGCAAATTCTTTGTCATGCTCGAAGGCGACGCTCCGCCAGACCCATAAAAATATCTAGCAGAAATCGAGATTTTCGAAATTCTTGCCCAATACTTCGCGACTGTCAGCCCCTAGCCAGCGGTCGAGAATAGTGGCGTATACGGTGCGGAAGTCAACATTGAATTTAAGATCGCCGTGATCTAATTCGGTCAGCGATGGATATTGACCATAGAGACCGCCTTTGACACCACCACCGAAAACAAAACATGGCCCAGCGGTGCCGTGGTCCGTTCCGCCACCGCCGTTCTCTGCTACCCGCCTGCCAAACTCAGAGAAAATCAGCACCATAACTTTATCTTCGCAGCCGTGTTGTTTGAGATCTTCCTGGAAGGCATTGAGCGATTTACCCAAACCGGCAAGCAAATTGGTCTGGGTGCGCAACTCGCCAGCATGGGTATCAAAACCGTCATAGCCAAGGGTATAGACCTTAGCACCGATGCCACCACTGACCATTTGAGCAATAAATTTCAAACTTGAGCCGAGCTTGCCATCAGGATACTTAACTGTAGTCTTGTGCCCTTTAACCAAATCGAGCAGACGCTCCGAAGCACGATTGGCCTCAAGCCCACTTGTGCGCAATTTCTTCACAACAGGTCGACTATCTTCGAAATTGTTATAGATATCGTTGAAGGCTTCTAACTGCAGGGCGCGATCAGATTGATAAAGCGGATCGACTTTGAAGCGAAAAGCCTGAACGTCAGAGACTGATGGCACGGCCACTTTGCGGGCCAATAATGATTTAGGCAAAAGCGGATCGACATTGACTGCCAACATGGCAATTTTTTCTTTGCCTGGCTCAATGCTCGCTTTCACAACTCTATTTGAAGATTGAGATATGCTCAAATGATCAAGGTAACGCCCCAACCAACCGCTATCACCGATAATTTCAGGTTGAGCAGTTTGCCAAATTTCAATAGAGCGAAAATGTGAACGATTGGGCTCGGGATAACCCACCCCTTGAATCACAGCTAACTTGCCTTGTTTATAAAACTCTTGAAACGCTGTCAAGCTAGGGTGGAAGCCAACTTTATCGTCGATATGAAGCACGTCAGCCTGCTTGATTGCAATTTTGGGACGAGCATCATAATAGGCACCATTACCATAGGGAATGATTGTATTGATACCATCATTACCACCATTAAGCTGAATCACCAAAATCGACCGCTCCGATCCTGAGACCGGATCTACCTGAGCAGCAAAAGCTTCTAATTGCTGCTGCCCAAGAATACCTAAAGCCGCTAACCCTGCCAGAAAATCACGCCGACTAATAGACCTATTAAGAGAACTATTGATAGAACTGGGATTAGTCATTTCATTCGTACCTGTTTTAAGTCGATTATTAAATCGGTTATTACGTCAATTGATAAGTAGGCAAAGTCATAATCAAATGTACCAGACCACGAAGCCGGGCATCAAGAACTTTATCTTCTGGTAGCTTAGCCATGGCCTTGCCACTCATATCGCTGGAAACATACTTAATTAGCCGCTCTCGCACACTAGGAGGGGCATCGTTCTCAATAAGTAGGCTAAGAAAATAGTCAACGGTCTCGGCTGCACTAGCAAGCCCCTGCTCAGCGGCGATTTTGGCAGGCGAAGAATATTTCTCAAGATAGTCAAACTTTTGCGAAATCATGCGAGTAGCGAAGTTGAATCGTGCCATCATCACATCTGATGCAATCCAATTTTCGCCGCCATCCCAACCTTTTACCGATGGTGGATTGAAGAGATTCTGCCCCATGGACGCCATTAAGCGCGGCACTTCCGCATCAACTTGACTGACCTGAAAAGTCTTGAGCATGCCAACAACATACTCACAGGGGCTCTTTATCAGCGAATGGAAACAGGCGCTAGATGAGAAATTATGAGAAGAAAAAATGGCACTAACCATGGCACCAATATTGTGGTCGCTTTTTTTATAAACGCTA
Organism: bacterium; assembly: GCA_018062085.1. Taxonomy (GTDB): domain Bacteria; phylum Cyanobacteriota; class Vampirovibrionia; order Obscuribacterales; family Obscuribacteraceae. The sequence continues at coordinate 174,086 of JAGOSY010000008.1, read as the reverse complement.
GCAATCTCATCGACAAATGAGCTGGACGGATTATAAAGTGCAAAATAGCGAATTAACTTGCGCGCTAAATACTGACCGGTAGCCTTTTGATTAGCCAAAATTGACACTATATCTTCGCCATTGAAATTGCCTGTTTGACCAAGAAAAGTTTTACTGCCATTGTCGTGCTGTCCGCTATTGAAGTAAAAACCATCAGGTTTAGCCTGCCAGCCGGTAAAAGCACGAGCACCTTCTTTAACGTCTAGCTCTGAATAGTTACCGATGCCCATAGTGAAGAGTTCCATTACTTCACGGGCATAATTTTCGTTAGGTTTATTCTTGCGGTTCTGCTGATTATCAAGCCAATTAATCATGGCTGGATCTTTTGACATAGCCAGGAGCAGATCATCAAACTTGCCAAAGGCATGTTTGCGCATGGTGCAATTTTGCACATACATGGCATAGGGGCTGCGCACTTTGTTATCTGAAGTGGCAAAGTGTCCATGCCAGAAAAGAGTCATTTTTTCTTCCAAAGGCCGACGGGTAAACATCATTCTAAACAGCCACCAACGCTTAATATCATCGGGGTTAGTGAAATCAAACGACTGCTCAGCAAGCATGGTATCAAGGGCACTGTTATCAGTTGATGATGGGCTGGTGAGTTGATCGAGAGCACTGCTGTAGCCCATTTCAAGATAGGGTGCTAATTCTTCGGGAGTAAAACCGAAACCAGCACGATTAAGCAAGTGCCTAATTTGCCGATCATTTTTACTGTTATTCCTACTCTTATTCCTATTGGGCATATGCAGGCACCTTGCCACGCTTAAGCTGCTCTAGCTCTAGCATTTGTGCCGGACTGACAATTTTGCTCAGTGCCTGAGTGAACTCAATTTGTCTCACTTTGATTTTGTCAACAACTGCTGCGATGGCTGAGTCTTCCTCTTCTTTGGCAGGTACAAACCTGGCTGGCTCTGCTAGATACTTGGCTGACTTCGCTAGCAGCGGCTCTGACTTTGTTTGAACTAGTTTTTCGCCATCTTGTCTTTCCTTTTCAAATTTGTCTTTGTCTGATTTTAAACGCGCTTTAAATTCTTCGCGCAATGGCCGCAATTGCTCGTTGAGTAGCTTCAAATCACTGCGATAGACATTGAACAAATCATTGATCTGTTTGCGTTGAGGACCGTCTAAAGAAGGAATCAAACGCACTTGCTCTAATGTCGGATTATGATCGGCAAGCGCTTGGCCAATAGCATCTTTCGGCCCCGCTCGCTTCTCGACACTGGGCTTCACAGCGGCTGCTGCACTAGCGCTAAAGAAATTGCCTACGGCAAATGGGCTAGGCGTATTAGCTTTCTGACTAATCACGTTGACTGCCTGGCGACTCTTTGCTGATGCTTCGACCTGACTAAAGGTCGAAACACAAAGAATCAGAACCAATAATGCCGCTTGCTTACCCATAGAAACATCCTGCCCAGAAACCGCTGTTATTTAAGACGACTTTTGGAAAGATTTAGTTCAATCTTGCTGAACCTAAACCGAAAATGCAGACCTAGGTGTGACTCAAAAGCTTTGCCCGAGACAATACTCACAAAACGGGAGGTGATTTAACTTGACTAAGTGCTCACAAAACGGGACGATAGAGAGAGCGAAAGAGAGCGAAAAAAAGAGACCGCAGCAGGTGAAGGATGGAATTGCTGAATGAAAAAGTAATCTGGCAGTTCGCCAAGAAGCATCCAAGTGCCGAGAGCCCACTGCAACACTGGGTGGATACTGTCAAAGCGCAACAGTGGAAAAATCCAGCAGATGTGGCGCAAACTTTTAATAGCGCCGACAATCTCGGCAACGACCGATGGATTTTCAATATTGGTGGCAATAATTTTCGCCTTGCAGCAACTGTTTGGTTTATAAAGCACCGAGTTTTTGTTCTAAAAGTAATGACTCATCTTGAATATGATATGGAGGTCTGGTAGCAAGATGGTTAGTAAGTACAAAGCCCTAACAGAGAGACTTCCATTGCGTCCAATCAAGTCTGAAGAAGAACTCGATGCAGCTCTTGCAGTAGCTAGCGAACTCTATCTCAAGATCAACTCTCTTAATACTGATGAAGAAGACTATCTAGATGTACTCAGCACTTTAATAGCTCAATACGAAAAAGTGCACCACGCAAGAGATAGCAACTTCACACCACTTGAGCACGTCAAATATCTCTTTGAAGTGAATCAGTTGAAGCAATCAGATTTCGGGAAATTACTCAGCCTTCCCTCTGGCCGCGCTAGTGAAATTTGGAATGGACATAGAGATTTGACCAAAACCCATATCGCGATTTTGGCAAAGCGTTTCTGTGTCAATGCCGCCCTATTTCTTCCCAAAGTTGTAGTTCCCACAATTGAAACCAAGAACCCAGACAAAAAGGTAGCAAGCAAAGTTTTCTCCAAAATAAAGAAAGCCCTTGATCCGCTAGAACCGGAACAAAGGCAGATGGTGCTTGAGAGTCTCGGTCAATACAAACAATCGAACGAGCCTAGCGAATAAGAACGAATAAAAAAAGATTTGGGCAGTACAGGATTCGAACCTGTGACCTCTTCCATGTCAAGGAAACGCGCTACCAACTGCGCCAACTGCCCACAAGACAAGCAAACAATACAATACAAGACAAGTACTTATTGTAACTTGAATGGTCCTTAGATGATAAGTTACTGAAACGAAGTTGTAAATTCGCAACATTAATAAACGGCAGAAAACCAGTCTATTAAGTCGTCAGTAATCAGTAAAAAGATAGGCGGCACCCAGATTCGAACTGGGGGATAGAGGTTTTGCAGACCTCTGCCTTACCACTTGGCTATGCCGCCGCATAACTTAAAAGCTGAGTTACATGCTATTTGGCAGGGGCTGATTTGTCAATTCGAACAAGACGGCAAGAGCCTTTTCGCTGCAATAGAAAGCAAGAAGTGACAGCCATTGCGGTTATTATTAGCTTAACGTTTTGTCTCAGCACCAGGTAAGCCGAAAAATGATTATAAGGAGAGTACTGGCAGCCATTCCCATGCTCTTCCTCGTTTCTCTTGTCAGCTTTGCTTTAATGCGCGCCCTTCCTGGCGACCCCGTTGACGTCATGCTTGGTTCCTCCCAAAAAGAGCTGCCTGCTGAAGACCTCAAACTCTTGCGCCAAGAATTCGGTCTCAATCAGAACCCAGCAAAGCAATATTTACTCTGGCTCTCAGGCTGGGTCAAAAACGATAGCGTTGCTTCTAGTAATGCTTTGGGGCGCTCTTACCGCGACGGCCGCCCCGTCAAAGAAGTGATAACCGAGCGCATCCCAGCCACCCTCACCCTAGTTGGAATGGCACTAGCGCTCTCTTTCAGCATGGGTCTTCTGCTTGGCGTGCTAGCAGTTGTGTTCAATTTAAAGAACAAGAAGGCTGAATCAGCCTTTACCGCCGCCTTACTGGCCTGGTACTCCGCCCCCAATTTCTGGCTGGCCTTTATTGCCCTGGCATTTCTAGCCAGCCCTTACAGTAGCGCCTTAGTCAATCTCCCCATTCTCGGCTTGCATCCACCGGGGGCCGAGCCGTCGCCAGCCTATGCTGCCGAGTATTTATTGTTTCCTGCCATCATTCTCTCTTCCCGCCGCATGGTCAAAGTTGCGCTCTATGTGAGAGCCCTCGCCATAGAAGAGTTAGGTAAAGAATATGTGGTGACCGCTCTAGCAAAGGGTTTATCGCTGAAGAACGTGATCACTAGCCACGTTCTCAAGAACTGCCTGATACCAGTGGTCAACCTCGCTGGCCTTTCGCTTCCTGCCATGATTGGCGGCTCGGTCTTAATCGAGACCATATTTTGCGTGCCGGGCATGGGCCGGCTCATGGTCGATTCGACATTTGGACGCAACTATCCGGTATTGATGGGGCTAGTGATGCTCTACGGCACAATTGTCATTTTGGCCAACCTGCTGGCCGACGTTCTCAACAATGCCCTTGACCCGAGGTTGCAGCAGTAGACAGCAGTAGACAACAGTAAGCGCCAGCAGAAATTGAAAAATATGAGAAAACTAAGCCCCAAACTCAATACTAAACTCATTACCGGTGCCATCGGCCTGGGTCTGTTGCTGGCAATGGCGTTAACGCCGTTAGTTCTAAGCTTGCTACAGCCATTATTTGGTCTAACAATTGAGCCCCCTATATCGAACTTAAGCTCTGTAAATTTGGCGCCATCTCTCACTTTTCCTCATATTCTTGGCACCGATGCCGTCGGTCACGACCTCTTAAAAATGATTGCTTATGGCGCTCTCGGCTCACTTTCGGTAGGCCTTTGCTCAGCTCTTGTAGCCGTTACCCTCGGCAACTGCTGGGGAGCCATTGCCGCCTTGGCAGGTGGAGCAATCGACAGCTTGATGATGCGGGCTGTCGACGCCCTGCTGGCCGTGCCCTCGATTATTCTTTTACTCACTCTGAGTTCGATTTTATCTGCCCCGGAGCTAGTGGAGCACTTTCCACCCTTCCTGCTCACGGCCTTAGGGGTGACCAGCTACACAGACGGCCTCTTGCCCTACTTCATTGTCATACTGGCAATCACAGCCACCACCTGGCTTGAATCGGCAAGAGTGGCCAGAGCGCGAGTTTTATCGATAAAAGAGGAAGATTTCTTTTTGGCCGCCCAAGCCCTGGGCAGCTCCTTTACTCAGCTCTTAAGCAAACACCTGCTGCCTGCTCTTGCCACTACAGCGGTGGTGGAAGGAACGCTTTTAGTGAGCGACGCCATCATCATGGAATCAGGCTTGAGCTTTCTCGGCCTCGGCTTAGGGCCAAGCACCCCAAGCTGGGGCAGCATGCTCAAAGACGCCCAGTCGTGCCTCACCGCAGGCAATTGGTGGGCAGCAGTCATACCCGGTTTGCTGATTTGCTTCACTGTTTTAAGCGTACATATGCTGGGCGAAGGGTTTTTCGCCTCAAAGCGGGCACGTGGGAAAATACCTACTTAGAGAATCGGCTAGAATATTGGTGTAATTGTTCTAAATGGTGTCTATGCAATTTCTTTTATCAACCGCTTCAAAATCTTTCGCTAAATCGAAAGCTAAAACTAGCAGCCTTCCGAGTCTGCTTCTGGCACTAAGTATGACCAGCAGCTTGAGCATAGTTCTCCTCAGTGGTTGTGGCGACGGCAAAGAAGTAAGCTTCAACTCTGGCGGCATGAGACAGACATCAAGGGCTGGCAAAGGTTCCGTGCCAGATGACTTAAAGAAACTTGTCTATCCTGGTGCCATCGCCAGTGGTTCGCAGTCAGCTAGTGAAACAGACAAAGATGCCAACGATCATTCTCGCTACCTAAATCTTTCGAGTAGCGACTCAATCGAGAAAGTAGCTGCCTGGTATGAAACAGCTCTCAAGGGTGAGGGCTGGAACATTGAAAAGAACGAAGCCATGGGCAATCTAGTCACCATCAGCGGCACACTAAAAGACGCTGAAGTGGCAGTAAACATTGCCGATGATTCAGGCAAGACTTCTATTATCGTCAATCAAAGCACCTCCATTGGTGCCATACCTGATGACGAAGCAGTAGAGAATTTCAAGCCGAATAAAGAGGTTCCACCCACTGACTAAGAAGAGCGATAGCAAAGCTGCGGTTGTGCCTCAGAGCCCCCTAGCGGAGGTGCTTACTTCTTCTATCACTGGTCTTGTGGCTGAGACAATTAAAAATAGCTCTGGCAGCGGTGGCAGCAGTAGTGGCGGTTCTAGCAACAAAGTTCTCAAGCCGCGCTTTGGTAGTTTTGTCAGAGTTGATTCACCAGAGAACGACATTTCAATTTTTGCCATTGTTTTCAATGTCATAACTAATCCACCAGACAGTGTGCACAAACCTAGTGCCCTAGGGTTAACGAGAGATCAATTGCGGGTGGAACAGCCCCATATTTTCGCCCTGCTCAAAACAGAAGTACACGCGCAAATTGTTGGATATTTAGATTGGAGCGACAAAGCAATCTATCAGCATTTGCCACCACAACCGCCTGAAGTGCACGACTTTGTCTACAGTGCCAGCCAAGAAGAAGTGTTGAAGTTATCGAGCGAATTTGAATTTTTGCGCTTGCTCAATGGTGTCACGAGTGTTCCAGCCGACGAACTGATGGCAGCTTGCGTGAGGGAAGCGGCGCGAGCAAGAGCACATAATAGTGATTCTGCTCACGACGCGGAACAAGCCTCAACGGCTTATCTTATCGAAGCCGGTCGCGCCATCTCTCAGCTATTCCGCTCAGACTACGAGCGCATGTTGAGCATCGTCCGCAAAATCAAACCAGGTAATGTGGGTTAGGCAAGACTAGATTTTCAAATGATTTTGGAATCATGAAAAACAGACAAAAGCATTTAGTGGTGGCATTGGCTACATCTGTATTTTCTATCAACTTGCTCAAAGGAGCTGCTCTAGTCAAAATCGCAAAAAGAACTCCAGGTGTCATTATCGTCCAGGAAGAGAAAACCGACTCCAGCGGAAAACCATTGCCAGTTGCAAGCGCTGTCAATTTGAACTACATAAGCATCCAAATCAGGAACGCCATTTTGTTGAGATTTTGGCCAACCGCCAATTTTGGTCTGGTTCGAAGTGGGGAATTTATCTTCCAGCAGCAGCCACCAATCATCTAACGCCTGAAAATCGCGTTCGAGATCTTCATCAACGATACCGATATTGTCTGGATAACTCGGAATCTCGTGCTCAGCCAATTTCCACTGAATGGACTTAGGTTCCATCAAGCTCTGAAAAGGCTTTTCCATTAGAACTAAGTTGCTCAAATCCTGGTACGTCTTTACAAGCCATGTACCATCCTCGTAAGTGGCCTTTTGATGCCAGTCCTTCCAAGCTGCGAAAAACTGAACTAACTCAAATTGCTGCAAACGCTCAGGCACCCATGGCAGCTCCAAAACGTTCACTTGCAACACTCCTTCCAAATACTCTCCGTTCACTTCTGGCCACGCACCAGCTGCGGTTCCGACAAACGGTCCTCCCATCTGCGATGAGAACGGGGAACTCTCCACACACGGGCGCTTATATTCAGCTACGGATGCTTTCCGGCAATAAGGCTGCATTACTGTGAAGTACGCCTCAACAATGCGGCAATCTTCAGCAGATAGACTGGCTTTAGCGTTGGCAAGATCCAGCGCAGACTTTCCGGCAATCAGTTCTTTTCTACGTTGTTCTTCGGCCTCGGAAACCATAACCTTTCCCCTTGCTCATCCACAGAACATATACCCGCCCGGGACTGTCCGGCTACATATGTATGAGCACAAAAGCCTGTACTCAGGCTATCTCGCTAGTATCGGCATACTTCATATAGACCCAGACGGCCCCAGAGACAATAATAATTAGCACTGTCGAAACGGCCGAGCCAAAGGCCCAGTCGCGCACAACGAGAAACTGATTCTGAATCAAGTTACCCATATACATGTACTTGCCACCACCGAGTAGGTCGGGGGTAACATAATCGCCGAGCGATGGAATGAAGACCATGAGCGAACCAGCGATGATACCACCACTGGTGAGCGGTATTAAGACCTTAAACAGAGTACGCAGGGGGCTAGCTCCAAGATCTAGAGAGGCTTCAAGGAGCTTGATATCAACCTTCTCGATGGCGGTGTACAGCGGCAAAATCATATAAGGCAAGTAGTTGTAGACCATCCCTAGCCAAACAGCAAAGGGCGTATAAAGCAGCGGTGGCATCTGCCAGCCCCCAGCCGCAAACATATGAGCCAAAATTCCCGTCGGACGCAATATTGTTATCCAAGCATAAATGCGCAGAAGAGAAGACGTCCAAAGTGGCAAAACAATAAGCAAAAGCAAGATATTGCGAAAAGTAGGCTTGCTAAATAACGCTAGCCAAAGGGCAAAGACGTAGCCCACCACCAGAGTTGATACCGTTGTCACCGTAGATAGGGCAATTGAGCGCAATAGAGCAGAAAGATAAGGCCCATTAACAAAGCGCAAATAATTGTCAAAGCTGAAACCAAACGTAACGCGACCAAGGTCATCGCGCCCGCCAAAGCTATAAACCAACAAGATTACAAGAGGAACCAACACAAACAAACTGAGCCAGACGCAGGCAGGCGCCAAAAGCCAGGCCCTGGCATCTAGGCCGAATGAGACTCTTTTTGAAGTGTTAGACGAGTTCACTTTTGCTTCTCTCGGCGGCGAGATACACTATACAGTCTGTTCACCACTGATTTTAAACTATATGCTCAAAGTCATTTATCTCGGTACTCCTCAATTCGCCGTGCCTACACTTGCTAGCTTGATTGAAAATCAAGAAAAGCTTGGTATTAAGGTCGTCGCCGCTGTCTGCCAGCCTGACCGACCAAAGGGTCGTGGCGGAAAAGTGGAGATGCCACCAGTCAAGGTCTTGGCAGAAGCTCACGGCATACCAGTGTTTCAACCACAGGCTCTAGCCCGCTCACCCGAGACTGTCGAAGCCATGAAAGCACTGCAGCCGGATTTGCTAGTAATGGTAGCCTTTGGTCAGATTCTCAAAAAGAATGTTTTAGAGATGGCACCATTAGGTGTGATCAACGTGCACGGGTCGCTCTTGCCAGAGCTTCGCGGTGCAGCTCCTATCAACTGGTCTGTGATTAATGGCGATACTGTTACTGGTGTCACTACTATGTACACCGAAGCCGGTGTCGATACCGGCCCGATGTTGCTCAAAGACGAAATTGCTATTGGCCCAGACATGACCGCCCCAGAGCTAGCCACTGAAATGTCACATGTCGGTGCCGCTCTATTGATCAAAACAGTCGAAGCACTGATCAACAAGACCCTGGTTCCCGAAAGACAAGACGATAGCAAGACAACCCTGGCACCAATGCTATCAAGAGCTATTTCCAAAATTGACTTTAACAAGCCTGCCCAAGAAATTCACAACCTTGTGCGTGGTCTCACGCCATGGCCAGCTACCATGGCTAATTTCAGAGATGCTGAGCTGAAGATTGTCAAAACAAAAATGCTCGATGATGCGAGTGCACTCTATCAATCTGCTGCCACAAGTGGCAAGTCTGGTGAAATTATCAAAGCTGAGGGCAAAGTATTTGTTCTCTGTGGTGACAAAAAATTATTAGAGTTGCTCGAAGTGCAACCGGCAAACCGGGCCAAACTGGCCGCGGCAGCCTGGGTAAACGGCGTTAGATTGGAAACAGGTGAGTGTCTTACATGAGTGCAGATAATAGCGAGCCAAAGCCTGCGCTAAAGAAAAATGATTCACACCTACGCAAACGCGGAGTGTCATCACGCAAAATTGCTGTAGAAGTTTTGATAAAAGTGCAAGAAAAAGGTGCCTATACAAACATTGCTCTAGCCAATGCCCTTGATGGCAGCAAATGGGATTTATCCGAAAGAGACCGGGCCTTTATCACAGCACTCGTGCAAGGTGTGCTACGCAACAAAAATACTCTAGACAAAGCCATCGGCGCCGTTGCTAGCAAACCTATCGATAAGATTCAGCCGCCTTTGCTCAATCTATTGCGCATTGCTTTCTTCCAAATCGAATCAATGCCCGACATTCCTCAAAGTGCTGTGGTCGATACCGCTGTTGAACTGGCAAGAGTAATTGGTCACGTTGGCCTCTCTAAATTTGTTAACGGCATTCTGCGCACCCATATCCGCAATATTGAAAAAGGCAGACTTACTGCCGAACCTGTTGACATGAGCAAACTAGAAGGTGCCGAGCTAGCAGCAGCTCTAGCTGACCGCCATTCAATGCCACTGTGGTTAGTATCGCGCTGGCTGAAGCGCTTTGGAGCGGAAGAAACAGAAAAGCTTTTAAAAGCCTCCGACGTTCCCGCAAAACTTACTGTGCGTGTCAACGACATCGCCATGGAAACCGATGGCTACCAGCGCCTGTTGCTCGACAAAGGTGTTGTCGCCGAGCGCTCTATGCTTGTGCCCACATGCTTAGTTATCACCGAAAGAAAGAGCCTCAAGGGCCCCATCGAGAAACTACCTGGTTACGATGATGGCATATTCTCCGTACAAGATGAAGCCGCGGCTTTTGTCGGTCAAGTAATGGCACCTCAAACAAGCGATGTTGTCATTGACCTCTGTGCCGCCCCTGGTGGCAAAACTGTCAATATTGGCGAATTGATGAACAATAAAGGTCGCATCATTGCCATAGACAAGCATGAAAAGCGACTGAACATGGTCAAAGAAAATCGCTTGCGTCTTGGTCTGACCAACATCGAAACTTATACCGCCGACGGCACCACCTATGAACATCCACCGGTGGACAAAGTCTTAGTCGATGCACCCTGCTCCGGCACCGGCGTCATCAACAAGCGATCAGATATCAGACTGAAGCTGAAAGAAGAAGATATTGCCGAAGTCAATGTCATTCAAAAAGCGCTGCTCACTAACGCTGCAAAGCTGGTCAAACCAGGTGGTGCTTTGATTTACTCTACTTGTTCAATTGAGCAAGAAGAGAACGAAGACATGATTGAGTGGTTTCTCAATGAAGACTGCGGCGAAGACTTTGACCGCGATGACATCAGCTGCTACTTCATCAATGATTCCCTCAGCCAGCTTGGTTTAGAGAAAGAAGCAGCTCAGGGTTACGCCCTGTTCTTGCCATCACGTCATGATTTTTCTGGATTCTTCGTGGCTAGGTTGAAGCGGAAGCAAGCGGTTGTTGAGGAAGCTCAAGATGGCGCAGTATCCATCAGTTGAACAGCAGTATATATTCGCTAATATAGGCCTCGTGAACTAAAAAAGAAAGTACCACGGCAATCGTGGAATAGACTTCTAACAGCTCAATTTACTACTACATAAGTACGTAAATATCACTATATAATCATGTTTCAACATTTGTTAAAATGGGTATAATTACTAATGTCTACTACTGACACAAATAGCATGACACACTCCACCCACAGTTCAAAACTTAAGCTAGACGCCGAAGAAGCCATTAAAAAGCTTCTTTCGGAGATTCCGTTTGTTGAAGAAGTTCGGATAAATACAAAGAATAAGGAATATGGTTTCGATTTACACGGCCTGGTTTCAATCGGCAGCAAGAAATACAAATTGATCATTGATGTATCTAGCAGCGGCCAACCGCTAACTACAAGAAACACAATCGCCATCTGGGAAAACTGGAAGAGACTCAAAGCACTCAAAGACTGCTTCTTCGTCATCATCTCTCCCTACATGAGCGAAACCAGCCGCAATCTATGCAAAGAATCAGATGTAGGCTTTCTAGACCTAACAGGCAATTGCCATCTGTGCTTTGGACACATCTACATCGAACGATTCGGCTTCAAACATGAGACAGAGAAGCGCGAGCTAGTCTCAATATTTCAAGAAAAGGCTAGTCGTACAATTCGGCGGCTGCTGACTGAACCGAAACGAAATTGGTTTGTACATGAGCTGGCAAGTGAGGCTCGCGTGAGTAACGGTTTGGCCTCTCAGGTGAAGAAAAAAATTCTTCAATCTGAAATTGGTGAGGAGCTTGATGGAACGTTCTTTCTAACAAAACCTGAGCTTCTGCTTAAGCAGTGGGGAGAAGCATATCGATTCAACAAGAACAAACAGCTGCAACTATATTCAGAAAAGCCGCTTTCTGAAGTTGAAAGGCAACTAGCAAATTACTGCCATGAAAACGCTATCGAATATGCCTTTACGTTAAATTCTGCAGCCAGATTGATTGGCGCCCAATACGTGAGCGTCATAAACAGAAGTCACTGCTACGTATCGGGCAGTGCAGATGCAATCGCCAAAGCGTTAGACTTGAAGACAGTAAACTCTGGCGGCAATTTTGTTCTGCTCACCGCATTTGACGACGACCTACTTTTCAACAAAAGATTGGTAAATGAAACTACTGTAGTCAGTGATATTCAATTGTATCTAGACTTCGCTGCACAAACTGGACGCACCCAGGAGACTGCGGAAATCATTCTGGACTCACGAATCAAAAAGGCCTGGAGAGATTAGGTACAAATGAAAGCTAGTGATTACAACCCAGAGCAGCTCATGGCATGCGAATCAGTGCTTCTTGAGCTACATAGAATTCTTGGAACGATCTGGCAGCATGTCGTCATAGTCGGCGGCTGGGTACCAACATTGCTTGCCAACAACGCAGATACCCCGCATCAAGGAACAACAGACATAGATCTAGCTCTGAATCATCTGCTCATCCCAGAAGACTCCTATCAAAAAATCCACGAGCTTCTGACAAAACACGGCTACGAGCAGAACGATGATAAAGCCAAGCAATTTCAATACTTCAGATACATTGAGCTAGCGAATCGCAAATTCACAGTTATTGTCGACCTGCTGACTGGAGAGTATGAGGTCGAATCAGGAAAAAACAGAAGGCATGAACCAATTCAGGACGCCAACGTTCTCAAGGCGCGTGGCGTTGATCTTGTGTTCGACCGATTCGAAATTGTTACTATTTCAGGCGAACTGCCAAATGGTGGTGGCACCGACAAGGCAGAGTGCAAAGTTGCCAGCGTATGTCCGATTATCGTCATGAAGAGCGCCGCAATGGCTGGACGCTTAAAAGACAAAGATTCATACGACTTGTACTACTTTGTGAAAAACTACCCAGGTGGCCTAGCATCGGTTCTCAAGGCAATCACGCCTGATATAGACAACGGGCTATTCAAAGAAGCAATCGAGCGAATCAAGCAGTACTACGAAAGCACCGATTCATCAGGACCTGCCTGGGTAGCACGTTTCCTTGGGTTAACTGACAACGAAGAGATTGCCGTTCAAAAGATGGACGTATATCAGACAATGCAAGCACTACTTGAAGGGATAGATGCGATCAATCAGGAACGGAACAACAGGGGGTAATCTCGAAGCACTGATGCTAGTACGAGAACACCACAACCCTTCACATCGTCTGACTTTCTTTCGGCTCGCGCACTCTAAAAGTTTTGATCATCTGCTCAACATCTGGATTTGGTGGCAGAGCAGCTTCAAATAAATGCAGCTCCTTCAACTTCTCTGGCGTTTCAGCAGACAACTTGCCACCGACGTGAAAATCCATACCCACTGGTGCTGTCGGCGGCACAAACATAGTCCACGAACTATGTTCTATCTTCTTCCAGCCTTTTGCCGCAGTCATGTCAAATTGCGGTTTCACATCTGCAGCGACGAAAGAAAAGATAGCGATTCCATCGGCAGTCTTTTTGTCAGAACTGTCCGCCCCCATCACCTGACTCTCTTGACGATAAATCCATTTAGTATTTGTTTGCAAAGCGATGACATCGAGCAATTCTTTTAAGGTGCATTTGTAGGAGCTTGGAAAAGCTGGCATCAATTCCCGCTCACTTATACCCTCGACATCTGAGCTCAGACCGACGCAGGTGTCAGTGTCTAATTTGCTCCTAACAAAAAACATATTGCTAAACGCTCCGAACTTGTCGCCAAGATTACTATTCATGCGGGTATTAAGCAGTTTCTCCCGAGCTGCAGCATCTAATATCTTGAGTTTGATTTCATACGATTTCTTTGGCTCTGCCGCTGAACTATTAACCGCGCTAGGTGGTGCAGCATTTCGCTGCTGCTCCTTGGCGCATGCTACGTTCGGCCAGAGATTAAGCATAAGTGAGACCACCAATAGTGAACGGAATCCCTTATTACTCAATTCCATTTATATCAATCTCCCGCTTGGCAAAGCTTTGGAATTATAGACTCTTGAAAAATTAAGGTTCAGACAATACTCAACTAATGCGCCGAGACCTGCCATTTATCACTTCGCGGTTAGCAGGGAATACCAAAGAGTTCATAAAAAAGTGACTTGACGAATAAGGCAATTAGATCTAGTCTAAATATATTATGATTCCAAACGATCAGTCAGTTGAATCAGTTCTCATCTCCCACGGCGTTAAACCAACGCCACAGCGCATGGTTATTGCTGAGTATCTACTAAATACTCTCGATCACCCAACAGCCGAGGAAGTTTTGGCAGCCGTGTCTGGCAAGCTCCCGGTGGCTTTGTCTAGGGCAACGGTCTACAACACACTCAGCTCACTCAAAGATGCAGGGGTAGTGCGCGAAGTCTTGGCCGAGCCCGGTAAAGTGCGCTACGACGCCAATCTTTTCAATCACCATCATTTTATTGATGTTAAAACAGGTCAGATTGTCGATGTACCAGTTGAAAAAGTAGAGCAGCTGGGAAAACTCCTTGACAAAAAATTCAAAGTTCACGGTGTACAAGTCACCTTCTTTGGTGACCTTCAACAAGAAGAGTCGGAACAAACCTAAAAATAGTTTGTCACTCACAACAAACAGGCAATAGACAATAGGTGATAAGCCTACTGGAAATTGCTTTGGTATCACACGATCCTACGATAGGGGCAGAAAAATGAAAACCAAGAGTCTTGTTTATTCGCTTTTGCTGGCTAGTCAAATAATCAGCTCGGCCTCGGCGAAAGAGCTAGATAAGGTACTAAATACTGATGGTACTCCCCCTGGTGCCAAGAAAACTGTGCCAGCAGGCAAATGCCCGATGATGAGCGGCAGCGAAGCGAAGGGCGCAGAAATGATGCCTACGGCGGCAGGGGCCTACTCTAACAGAGACTGGTGGCCCAACCAGTTGAACCTGAAAATACTTGACCAAAACTCAGTGCAAAGCAACCCAATGGGTGCAAACTTTAGATATTCAGACGAGTTCAAAAAACTCGACCTTGCGGCCTTGAAGAAAGACGTTACGGAGTTGATAAACACATCGCAAGAGTGGTGGCCATCAGACTTCGGCAGCTACGGTCCGCTCTTCATTCGCATGGCTTGGCATAGCGCAGGTACATATAGAGTATCCGATGGCCGCGGTGGCGCCGGTTATGGTACTCAGCGCTTTGCACCACTGAATAGCTGGCCCGACAACGTTAACCTCGACAAAGCACGTCGACTACTATGGCCAATCAAGCAGAAGTACGGCGACAAAATCTCATGGGCCGACCTTATGGTCTTTACTGGCAATTGCTCCCTTGAGTCTATGGGCTTTAAAACTTTCGGATTCGCTGGCGGTCGCGAAGACGTCTGGCAACCACAAGAAGATATTTACTGGGGACCAGAAAGCAAATGGCTGGGAGACAAGCGCTACACCGGCGACAGACAACTAGAAAATCCTCTAGCTGCCGTGCAGATGGGACTCATTTATGTCAATCCAGAAGGTCCAAACGGTAAGCCAGACCCCCTTGCCGCCGCCAAAGACATTAGAGAAACCTTTGACCGTATGGCAATGAACGACGAAGAAACCGTTGCTCTCATTGCTGGCGGACATACATTTGGCAAAACTCACGGGGCAGCAGATCCAAACAAATATGTTGGCCCTGCCCCAGAAGCAGCCAGCATCGAGCAGCAAGGCCTTGGCTGGAAAAATACTTATGGCACCGGCAATGGTGACGACACGATTGGTAGCGGCCTCGAGGGCGCTTGGACATCGACTCCAACCAAGTGGTCAAATGGCTACTTCGATCATCTCTTAGGCCTAGAGTGGGAGCTGACCAAGAGCCCAGCAGGCGGTCATCAGTGGACTCCGAAAGGAGACTTTTCGAAAGAGCTAGTGCCAGACGCACAGGACCCGAAAAAGAAACACCCACCGATGATGTTCACCACAGACATCGCTCTCAAGGTTGACCCAATCTATGCACCAATTTCAAAACGATTCCACGAGAATCCAGAGGAATTGAGAATTGCTTTCTCCAAAGCTTGGTACAAGCTCACCCACCGCGACATGGGGCCAGTCAGCCGTTGCCTAGGGCCATTGGTCGCACCACCTCAACTATTCCAAGACCCAGTGCCTGCTGCTAACTACAAATCAATTGACGATCAAGACGTAGCCACTCTCAAGGGCAAGCTGCTCTCATCGGGTCTTTCCATACCACAATTGGTATCGACAGCTTGGGCATCAGCCTCAACCTTCCGCGGCTCGGACAAACGCGGTGGCGCTAACGGTGCCCGCATCAGACTTTTGCCTCAGAAAAACTGGGAAGTAAACAATCCAACCGAACTGGCGAAAGTATTGCAGACACTTGAAAAAATTCAAGGTGATTTCAACAGCTCACAGACTAGCGGAAAGAAGGTTTCTCTTGCAGACTTAATCGTGCTAGGGGGATGTGCCGCTGTTGAAGCCGCCGCTAAAAACGGCGGACACGACATCAAGGTGCCATTCTCACCAGGAAGAACTGACACAACGCAAGAGTTGACAGATGCTAAGTCGTTTGACGTGCTCGAGCCGACTACCGATGGGTTCCGCAACTTCCGCGGTCACAAACTAGACAGGTCTGTAACTGAAAAGCTGATAGATCGCGCACAGCTGCTCAAACTAACTGCGCCAGAAATGACTGTTCTATTGGGCGGCATGCGAGTTTTGAATACAAATGCCGACCACTCACAACTAGGAGTATTCACTAAGCGACCTGTTTCATTGACCAATGATTTCTTCGTCAACCTGCTCGACATGAACACTGTATGGAAGAAGTCGGCCGCTGACGAGAATGTATACGAAGGAACTGATCGTAAAACAGGTGCTGTCAAATGGACTGGCACTGCTGTAGACCTCGTGTTTGGTTCGAACTCACAGCTTCGAGCAATATCCGAAGTTTATGCCAGCGACGACGCCAAAGAGAAGTTCGTCAAAGATTTCGTGGCAGTATGGAATAAAGTCATGAACGCTGATCGCTTTGACCTAAATCCAGCAGTGCAAAACGGTTCTCAGATTTAGACCAGATGCTAACTCCTGTAATTCGAGAGGTGCAATGACAGCGGAAAACGAGAAAACTCCGGAACATAAAATCGCTTGGTAGGCAAAATCTTCTCAATAGATCGAGCTTGGGCTACCTAACACTTGCCAGAATCGTGCTGCCTGATGCGATAGCCAATCTTCGGTACCGTTTCAATGATAGAGAGACTCTCGTCGTCACCCATGTCTATGCGCTGGCGCAATCTTTTGATACAGGCGCGCACAGCTTCTTTTGAAGAATCAGAATCGGTGTGCCAGAGCTTCTGCAAAAGTGCTTCACCGCTAAAAACTTGATTCTTGTTACGCAAGAGAAACTCAAGCACAGCAAATTCGCGAGGCATTAGCTCGATTTCTTCACCGCCCCTGGTGACACGATGGCTTTCAGAATCAAGCGTAATATCATTTACCTGCAAAATGTTTGAGGCAACACCACCAGAGCGACGGACAATGGCTCTAAGCCGAGCACTTAGTTCTTTCAAACTAAATGGCTTCGCCAGATAGTCGTCCACACCCACATCAAGACCTGTGACTTTATGCTCCACACTGTCCTTTCCAGTAAGCATCAAAATCGGCACTCGGTTGTGGCTGGCGCGCACCCGACGACATACTTCCACCCCACTGAGGCCTGGCAATTCCCAATCGAGAATAATTGCTTCGTAACTGCTAAAGGTGATCAGCTCAAGGGCTGCGTTACCATCACTGACATGTTCAACCACTTGCTGTTGATTCTTGAGCCAGAGCTTAATTGACTCGGCCACCACCATATCATCTTCAACAAGTAAAATTTTCGCCATATATAAAGAACTCCGTTGAGATAGATCTTCTGTCGGCAAAGTTTAGGGGCACTGAATCTATTGTGCCAGAAATGCGTGACAAAATACGGACAGTATCGAGGATGTTAGAATGCTGGCTTATTGCCCCTACGGCGTTGAGAATTGAACAAATTTAGACTAGGAATTGTAGCCAAAGGTCTCATTCTAGTATCTATTCCGCTTGTTTTTGAGTGCGGCTTCGTTGCCGTTATGGCTAGTTTGCAAGCTCAGGCCGAGGCGGCCGCGGCTCGCGCCGAGCGCACCCAAGAAATTTCCAATTTAATCAATGAGCTTATCCAAGAGCTATACACAGGGCTGCAATCACTGCGACTGAACGTGGCCGAATTTGCGCCAGGCTCTGCTCACAAAGCGCGAATCAGCACTGCTAAAGAAAAAATCGGCCGTCTGCTTACTCTAATCGGCAATGACCGTAGTCAAGATCAGGCGACATTGCAGGCAGTCAGTCGTGCGGTAGATGAGGGCAATGCTCTTGTAATGAGGGCCGAGCAAGCATTCTTACATGGCGATGAAGCTGAAGAAATGCGCATCCGAATAGAATCTAAGCACTTTGCTGAGAAGATCATTACTCCTGAGCTAATTGCGCTTAGCGAGAAGCAAAATGCCATTTCCGCTTCAGATCCGGCTGCGCAGGCCGAACTTCGTCAATCAATGCACATTCAGCTATGGCTCGCTCTCATTCTCAACATTCTTGGAACTGTCGGCCTGGCATTTCTTACCACCCGCCTAGTAACCAAACGATTAGCATACCTGGCCGACAATGGTCGGCGCATAGCCCAAGGTCAAAAGCTCAGGGAACTCGCCCCTGGAACGGATGAGATTGCAGAGTTAGACTTCAATCTGCACAAAATGGCCAAGGGTATAGATGATCTATTGCAGCGAGAGCGGATTATCATCCAAAATGCCAGGGATATTATTTGTGTTACCGATAACAACTTAAATATCTTGCGCATCAGCCCCTATGTGGAATCAGCTCTGGGCATCCCGACGCAAAGACTGGTGGGAGCGAGCTGTCTTACTCTTTTAGAAAGAAACATCAATCAAGACGCAATCGTAAAAATTTCGGCTGCCGCCAAAGGCTCTTCTGGAAGTAGCAGCGAAAATTTCGCCAGCAGCTTCGAAGGATTCCTTAAAACTACAGCGGGTAAGGCCTTAAACGTATTGATATCATTGAGCAGAGTCCCTAAAGAGGGAAATCTGATCTTGATCTTTCATGATATTACCAGCCTGAAGGAAGCCGACCGCCTTAAACAGGATGTGGTGAACATGGTCAGTGAGGATCTGCGATCACCGCTAACAATGGTCTCTCATATTTTTGAAAAATTTGAGCAGGGGTTATTTGGTGAGATTAATCAAGATGGCAAAAACATGCTGTCCATGGCCAAGCAATCGACCAGACAAATGTCGGTGCTAATCACTGACCTACTCGACCTTGATAAAATCGAAAGTGGTACCTTAAGGCTAGCAACTACCAGTATTTCTAGTCAGCAACTTTTAGAGAGAGCACAGGTACTGACCAGTGACCAGGCACGCCAGGCCAGGTGCCAGGTGAGAATAGATTGTGCACAAGGGCTCGTATCATGCGATCCCGACCGAGTTAATCAGATTCTTACGAACCTAATTGGTAATGCCTTGAAATTCTCTCAGCCTGGAGTTGAGATCATAATCCAGGCAGAGTCTAAGTCTCAAATGGTGCATTTCTCAGTTGAAGATCAAGGCCCCGGTATTCCAGCACAGCTGCGTGAGCGTATCTTCGAACGGTTCGCACAAGTCAGAGAAAGCGACCAGAATATAGGTACCGGTCTGGGACTCACTATTTGCAAAGCCCTTGTGGAATTGCATGGTGGCACTATCTGGGTGAAAAGTAACAGTGAGCTAGGTCAGTCAGGCAGCACATTCACTTTTACAATGCCAGAAGTAAGACGCCAGCTTGGCCCGGCCGTAACGAGAACATAAAAACAGTCTTTGCGAATTCTTGGTTTTTGCACGTAAAGTGTTCGGCAATTGTCACGCCTGGCATGATATGTTCAAAATCCGAATCTCAATGTGACCCAAAACGATAAACGGCAAAGTCTCCAGTTTTGCCGCTCTCGGTGAGCCTAAGCGCAATCGCAAATCCACTGGAGTATTACTAACTCTGTACAGGTATCAATACATACATGCATGCACTTAGGTGCCCGTGTACTTGTGTACTTGTGCCTGCGTGTACGTGCGTCTAGGCGCACGTACAAGATCACGCCCTTATGTTTCTACTCAACACAGATCAGCAGATTTACCAATTATGAAAACACCAGAAAATTTTAGCCCGGAGCCTCTATCGGCACGGCACCATGATTCTTTCGTACCAGCAGTTATCTCATTTGTAGAGGATGACTATAGCAAAGCTAGAAAGCAGACAATCGAGCAGGCCAAAGTCGCAGCTGTAAACAATCCCAGTGTGGCACATATGCTAGACGGTTTCTCCATAGGCACAAACCAGGAAGTAAAACATATCCACATACCAAATTTCATTGGGGAGTCGCACCCAAGCACAAAACAAGAAGCGAAACTAGTCGCTGTGCCAGTCAGCCATCAAAATTTCGAAGCAAATAATAATGAAGCAAAAGAATGCGAAGTGGCTTACGCCACACTCTATAAGCCGACAGGAAATAAAACAGCAGATGGCTCCACATACGATCATTCAGCTAACACAGGGCACCTCGTGGGGGCGGCTGTTGACTTACGCGATCCCATTCTTGGCGCGAAGCTAGGGCAGAAACTGGAAATTACTAACCTCGAAACAGGACAGTCTGCGCTCATAACTGTTCGTGACAAAGGTGGTTTTGGACGCCTATCCACTCCCGATGAGCTACATCAAGGGAGAAAACTTCATCGAGGAGTAGATCTTACAACTTACGCAGCTGAACTCATTGGCTCTGGTGGCATGACCAAAGTGGAAGTTTGTCGCCCGACCCATCACCTACCAAAGACCTAAACGAAGCAAATGAGATTCAGAGGAATGGTTTAACCGCCTTCCTTTTATCAATATCTTGCAAAAAGCTTCTAATTTCACGGCTGCTTACGGCTGCGGTCTGTTGCCACAGTGGTTTATGCTCCTGGTCGAGCCACACTTTATTCGACTCAATCTTGGGAAGTCTCTGACTTACTAGTCCAAGAATTTTTCCATCCTCAGAAATTACAGGACTGCCCGAAGTGCCGGGAGCGTCGGGAGTTGTAAAAACTACGATATTCGTTTTGTCTGCCATGGTCACCGTCGGGTAGTGCTTCCTGATGGCGGCGCCACCAGCAGCTCCGTATGAGCTGCTAGTAAAAACTTGAAAAACTCCCAGCGATCTAGTTGTATCCTCTGTGAGAACTGCCAATGCCTTTCTTCCAGACTGAGCCTCAGCCAAATCCTGATAGTTCATTCCAGCACTCAGCGGTTTCGCCGAAAGCGAGACGCGCAGCAGAGCTAAATCTTTTCTTCTATCGAGGGCAACTAATTTGGCCTGGTCCATATCGCCCATTTCGCCATCAGAGTCGTAAGTACCAACAAGAATTGTTTTTTTCTTGTCTACCAAATGAGCAGCAGTGAGAACAAGGCTTTCGCCATTTGAAACAGCCAAATGTGGCAGCATAGATCTGTTAAGAACTACACCACCACCAGCATCCATCTGTCCACTGACAGCAACAATATTGCTCTTCTCTCTTTCCCAGGCACCAGCCAATTCACTATTCCAAGCGGTTGTTGAATTGCTAGGGCAGACGCCTTTTTCTAAGGCCGCCTCGGCAGTATATTGACCAAGCTTCTTGCAATCAGGCATGATGAGGAATTTCTCTGATCTGATCTAAACTGCTCTAAACTACTCTACGTGCTTTTTAATTTCGTTGTCGCGATTCTTTAACTTGTCTGCAGCTTCACCCGCAGTGCCGTCGCCCACCAGCTTAGTCGGATCAATGTCTTTGACAAATCTCACAACGGTGTCTTTGACATCACTAACGGCGTCTTTGAATTGATCAATCTTGCTCGGTTGATCATCTCTCATACCGAGCTTAGCACCGTCGTCGGTCAGGGTCATTTTGTGTTCCCCACCGAAGTGAATGCTACCATCGCCTTCATAAATATCGATTGTGCAAGGAGGAAGGCCGTCATTAGCAGTACACTTTCTCGCAATCATTCCCTTGAATAGTTCCTGATCACCTCGATCTCCAATAGTTGCTAAAACGCCATCGGCTGCCCTAGCATCGCCTGAGTTAATTGACTTTTCCACTTGATCCAATTTGCCATAACCGTCTGCCATAGTAAAATCCTCCCGGAAGCGCATCTTGCAAATGCTGAGCGCTAGTAATACGTTCCAATTGCAGTAGTAATTTGTCGGAACTAAAGCATCATAGAAAACCGACTGTGACAAAATACGGACAACACAAATTGCAGCAAACTAGCCCCCGAAAAAGGGGCTTGCATTGAAGATAAGAGCAAGTATACTGAAACCGTCAATCATTTGAACTGTCAAATATTTCTGCCGGTAAAGCACATGAATAGTGACTTCTTAAGTGTAAAAAAAACGTTGCCCCACCTTGGAGTTGGGATCGGCTTTCGTCGTGAATTGGCCGAAGAAATATTCGCAGCAACTGACACAGTTGATTTCCTTGAAATCATTCCAGAGCAATATATGCGCAAGGGCGGAGAAAGCAAAGAACTCTTACAACGTGCCTGTTCTATTTATACTGCCGTTAGCCATGGTGTAAATCTTTCTCTCGGCAGCACCGATTCATTAGACGAAGAATACCTGCGAGGGCTCAAGCAGTTCGTAACTGAAATTCGCGCTCCATGGTTTAGCGACCATATTTGCTTCGCCAGCCTAGGTGAAGTCTATTTGCATGAGCTACTTCCAGTTCCTTTTTGCAAAGAAACACTGGCGCATATGGTGGCACGAATCAAACGTGTCAAAGAGTGCATAGAAATTCCCTTTCTTGTGGAGAACACTACTTACTACATGAATGTACCTGGTAGCACTATGAGCGAGTCTCAATTCATAAGTGAGCTGATTGAGCAGGCCGACTGCGGGCTGTTGCTCGACGTAAACAATGTATATGTTAACTCAATCAATCATGGCTTAGATCCATACGAGTTTCTTGATCAAATACCCATAGAGCGCACAGTACAAGTACACATGGCCGGACACAAGGAACGTAATGACATTGTCCTCGATACGCACGGCGCCCCAATAGCTCAAGCAGTCTTCGATTTATTGCAATATGCTTTGACCAAGACAATCGTGCATGGCGTGACAATCGAAAGAGATCAGAATATGCCAAGCTTTGACGAGCTCGCCAACGAAATTGCCGCCATCAGAACAATCTGTTCAAACGCACCGCTAGGCACATGAATGAGCGACTCTAAGCTAACTGAAATAGAAGAATTGTTGGTCCGGCTCTGGACCGACCCCACGTTTTTTGCCGACGCCGCAGCTGCAGGGGTACTGTCTGATTTTCCTGATGAAAAGCTAGATCTCCGCGGCGCGTCTATTTATGCAGCAGTGCTCAAAGCAAACAGGCTAGAAACTATGAAAGCAATTTGTCCCCGTACAGGCAAGATTGCAGGAGAGCAGTGGGAGAGGCTAGTTCATTCATATTGCAAGAAAATGCCGGAACTCTCTCAAAACAAACCGAGCACCAGCAATCGCTTTCTCTTGAACAACATGGCAGCTCACTTTCATGAGTACTTTCTAGCTGAAGAGAATGCATTAGCCGCGAAATATCCCTACATGGCCGATCTAATTCACTTTGAAGTGACAGAAGCTGCACTTTGCGAGCTTGACGTTGAGATTCACGACGATAAGCAAACAGAACTAAAAGACGATAGGCAATTCTCCTCCCTGGCGCCTGTGATCAATCCATGCTTGAAAGTGTTGCGCTATCAGTTCGATATTCCAGAAATTCTCAGTGCTATTGACTTGCTTGCTGACAGCAAAGAGCCTCTAGCATTTGTTGGTAAAGATGTGGTGTTACTCGCGCTGCGCAATCCTAGCTCGCACAAGATCAGAGTGATTGAAGTCAATGAACTAACAGCTCTAATTGTCGATACTGCTGTAAGTGGCACGAGATCATATCAAGACCTTGTAGCACTCGCAGCCGATCATTGCCTACTGCCGAGTGAAGCTCTGACGAAGCATTGTTTTGAACTCTTCACAGAGCTGAAAGAGCAATTTGTAATCGTAGGAAATCACACACTCTAGCACTTTCAGCTCCGGACACTCTCGAGCACTTTGGCCCTAATCATTCTTCCTCTGATTGCTCTTCTTCTTTCTTGACAGCAGCAATAGTCTCAGCACAATAGTCGGTGGCTGTTGCCACTGCATCAGAACGCTTCATCATTTCTTTTGCGTTAGGGGCATTTTGCACATCCAGAGAGAGAAGCTCGGCAATGGCGCATGACTGGGCCACTGTCTCAGCTAGACGGCAATCATCATTCTGCTTGTCGTAAATAGTCATCCCTCCTGAAATTCCCAAGGCGTGGGCGTCGACAGAGACAGAGATCTCACTGCAAGAAGTGCTCGGCGGAGCATAGAGACTGCGGCCATTGAGGCCTTTAGCCAGGCTGCCATAATTTAGCTCACTACCAGGCAGGGCAACAAGTGAATCGTCGTCAACTATTAGACGCCCATCAGCCTTTGGCGATACAGTCTTTTTATCATTGATTTGCTCGCTTGCAGCTAATTCTTTTAGCTGATCTTCCAATACATAACCAGAGAGTCTCTCAATCTTCGGTGCTCCCAAGGGCAGTATGTAGCCGTCATCTGTTTGGTAAGAATTGGTGGCCTCATCGTAAGTCATACTTGACGCTTCAGCAACGGGTTTGGGTAAGCTTTGTTCAAATTGAATTGCCGGGTTTCTCCCAGCCCCCTTTGCCTTGTGTGCCGCACTAGTAGTGGCGCTCTCAGAGAAATCAATGTACTCTGCTGAAGAAACGCTTTGATGCGCTTCTCTTACTCTTGCATGACTGCTGCGATTAGACTGCTCCATAGCGATTACGTCACTGAATGTCAGCTCCTGAGGCAGTCCCACTTTTTCATTTTGTCTTCCTATAATTCGATCACCCATGATAATAAAACCTCTATAAAATAATGCAGCCGTCGGCCAGGGCCAACTGCCTCTGGGGCTGTGCTGTGCTGTATATAAGATTACATTTGATCAACGATTGCCTCCAGGGAATCGATAGGCCGGAGCCATATCGATTCGCCTGATCATTTGCTTTTTTCTGCTACTTTTGCATATTGAATCTGTGAACCGCGTTTAGTTTCGAGTTTGTGCGCTGTTCTAAGGCTTGTATTTCGTCTTTTGTCGCATAATTACCCTGACTGACTTCTCTACGTTCCTCTTGGCGAACAGGCACTGGTGGAGCCACTTGTTTCTCACCCTGGACGCACTCGGCAGACTTCGCCACGACATTATCTGAAATGTGCTTGGCATTCTTGATACCATGATCGATGATCTCGGCCTTTTGGTTTTTGTCAGCAAACTGCAGCCAGCTTTGCTCAGCGTGAGAGTTGTTTATATTGGCCCTGCTCATCGTGTCTGTAGCATCACAGTTGACTTTCACAGCCTTGGCTTCAATACACTTATTGTCAGAGTTTGAAAGTCCAACTGCGCCTCCGGTACCCAGGAAATGTCCATCAAGTCTGACTGCAAAAGTTTGGCAGTCGTTTCCTGGTAGAGCTTCACCTCTAGCATTGGAATATGATTTGTAAGAATTGCCGCCAACATTGATGTTATTGGCATTTCTATTAGCACTGCTAGCATCGACAGTGGCGCCGCCAGCTGTATTGGTCACTTTATTATCTAAAGCGTTGGCATTAGCGTTGGTATTTTTACTATCTAAAGTATTGCCAACTGTATTTTCTACACTTCCATTTACATTGCCGGTGTTAGAAAGCTGGTTCTCGTTCTGGAGTTTAGCATTGGCATTGGCTTCTGCCTTCTGCTGTTGTGCTTGGTCTTGTCTTTGCTCTTGCCCTTGTTCTTGGCCTTGTTGCTGCGAAAATACTGGTTTTATCTCAATTTGTGTTGGTGCAGGCTGCTCTACTGGCGGTGGTGTATGCGGCTCTACTGGTGATGGCACATCCCTTGTGCTACAGCCTGAGCCAGAGTCACTTGTGCTGCAGCCTGAGTTAGAGTCATTGGAGGCTAGTAGTATAGGTTTTGCTTCCTGTCTTAACGCCACTTTGAAAGGGGGCATGCTGTCGGCAAATAAGGCATTACTTGCATTTTCGCTAATGTTCGGCTCGACGCTTCTGGCAAGCTCAGTGTTCTCAAAATGACTCATAACTGCGATCTCCTTGTTTAACTCTTATTGTTTACTGATACAAAATTCTCGGTCGTTGCTCCGGCCTAGCCGGTGATTTCCGATGCCTTAACAGTAATTCATCGAAATGACTAAACCCGGACAATTGACCGGCGCGAACAGACAAATTCTTCGTAGAAATACGCAGCCCATGCGCCTTTTCGCTGTACGACCGTTTTACCGCTATGTGCTGTATTTAAAGCTTTGCTATACTTCGCGCGTGCGACGTAAGAAATAGAACTGTATATCTATATCTGAAGCAGAGTTCTTAAGCACGCTATAGGCACTGAGAATTGAACAGAGTAAAAGTTGGAATTGTCGCCAAGGGCCTGATTATTGTGGCGATTCCGCTCGTCTTTTCTTGCTACTTCGTAGCCACCATGACCAGCCTACAATCTCAATTAGAAAGTGCAGCAGCGCGAGCAGAGCATGCCCGAGCAATTTCAACTTTGCTCAATGGCCTGATCCATGACCTATATATGGGCATGGGATCAATCACGCTCAAGGTAGACAAATTCTCGGCTGGCCTCGATCGCAAAGAGCGTATTGAAGCTGCAAAAACAAAAATTCAGCAACTCACTGCTCTCATTGGTCGCGAGAATACTGACAATAAGGAAGACCTTAGCACCCTGCAAGCGGTCGAACACATTATTGATCAAGGCAACAGTCTAGTGAAACAGGCAGAGCAGGCCTATTTGGATGGCAATAAAGTAGAAGTACAGCGCCTGCGGATGCAAGCTCAAAACCTTGCCGGGAGGTTGATCAGCCCTGAGCTAATTGCCTTGGGTGAAAGGCAAAAAGCGATTTCAGTGACTGATCCTTCTATTCAGGCAGAATTGCGGCAACAGATGCACTTGCAATTATGGGCATCTTTGATCGTCAGTATATTAGCGACTGTTTCGCTGGCATTTCTAACGACCAGGTCTGTAACCAGAAGATTGGCCCATCTGACCGAACACAGCCGACGCATCGCCCAAGGTGAGGCGCTAGTCACACCAATTATGGGCAACGATGAAATTTCTGAGTTAGACCAAGTTTTGCACAATATGGCCGCTGAAATTGAGGCACTTATACATAGAGAGCGAATCATCATCGAAAATGCCGGTGACATCATCTGCGTTATTGACAACAGCTTGAAAATTACAACAGTTAGCCCCTCTGTAGAAGCCCTGCTTGGCATTAGTGCCCAGAAACTTCTGGGCTCAAGCTATCTGACTATTCTAGATCGCGAAAACAGTGAAGTGGCTATTAGTACTATTGCGCGCGCTGCCAGTGGTGGCACTACTGACTGTCGTTTTGAAGCGACACTAAACACAAGCGCAGGTAAGGCCATAAATTGTCTAGTATCTTTGAGCTTTGTGCAGCGAGAAGAGATTCTCATCCTGATTTTTCGCGATATCACTAAACTCAAGGAAGCAGAGCGCTTTAAACAACATGTCGTCAGCATGGTCAGCCATGACTTGCGCTCCCCCCTGACGGCAGTAAGCCACATCCTTGAAATGTTTGAAGAAGCTATGTTCGGCGAACTCAACCAGGAAGGCAAAATTATGCTCGGCCGGGCTGATCAGTCGACAAAGCAGATGTCGCGGCTGATTACCGACTTACTTGACCTAGACAAGATTGAAAGTGGCAAACTCAACCTTTCAATGGGTAATTTTTCCAGCAACGAAATTCTAGAGCGAGCGCAAATGCTAACAGCAGATCTGGCTCAACAGGCAAAATGCAATGTTCGTATAGAAAAAGCTGAAGGGCATGTTTCTTGTGACGTTGAACGGGTTAGCCAAGTGCTCACTAATCTCATTGGCAATGCCTTGAAAGTATCGCCACCTGGAGAAGAGATAGTTCTCAGGGCAGAAATGAAATCATCTCTAATTCAGTTTTCAGTGCGCGATAGCGGCCCCGGTATTGCACCAGAGCTGCATAGCCTAATTTTCGAACGCTTCAAAGAAGTTAGAGTGGATGAGCCAAAAACGGGTGCAGACCTTGGCCTTGCAATTTGCAAAGCCCTAGTGGAGCTACATGGAGGCACCATTGAGATAGAAAGCAATGGCCAGCCTGGTAGCTGCTTCATATTTACTCTGCCTCAAGCCAGTAGCTAGCAGCTCAAGATTTTGACCGGACTTAGTCACGGTTTTTTACTATCGTCTAAATATCTTTTGAAATTTGAACAGTTTTCTTTCTTGGCATCACTAGCAGTTACAAAGCTCTGCTCGGCAATTACTGCCGCAGAGCTGGAGCCATAACTTTCGGCTTGAGGTGATTGGAAGATGGAAGCTGATCTAACGTCGATTGAAAATTGCCTTGATCAGATGTTCGATGCAACATCAGCTCAGCAATTTGAAGACGCCACCGCTCGTTTTCAGCAGGCCTTGAAACGTGCCAAGGTAGTCGCTGGAGAGAACGGCCCACTGCTTATTTCACTATTATGGTTGGCGCGTTCATACGAATCACAAAAGCGAATTGCCCATGCCGAATATTTTCATAGAAGAGCAAAACATCTACTAATCGATTCACTCTTTTTAGATTCTGGTTGTCACTTTGAGGCTAGTGAAAATAAAAGTTGAGCATTATCTTTGAACATTTGTCTATTGAACGATGGCGTCAACAGTATGCAAAATCTTCTCAATAGATCTAGCTTGGGCCATGGCCGATTGTGAGCCATAGCCACCGGCAAGGGCCATGGCGATTGGAATTTTGTACTTGAGTGCTGTCTGAACAACAAAATAGTCTCGCTCAATTAAATCTTCCGGCCTCAACAGCAAAGTTGCCAACGGATCTGTTGCAAGCACATCAGAGCCAGCATTGTAATAAATCAAATCAGGTCTATATTTTTCAATAGCCTGTGGCAAGATCTCTTTCAATTTCTTCAAATAAGTTGCCCCGTCAGTTCTCGCTCGAAGAGGAACCGACCAGCTTTCCTCAACTTTGGGCCGCGGATAAACCGACTCATCATAGAAGTCGAGTACGTATACATTCTTGAGACTGCAAGCCACCTCTGAAAAGCCGTTACCTTGATGAGCATCAGTATCGACTACCAAAGCCGACCTAATTTTGCCTGCGGTTTGCAGAGCTTTTATTGCAATTGGTGCATCGCTATAAACGCAAAAACCGCCACCCTGATCTGACGCTGCGTGATGATAGCCGCCACCAATATTGATTGCCACACGAGTTTTCAGAGCAGCATCGCATGAGGCACTGGTGCCTTCTGATGCTAAGCGCATCGGACGCAAGATGCGCCAATCAAGCATAAAACTGGGAAGTCGACCCAAGATAGGAATTTCAAGTATGTGCGCCAGAGTCTTGCTCTCTTGCAAACTTGCTATGTAACGCGGCGTATGAACCGTCAATAATTGCTTGTCAGTTATTTCTTGAGGCCTGATGAAGTCACGGGCAACTCTCAATTTCTGGGTAATCAGATAGTCGTGAATACGCTTATACTTATTGCCATCAAAAGGGTGCAATTTCTCAATGCCAAAGGCATTGAAGTTGTAGTGCTTTGCGTAGAATAGTGGCACAGTGGAGCCGTCAATTTTTGCACTAGCAATAGGCGTGCCATCTAAGTCGACCTCATCGAATGCGATACAGGCGCAAACAATTGCTGAGATAGCTGTAAACGTCAACAATTTTCTGCGGCGGCTTAAAGTAAGTTGAGAGGCCCTTAAAATTAGAATACTCCTCACTGCATCAGCACGGAAGGGCCATGATGGTACTTCGAACCGACGTGACTGTGTACTGTTGTCTATCTTATTGGAGAACTGCTGCGTATAATAGCGAAAGGCCACGAGAAGTTAACAATCACATGCAATTTTTTTTGTAGCGAGTGCTGGATGAGACAGAAACGGAAGCCACCGATGACCAGCGGAATCAGCTTTCTCAAAGACCTCGACTTACGAACTCTTTATATAACGGCAGCAGCCACCGTGGCCGTGCTCTGCGCACCATGCGCCCACTCTGGCGACGGGTCTTTCTGCCACGACCTGCCAGCTCGCCAGTCGGTACTAGATGAAGGCAAAGAATACCTTGATCAACACGGCAGTATAAGTAAACGTGCGCATGGTAGGGGCTTCGCCGACTTCGGTCTACTAAGATACAGTTCGAATCAGAAAAAAAATCTCGAATTTCAAAATATCTCAAGTTTCGAAATAGATCATCTTCCTTTAGAAACTCCTCAACAGTTAATTGAAGCAGAAACTCTAGCAGGCAAATTAGAGTGCGCCCAACACTTCAAATCTGCACACAGGCTATATCTGCGCGTCTTGGAACAGCGAGAGAAAGAAGGAGGAGCCAACATTCTTCTGGTTCAGGCGCTTGAATCTACAGCCCGTGCCGAAATTCTGGCCATGGCAAACTTACCAATGGCTGTTAGCCAAGACACTAACGACTGGGACAGCGGCCCGCAGTACGACAATTACGCACTAGACACACGCTTTTTCGGGAGTGCAGTTGTGCGAAGAGCAATAAAGACTGCCCCTGATATTACTGCCATTCAAAACGCAGAGCCACTCTACGCTCGCGCCCGTGCACTCAGAGAGAAACTACAAGCGCGGGATGGAAAACTAGTTTCAGACCTGCTAATTCTCGCCTCAATCAAAGACAGACTCAACAAAACTAATGAAGCAAACTCACTATATGTAGAGGCATCACAACTAGATAAAGACGCCATCAAGAATTTAGCAGCCTTCGCCTTCGCCCATAGAGACTTCAATCTAACCAATGAGAACGAATCTGCTTTTCTAAGTCAGGCAGCAACGAAACGTGATTCAGCCTCGACTTCAGTGTTGCTGGCTTATTACCTGGCAGAAAAAAGATCAAACGATACACTTCAACTATTTAGACAAACCATGTCCAACTCAGTGTTTGTACCGGCCGATGTCTTAATATCAATGTTCGACATAATTTCAGCGAATGACGTTGAACAACTAACAGAATACGTGGCCAAGGTTTGGCTCACTAAATCAGACCTAAATCATGATCTAGTTAAATTGATTAGGGCAATGAAAGAACATGGCTGGGGCAAATCGACTGATACGCTCTGCCAATTAGGAGCATATCGTTTTCCTATCTTCAACCAGACACTTCTAGTGATTGCTGAATGCTACCGCCAGTCAGACAACCCAACCGGGGCCTTGTCAGTCTATCGAACTATTTTGAAATCAATATTAGCCAACCGTGAGCCGAACTTAGGAGCAATCAAGGAGCTTTCGGAAATTCTCACAGCGTTAAATTCAAAAGATATGAAACAAGCGCCTGAATGCCAGGATGTTTTGCTGTCTATCTCTAAAGAAATCGAGTTTCAAAAGAGTGGTATTCGCCATCGCCAATGCTTAGATATGGCCGCTCAATTGAATAAAACAGCATATGATCTTGAGCGCGGTGGCCACAACGAAATGGCGCAAAAGCTATATCAAGAGGCTTTGGAAATTAAGCAATTAAATCTTGCAAAAGATGATCCCGAAACCGCGAGCCAAATGCTTGACGTGGCTCGCACCAGCGCCGCTCAAAAGAATTATGCTCTGGCACAATCGTTGTATGAAAATGCGCTTGCAGGCCTGCGAAAGAGCCCACCCGCTAGTGGTGGCATTCTGAAGCAAGCTCTGGAGGGTTATGGGCAACTGTTGAATCAAATGAATCAACAGGAAAAAGCGAATAAAATTTACGATGAAGCGCGAGAACTGGCAAGACGGAGATAGAGCTAATTCTCGGAATACCTAATCATCCATCTCACTGTAGGGTACTCCACCTACCTGCGCCATCATGCCGACATGCTCTTCACACTTTCCATTTGTAATTGTTAGTTCGCAATAAGCGTTAGGGGCAATAGGATAAATCATCTTCTGCTGTTCGCCTGATGTTTCAATTCTTTGTGGCTTGCCATACAACTCTACAATCTCAGTGATGGTCTTGCCCTGCGGTCCAGCAGCTGTTAGAGCACAATGAGCGAGATTTGCAGGCACATTAGAATTCTTGGAACCGTGAAATTGACAGATTCGCCACCTCATCAACTCAAGTATTTGTGCATAAGTAATAATGCCAGCATCAAAGCAAATATCACCTTTGCAAGCTAGCCGCATAGGATATAACGGCCCGGCCCAATAAAACCAATTTGCCGTTATATCCCTCCGGCAATCCCAAATATCGTTAAAGCCCAGTTGCAACGGAGGTTCACCACAGAGTCCAATAATCTCGTCTTTGCTCTTTCCAATTAGCGAATCGCGCAGACTAACTGATTTCTTAGCTCTATCTCTAAGAACTTGCTCGACGCTGCTCTGATCCGCAGGTTTGAACTTACCGGTACCAAATATTCGCCAACGAATTTCTGCTTTTGTGATTCTACCGTTGAGATATGAAATGCGCACAGGTATCTGATTATAGCCAAAGAGCACGTCGCGCCTGCGCTCAGAATTGTCGCTATCTCCCGATGACCTGTATTCAGAAAGACTGCCATTCAATACAAGATGGCAGAATGTTTGAGCAGCAATAGCCTCCGCCTTGAAATATTCGAAATAATTTGGATCAGATGTTATATCAGCCAACGCACGACAATCGGCAATAGTTGGCGGTTTAGCAAGAGTGGCACCTTAGCATGCCCCAACGACGGTTCCAAGGCCAATGCAGGCAAGCCCAAAACGGAGAGAGAAGAGAAAGTAAAAAAACCGCACAAGCAGAACATCACACTAAGAGCACTTTTCAATGGCTTTATAATAACGTTGCCCTCACTCGAAAAATACTCTTGGTAAATACTCTTGGAACCAATAATTGATCATATCCAAATCACAGTCAAAGACATGAGCATTGCCGTGCCATTCTACGACAAACTTCTACCGCTATTGGGCTTCGATCCGACAAAGCGTTCAGAAGGTGTGATCGACGACCACGAGTTTCATGTGGTGGAGTGGCAGCATCCACGCTTGTGCTTTGCCATTACTTCACCAAGAAAAGCGTTCAGCCAAGAGACCATCAATCGCAGAAAACCTGGGGCACTTCATCATTTGGCCTTCCAGGCCTCGTCTCGCGCTGAAGTCGACAGGCTACATCTGGAGCTAAAAGCAATAGGAGCAACGATAGTCAGTGCCCCACGGGAGTATCCCGAATATGTTCCACCTGGCTACTATGCTTTGTTCTTCAAAGATCTTGAAGGAATTAAATATGAGATCGTTTGCCATGAGCAGGCGGGCTAGTACCCAATGAACTTAGTTGAACGCTACTTTCACGTGTCTTTCACAACCTCAACCCAATAATAGAGATGTACAGATCAATAAGCCCAATGGCACCCCCACTTTTACTAGTCTTACCAGACCCCAAAGAGTCAATTTATGGCAGCAGCGACCGATGCGCGCATTGATGCTCAGCAAGAGAATCTCCCTAAAGGTGATGCTCCAACCCAGCACATCGACCGCATAGAGCTGTTTAGATCGGAAAAGAAGGAAGGTTCTTCAGATAATTCTCCAAATAGTTCATCCAGGAGTTCTTTTCAGTCGGGCGACAATGTTGGGCTAAAAAACAATAACTCGCCAGCCGTCCTCGATTTTGCCCAGAACGATCCCTTTGCCAAAGTTGAGTCTGTCGCCGGGACCGATGGCGATGAGGCCGACGTCACCCGTGGGCTTAAAACCGGCAAGAAGCGGCCTCCAAAAGAAACCAGCCCTGAGAAATCAGAAAACAAACCAGAATCAAAATCAGATGCAAAATCCGAGCCAAAATCAGACGTAAAGCCAGGCACTGACTCTAAACAAAAACCAACAGAAGAGCCGTTCAAAGTTCTCAATGACACAAGCAAATTAGATCCAAATAAACCCACTGTCTTGTTCTTGGACGAATTCAGAAAGAGTGCCCCGAGCCTTGCGCAGTGACCCTAAAGACAAAAGCTTGGTCGTCTCTCAAGGGACCGAAATTGCTGTAAACGACGTCAGCACTATGCCAAACCAAGGGGTGAAAAAGCAAACCGAAACAGGCTTTACCCATGGTGAATTCAGCGCTCGTCTAGCCGAAGCGAACGGCTTCAATGCCATTAGAGTTCAACAAAATGGCATGGAAGATAAGGGAATCTCAGACTTTTCAAAGTCTTTGAATGGCATCGCTGATCAAATAGATTCAGGGAAACTCAACCTTGGAAAGGGAGACGTGATCAACGTTAGCTTGGGACAACTAGACCCTTCCTTCGAGCAAATCAACAAACTCCTTGGCTCCGACAAAGACAACACTATTACTCCAGAAAATGTGAAAAACCCAGAGACACAAAAAGATATTCTCGACCGACTGGGCAAAGTCGCAGCCGATCCAAATCAACACCAGGTACTGAGAGACTGGAGCAAAATCTTAGTAGATACAAACCAGGCAATTCAAAGACTGCAAGGAAAAGGCATAGAAGTTCTGCACTCAGCGGCAAATGAAGGCAAGGATACATTCAGCCTTGAATTTATGTCAGCAAATCATGAGCTGGCCTCAGCCGAACCAAAATCAGGCAAACCTGACAGCTTTGCTCCCGAACACTCACGGACAACATCTGCTAACGGTGTCTATCCAATTCGCTTCAAACCTGGCACAGAAATGGGTGGAGGACGAGAAGGGAAATATACAGTCGAAGGCACGGGTGTAACCTTTAGAGGGGAAGAATTTGGCAACCTCAACATGCAACAAACAGTTAGCATTGCCGGTCAAACAGTTCATTCAGATGCTAAAGCAAAAGAAATTTTCGATAAAAATATCGGCCGAGAGAGCCCACCACGCAACAACGAAAACGGCTACTTGGTGGCTGTAGCGGCGGGCAATTCGTTTGCCAACATCGACTACCTCGCCAAAAACAGAGAACGGCTTCTGCAACAGAAGTTGGGAACCAATACTCCCTAAACTCACGGAACAGCTTAGAAAACCTGAACAAATAGTGCCACGACTAGCCCCACTGCCCAGCGGGTATCTATCTAATGGTATCCCGTATTAGTTTCTGATAAATACTGGAGATGAGATGGAAATTGGCATTGGCTTCATGTTTTTCTTGATGTGTTATTTGCTCACATCGCTAAGAGTCATCAAAGAATACGAGCGCTTCATAGTTTTCACTCTTGGTCGAGCGGATGGGGTGCGTGGGCCTGGTTTGCAGCTAGTCTTCCCGATTTTCCAAACATCAAAAAAAGTCGACCTGCGCATCATCACTATGTCGATTCCCATGCAAGAAATCATCACCAAAGATAACGTATCGGCTAAGACAGCAGCTGTTTGCTTCTTTCAAGTAGTCGACCCATTTAAGGCCGTGACCAAAATCGAAGACCCTTTCAATGCCACATCACAAGTTGCCCAGACCACTCTAAGAAGCGTCTTGGGTCAACACGAGCTAGATGAGCTTCTCACTGAACGCGATGCCATTAACGCCAAACTTTCAGCCATTATTGATAGACAAACCGAAGGTTGGGGAGTCAAGGTCATTTCAGTCGAAGTAAAAGATGTAGAGATTCCCGAAAGTATGAAGCGGGCCATGGCCAAGCAAGCCGAAGCTGAGCGGGAGAGAAGAGCAAAGATCGTGGCCGCAGAAGGCGAACATCAAGCTGCCGAGAAGTTGGCCCAAGCCGCTCGCGTTATCGGCACAGTACCCGGTGCCATGCAATTGAGACAGCTGCAGACAATGGTAGAAGTATCGGCTGAGAAAAACTCTACGCTGATCTTCCCTGTGCCAATTGAACTGATGCAATTTGCTCAAGCTGCTGTGCAGCATATGCGCAATGAAAATGACGAAGACGCTGGCAGCAAAATTAAAATTGACGAGAAAGTTGCTGAGGCTATGCCAATCAAAAAACTTTAACAAGCATAGCCTACACAGAGACGAGAGCCTAAAACTATTTCTTCTGCTTGAGAAACTGTGGCAAAGTCAGTTCTTTGGGCTTAGCTACAATCCAAGAAAGCCCTTCAGCCACGGCATTCAATAAGTTGTGCTCGGGATCCCCCGAGACTTCATCTTCAAAAATTAGGCGATAGGGTGCCAGATCTTCGCCATACCAGAGAAAGACTCGGGCACCACCAGTAGCATCAATTTCAGATGTGGAATTTTCTACTAACCCCTTGGCGGAAGATGGCACCACGCCAAAATTGATCATCAAGTGGTCCAGATCTTGCGGTGCCGAAACATCGAATTGCCGCACATAGTCAGCAATTGAGTCAAGACCACCGGAAAAATCGAGACCAGCCCTAACTTTGCCGAACATGCCGCTTTCTTTGAAGGCACGGCCACGAATGATGATTAGTTCGCTAGCACCTCTGCGGTATGTGAGCCAACCGCGCCAATCACTTGCAACTATGTCGGCCAGATGCAGGCCAATTTCGTGTTCGACAGCCTGTTTAAGTAAATCGCACTCAGCTGGTAAGACAGCCATAGCCTCAGCCCTAGCAGCTTCTTCTTTGGCAATTATTTCTGATTCTAGCTCGAGTAGCTTGATATGAAGCATAGCGAAGGTCACTCAAACAGTAGTTATAGTTCCTTATAGACCATGAAAGCAGCCATTCCTAACATGATGGCACCAAAAGCGCGCTTAAGCACCGAATCTTTGAGGCGCAAGGCCAGCTTGCTGCCGATCATAGAACCAGGCACAGCGCCAAGCACCATCACCAGTACAAGTAAAAATTGTACATGATGGTTAATGCTATGGGCGATTGTGCCTGGCACAGAAAGGCAAGCAACTACTAACAGCGACGTTCCAAAAGCAGACTTGGCACTCATGCCGAAAACAGCAAGCAAAATCGGTATAAGAATAAAACCACCACCGACACCAAAAAAGCCTGCTAGTAAGCCCGTCAACAGGCCCACAGGGAAGACCTGAAGCCAGCTCAGCTTTTTAGGAACGACCTCAGCTGGGTCGAGTACCGCTTGGCAAACTTTGGTTTGCTCAAGCTCGGCTTTAGCAGCAGCTTTTTGCTTTAACGAACTACTAAAACCAGAGAGCAAGTCAATTGCAGCCAAAGTAATTAGGGCGGCAAAGAGCAACATCAAGGTGCGGCCCTGCACCTGCAATGTCAATTCAGCACCAACCAAAGTGCCAACAATGGCAGGAAAAACCAAGAGCTTGACCATGTTTAGATCAACTAGTTTTTCCTTGACATAGTTACTTGCCCCAGCCACAGAAGTAGGCACAATCAAAGCCAAAGTAGTGCCAATGGCCATATGAGCGTCTAAATGCATAATCAATCTCAGCATTGGCGTGCAGATGATGCCACCTCCGACACCAAAGGTGCCAGAAAGAAGACCAGTAAGAAGTCCAATAACAAGGGCCTGTAAAACTTCAAGTAGTGAGAAGGGAAAATTCAAGGCTTACATGTAACTGGAAAGCAGCTTGCCAAGGTCCGGATTCTCAACAACCATCTGGTTAAAGTTGGCATTCTTAGTCAAGCGGCGAGCAATTGTACGGTCGTGCTTTATTGCCCTGTAAATTCCTTCAGGGTCAAGGGTAACGACCCGCAGGGCTTGAGGGTTCTTGGTCAACACGACAGCAGCAGATCCCCACTTAGTGATGCGTCGACAAGTGTAGTGGTCAGCTTCAGCAATTTTATCTAAATGAGGATGGGCAGCCAGTACTCGGGCAGAAGCGGCATGACTACAAATGGCAGCAACGAGACCGGGGTCGGCTGTCACCATTTTGTCTAACCAGCGCATCCTAGCCATTTTCACAGCAGTAGCAGTATCAGTACGAATGGCTTTGGCGCTAGCAGCTTTCAGCGCAGGCCTCAATTCTGGGCCCAACGACTGTCCTGAAGACAGGGTAGTCGTCTGAGCCTGCACTCCACTAAGCTGAGAAATTGCCACAAGCAAACAAGTGGGCAAAATAGCAGGAAAAATATTTTTGTTAGTCTGCTTTTTGGCCAGTTTCTTGACCGATTTTTGGGTCGCTTGATTAGCCTGAATAAATGGCATCTGCTAGTCTCAATTGTGTGGCAGGTTTAACCCGTCTATTAAAACAGGAATTTTAACACTGATAGACTAGCTTAGACTTGAAGCAGAGGAATAAATGTCCAACAGCGGTCAATATCCAGACGATAAACCCAGTGATAAGAGCATTGAACGCCCCAGAGATGATGCTTCACTGGCCAAAGATCGCCTTGAACTAGAAGCCAGTCAATCGTTTGCAGCTGATACACAGACCAATATGGTGAAAGAGACGGCTCGCCGCAATTATCTGCTCAAGGGGCAAGAGCAAGAGCCCAAAATGACCCGCCATATTGAACCTGCGGGCAAAAACGAGCAGAAAACCAGAGAGTTTACTGTCATGAGCCAGACAGAAAAAGCTGTGATTGGCAGCCTTCCCATTTTCTTACGGCCTGAACTCTTTGGGCGTAAGTCTGGGTTCAGCCCAGACAGCAATGAAGATAAAACCTTTGAAAGGTTTAAGCCTAGAATTGAAGAATTGCTGGCCCTAACCGCTCCTAGTAGTGAACAAAATTATGGCACAAGCCTGTCTCGGGCTGAGTCTAAGGGCCTGAGCGAAACCAGGGAACGACTTCTCAATTGTGACAATCTTGGTGATGCTCTCTCAAATACACTTCATCTAGCCCGTCTCTATCAACATTTACGCTATATTGATGAGGCTAAAAGAGCGACTTTGTTTGCTCTGGGTATTGATCCCGACAACCCCACCGGCAAGCAGCTTTTTAAGGAACTAGAACGCGTGCAAATTTCTGAACTGGGTCTAACGACATCGTTTGTTCCGTCCCCTTTTTCTAAATCAGCTTTGCGCAATCGCATTATCAACCTAAGCGGCGGCAAAGTTATTGTTGTGGGCGACTTACTGATCGACGAATTAGTCGAAGGCCGGCCTGAGAGAATTTCGCGCGAAGCACCAGTGCTTGTGCTTGAACATGTCGACACTGAATTGATACCTGGTGGTGCGGCCAACACGGCCCACAACATTACAGCCCTTGGTGGCAAGTGCCATGCCATTGGTGTTTGCGGCAAAGATGACTATGCGCCAAAGCTAGCTTCTGTACTAGAGCGCTACGGCATAACCTATGATTTGATTGAAGACGAAAGTCGGCCAACTACTGTCAAAAGCAGAGTAATTTCAAAATCTCACTCACTCTTGCAGCAGCTATTGCGTATCGATCGCATATCGCACGCCAAAATTAATGACAAAATTGAGTCGCGCTTGATTGAAAAAATCAACACTGCTAATCAATCGTTTAACGCCATCATAGTCTCTGACTACAAAGCCGGTGTCATCACCGATGGTGTCATTGCCGCAGTCAGAGCACTGGCTGAAAATCGTGACACAATGGTAATCGTTGATGCCCAAAACAGCTTTGAGCGCTTTGGCAACTGCACTTTGATGACGCCAAACCAACCCGATGCCGAAGCGGCTTCAGGTATAAAAATTACGTCGAGAGAATCGCTCAAACAAGTAGGCGAAATACTGTTGAATAAGTCAGGGGTGAAAGCACTCTTGGTCACCCGCGGTGGAGACGGCATGGTGCTCTTTGAGCGCGGAAAGCCAATGGTCGAACTACCAGCCTTCAACCGCTCAGAAGTCTTTGACGTCACCGGAG
Organism: bacterium; assembly: GCA_018062085.1. Taxonomy (GTDB): domain Bacteria; phylum Cyanobacteriota; class Vampirovibrionia; order Obscuribacterales; family Obscuribacteraceae. Next base: position 134,722 of record JAGOSY010000008.1, on the reverse strand, counting down.
CTGGTGACACAGTTGTGGCGACGATGGCACTGGCTCTCACCTCAGGGGCTAGCATGCCAGAAGCCATGGCTCTCGGCAATTTAGCAGCCTCAATAGTGGTACGCAAACCAGGTACTGAAGTCACCAATCAAAAAGAGATGCTGCAGCATCTTGAAGAACTCAATTTGCCTGAATAGGTAATGGACTCTGAGCTACCAAGCTCTCGCCGCTTTATCTAGAGTTGCGCTGCGAGCAACATCGTTGTCTATCAACAGGATGCGCCACGACTGCGATTCAAGAGCGAAGGCCAAATCTTCTTTGCTTGCCGTTGGTAAATTGGGAAATCCTGGTCGGCCTCGCAAAATGCCACCACCAGAAATTTGAACTTCTAGTTCATTCGGGCCTTTGACCTTTTTCAAAGTAACTCTGGTTGTGCCAAGAACTTCTTGCTTCTTTGGCAGCGGCCCATCATCTTCAGAAGCCTTAACCACTGGGCAGAAGAAGGTAGCGCCTACCAGTGAATTCATCATAGATAGATCACTGTTTCCATTGATTGCTAGCGGGCTGCTACCGACATCTAAGCTAGGATTGCCCATGCCGCTCCAATCCGATATCCAACCGGCATTCTGCTTGGGTTTATTTGGATCAAGTTGCAAGATACCGCTTCTGGCTTTCGCCGAAATGCCAATCGGTAAAATCTGATTTGGCGAAATTGTCCGCAAACCAGCATAGGCACCGCCTACAGCCATGGCACTAACTGGCATACTAGGAAAGCCAACGAACCTGGCAAAGATAGTAGGCATCTGCCGAGTGATAGTAACTTCGCAAGTATGGGGATATTTCATCGGCCTTGAATTAACCTCTACATCAACGGCTACGGTCTCTCCATCAGCAATCAATGGTTGATTGTCAGAGGCGTTGCGTCCGACCATTTCAACTGCCCAGCTCATAGCTTTCTTCTGCTGAAACTGAGTAGGAGCTGGGGCCGTTAGCATGTAGGCACCAGCTAAAGCTCCTGAATCAGCAGCTACCTGTAGTTGCTTTCTAATATGAAAACCATGAACGAAATCAACTGCTATTGAACCGAGAATCAATAAACCAAAAATCAAAGCCAACAAGAATACTGAGCTCAGTGCGCCTTTCTGACTGCGCACAACCATTCTTCTTTTCAACTGTCTGCAGCTGGCTTTGGTCTGATTGCTCATTATTATTGCCTTCTCAATTGCAGCCTGCCGCGTATTTCACCAAGGACTCCATCACTATCATGCATATTTAATTGGGCCTTTTAATGGCGATCTCAATATGGAATGACAATATTTTCACTCTAGGCGACAAGTCGATTCGGCCACAATCTCAAAACCTTTACCAAGACCAAGAATATCGGGTTCAGGAAAATGCCGACAACCATACTGGTCTGAGACAAAGTGCACCTTCACAGTGACTGTTGGCGGGTTAGATGTTTCATTGAAACCCTTGCCACCAAGCTCAAACTGCTTGTAGCTGTTAACCACTCCAGGATAATCAATTGAAGAAACAATCTCACACCAGCGGGCCACTGTATTTTTGGGATCCATCCCATATGACATAGCTAGCTTTCGTGCCGCGGTGCTAGCAGCCTGCTTCAACGTGCAATGGATGACATAGGCTTCGCTGGCTTCAATCATCACATAGACAGCAATTATTATTAGCGGCACAATCATGATCAAAGAAGCCGTAAATTCAGGCATCATCTGAGCAGATTGCGAACGTTTTTTGTTGCGTGATCTCAAAACTTCTACCTATATATATAAGTATGCTCAATAAATGAAAGCAGTAGCTGAAGAACTAATTTTTACCTTCTCCCGCAAATTAAGGGGGTCCGGATTGGGAAACTTTGGCAGAGGCGGATCGCCCTCACCAGGAATGTAAGAGCAAATCACAGTGACTGACTCAGGGGAGCTAAGGATGGCTTTCTTGATCTGCCAGCCACCATCAGGAATAGTGAACTGGGCGTTGCTCGCAACCATATTATCAATGCGAATGCGCGAAAGAATGAGGTTTTGCTTGCCCAAATCGCGCGCGACTGATGGGTCACGCAAATATTCAGCAGCGAGAGCACGAGAGGCAAGATTGGCAGCCTCAGTCATGTTCATACCAATAATGTAAGCATATGAAATCTCGAGCCAGGCCCAGATTGTCAAAATTATGATCGGCAACAAGATACAAGTAGAGACGACTGCTTCAACAAGCACTGCTGCAGAAGATCGCCTTAATCCCGCCTGGTTAGCTCTTCTGACACGGCAAGTGACTCTCAATAAGCAATCCCCCACAAGTAAAAGATGCCTGCAAGCTCAAGCTAAATGCGTCACTAATTTAAAAGCTGGCCACACTAGTCAGAATAAGCTTTTTCAGATATGACTCAGCGTAACTATGCCCAGATTGTCAAAATTTCAACCAGAAAAGACACTAGAATAGCTATCTATGAATAATGAAAATCACGCCAAACCCCACTTAATTCTCCCTGCTGGAACGCAGATAGTCACTCTAGTAGAATGTCGCGGCCAAGGTGGCGAAGCACTGCGGCGTAAAGGCACCGTGGGCAAAATTATTAAGAGCCCTTCTGATAGTAAACATGCCTACTTGATTCAGTTTCCTGATGGCGGTCAAATCGGCCTACACCGCCAAGAAATAGCCATTCGCAAACAAGTACAAAGCCTCAACTTTGATCGCCCCCAAGCTACACAAGGTCTAGCCGACGATTCAGACTTGAGCCAATATATTATTTACCGGTGCGTGGTTGGCTCCCGTGCCTATGGTCTTGATGTAGAAGGTTCGGATACCGATAGACGAGGAATTTACCTACCCCCGGCCGATTTGCACTGGTCGCTTTACGGACTGCCCGAACAAATCGAGAATGACGAAAACCAAGAATGTTTCTGGGAACTACAAAAGTTCTTGATCTTGGCTCTAAAAGCTAATCCTAATGTGCTTGAATGCCTCTACACGCCACTTGTAGAAGAGGCTTCAGCCATCGCTCAAGAGCTGTTGCATGAGCGCTCGCGCTTACTCTCAAAGCTCGTCTATCAAACCTACAACGGCTACATACTGTCGCAATTCAAAAAATTAGAGGGCGATCTAAGAGGCACTGGTGAACTTAAGTGGAAGCACGTAATGCACTTAGTGCGGCTGTTATCGTCAGGCATCACCATATTAAAGGAAGGCTTTGTACCAGTAAAAATCGATGACAATCGCGACCGCTTACTTGCCATTCGCAATGGCAAAACTTCATGGGATGAGGTAAATAATTGGCGACTAGAGCTACATAGTCAATTTGCTGCGGCTTTTGATCAGACCAAATTGCCAGAGCGACCAGATTATGAGTGGACCAACAACTTTTTGATCCGAGCCCGCCGAGAGATGACGAAATGACAGATGACAAAGTGACAGCTGTAGTGATGAAGTACCCAGACGAACTATTTGCAGCTGTAGAAAGCCATCCTTACAAGCTTATGTTTGCCACAGTCAGCGGCGCGCATTTATATGGATTCTCTTCACCTGACTCAGATTTTGATCTGAGAGGAGCACATATACTACCAATTGATAAATTGCTTGGCTTTGAAGTGAGTGATGAAACTATAGAAGTCTCGAAGGTCGAGAAAACAATTGAGTTAGACTTGGTATCGCACGATATAAAAAAGTTTTTCTCGCTCATGCTAAAGCCTAATGGTTATGTGCTTGAGCAGCTCTACTCCCCTCTAATTGTGCAGACAAGCAGCGAACACGACGAGCTCAAAGAGCTAGGAAAACACTGCATAACTGTGCATCACAGCCATCACTATCTGGGATTCTCAGCAAACCAATGGAAACTCTTCGAAAGTCTTGAAAATAAAAAGGTCAAACCATTGCTTTATGTATTTCGAGTGCTTCTGACTGGCATCCACTTGATGCGCACCGGCGGAATAGAGGCTAATTTGACTATTCTCAACCAAGAATTCAAACTACCTTACATTAATGAATTAGTTGACTACAAAGCTAATTCGCGAGAAAAAGCGACTTTACCGACAACCGATATTAAATTCGAAATTAAATTCTATGAGAGTGAATACCTGCGCTTGCGCAAGATTCTAGAAGAAGAAACTGCCATTTCTAAATTGCCAACAAGCCATGCCATTAAACCAGCACTAGAAGATCTCTTGAAACGCCTGAGAATACAATCAACTTAACAGTTAAGCGTTCTGTGATTTCTCATAGTTAGCTCTGACTCTGTTGTAGACAAGATCGGTAGGCTCATTGAACTTAGATATCGAAGTCATAAATTCACGTTGAAGATGATATGGCAGTCTTTCAATACTTTCGCAAGCTTTGTCAGCGACCTGAAAAGCATGATTCTTAATTTGCTCAATCATCAGCTCATTGGCTGCCAACATTTCACGAATGCGCATTGCCTCTGGATTATTCTTGTCAGTTGCTGATTCTGCCTTAGGATCTAGCATAGATTCGGCCTGCAATTCTTGGTGAAACTTGTGGTTGTGGGTGGACTCTACTTTGCTTACTTCAACTTCGTTGTTTTCAATCGCCATGACTAGTAATTCCTCTACAAATTTGGGGTGTCGCCCTCGCGTGAATAGGTCTATCGACATTAGCGAATTCTTCGACAAGGCATTTCGTAGAAACCCCATGCTTTTCAAAAAAACTTTTCTTGCACTCATGTCGAATCCTATTAAGAGCAATCCTAATTAGTACAATTATCAAATGACAGCTATAACCCCTGACATGCCGACGATGCAGCTGCTCAAGATCGCCAACGACAACCATGTCGGGGCCATCCAGCTTTCTGAGCAAGATCGCGCTTTTTTAATCACTATATTGAAAGAGAAAGCCCAGGACGAGCTTGAATACGGCGAAGAAGTCGAATTTGAGAAAGTTCGCCTAGTGCGGCGGGTGACCGGGGCAGTCTCGATTTTCTTCGAAAAAGATGAACCACCAAAGCCAGCTAAGAAGAAAGCTGCAGCCGAGGGTTAACGCTAGGGCTCTGAACTGTTGATTCTAGTATTATGGTCAACGATTAGTCAGAGGGCCCACAAGACCATGCACACGCCTGATTTAGAGATATCGAGTAAGCGCAGATTAAATATACTCGACTACAGTTTAGTAGTAGTAGCCTTACTTTCAGCCCTAGGCTTTGGCCTGGCAAAAGCCGGACACGCTGGAGTTGATCAGGTAATTAAGGGCACGCACAAGGTAAATATTGAGGTCTTCATCACTGGTCTAAAAACCAAAGACGTCAATCTATTTAAGGTAGGCGATAAGAGTTCAATTACCATTCGCAACCAACCAGTGCATCCGCCAATGACAATAGTTAAAGTTGATCATCAACCCAAACAAGTAGCCTTCTTAAGCCCCGACGGCAAGAAAGCCATGGCTTTTCCAGACCCTGCCAACAGCATAGCCCATGATTTTTACGTCACAGTGCAAGATGAAGCTGACGCTACCGATGACGGTTATGTAATTCGCGGAAACAAAATTAAGCTAGGCAATCAAATTGAACTCGAGGCCTTCAAATATAGAGTGCAAGGAGTGGTGGTAGACATCAATCAGGCACTCTAATAATGCTTACTCAACTAACTTCTTTTCTCAGTTTCTCGGCTCTCGACAAGACTTGGGGCCAGGCTCTAACTAGCTCCGCGTTAATTGGCTGGCTGGTCAATTTGTTCAATGCCCTTAGGGCTAACTTTGCTGAAAGCATCTTTAGTAAGGCTGGCACCACCCTTCAGCAATTGGCCTTTGCCTTAAGTTGTCTGCTCTTTCTTGTCCTTGCACTGCCTCAATTTGCCAATGACAAAGGCGCCTTGGCCTTACTTTCTACAGCGGCGATGGTTTTATGGATTGTCGGCAGACTCGCTGGAGGAAAGGAGGAGAGACAATTTTCAGCAATTGATGCAATTGTCCTTGCCTACTTAGCTGCCAACATTATTGCCACTTTTTCCTCGCACTATCTAGTGCAAAGCATAAAAGGACTGAGCAAAGTCGCAGTCTACATCATCAACTATTTTTTGCTTACAAGCGTTTTGAGTACGCCAAAGAGGCTGAACAAGCTGATTCTGGCAGCAGTACTTGCTGGTTTTGTTGTCAGCCTTTACGGTCTCTACCAGTACAAAATTGGCGTGGCACCACTGGCGACCTGGGAAGACCCGACAATAGAGTCGAAGGGCACACGCATCTATTCAACCCTAGGTAATCCTAACTTGTTGGCTGGCTATCTTATCCCTCTCATTCCTCTTGCACTTGCCCTGGCTATCAATTGCTGGGCAGCTAAAGAAACAAATGAAAAGCTTGGTTGGCTAAAGAATACATATATAAGATCACTTGCGGCAGTGATTTGCTTGGGCATGGCCCTAACAATTGCCTTAGCAACAGTTCTCACGGGTAGCCGCGGAGCTTTTCTCGCCCTCGGTGCTATGGCCGCAGTGATTACCTGCGCACTATTTTTCTACGTGGTAGCTAAACACAAAAAATTTATAGCGCCTATTGTTATCGCGCTGCTTGCTTCAGCAGTCGCTGGCGCACTGCTAGTACATTTTAAGTTTCCGGCATTCGAAAGCCGCCTGCTTTCAATTTTTGCCGGCTCAGAGCACAGCTCGAATGCTTATCGCATTTATGTCTGGCGGGCCTCAGCCAAAATGTTCATGGACAACTGGTGGTTTGGCGTCGGACCCGGCAATTCAACCTTTCCCCTGGCTTACGGTCTATATATGAAGAGTGGCTTCGACGCCCTCGGCACTTACTGCGTTCCCCTCGAAATTGGCGTGGAATGTGGTCTGCTAGGTTTAGTCTCATCACTCTTATTGACCGTAAGCTTATACGCCCGGGCTCATTTAACCTTCTGGCAAGATCCTAATTTGCGCTGGATGGCCCTTGGCCTCACCGCAGCTCTCAGTGGTCTAATAATGCAAGGCCTTGTGGATACAGTCTTTTACCGGCCCCAGGTGCAGTTTTTGTTCTGGCTGGTGGTGGCTGGCTTAACTTCTCTTTCACTAGCTTCAAATTCATTAACTCCCGCACATAAAACCTCTTGATTTCATTGGTGGGAGTTAATATTTCTCGGGATATTTTGCTGGCAAAACGCCCAAAAACCAAACACACCAACGAATAGACCTCTTTTACTGCATTTATTAAGTCGTGCTAATTTAATCTATAATTTCTAGATTAATTGGGAATATAGATAGAAGCCAAAGCTTGGAGATGCTCCAATTGTCAGGCGCAGTGGATAAATACTCGAATATTAGCCTCATCTTGACGACCGCCGAACATTAGACGACAATAATATAGAGAGCATTACTAATCCATTTCAGTTCAATCCAGTCCAGGGACCCTCAACAAAACAGCGCCAAAGACAAAACGTCTCCGGGCAATACTCAACAAAGCCGAAGACTCGGCTCCAGGAGGACAGCAAATTATGAAACTTCGACGACAACGAGGGGCCACGCTAGGACTAGTAGCGGCGTGCGTATTCCTCGTAATTCTAGTGGGGGTCGGATTCTTCTTCCTCTCTAAAATAATTGGTGGCGGCAGAGAAGTCGCCAACGCTACTGACGCTGGTGTCTTGAATGTGGCCAAACAGGCCGTGAGAAGAGGTGCAGTTCCTCTGACCGGTGGCCTCGTCGCTGAATTCGGCGAACTAACCGAGCCTCCAAACAGCAAAGTAGACTTAGTCACCTACAACCGGCTTGTAGCCCAGACTCTGATTGTAGCTAAAAACGCCGAGACATTAGGTGGTACTGCAGTAGGTAACGCCAACTCATTGAGGGCCAATGTCAGAGCCATAGGCCTAGCTCTCAAGAACAACTTGGCAGCAGATCCTAACTTCGCCTCAGACTTTTCTAGCATTGCTAGCCAAAACAACACAAAAATGTGGGATGGCCCAGCAGTTAGCCTAGTAGGAGCTGTCAGCAGCGGCTACATGAAGACCGGAAGTTCAACCAACGTCTACTTCGCCCCTGCAACTCTAGCAGCGTTGGGCGGATGGGCTCCACCACAGTCAACCCAATCAGCCAAAGCCAACCCTGCAGCCAGATACCTAGCGGGTTACGTACCGGTGAGCGCCAATGGCAATGCCAATTTCTTGTACGGTGTACCTGTACTGCCACAAACCAAGCCACACTTGGTAGACCATGGGCAGTTCGTCACCGCTGCAGTTGATGCTGACACTCCACCAAACTCATTCCGCACCAATTCAAGAGCCCTTGAAGGCAAATCTGGCGCCATGGGTACCTCAGTTGCTTGCGCCATCGTCGGTGTTATCAACAAAGAGTTCGCCGCTGTCATCCCAAGAGGATTTGTAAGAGTCCTCAATGGTCCTGATGCAGAGACAACAAATGGTGTGCTTGCCACTCCTGTGAGCAACGGTGCCAACGACATCTTCAACAATGAACTGTTCTCCCCCCCAGGCAACGGCGTATTCGCCGCCAATGCTGGTGGCACTGGCACCGGTGCTAACGGTGGTGCGGCTGTGTTCTCAACCAGCTCGGCTGAGATGAGCGCGGCATATACCGCCTGGGCAGCCTATGTGCCCACCATGGGCAAACACCCTAAAGGTAGTCCAATGCTTGATGCTGGCGGCAATCCAGTGCTCGATGGCCTAGGCAACCCACGCGTCAATGACATCACCGATGAAGCAGCTGCAAATTACGGCGCTGGCGACCCTTACATGTGGGAAAACAGCAGCCTCAGTTCATACTTGAAACCCAATAGTCTCTGGGGATCTGCCACTCACAACATCCGCTCCACAGATGGCACCAACCCTCACGGACAATATGCCAGCTTCACTGACCTTGTAGCCCTCGGAAAGAGCGGTGGCGCACAGAAACAGTGCACACACACCATGTACGATGACACTCTACCTGCCACAGACCCATGTGCTGGCAACATTGCCAACTGGATGGACAACTATGGCCGCGTGCCAACCTACTCTGGTGGCACACAACCTGGTGGCTTCACCAACGTAGAGTATATGAAGGCAGATTTGCTCGGTAAAATCGCTGGACGCAAAGGCGGTAAGTTCTGCGCTAACGTTGGTTTCGGCCTCCCTGCATCTGGTCTGAAAGCCTGGCCGGTGAGTGGCGGAACAGTACTGAAGTCTGGCACAGCCGGATCTGCCATCCCCTACACCGGTGGTGCATCTAAGGTTAATTACCTGAAAGTTGATACCACACTCACCTACCTCAACCAACTGAACGCTGGTCCTGGAATCACCGGAGGTGCATGCACCACAAACGCTATCATCAGCGAAATGACCAAGAGAATGCAGCAAGTAGAACCAACCGTAACAACGGCCGATGTAACTACAGCACTAGGTGACACTAACTACCCACTGACACTCGCAGGAGCACCAACCGGAACTGGCGGCAGCAAGTTGTACCTCTATGTTGATCCAGGCACCCACAAACCTAGAATGAACACATCCTTGCCTTGGACAGACGTAGCAGCTGGTTCTGATGGACCTGCACCAGCCGCTGGAAGTGCTAATCAGTGCGACAGCACCTACCCGTTGAACGGCTGGGCCGTCAACACCACCAAGGCAAATGGTGCATCAATTGGAGATGGTCAATATCACGAAGTACCCTTCACCTCGGCAAGCACTTCACCTGATGGAACCGATACCGCCCAATGGCACCCAGCTTCTGGTTTCAACAATCTACTTGGTGAGTTGAAGTTCCAACAGACTGTCGAAGGAGCGACTTTCTGCAAACCTAACTAAGATCTGCTCAACAGTATAAAAACGATGCACGAAGAAACGGCCACCCCTATAATTAAGGAGGTGGCCGTTTCATATCTTGAGAAGCATGGCATTAAAGATGTAAGTTTCGTTTTAAAAGGGGGAATTCCAGTGTTTCACAGCTCTTTAACCAAAGGGCGTTCCAACGCACCAGCAATTGCAATTTGCACAGGGGCATTGCTTTTTCTCTCATTTAATACCGCAGCAAAAGCTCAAGCACCCCAGCAAGGTCAGCAAAATCAAAATGCTACTGAACTTGTAGCAGCAGCTCCAGAAACTCTAAAAGAGAGAGTTCCTCTACCAAATGTTCCCGAATATACGGGCAAAGCGAAATATCTTCATGGCCTGGTCTACAATCATATAAACAATAATAAGCAAGGCCCTGCCTACGTTTTGTGCTTTAATGCCAAAGAAACAATCCCTCAAGTTCGTGATTGGTGGCTAAATAGCATGCGTCAGTATCGCTGGAATATTACCTACACTTCAAAAGACGTAGTGCAGGGTAACGATAAAGACGGCAGCAACTGTATTATTCAGATTGGACCACCAGTATCAGGTGTTTCCAAAGATGACAAATCGAGTTTTGAAATTCGATTTCAAGCTGCAAAGTAGTTGATTGTTTTACGCAAAAGAGTTATCAGCACTTTAAACTGCCGATAACTCTTTTCGTTTGCCCAGAGCGAGCTAGCCAAGAGAAAAATACCAGTAAAAACCCTGTAGTTTGCATTGAGCCATTGCGGTTAAGCTGTCTATTAACTCGCCGCCGTATCTCGCGAATACCGAGAAAGATTAACCACTTGCACGGCGGCAACCTTTAAGAAAGACAGCTGACAGCCGTAGCTAGTCTTCGACAAAAGCCACAACTCGAGCAGGTGCTGCGCTAGCACCAACGAGTTTTAGTGGAAAGAAGGCAACTTTGAAACCAAACGGTGGAAGAGCCTTTAAGTTTGCCAGTTGCTGCACCACATAAAAACGATAATTGCGCATGGCATAGTGAGCATCCCAAATGCAGCACTTATCTCCAGTCTGCTGATAGTCGGCAATCATCAAATGAAATGGTCGGTCAAATCCCATTGCGTCAGTACCGCCAACCAATGCACCACTCTCTGCCAGAAAAATAGCAGAATCAGCGGTCAGACCTGGATAGTTGTAACGTACCGGCGAAGTCAGCGGCATCAAATCATGATCAGTGCGCAAGAGCACAGCATCTCGCTCTTTTAGTTTGTAGTCGATGCGGAAGAGCGCCTCTTCAAGATGGTCCCTTGTGATTGCCAAGCCTGTTCCTTTCAAAGCCGTTAAATCTAGCACTACCCCATCTAAATAAAGCTCTTCTAGGGGTATTTGGTCGACGGTCAAGGCTCTTTCACTTCCTGTTTTACTGCCGTAATGCCAAGGTGCATCAACATGAGTACCAAGATGAGTGCTGATGTTGATATTCTCTTCCGCCCAGCCCTCACCTTCAGGCAAATCATCAGGGCAACAGCCAAAGAGCTGCGACATTATTTGAGCACCATGGGCGTGACCCACATATTCAATTTGCGGACAAATAATGCGATAGAGCGGCTTTAGAACATCAGGAAATTCGCTGATATCTATCTGCTCAAGGGGACGAGTGAGATCGATCAGTTTCATGGTGCCTCATAGCAAGTAAGAAGGACGAAGATTAAGAGAAGCTTATCCAATTAGAACGGTCTATTTGAAACTGCTTGAATAGAGATTGTAGTGCCCTTAACAACTATAAGTGGTGGCCAATGCCCAGCCCCCTTTATGCAAAAAGGTGATGAAATGCAATCTCTATCTAAAGCGAAATATTCTAAAACTGATCAAAATTTTGATCAATTTCAGATTCTTGATAGCGCTGTCGAAATAAATGGCGACTCGCTAGAGAAAACTGAATTCATCAATATTACCCCTGAAAACAATTGCGATGAAGCATTGTCGGCCTACCTCAAAGATATGGGCCGCTACGCGCTGCTCAACAAAGAAGAAGAGCAATTGTTGGGTAAGCAAGCCCAACAAGGTAGTGAACTAGCAAAGCGGCGACTGGCTCAAGCCAATTTGCGCCTAGTAGTTAGTATTGCTAAGCGTTTTGTTGGCCGTGGACTGGCCCTTGGAGATTTGATCCAAGAGGGTAACCTTGGGCTGCTCAAAGCTGTAGAAAAATTCGACCCTGAACGTGGTTTCAGATTCTCGACTTATGCTACTTGGTGGATTAGACAAGGCTGCTCTAGGGCTGTGCAAGACAAAGGTCACACTATTCGCATTCCAGTGCACATGACTGAGACAGTACAGAAAATCCACCAAGCAGCACATCAATATTTCATTAGAGAAGGTCGCCGAGCCGGCTCTCACGAACTGGCAAAAGAACTAGGCCTGACTGAAGGCAAAATCAAATCACTCTTGCAATCAACTCAAGAACCAATTTCTCTTGATGCCACCACTACAGAAGATGGAGATGCGCTGATAGATCAGCTTGCTGATTTAGATCACCTCGCCACGGAAGAAGAAGCAACGATAAAGCTCTGCAAACAAGACGTTGAAGGCCTTGTGGCAAAACTAAGCACTAATGAAGCCAACGTCATTCGCTTGCGCTACGGACTTGATACAGGGGTGCCACTAACTGCGGTAAAAGTTGCCACAGTACTGGGTATGACTGATGACCGGGTCAGACAACTTGAGAACCGAGCTCTGCTGAAGTTGCGCAATATGGATAGCTCTGGCAGTCTGCGCGATTATCTAAAATAGATAATCTAAAATAACAGTTCTGAATTAAAAAACCTCGCTCAAATGAGCGAGGTTTTTTTCAACTACTCAATATTGCAGCCAGTTAGAACTCAGCCACCAAGCCAAACGAGGCAATCAAAAGAATAAATACAAAGTAGAGAATGAAGAACCAAGCCCATCTGTAAATGATGTCTACTTCGGTCAATTTTTTTGTCTTCTCGGCCATGTTAGTGATCTCCTACAAAATTCAATACTTATTCTTTCTAGAACTACTTAGCGGCCGGCTTAGCAGCAGCAGCAGGTGGAGGTGTTGGCAGTTGACGAACAAAAGCGACAAACTCTTTAGCCTCGCTCAAGAAGCGATCTTTTTGCGGACGAGACAACCACAGAGCCAAAACTCTTTGACGATCTACAGTTTTCTTCAAACCAGGAGGACGCTGACCAAGTAGACGCTCGCGAATCATGCGATTGCCTTCGCGGTAGTAGCAGTCGCCTATTTGACAGCCGGTCACGATTACACCAGCAGCACCAGCTTTCATTGCTGCTTCAATCATTAGGGGTTGAATCATGCCACTGCAAGGAAGCTTGACCACATGCAGGCCATCAACTTCTTTGACTTCGCCTTTGTCATTACATACCGAATCAAGATCGCAGGCGCGTTCACAGATCAGAGTAATTACCTTTTGTTCGGACATTTTCTTAGACTACCTTTTTTGAAACGAGGTGATTAGTTAGGTTTCGCTTCAGCCATCGCTCTGATCTGAGCGGTAACGTCAGTATCAAGTAAGTTCGGCAGGTCAATCGCATCAAATGCGCATGCTCCAACGCAAACTCCGCAGCCTGAACAACGGTAAGGCTTAACCGTAGCTAGCAACTTGAAGCGTGAACCAGCAGGAGCCGGCACCATTTCAATTGCTTGATATGGACAATCTTTAGAACAGAGTGAGCAACCAGTGCACTTACTCAAAACTACTTCGGCTGCTTCAATCGGATTAGCAGCTTTGTAGAGGCTTGGTAGTGGTACCAAACACAAGCCGACAGTAGCGCCTATCATCAAGACCCAATAAGTAGTGAGATCAACCTTGGCCATCAACCAATAAGGGAAGAGGAAGAACCAGTCGATGTCAAAGCTGGTTGGTGCGCTGTTGATGTCGGCCATCTTACCGCTAGTGATGGGATAAGCGAAAACAACCACGAGCAATACTGCCATCAACATATAGTTAATAGCAGGTGGTGGAGTTATAACCGGTCTGGTCATGCGCACATAGTGCACCCACAAGCCGAACAAGAGAGTGAATGATAGACCAATATGAATAAAGAGGAAGTTTGAAAGAGTGAGGTTGGTGATCGCACTGCCGTTCAAGAACCAGGCCTTAAGACCAGGACCAATGAACGGCAAGGCATCAAAGGCGCTGACAGTCATGCGAGTAAGAACTAGCGAGCGTTCATCCCAAACCAGGTAATAACCAGTTTGACCAATGAAGAGCACCATCAAGAGTAAGACGATGCCTGATACCCACTGAGTCCAACGGTACTGACGATAGCGATCTGTCACCCAAACACGCAAAGCGTGCAAAGCAATGGTGATTACCATGGCATCACCGGCGTAGCGGTGAATACCGCGAATAACGGCTCCCATGGGCAGCTTATCGGTGATGTAATCAACTGATGTCCAGGCGTTTACAAGATTGGCCGAGAAGTAGGCGTTATCGATGGTTGGAATGTAGTAGGCGAAAAGCAAAAGCCCTGAAAGGAAAAGCACCCACAGGTAGAACTGAGGAAGCGCACCGTGATAATAAAAAGGATTGTACCTATTGCTTATTACAGCATTGGTCCCCTTTTCAATTGCGAGCGTTAGGTCAGTTAGGCCTTTCGGTATCGACGTGTACATGATTCAGAACTCCCAGTACTTATTTCTTGACGGGCAAAACAGTCTTTTCTTCAGCTTCTTCACGGCCAATTGCGGCGATGCCTATTGCTGCAGCGACCATTGCCAAGCCCATAACTAACGAGTAAGCATAGTCTCCGAAACGCGACTCAGCTCCAGCTTTCTTTAAATATTCAGACCAGCCAGTCGAGAGACTTGCAACTTGATCATAACTGGGCAGCGGCAGTCCGAGATTGACGTTAACCCAACGCAGCCATAACGGCCAAGCGTCGGGGGCACCAGTCATACCTAGCTCTGCCCATGGCATCAGGCCAGTCAAGGCCAAGCAGGCTACTGCGCCTACCACTACCAAAACAATGTCAATTGTTTTACCCACGACTAGTTATCTCCATTCTTTTCATCAGTATCAACTGAGTCTCTAACTGGTCTACTCAAACGATCATAGATAGGGTCGAAGAGTGGAATCTTGCGAGTGCGACTGTCTTTAGATTTCTCTTCAGCGTATATGAAGAAGGCTTGCACCCCGATCAGAGCAACAGTAAGCAAACTTCCAACCAGCAAATAAACTATGGCCGATACCGACAATCCTAATTGTATTTGTCTGGTGCCTTCAAAGAACCAAGAAAGCGCTATTACTGAAAAAACAAAGGCAAAGAACTTGTAGACAAACTTGATCTTTAGCCTTCTGTTTACAGAAGATATAGCGCCGCTAGTGCCCTTTTCAGGCCTAACATTGAGATTATTCAAATTGCTATTTAAACTAGCGGCGTTCACTTTTTTGTTCTTCTTACTCACTTATCTAAGCAGCGGCAACAGGTTCGGCAGGTTTCGGTGCAGCTAACTTGGCTTGCGCCTGCTTAGCTTGAATTCCAGCAACGAGAGCGAACAAACCTGATAGAGGTCCACCAATCATCCACCACCAATCGTTGTCTGGTACTTTCAGCGGATAGCCACCCTTCACCAATTCCGGTGTCAGACGATCCTGCAATGTGCAGTAATCCCATGCCCAGCGGTTGTTGATCATGAAGTCGGTCATGCTCTCATACTCTGGATGAGGACCTCTGACTGGGTCGGTGAACTTAATGGCATCGTAGGCACCATTAGGTCCAGCCGGCGTTTCGAAGGTGGGAATAAACTTCGAAATTAAGTCTAGCGGTGTCTTATTTTTGGCAAGTTCTGCTAGTTTCTGCACGTCTTCTTTAGCTGCCGGCTCACCAATCTTTGCAATATAGCCAGGATCTAAAGTGACATGGTAGTTCCAGTACTCACTGTTAAGAGGAACGCTTGAGTTATTGGTACTATGCAGTTTTCGCACAAGAGTCTCTACTTCTCCGGCATTACTCATCACTGGACGGGCAAGGCTATAGAGGGCAGCATGGCCTAACGGATCGATGAACATTTCTGTCAGAGCCATATAGTAGTAGGTGTAGCCAGCGAATGTCTGAATTAGACAATAAGCAAGCATAACCATAGCCCCCACGAAACCTTTGGCTTTCTCTTGCAGATTCTTATTGCGAATCATAAGAATGGCCTGCCAGGCCACACCAATGTTGATGGTGCCGTAGAGGAAGGATCGCCAATAAGGAGGGTCAGAGTGAATATCGGCAATATTGACGATAATCAAGTAAGAAAACACAATCCAACATACTGCGCCCATAAAAGTGAGCATCAAGATGAACGGTCTCTTCATGATGTCTTTCTCGGAGCCTGTAATCCAGGTATCGAGGAAGGGCAAGAGCATTACCGAAATCGGAATGACCATGGTTATATAAGTTGCCACCACCGGCTCAAGATACTTGTACATCTGATACAAGCCCAAGAAATACCAGTCGGAGAGAATCGGCAAAGGAGTGACATCTGGATCTGACCGTGAGCCTTGAGCGGCTGGTAGGGCAATGGCCACAAATGCAATCATCAAGATCAAGATTGAACGTTTTGTCCAGTTCAAGGGCACGCGCACATAGGCATTTTTGAAGAAATAAATTTCAACGAAAATCAAAGGAATCAATGAGAAAGCCAAGTGCAGAGAGAAAAATCTCGTCATTGTATTTTGAGTGATGGCAGCTCCACCACCTAACAACACTTCAGCAGTGTTCCAACCTAAGTGCAGAGACTTGTAGAGAGGCTGATAGAAGTCTCCCATGACAGCGAACTGGTCCATGTAGGTTGGGAATGTGGCAAATACTTTGGTCGCCCAAAATGCTCGTTGGTTCCAAATTAGCAAGTAACCAGACAGACCGGAATACATTGAAAGAAGAAGTGTGACCAGGGCAATGGCAATGTTGAACTCTTTGGACGGCTTATAGTCAGCGTTGATGAACATGCGATAGAGACGCATGGTGGCAGCGATAATCATGGCATCGGCACCATATTTGTGCATGCCTCGCATCAAACCGCCAATGGGAATGCCGTTTTGAATATTGAGAATAGAGTCGAATGCAGCTGACTTGGTTGGTACATACCACATGATCAAAATAAGACCAGTAGCCATAACTATGAACCAAACCAAATAGAAGATTGGCCCTAGTGCATAAAAGGGATTAGTCTTCGCTTCGACTTGGTGGTGCTCATCAAAAATGTCTATGTTGTTGATGCGCGTCTTGACCCAATCACCAGCTGCGGTGAGGGTGCTCGCAATGCTTTTATCCTGTACTAAACTAGGCAATTGAACCAGCCTCCAACGCAACCACCTGATACGAACCAGCTACCCTCTTAACTTCAAATTTCCGCGGTGGACGAGGTGCCGGACCACTCACTACTTTTCCAGCCTGAGCTATGTCATACACGCTCAAGTGGCAAGGGCAAGCAAATACAGGACCAGCGGGTTTAAAGTTGTAACCCTTAGCGCACTCATCTGGGTCTTTGACGAAGTTGAAGATGCAACCAAGGTGTGGACAAATGCGGCTGTAGGCAACCACATCTCCGGTGGGCAATTTAACAATGAAACCAGGAATCTTGCGAATTTCAGCTCCCTCAGGGTTGTACTCAAGGTACTTCTGATTGAACATGAAGGGAAGGCAAGTCCATGGATCGGGAAAGTCTTTGTCTGTGAAAGTAGGAATTGGCGGCTCAGCCAAAGGCTGGTCTGACTCACCAAGGATGTCGAGCGGCTTCAGTGTTGGTCGCAAATATCTGAGAAAAGGAGATATCAAAAGCCCAAATGTAGCTGCAAGCGGTAGAGCAGCTACCGTTTTTAAAATGACTCTTCTTCTGACTCCGTCTGTCATGGTCCTTATCCTTAGGTCTTAGGTATTGTTGATTGGAAGCTTCGCTTTTATTTACTCTCAGCGCCTTCTTTGTGGTCCTTCGCTTCCTTTTCTTCCTTCTCTTCTTTGGCATGAAGGGCTTTGGTATCCACTTCAGTCAAATTACTTTCATGGAAATGGCGCACATAGCCCACAAGTTTCCAGATATATGCTTCATCGAAGGTAGTAACCTTAGTTTTATCTGACTTCTTATCTACTTTGCCTAAGAAGTTAGGCATTCCTTCCCACTTTATGCCATTGGCGATGTGATCCCACAGAACTTCGTCTGTACGGTCATAAAAGCGGGGGAAACTTTGGAAATTAGCTGGAGCTGGCTCAAGCACATTGCCTTTCATTAGAGGGCCATTGCCATAACCTTTAGCACCGTGGCAAACAACACAGTTGGCCCCGAAGACTGGCGATATTTCATTGATTTCACCATCAGTCAATGGTGGAGTAGAAAGGCTTCTGACATAGAAGACTAAGTTCCAAATTTCTGGTGGACGAAGCTTAGAGCGCACAGCTGGGTGGTCCGATACCTCTTTGCCATCAGAATCAGCTTTGCCGAATGTAATGAAGTCATATTGCTCGACTGGTTTCTGCTTGCGACCCCAGTCTTTGCTAGAGAGGTCAACAGTTGCTTTACCCGCAACCGGCTTGCCGTCTAGTCCATGGCAGGAAGCACAATTCTGAGCCGCATATACGCCTTTGCCATCAGGGATTGATGGGTCGTCGTTGGGCCAGATTGGCTCTTTGTCGCCAAGAGTAACCTTGGGGCTAACCAGGCCGTCATCTGCTGATGACAGAGTGACTTGGCTGTCGTTGCAAGCAGTTAAGCCTACAACGACAGGAATCATCGCCAAAAGAAGCGAGGCCTTTAGGTCAACTCTAAGAGATGACGCGGGGGAGAGACTTTTTTGGTTACTGAAAACCAATTTCAACTTACTAAGTGACATCTTCCTCTAATAACCAAAGAAGGGAATCCAAGACACCGCCGCGTATACAAAGATCAGAATGAAACAAATCACCAGAAAAGGCGGCGGGGCGCCTTCACCGATGCGGTACTCAGAAACGACTTCGTAGTGCTCATCGTCTTCGACTACCGGCGTGCTAACTGTTTTTTTGACTTCTTCAGCCATTTTTCTCTAATCCCTTATTAGGCGCCTTCGCCTTGAGTACGCAATTTTTCTACAGCAGCTTTGGCCTTACCACCAAGCACGAGCTCTTCACTGTCATCGAGCATTTCAAATTTGACAGCTTCGAGATCTTCGAATTCACCGTTTCTGAAAGCCCAGAGAACTCCAACCACAGCGATTAAGAAGAAAAGACCACAAATACCGAACGCCACCCAGACACCACCACCAACACTTGCTCCATTAAGAACACAATTAGGACACATGTCTGCTCTCCTTATTCTTTGCTCTCATTTGCTTCCCTTATTCCTTGCCGTGGTGCGGTTCGTAAACTTGCTTGGTCAGCACTGGAAGGTGAGTGGGCTCGGCAACGTTTAGCTGGTCGAGATTATCAATGGTCTCTTCATGCTCTTTAGGCAAGGTCTTCAAGTAGGCTACCAGGTACCAACGCTGCTCTTCGCTCAAAACTGATTGGAACCGTGGCATTCTTGTACCAGTGACACCTTCAGAGATACGGTAGAACCAGTGCTCATCAGGGTATTGCTTATAATAATCGCGAGTAAGGTTTGGTGGCTTCTTCTCTAATGTGATGGCATTAGGTCCGTTGCCCTTACCTTCTAAACCGTGACAAGCGGCACAGTTTTGCGTGTAGATACCACGACCAGCATTGGCTGCAGCATCAGATGCGGTGTCAACAGTTTTACGAGCAGCCAGTCCTCTCCCTTGAGGTGTAGTAGGCAGATACTCATCGGGAGGAGTGACAAAGGCTGTCACTGTCCGCTTGTTGCCAAGAGTTTGAATATATTGCACCAAGTCATTCATATCTTGCTCAGAAAGATAACTGAAGCTCGGCATGACTGAACCAGGCTTAAGCGCACGAGGTGAAATCAAGTGGGCTTTCTGCCACTGCGAAGGGAAGCGACCACCTTCGTTGGTCAAGTCTGGGCCCGTTCTGGCCGTGCCCAATTGGTGAGGAGTCTCATACACATAGTCGCCTTCTTTGACTAGAGGACCGTAGCCCCGGTCTTGAATACGAGTGAACTGAGTATGGCAATAGAAGCAACCTTCTCTGACATATATCTGACGACCGCGAGCGGCGTCACCAACTGAAAGGGGAATTACTTTGTAGTCATTTCCACGACCAGATGCTTTCGGGTTGAAGAGCACCATTGGCATCAATACAGTAGAGAAAATGATAATAAAGAAAGTGGTGACAATACCAATTGCACCTAGCCGGTAACCGTACATTAGACTTTGACCTCCCGAGCTTTAACCGTTGAGTCGGCAGAAGCTCTAGGTGTGAAGAGCGTTTTGTAAGTGTTGTAAGCGAACAAGCATTGACCGGTGACGATCATAAAGCCGCTTATCGTTCTCAAGAACCAGTACGGAACTAACGCCAAGCCCCATTGGTCAACAGGATAACCAAGGGCCCAACCGGCTGCTTGTACAAGACCGGCAGTAGTTAGCGACGTCATCATTAAAGTGAAACCTAAGAACTTGAGCCAATAGTGGGCTCTGATCAAACCCTGACTATGCCACTCTCTGCCAGTCAGACGGGGCATGCAGTAATAGAACGAAGAAGTAAGAATGAATGAGAAAGTACCAAGTAACGCCAAGTGCGCGTGACCGACAACCCATTGAGTGAAGTGGATGTACCAGTTGATCCATCGTGTCGCTTGGAATGGTCCTTGCGTGCATGTAACTAGATAGAACATGCACGAGGTAACGGCAAAACGCAGTGGCAAGTCAGTGACAACCAAACCCCACTTTCCGCGCATCGTCATGAAGAAATTAGTCAGCACTGTCAGCACTGGGACTAGCAAGAAGATAGACGAGATAATGGCGATTGCCTTCAACCATTCAGGTACTGGCGACTGGGTAATGTGGTGCGTACCAGTTGGTGCATAGAAAAGAGCAATACCCCAGAAGCCCAACATCGAAAGACCGTGACTATATAGAGGGGCTTTGGTAAAACGCGGAATGAGGAAGTACATCATGCCAACACCGACAGTGGTGAACCACATACCGAGAATGTTGTGGCCGTAGAACCAGCCGATGATGGCGTCGTTCAATCCAGGTAAAGCAACGAAAGTACGCTGACCAATTACATATACAAGAGGGAACCAGAAGAGCGAACCGAGGAAATACCAGAGCGAAACGTAGAGCTTTTTCACTTTGCGATTGACGATCGTCATATATAGGTTGAAAGCTACAGCAACCAAACCTATAACAACAATAACGTCGAGAATGGCGCCTAATTCGGCATATTCTCGACCTTCAGTGTTGCCATTTAATAGTGTGCAGAACGCCCCAATCATGAGGATATTCCAGGCCCACATCGTAAAGTTGCCGAGCCGCTCGCTGTACAAATCGCACTTACAGAGCGTGGGAATCATGTGGAACATAGAAGCCACATAGCCCATCGACAACCAGCCTATGGCGACGGCGTTGACGTGCCACATTCTAAGGTGCGGCATTGCCAACTGCGGAATGCCTCTAATCAGGTCGGGCAGCGAGAATTCGGTGCCAGCCAACATGCCAGCTCCCATTCCCCATAACGACCACCAAAGTGCTGAAAGAAAGAAATTGCGGCTGGCGCTGCCCTTCTTGGCGCTTAAAAATCTATCCAGCAAACTTGTTTGTGCCAAACTGTTCACTTAACGGTACCCCTTCAAAGGCTCCTTGCCTTGACTCATGAGTGATTCTAGGCTACTGACATCACCCTAATCACCTCTCGAAAGCATGATTTTTCATTCAAGAATTATTTCAGTGTTGTTATAGACTCCCGCCAAAATCATCTTCTTTAGATACAAAGCGTAACGCCCATTTGCAGCGAAGTTACCGATAATAGCGCCAGACGGTATCGAAAAGATTATCAATGGAAGCCCTGAGTATATGCCCCTTTAACGGAAACTCATTTTGGCTCGTCTTTTTCTGGCTCAGCAAGCGAGAGGTCAAGTGCGTTAAATCTATTGGCAGATTTGTCAATATCACTCTTTAGCCAATGCTTAATTCCTTCACATCCTTGCAGCAGAATTTCGTCAATTACTTTTTGCTGCTCGGTCGGAAAATTACTGAGCACATAGTCGCCCCGTGTGGCACCGCCTGGATCTGGTCCTACTCCTATTTTGAGACGATCGAACTGCTTGTTACCAGAAAGGCATTCAATTATAGATTCAACACCGTGCTGCCCACCGGCCCCACCAGCTTTCTGAAAACGCAGGCGACCTAAGTTGAGCGATACATCATCGTGAACTACAATCAAATCGCCTGAATTGGTCTTTATATCAACCTTGTACCAATGCAAAACCTTCTGCACCGACTGTCCCGATAAGTTCATATATGTAAGTGGCTTGACAAGCACAACATCTATATTGCCGAATTTGACACGGCCCCAATCGCACTGCATTGACCCACTATTGCGAAAATCAGCGCCCAACTGCTGAGCCAACTTTTCCACTAAGCGAAATCCGACATTGTGCCTGGTCATCTCGTATTGCGCGCCCGGATTTCCAAGACCAACAACAATTTTCACCGAATACCTACTTGCGCTTTTACTCGACTTTTCGAAGTATTTTTTATCATCGCTTTTGACTAAATGGCTACACTTATAGATGTGGCATCATACTCAACTAATATTTGGCAATTCTAGTGTTTGGCAAATCTAGTTTTAGCATTTACATCTTAATCATCTAAAAAAGACAGAGAAAATGACGATCAACAACAACATCGACGACAAAGAGCTACATTTCCCCTACTTGCCTAACACCGCGGCAGAAAGAGCAGCCATGCTCAAAGAAATAGGAGTGAAGACTTTCGAAGAATTGATTAGCCACATTCCCGCATCAGTGCGCGCCAAGCCGCTAGACATTCAAGAAGGCCTTTCAGAGCTTGAACTCTCAGCTTATATGCAAAAGCTTGCAGCTAAGAACAAACCAGCTAGCCAACAAGCTTCTTTTCTCGGCGGTGGGTCTTACAGAAGGTTTGTACCAGCAGTGGTGCCAGCTATAATCTCTCGCTCTGAATTTGCCACAGCCTACACGCCCTACCAGCCAGAAGTATCACAAGGCAGTCTCCAGGCTATATACGAGTTTCAAACAGCAGTCTGCCTCATAACTGGTATGGACGTTGCCAACGCCTCTATGTATGACGGCCCAACCGCCACTGCTGAAGCAGCGATGATGGCAGTGCGACTGGCCAGCAGCCCGCGCAAAAAAGTAGTTTTGTCCGCTGGTGTTAATCCTGAGCACCGCATGGTGACTGAAACCTATGCCAAAGCATTTGGTATCGAAACGGTCATCGCTAAAGGCGATCTAGAAAAAGTTCTAGACAGTGATGTAGCCTGCTTCGTCGTGCAATACCCTAACTACTTTGGCTGCATTGAAGAGCTTGAAACTATCGCAGCTGCTGTGCATAACCATGGTTCCTTGTTAGTAGTAATCAGCGATCCCATCAGCCTTGGTCTGTTAAAGGCACCAGGTGACCTTGGCGCTGATATCGTCGTTGGTGACGCACAAAGTTGCGGCAATTTCCTCAGCTTCGGCGGCCCATCGGCAGGCTACATGGCCTGCCGCAAAGAATTTATTCGACAATTACCGGGCCGATTAGCTGGTATGACCGTCGATAATCGCGGCCAAAGAGCATTTACTCTTACTTTGCAGACCCGCGAGCAACACATTAGAAGAGCCAAAGCAACCTCTAACATCTGCACCAATCAAGCCTTAAATGCCCTAGCCATGTTAGTTTATCTTACTTGCATGGGCCCACAAGGACTGCGTGAGTTGGCCGATATCAGCCTGCAGAGAGCTCATTACTTAGCAGATAAATTGACAGCCATTGACGGAGTCAAGCTAACTTTCGACCAGCCCTTCTTTAATGAATTCGCCTTGACCCTGCCATCAGGAGTTAACGTGCAAGAAGTTCTTGAACAGCTTAAAGGTCGAGGAATCTTAGGCGGCATCGACCTATCACTTTCTTATCCAGAGCTTGGTCCGTCGCTTTTAGTGGCCGTTACCGAAATGAATCCGGTAGCTGAGCTTGATCAATTTGCCGAAGTGCTTAGCGAGACCTTAGCGGCCAAGGCCGTCAAAAAAAAGGTTTTGACTGTATAATCACTTCTTTATTCAGGACTAGATAATTTGCCTGTGACCACTTCAGCACCCCAACAAACCGAGAATTCATCTCCAGACAATTCTCCCAAGGGATTTTTTCAAGGCTTCCTCAAAGAAGCGGTTGAGCTAATTGTCGTTACCTTGATCTTGCTCATCGGTATACGCTGGGGCATTGCCGAAGCGCGCTACATTCCATCGAGCTCGATGGAGCCGACTCTGCAAATTAACGACCGCTTGATCGTTGAAAAAATTTCGGGTCACTTAGGAAAGCCGATTCAGCGCGGTGACATTCTCGTTTTTTACCCGCCGGCAATTGAGATGGGTGGCGAAGAGTTGTCAAACGACCCACTGCATTGGCTCGGACGTTTAACAGGCTTGCCCTTTTTCCCAAACGACCCAGCCTTTATTAAACGTGTCATTGGTCTGCCTGGCGACATTATTAGAGTGCAAGACGGCCAAGGAGTTTATGTCAATGGCCAACTTCTTGACGAATCTGCTTACATTAAAGAAGTACCTGCCTACAATCTCAACGTGCTTTCTGACATCCGCGGTCGCAATGCCAAAGGCAACTATATTCAGCCAAGTGGTGACAAGGCCAAAGCCAACGAACCAATCATTGTGCCAGCTGGTCGCCTCTTCATGATGGGTGACAACCGCAATAACTCTGAAGATAGCCATGTTTGGGGCTTCCTTGATCAAAAGAGAGTAATTGGTCGCGCCTGGTTATTAATCTGGCGTCGCCTAGAAGCTCCGGCATATCCGCCCAGCCTGCAAGCTCAAGAGTAATCTGCAGTCGAGGCGAGACGAAACTATAAGGGTATAGAACAGTTAGTAAAGCAAGAGGCTAACCGTATGGCAAAGGGATCTCAAAGAGTAGGGCACGAGCATGATCTTGATCAGTCTCAGTCTCAGCCCAACCAAGAGAAGTCGGCGCCCGAAACTAAAGCCAAACCCGCCCTCAGTGCAGTTGATTTGCGTGATCTAGAATCTGAGCTACATCAGCGCGAAATAGCGTTAATTGAGCGCGAGATTAAGTCTCTTAGGCTACAGGAAGAGTTGGAGCGCCTGCGCCCCCTTTCTGGTCTTTATCGGGTAGTTAAATCGATGGCCACAGAGCGCAAGCTCGATGCCCTGCTTGAGACCATCACACGCGAAACGCAAAATATGCTCAAATGCGATCGCTGTAGTGTTTTTGTACTTGACCAAGAGAA
The DNA here is from genome assembly GCA_018062085.1 of bacterium. Classification (GTDB taxonomy): domain Bacteria; phylum Cyanobacteriota; class Vampirovibrionia; order Obscuribacterales; family Obscuribacteraceae. The sequence continues at coordinate 109,677 of JAGOSY010000008.1, read as the reverse complement.
GAGCGAACTCTGGACCCAAGTAGCCCAGGGATTAGTCGGTGCTCGCACAATTCGAATTCCTATGTCAGGGACAGCAATTGTCAGCCACTGCGCTCGTAGCGGCAAAATTATCAATATTCCTGATGCCTACCAAGACGAACGCTTCGACCCAGCCGTCGACAAACACACAGGCTATAAGACCAGAAGTGTCTTATGCGTGCCTATGCGCAACCGCGAAGGTAGCATTATTGGTGTATTTCAAGTATTGAACAAACTAGCTGGGCCGTTTACATCAGAAGATGAAGACTGGCTTGAGGCGTTGACGGCAGTTGCATCGGGCTTGATAGAACAGGCTCAAGCTTACGCTGAAATTGAGAGTTTCGTTGACAAAACTCTAGAAGTACTAGCCCAAACAATTGATAAGCGTGACCCACTAACCGCTGGTCACTCAGTACGGGTGACCAATTACAGCCTGCTAATAGGTACTGGCCTTGATGTCATTGCTGAAGACTTAGACGTACTGCGCTATTCGGCCATGATGCACGACTACGGCAAAATTGGCGTGCCCGAAGCAATATTATGGAAGAACGGCCGCCTGACACCAGAAGAGTATGCCACGGTACAAAAGCATGCCAGCATTACGTTTGACTTGCTCAACAATTTGCCTTTCACCAAACGCCTTGGTGCAGTTCCCTTTGTCGCTTCCTGCCACCACGAAAAGCTAGACGGTACTGGTTACTATCGCAATTTAAAAGGCGAAGAAATACCTTTTCTCTCGCGCATCATTGCAGTAGCTGACGTCTTTGATGCTCTAACATCAGTAAGGCACTACCGCAATCGCATGCCCATCGAAAAAGTAGCTGAGATTCTCGATGCCGGTAGAGACAATCATTTTGATATTCGCTGCGTCGATGCATTCGATAAGTTACCATCAGACCGCGTCTTGAAAGTTATGGAAAGCGAGCGCGATCGCAATACATCAGAAGATATTAGCCCGTTCCAGCAAGTCAGCTGGAAGAGACTAGTAGAAATAATTTCTGGCTCCCGCCCTAAGCGCGGTGAAGATGGCCTGAAAGAAGCTTTTGAACGCATGTATAACTTTGGTCTACCCAAAGACTACAAACCACTCGACTAGGAGCCCTATGGTACTGAGCGACTCAAGAAAGTCTGGTTTCCTATCACTAAATACGGCTCTAAATATTGCCCTAGCCTTTGTAATCACGGCCTCTATTCAAGCAGCTGCCGCTGCCCAGAATCAAACTCAAAATATAGTAAGCACTGAAACGGCAACTACAGATGACACCGCTACCCAAGCCAAAGCCTGGGTGAAGCTTCGCATTAGCGTGCCGCAAATGAAAGATCGCGTTGATAAAATCACGTTCTATCCGTATTCGACAAAGCCACCAAAAGTAAAGGTGCCGTTGCAACCACTTCCTGAAGAAGACAAGCAAATAAAGCAAATGCTGATTAGCTCTGGCTATCTCAGCAGACAATCACTAACCAAGCCTTATCCAGACATCGGTTGGCGCTGGCACTATGCTTATCGCAACGCCCAAAAACGCGCCGGTGGTAATGAACCGCGCTTTGTTGCTGGCATCTACCGCTGGGCCGACAACATGCTGAAATATGTCAAACCTGAAGTCGAGCGCATAAACAGAATTGAAGAAGCCCGAAATGCGCGCTACATGAAGGCTCTTGAAGAATACGAAGACAGCCACAAAGACGAAGAGATGGAAGCTCTAAGACTCGGGCTAGACCCAACGCCGGTGGCCCTACAGTCAGCAAACAAGGGTACGGCCATGGAAGGTCTAGTCTCTGTCAAACCCGGAGAATGGTATGTCACCGGCCAGCACAAGACGCCGGGATTAACCTATTATTGGCAAGAAAAAATAAAGCTCAATGCTGGCGACAAAGTTACGCTTGTTCTCAACGACGCCAACGCTATGTTGGTTACTGGCGGCTGGTAAGACCTAAACTTGGTGCACTAGTACTTGCACAGTCGGCTTTGCCGAAAGCCTTGAGCGAAGCGCTTTTATTACAGCTTCGCGCACAGAAGAACGCAGCTGAATAGTAACATCATCACTCTTGCTATCTTTTTTAGTGCGCGAGACAGCCTCTCTAACAATACCATCAAGCTCTAGCCTCATAGCCGCCCACTCGCTTGATCTAAGAAAACCAGAAGCACCAACTTCAACAGTTGGACCGCTAACTATCTCACCACCGGCGGTGACCGTAAAACCAATAGTTACTACTCCTTCTAAGCTAAGAGCCCGTCGTTCATTAACTGATGCAGTAGTAACCCGCTCCCCTTGTTCCCGGTTAAACAGCACCGGCTGAAAAGCTACAGACCCAGCGATTGAGGCAACACCATTGCGTACTTCAAGCAAGTCCCCATTGTTCAAAGTGAAAATAGCACTTTCATCAAGACCGAAAGCCGTAGCCATTTCGCCATGCTGTGTAATATGACGTCCCTCGCCAATCGCCGGAGCGAAATAACGCGGATTAGTAATCGAGAGCATCAGTTTCAACTCTTCTTTGGAAGCATGCTTAGAGACATGCACTCCTTTTCGCTGCCCCCAAACAACGCTGACATTCTTGAGCAAAAGTTGATCAAGAATATGGGCCATATGACGGGCACGCCCAGGCAAAACATCGCTAGAGAAAACTATAGTATCGCCCTCTTTCAAGGTTATGGTTGGATGATTGTCGTAGGCCATTTCATCTAACACATTGATCGGGTCGGCTTCAGTGGAGCTGGCAATCACCATCACATCTCGCTCTTTCATACTAGCCAGAGCATTGATAGAACCTTCGATTGCTCTATCAAAATTGAGATTGCCGGTAATCGCCGCACTGACAGCAATTTTGTGAAGAGTGTCACCTAGTAGTATTACCTTGCGATTAGTCTTAGCCGCTGCGTCAAAAAGAATTTGCAAGCGGTGGGTGTTAGTACCAGGCAAGACGACAATCATTCTCCCTGGAGAATTTTTCGCCAATTTTTCCATAGCATCGGCCACCACTTTCTCCGAAAGGGTATAACCACCGGCCTCAACATTGGCTGAGTCAGAAATCAGTAAAGTTACACCCTCATCACCAATGGTGGCGAGGCGACCGACATCAAGCAAAGTTCCATCTACTGGTGTCTGATCAAACTTGAAGCTAGATGTATAAATAACCGTGCCGGCAGCGCAACTAATACGCAGAGCGCAAGCATCAGCTATGGCGTTGTTACTGACAATCCACTCAACTTCAAATGGACCTACTTGGTACTTAGATTTAACATCAACCACTTCCATAGCCGGCAAGCTGGCGCTCTCTGTCGCTTCACTAGTGCCATATAGATCGTATACATTTTGATTAATAAGCTCAGCCACGAAGCGCGGAGCCATAACCCGTGGCAAGCTAACGTGATGGGCAAGATACATAATTGCCCCAGCATGCTCTTCATGACCATTAGTAAGCAAGAGTGCTGTAATTTTGTCTTGATTGGCTTCTAAAAAGGAGGTGTTGGGCAAAAGCAGGTCGACCCCAGGCAATTCGCGGGCTGGGTAGCTTGCCCCGGCATCTACCACAATCATTTCTCCTTGGTAGATGAACAACCACATTACTTGTCCAAGCTCGCCCTGGCCACCCACAGGCACCGCATATAGCGATTGGTAATCAAGTTCTGGCCAAGTGGTTAAGAAGTCACTCACGAAAGATTCCTATTTATAAGTACCGAACAAATTTTAAATACCAAACAATTCTATAGCTGTCGGGCAGAAGAATGGAAAGAAGATCAATTTTGTAAGAATAGAAAGTACAATCGAAACGAACTTAATATGAGGTATTTATGCAGGCCACTTCTAACCTCCAAGCTCAACTAGATCGCATATTAAGGCCAGGCTCAGCTCCGAGCGGCCATGCCGGTGGCGGCAAACCAGCGCTAATACAGATGTTGCCGGGTGGCACACTTCGCGAAATCGACCACAAAGCCCTCGAACAGCTGATTGGCAAAGGCGAAAGCCTGCTCAAAAGCTTAGGGGTTCAAGCTGGCGACAAAATACTGATGACCTCACCCAACTGTCCTGAACTGGTCGCCCTTATACTGGCAACCTGGCGCCTTGGAGCATTAGCAGTACCGGTTGACTTCCGCCTAACAGAAGGTGAATTAGCCAATGTTGCCAAATCAAAAGCCATTGCCGCCAAAGTAGTGGTGGTTGCCCCAGTCCTAATTAAAGATTATTCGGCCTTAGAAGCAAATCTCAATACCGGCGCAAAAATTGCCCTCTGCGATATAGCCCAGTTGCACAGTTTCGAAGAGACCGTGCGCGAATCTAATCAAATTTGCGACTTCGCCAGCTTAACCGACCCCGCTCTATTGATTCTCACTTCTGGTACAACCGGCACACCCAAAGGTGCACTGCACGACCTAGCCAGTTTAGTTAATAACTTAAACGAACTGGGCCAAATGGCCGATTTTCACAAAGATCTAAATGTCCTTCTACCAGTGCCCATATCACACGTGCTTGGTCTTGAAGTGATGTTGATAGCACTACTAGACGGCAGCACCGTAATCTTTTCTGAAATGAGTATTGAGGGCATCATCGCAGCTAATAACAAATTCAAGCCAGAATTCATGGTTGGTGTTCCCACCATATATGGTGCCTTTGTCGCCCTACCAAAAGGAGCTATCGATTTAAGCAATGCCAAAGTACTGTTGTGCGGTGGTGCGCCAATGCCTCTTTCGCTTGCAGAAGATTTTCACAAAGTTTTTGGTAGACGGCTGAATAATGGCTACGGCTCTACTGAATCGAAAATTATAGCAGTCAACCTAGTTGGTCCTGACCAATCAGTCGGAAAACTAGTACCATCAGTCAAAGTAAGAATTTTGAATGCTGACGGCATAGAACAAGAAGAAGGTCAGTCAGGAGAAATCGTCATTTGTGGTAGCACTCTCATGCTTGGTTATATCGGCCAAGACGAGGCCACCAATGCAGTAATTCATGACGGCGGATATTTCACTGGTGATATTGGCTACATCAAAGATCAATATCTCTATATTTCAGGCCGGGCCAAAGAGCTAATTATTGTCGCCGGCAACAAAGTATTTCCTGCTGAAGTTGAAGACGTGCTGCGAGCTAGTGACTTGATTAAAGAGGTAGCTGTAATTGGCGTGCCCCACAGTAAACTGGGTCAAATCGTCAAGGCTCATACTGTGCTGGAACCTGGCCAATGGTCAGACAGTCTTAAGTCTGACTGCGAAGGCGAAGAAAAGAAAGAGCACCGCCAAAAGCTAATTCAACTGATGCGCGAATATTGCGGCCAACACTTGAAGCGTGAATTGCGGCCCATGGAGTGGGAGTTCTATAGCTGTGATCATCCATTGCCGCGCACTTCTGCTGGCAAAATCGACAAGAAGCAATTGCGCTAAGTCAATTTACAGCTTCTATTTTATCTTAGCCAGCCGCTCGAAATAGTCGACAAACATGCGCATACCACCACTGGCTTGCTGCCAGTCAAAGTTTTCGTTGATGGCATGGTAACCGTGCTCAGGTAGTGAAAGCCCTAAAAAGACCAGGGGCACTTTCAATATTTCTTGCATACTCACAACTGCGCCAATTGAGCCACCTTCACGAGTAAAGGCCGCTTCTTTGCCAAAACCAGTCTTCATCGCCGCTTTGGCAGCTTCGGCAAATAGTCCAGTAAATTCGCCTAAAAATGGCTTGAGCGAACCTTCGGCCACAACCTCAACATCTTTATCATGCTCAGCTACAAATTTTTTCAGCGCGGCTAACACTTTAGCGGGGTCTTGATTGGGCACCAGACGCATACTAATTTTAGCCTCTGCCTGATGCGGCACAATAGTTTTCACACCGGGGCCAGAGTAACCGCCAGTGATACCATGTACCTCAAAAGTAGGGGTGGCCCAAATACGCGCACTGGCTTCAGAGGCATCATCGGTGCGAGTGGAGTGCAGTTCGTGAGCTTTCTTGAAGTTTTCAACATTGAAGCCAGAGGCCACAAAATTTTCTAGCTCTGAGCTATCAATGGGCAGAACATCATCAAGAAAACCAGGTATTTTAACTTCACCAGTTTTGGCGTCAAAGCACTTAGAAATTAAGAAAGCTAGCTCCGCAATTGGATTGCGAGCCAAGCCGCCGGTAGTGCCTGAGTGCACATCTTTAACTCCGGTCTTGAGCTTGAGCAAACAGCACTGCAAGCCTCTCAAGCCATAAGGTATCGCTGGTCGTTCGCGAGAAACCCAAATAGTATCGGAAATCACAACAGAGTCAGTCTTCAAGTCAGAGAGATTATCGCGCAAAAACTGTTCAAACGACGGGCTGCCAATTTCTTCTTCCAACTCCCATATGAACTTAATGTTGATAGGCACGCCATGCTTGTGCACATAAGAGGCAGCATACAAGACTGCTAAAGCTGGACCTTTATCATCAGTAGTGCCGCGCCCACGGTAAACACCACCATCTATTTGCATGTCAAAAGGTGCGGTCAACCACTCAGAGGGGTCGGCTGGCTGAACATCTATGTGATTGTATACAGTCACGGTAGGGCAATCAGCACCACTATAAAACTCACCAACTACTATAGGTTGGCCAGCTGTCTTAACTAATCGAGCTTTGGCACCTTGCGACTGCAGCAAGTCAATTGCCAATGCCGCAGCAGCCAGCATAGCTTCAGCTCGCTCAGGCTCCATGCTGACGCTGGGCAGGTCAACGAACTTCTTCAAATTACTTTCGTACTCGCCGCGCAGCGCGTTTATATATATCGCGACTTGCGCTGAATCACATTTGACTTCCATTGCCACTCCCAAATTTGACAGTGACAAGTATAGTTAAGCGTTGGCTCTATTTCCATTGGCAGAGGCAAAAGCTAAGCGCATATGATTGATAAATTTAGTGCTGTCCATAAATCCAGCAATTTTAGATATTGGGCTAATCACCCCACCTTCCACTGAAAGCACTGAAACAGTAGGATAGCCCTCCACTTTACACAAATTGGCCAACTGCTTGGCTTCAGAGCTGGTTGAAGGCGTAACCTGCAAATACACTGCATCTTTAGCAATTGCGCCCACTTCAGGCTTTTGCAGCTCCTCAGCGAACAATTTGCACCATCCGCAACGGTCTTCTTTGAAGACTACTACCAACGGTTTGTGCTCCTTTTGAGCGCGGCTCAAAGCACTAGTGACGTCACTCTCCCATTCAATCTTCTTAGGCTGGGCGTCAGTTCCCTGAGTCTTCTCGGCTCCGCGTCCAGGCATAAAATCGAAGGTAATGCCAAGGAGATTAATGCCATTGCGCTCACTTGTGCGCTCAGATGAACGCTCACCTGTAACTATGTCAGGACGGCTTCGAATCTCAGTTGAATTGAATGCTGACATGAAGTGGTTCCTTGTAGATAATGGTCTGATCGTTTCTCTGCGTGAACATGTCTACACGGTTGCCAAGTTTTTTGGACAACGGCTTTGAAACTCTCAAAAGAAATAAATTAGCAATGGGAACTTTAGGAAGAAGCAGCAGTCTGTTATATTTCGCGCGAAAAATTCTAGGTTAAATGGACAAAGTTAATAAAGTAGTGATGATTGCCGACTCAGACCAGCACGTCTGCAATCTACTCAGCAGATTTCTGGCAGAAGCAGGCTATACAGTCACCCGCGCTGACGATGGCTATAGCCCTAGACAGAGCCAGACTGGCGCCACCCATGGCGATTCTCACAGAAGTACTCTTACCCAGACTGGACGGGCTGGCACTCTGCCGCCTGATTAAGAGTGATGCAGCCACAGAAAACATAACTAGTGTAATCGTCTTAAGTGTTCTCGCCGCCGAAGAGCGAGCACTTACGGCTGGGGCCGATGCTTTCATGCAGAAGCCATTAGAAAAGAACCGTCTACTGATGATTCTTGACCAAGCCAATAGCAAAAGAGGACTCAAGCATGAAGCACAGTGAATACAAGTGCGTCAGCACCGGCAATCCTCAGATGGATGAGATTCTCAACGGCGGCTTTCCCAGCAACTCTATAAATATCATCATGGGCCAACCAGGAACAGGCAAAACCATCTTTGCCGAGCAAATGGTATTTCACCACGCTGCCGATGATGAAGATGGACGCCCCATTCTTTACATCACCACTCTTTCAGAGCCCTCAGCCAAAGTTCTCATGTATCTGCAACGGTTTAGCTTTTTCGATAAAAGTAAGGTCGGCTCTGTCGTTCACTATCAAGAAATTGGCACGCAATTAACGAAAAATGGCATTGGCGCCATGGTGCCCTTCATAGAAGATGCCATACATTCTCTTTCACCCAAGATTATCGTGATTGATTCGTTCAAGGCTTTACACGATCTCGCTGAGTCGCCCCAGCAGATGCGCCGCATGCTGTACGAACTGACCGGCTTGCTTACCGCCTACCAAACCACAGTATTTCTACTCGGCGAATATACCGACGAACACGCCCAGACCTTGCCCGAGTTCGCTGTCGCTGATGGTATTTTGCAATTTCTTCGCAGTTCTCTCAGTACCAGAGATGAACGCTTCTTGCGGGTACTAAAGCTGCGCGGCAGCAGCTACCTAGAGGGCCGGCACGAGTGCAAAATTACTTCTGCCGGCCTCGATATTTCCCCCCGACTGGTCACGCCTAAAGTGGCTGAAAGTTATGATGCTGAGCGAGAACGTGTCAAGTCAGACATAGAAGGCTTTGACACCATTGTTGGTGGCGGCTTGCTGCGAGGAAGCGCCACGGTTGTGGCTGAGCCGGCAGGAGCCGGCAAGACTACTTTTAGTTTGCAATTCGCCCTAGCTGGCTGCAAAGAAAACGAGCGCAGTTTGTACGTAAACTTCCAGGAGAATCCCTCACAACTAGCGCGCCTTATAAAATCTCTAGGCGCAGACCTAGGCGAAGTTAAAGCTGAAGGCTTTGAACTCTTATATGTTTCTCCAGTAGAACTACAAATCGATAGCATCATTGTCAAACTGTTTGGCCTGATTCAAGAAAAGAACATAAAGCGCGTAGTGATTGATTTAATTAGCGATTTCTCCAGATCATCGAGCGATCCAGATAGACTGCACGACTACCTTTATTCACTTCTTCAACAAATGTCATTAAAAGGAGTGACTACACTAATGACCTACGAAACCTTTGGCGGCTTACTAGACGACGGCAAAGACTCTAGCTCAATTAGTCGTTTTAGCAATATGTCAGACAATATTGTTTTGCTAGGGCTAGGCCGTGATCCTGACTACGTGAGAGACGTCCGTTGCATCAAAGCTCGCGCTACCCAGCACGATCGCAGGGCGCATCCGTTCGAAATCACAAGCAGCGGCTTTAGCCTTTCACAGACTTAACTACTTAATATGGGCAGGAGCGCGCTCGGTCATTTGCAAACGAATACCACGGCCGTCCATTTCAGCTAAGAAGAGCTTAGTGGGCACCGTTGTTTCTTGACGCAGAACACCACGTTCGGTGATGTCACCACGGGCAATCATTTGCGCCACTATTGAAGCAGGAAAAGCAGTCATACGCATCATGGCAGTCAGGCCCGCAGCCTGGTCAGCATAGTCAATGCAATCCCAAATGATTTGCACAGGCTTCTTGTCTTTCAAGCCCGAGACCATAACTCGAACCAAAACCACATCAGGCTCATCTTTAGGCAACTTATCGCTAAGTAACTTGAACAACAAATCGCGAGGCACCACTGGTCCAGAGGCAGTTTCAACTGCTTCTTTCGACATCAAGCCTAACTCTTTCAGCATATGAATGGCATCGCAGTGGCCCGGATAGCGAATAGTTTTATAGTCGAGGTGTTGCACTCGGCCGAGATAACTCTTCGGCAAAGTGGAAATTCCACCTGAGGTATTGAAAGCTTCCATGGTGCCAAATGGCCGGGGAAATTCAATTGATTCATTGTCAGAAAGCGAAGGCACTGAGAAGATTTTGCCATCTCTCAAAACTGTGCAATCTTCGTTGTATTCGTTTATCAAGCCATCAATAGAAAAGACCTGGCAGTAATCCATAAAACATTCGTCCGGATTGGCTGGCAGACCGCCAACACGCAAGCGAATATCGTATATTTCGTCAAAGCTTTCGGCCGCGCTAACGGCTAGCAGTGACACCAAGCCCGGTGCCAAACCCAGGTCAGGAATAATCGTTACGCCTTGTTCTTTAGCCAATTCATCGAGCATGAACTCTTTGGCAACAATTTCTTCGTTGCCACCAAGATCAACAAAGTGGGTTTTTGTAGCTAGAGCAATCTTGGCAAGTTCATAGTTGTGTTTGTAAGTGATGCAGCTAACAGCCACATCTATTTCAGCCATCAACTGGGCCAGTTCCTCTTCATTGGTGACGTCTAGTTCAACAGGAATGATCTTCTCATCAGGCAAGCGCTTGACTAGCTCTTTGAGGTTATCGGTGCTGCTGTCAGCAACCACTACTTTTTCTACTTTAGAGCCGCGAATCAAGTCATAAGCTACGGCGTAGCCCATTTTTCCGGCACCGAGAACGAGAAATTTCACAATATACCCCTATCTGCATCTGTCTTTAGCGATAATAAATAATACTACCTAATAGGTAGAGCGGCGCTTACCGCCATCCACACAAATTGTCGAACCAGTTATATAAGCAGCTTGAACAGACGATAGAAAAGCTACAACCGCAGCAAATTCCTCAGGGCTGCCCAGGCGGCCAGATGGAATGCTGGCCATATAGTCACGGTTATACTCTTCTTCACTCTGTCCGCTTTTTACCATACGAGCAGCCATTAAGTCGGTCAGTCTGTCAGTGGCGATAGCACCAGGGGCGACACAGTTGACAGTAATGTTATGAGCCGCCACTTCACCAGCCAAGCTCTTAAGCATGGCTGTTACAGCCGCTCTCAGTGAATTTGAAATAGCCAGGCCGCTAATAGGCTCCATCACTGAAAGCGATGTAACGCAGATAACACGACCAAAGTGGCGTTCTTTCATGCCAGGCAAAAAGGCGCTATTTAATTCAGCCACCGATTGAAATAGCTGCTCAAAGCCTGCCTGCCAATCATCAGCAGATGTATGAGCAGTATCAGTTGGCTTAGGACCGCCAACATTGTGCACGAGAATATCGAGACCAGAATCTTTAAAAGTCTTTTCGACAAAGCCAATTAGTTCTTTGCGACTTTTGCCCTGACTGAGGTCGGCGCTATATATATGAAGCGGTGCGTTCTTACGCCATAGCCCAGCGGCCAGCGCCTCAAGATTGGCCTGATCGCGCGAGGCGGCTACTACTTCAACACCTTCGGCACTAAGGGCTTGGACAATGGCACGTCCTATTCCTTTTGAAGCGCCTGTAACCAGTGCCTTTTTACCGCGAATACCTAAATCCATAGTCTTACTCTTATGCCTCTTTTACATTCTAAATTTGTAAGAAATGGTCTTAGCCTCTGAAAAGAATTCAAGACTATAGCGACCACCTTCACGGCCCATTCCCGAAGACTTCTGACCACCAAATGGGGTGCGCAGATCACGGGCAAACCAGGTATTGATCCAAATCAACCCTGCTCTAATTTGAGTGCTCGCTCGGTGCAAGCGATCGATGTCTTGACTCCAGACTGAGGCAGAAAGACCATAAGGAGTTGAATTCGCTAGTGAAATTGCCTCTTCTTCGCTGTCAAAAGGCAAAATCGGAAGGGCTGGGCCAAATATTTCTTCCTGCAAGAAACGCGATTCAATCTCTAAACCAGTAAATACCGCAGGGCTTAAAAAATTGCCATCACCAAGCTCAGTGAGGCGCTCTCCGCCACAGAGTAGATGCCCTTCTTTTTTACCCAGAGCCAAATAAGTCTGTACTTTTTCCATATGCTCACGGGCAATTAAAGCACCCATCTCAGTATCACTGTCGAGAGGGTCACCAACTTTGATCTGACGCACGCGCTCAACAATTTTTTCTACTACTTCTTCGTATACTTTGCGCTCAACAAATAGCCGTGAACCAGCCAGGCAAATTTGTCCTTGATTGCGAAAAGCAGCTCGTACAGCAGTAGGAATAGCTTCCTTCAAATCAGCATCAGCAAAAATGATGTTGGCGCCTTTTCCACCTAGCTCAAAAGATAGCTTCTTCATGGTGGCACTAGCAGCCTGCATAATCGCTCGGCCAGTTGAGGTTTCGCCCGTAAAAGAAATGGAACGTACATCAGGATGGCGCGTTAGTGCTTCACCGGCCCCCCCAGCTCCAAAGCCCTGGACAATGTTTAAAACTCCATCAGGGAGACCAGCTAGAACAGTCACTTGAGCCAATAAATAGGCCGTATACGGTGTCCATTCGGCAGGCTTGAGCACAATGGTATTGCCCATAGCTAGAGCCGGTGCAATTTTCCAAGTAGCCAGATAGAGAGGAAGATTCCATGGCGTAATCAGACCGCATACACCGAGAGGCTCGCGCACAGCTATATGCCTTTCGTTCTCAGCGCTAGAAAAAGCTTCTTCTACATAGCTTGAAGCAAAATCAGCAAAGAACTGAAAATTGAAAGCAGAACGAGGAATGTCACCATCAAAGCTCTCACTTATCGGTTTGCCTGTATCAATGCTCTCAGCAATAGCGAACTCTTCTCGCCTCGCTAAAATCAAATCAGCAATCTTACGCAAGACATTGCAGCGTTCGCGCACTGACATGCGCGGCCATGGCCCTTTCTCAAAAGCATGTCGGGCAGCTTTGACAGCAGCATCGATATCATCGGCAGTACCAAGCGATACAGTGGCATGGGCCTTACCTGTCGCCGGGTTTATAGATTCAAAAGTCTCCTTGCCAGAACCAGCTTGAAACTTACCACCAATGAAGTGCTCAATCTTTTTGAGATCGAGGTTGAGTGAACTGGCTACTGTAGCGTTAGACATCTTCGATTCTGCTCCTTACCCTGTGTTAGTCGGCAAAAGCCGCGATTGCCTTGATTTCAATATAATTACGCCCCGGCAGTTTTGCCACCTGCACAGTAGTTCGAGCCGGGGGATTTTCCATTGAAAAATAGCGACTATAGACACCATTGTATTTTTCGAAATCTGACATATCTGCTAGAAAAACAGTAATGTCAACAACATTCTCGAAGCCAAGGTTAGCTGCAGTTAAAACAGCCCTGAGGTTTTCAAGAACACCTTTTGTTTGCTCTTCGATGTCATAAGCAACTACCTCGCCTTTGGCATCAAAAGTAAGCCCAGCTTCAATGCCACTTTTGGCATCGCGACAGCCCTGACCTGAAATAAAGAGCAAATTGCCGACCTTAAGAGCATGAGAATAAGAACCCAGCGGACTAGGCGAAGCTTGACCGGGATTAATTGCGGTCTTAAACGAAACTGCCATCTTATTCTCCATGCTAAAACACATGCTAAAACATTGGTTTTACACCATGAGATAGAAGTCGAGGCTGTTTTGAGCGAATTTATTAAGGTAAGAGTTTGTGTCTAGAAGAATAAGATGATAATTGAGAAAATTGATTGGCAAAGGAAACTCATTAACCAAAATGCAAACTAACTAAAATGCAAACAAACCATATGGCAGCCCAATTGCCAACACCGAAAGAGAGCGATCTACCCTGGCAACCCCTTTTTACTATTGAACGCAGCGGCCGAAAAGAAGTAACTGTCTACGGCATCATTTGCCTTGTAACCGGGATTGAATCAAGCTCTAAAATACAATCAATTGATACAGTAAAACCGGTAGTTGAGCTAGGTGATATCAACTATCAACTTTGGAGTCGCTCACTGCTCAAACCCTGGCAACTAGTGCAGCATTTACCGATTTTAAAGAGACACTTTCCCAAACTTAAGTCAGAGCATCTAGCTCTGTTCATGGCATCCCATAGCGCCGAACCTAGACACCTTGAGTTGCTAGACGAAATTATTGCCATTACCGGTGCCAATGAAGCTGGCCTCAAATGCCCACCAGCAGCCCCAATGTCAAGCGAGACCAAGAGCCTGATTGGTGTGGGCGAAGAAAAAGCAAGAAGACGCTTCCATAATTGCAGCGGAAAACATATTGGCTATCTCTCAGCCATTAAGGCTTCAGGTGGCGACCCAGAAAAATATTTGCAAGCCGACCAGCCACAGCATGAGCGCCTCAGAAAAGTTTTAGCAGCACTAATTAAGCGTAGTGAAGAATCACTATTGAGCACCACCGACGGTTGCCAGCTACCCAATTATGCTCTTTCAGTATATGAAATGGCCTATCTCTATCAAAGCCTTTTGAGTAAGAAGGTCGTGGCGTTTGACGATAGCCAAATTGAACACTGTGCTGAGTACTATCATGAGCTTGGCCAGTTGATGTTAGCTCATCCTCGGGCCATATCTGGGGGCGACCGTGTCGATTTTAGATTGATTACACAAGACCTGTTTGGTGCCTGCGAAGTACCAATCGTCGCCAAAGAAGGGGCTGATGGTTTGCTCGGAGTAGGTATCGGCAGTTGCGAGAAGTACCCGCAGGGCTTGGGCCTATGTATCAAGCTTTCCAGCGGTTTTGACAATCGCCACATGGAGCTGATTCTCAAAGAAGTACTGAAAAAACTTAAACTGATTGGGCCGCGTCCCGAAAAGCGCAAGACTCCTAGAGATATAAGAATCGACCATATCAAAACTTATTTCCATTTTGACGTAAGCAGCCATCTCTAATATATGAACTTCTCCTTCAAAAATATTCTAGATATCTCCCAACCAGTAAATGAAAAATCGGCCTGTTTTCCTGGCGATACTCCATTTTCCCGAAAAGTTACACTCAGCTATGAAAGTAGCAATATTATCAATTTAACCGCTCTGACCATGAGTCCGCATGTTGGCACCCATGCCGACGCCCCAGTACATATCAAAGGCTCCCTATGTGGTGCCGATCATTGCAGCAGCACTAACACTACCGCTGGTGCCATGAATCTTCAACCATTTGTCGGACCAGTGGCAGTTATCGATATTGCACCAACAAAAGCTGGTATCAATGCAGCCCTCGTTCAAGCTAAGCTCACGGCAGCAAGCACTCGAGTTAAACGCGTTTTGTTCAAGACAGCGCATACAATCAATTTTGAAGTTTTCGAAGACGAATATAGCTACATTGAAAGCGACACAGCAGAACTGCTCGGTCAACTTGGCTTTATATTGGTCGGCCTTGATACACCGTCAGTTGACCATATCAGATCAAAAGATCTAGCTACTCACAATGTTCTTGATCGCAGTGGCCTAGTCTGGCTGGAAAATCTTGATCTTAGAGCGGTTGACGAAGGTGAATATTTCTTGGTGGCTTTGCCTCTAAAATTTATGGATCTCGAAGCTAGCCCAGTGCGTGCTGTTTTGCTGACTTAGGAGAATAAAATGTTTGGCAAAAATGACAAGTCTGGCAAGAATGGCAATAATTGTTCGGCAATAGGTGCGGTCCACGTCCATGCTCTTCCGGGAGCGGCTGGCTACTGCGGCAATATGGAACAAATTATCAACACGGCATTGAGTGATGCCGTAGCCTACCAAAAGGCTGGAGTAGACGCTCTTATCATTGAAAACATGCATGACGTACCATATTTGAAGGGTTACGTCGAAGTAGAAACAATTGCAGCCATGGCTGTGGTTGCCAGTGTCATAAAAAGAGAATGTCTTATGCCCATTGGCATACAAATATTAGCAGGAGCCAATATCGAAGCCCTAGCAGTAGCAAACGCCTGCGATCTCGATTTTATTAGAGTAGAGGGCTTCGTTTACGCCCATATTGGTGATGAAGGTATTCACGAAGCAAGCGCAGCGCAGATAGTGAGAAAGCGAGCAGCAATAAAAGCGGACAAAGTACGTATATTTGCTGACATAAAGAAGAAACACTCATCCCATGCTATTACCGAAGATATTAGCTTGGTTGAGACAGCAACAACCGCCGAGTTTTTCAAAGCTGACGGCGTAATTGTCACGGGCCTTCGCACCGGCGATGCGCCCCCAGCAAGTGCGGTCAGCGAAGTAAAAGCAGCAGTAACTATTCCGGTGCTAGTGGGCTCAGGAGTTACACCAGACAATATCGGCAACTACTCCAGATATGCTGACGGCATTATTTTTGGCACTTACGCCAAATTCGACGGCAACTGGATCAACGATGTAGATAGCGACAGAGTCAAACGTCTAGTTGAAGCCGCCCAGAAGCAACAGAACTAGTAAGTACGATCCTTTAAAATATTTTGGAACAGATCAACCTTCTGAGCCTTAGGATGACTGACCACCGACGTTGTTGACGCTCCTGCAGTTTCAACTCGTGGCTTGCGCACCTTCTTCACTTTTGGCTGACTAGCCGTTTTCGGCCGCTCTATAGCACTTGGCTTGACCTCGGACTCAGTAGGCTTAGCAATACTAGAAGCGGTGGCACTATCTACATTGCTGGTTGCCGGCACGCCAGGCAGAGTAGCAGGAGACGACTTAGTGGCAGTAGTGGCAGTAGTAGCAGGAGTAGCAGGAGTAATGGCAGGTGTGACCGGCGGCTCAACAACTTTAATTGGAGCGACAATTGCTTGAGGAGTAGGTTTCTTAGAATCGATCACAAGTTTAACGCCAATACCCACGGTCAAAAGCAAGGCAGAGGCGATTGCCACCCAGTGAAATGGGGTCAACTTAGCAAACGGCGACTTTGGCTTATCGTCTTCACTCTGCGGCATAGTGGGGAAGTCGGTACGCAGTACCTGACTCTTACCAGCACGAGGAATGGCAGTATCTAAATCTCGAGTAAGCTCGGCCATACTTTGGTGCCGATCTTCGCGATTTTTAGACAAGGCTTTGAAGACAACAGCCTCTAACCGCTCTGGAATATAGAGATCAGGACGCACTTCAGTAAAGCGAGGTGGTGGCTCAGTGATGTGTTTACTCATGGTCTCAACCATAGTTTTGCCTAAAATTGGCAAGCGACCGGTGAGAGTTTCGTAGATAACAATTCCCATCGAATAAATATCTGAGCGACTATCAAGCTCTAGACCCTGGCACTGCTCTGGGCTCATATAAACAGGACTGCCACAGACTTCACCCATCTGAGTCAAACGCTGCTGCTCACCGCCAGCGCTAATCAGCTTGGCCACACCGAAGTCAACTACTTTGACATAATCTTTCTCGTCTTCATAGTCAATGAGCATGATGTTTGACGGTTTCAAATCTCGGTGAATTACGCCCATGCGATGAGCATGATCAAGGGCATCAGTAGACTGCGCCAAGATCTTCAAACTACGCTCAACGCCTAGCTGTCCTTCTTCTTTGATAATTTGCGAGAGGTCTGTGCCTAAGAGATAGTCCATGACGATGAAAGGTTGACCCGAGGTGGGAGTAACGCCGAAGTCATAGACTGTAATAACGTGAGGGTGATTCATTTTCGAAGCGGCCTTACCTTCTTGGTGAAAGCGCTTCACGCTCATAGAATCAGCGATATGTTGAGACTGTAGCATTTTGATGGCGACAGTTCGGTCCATTAAGACCTGCCGCCCCTTATAAACAACGCCCATGCCGCCATGACCAATGACGTCTATGATGTCGTACTTGCCCATGAGACAGGTACCCACCATGGGGTCACGGGCCAAGGGCACAAGATTAGCACCGTCGTGAGGGCAGGCCGCCACGATGCCAGTGAACTGCCTATTGCATTCAAGGCAAACTTTGCGATCTATGTCATGTAAATGTTCGGCGAACACGCAGTGATTAGCTCTCAAACGACAGATTTCTTAACCAATGTTAATGTACCCTACTAAGGCCTCGGTTAACCACCTTGATAGCCCAAACTTTATCTACTGAGCCCGTTAACCCTAGTCTGATAAAATCATGCCCCCTTTGACATTGACTACTTTGGCACCCTCAATCCATTCTGGCCTGAAGCCATCAAGGTGAGTAGTAGTAATTAATGTTTGCATCTCACTGTTAACTAGATGCATCAGCATCCCTTGGCGACCAAGATCTAGCTCTGCGAGAACATCATCTAATAGAAGTAAAGGAGGCTCCTCTAGGCGGCTGGTAACAAGCGTCAACTCAGCCAACTTGAGGGCTAGCACCAAGCTACGTTGCTGCCCCTGCGAAGCATACGACGTAGCGGCGAAATCATTGAGCGAAAAGCTCACATCATCGCGATGAGGACCACAAACAGTCTGCTTCCTGGCAATTTCTTCGGCCCGCCGTTTTTTCAGCTGATTGAGAATAACTTGCTCCAGCTCGCGTTCGGTCATTTCAATCAGTTGATTTATACCAATTGCTTTTGTCTCTTCACCTTGATCGTCTTCAGTTATAAAATCATTCTCCGTTTTAAAAATATATTGGGCCGTTAAACTCTCTCGGCTCCCAGATATCTCGGCTTGATTTGCTTCAGCTAAGGGCAAGAGCAAGGCCAAAGCATGAACACGTTGCTTGATTATTTGACTGCCATATTGTCCTAACTGCTTATCCCAAACTCGAAGCTCATCTTGGTCTGAAACAGTCAATCTTGCTTGCTTCTCAAAAAACGTCTTGAGCAGCCGATTGCGTTGCTGAATAATTTTGTCATAGCGTGAAGTTAGTTCAAAATGACTAGACTTCAATTTACAAACCAGCTGGTCAAGCCAGTCACGACGATGTTTTGGTCCGCCACGCAAGAGGTCTAAATCTGAAACCTTAAAACTAACAGTAGTGAGCCTAGAAAATCGTCGGCTTCCTGATTGAATTACACCATTAATTTTAGCCTTGCGAGACATGCGCTCACCGGCAGTCAGCAGCAATGTCGCAGTTTCACTATATCCGGCTGAGTGATAACTAACCTCTATCAGCGCCTGATTTTCTCCGCGGTAGACTAGCTCACGATCATTGCCAGCACGGTCTGAGCGGCCGCTGGCAATTAGCTCAATGGCCTCCAGTAAGTTGGTCTTACCCTGGGCGTTCTCACCAATTAGTACATTTCTGCCATCATACAAATCGAGAGCAGCACTTTTGTAATTACGAAAATTTCTTACAGTAACTCTACTGACTCGCAAAGTGCCTCAATTAAATCAACAAGCCAAATAGCAGCGAGCCACCTGACAATCAGTGGCGATCTGATCTTTGAGCGCATTTAGATCAGCAAATTTCTTCTCATCGCGCAGATTCTTAAGCAGAGCAACCTCTATAGTTTGGCCATAAAGATCTCCGTCGAAATCAAGCAAGTGGGCTTCGATTGTGAGCTTCGTTTGAGCTTCGCCATCATTACTACCAACCTTAAAAGTCGGCCGAACTCCAATATTTACGACACTCTGATGGCGGCTGCCATCGTTCAATCTCACCGACCCAACATAAACGCCAACGGGTGGGACCAATTGATTGAAGGCTATATCAACGTTAGCGGTAGGGAAACCAAGCTGCCTCCCTCTTTTCTCTCCACCAATAACGATGCCGCGCAGGCTGTACGGCCGGCTCAGCAGTGTGCTCGCCAACTCCATGTCGCGGGCGAGAATCAGATCACGAATGCGGCTACTGGATACTTCTTGATTCTCTACCAAAACCATATCGGCCACATGTACGACAAAGTCGCGCTCCGTGCCAAGGTCGCGCAAAAGATCAGCGTCGCCTTCACGATCTCGGCCAAAATGATGATTGTGACCAACTGATATCGACTTAGCACCCATGCTCGCGGCTAAGACGTTTTGCACATATTCTCGGGGTGAAAGCTTGCACAACTCTTCTGAAAAAGTAAGCACAAGAGCAAGCTCTACCCCCTGCTTGGCGAATAATTCTAATCTTTGCTCAATAGTGGTAAGTAACATCGGAGCTTGACCTCTAGTCAGCCCCCGGGGATGGTCAGCAAATGTAACCACCCCAGCCTTGGCATTAAGCCGCTTAGCTTCTTCAACCGCCTTACTAATGACAACCTGATGGCCTGGATGCACACCGTCGAAAAAACCAAGAGCAATGGCTGAACGTTCGACAAGGCCAGGTTTTGGTTCAAAATAAATTTCCAAAGCTAGATTCCAGAGTTTCTTGGGGATAGCCAACTACAAGTATAAGCTTCTTATAGGATTTTATACCTAGCGTCAAACTTGCTACTGTAAAGGCAGCGAGATCGGCTTCTGTGCTAAAATTTGACCTGTACGAAGGGCAATGAAGCAAAGTGATTATTCCACGAGAATATTGACCCTGCGACCGGTAAATATCCGATTTACCCCCAAGAGCATAACGCTCGACTCTCTTGTCTTGGCAAAAGACCTGAGAGCGCAAGCAAAAACCTGCAAAGAAACTAACAAAACCGTTTGGGATCTTGAATACACATGGCAAACAAAGAACAAGGGACAGTGGCAGCGTTGACTGAAGACGACTCCGAAAAGAAAGTTGAAGTAACTGAGGGCGCAAACACAACTGGTGAAAGCGAAGCTAAAGTTAGCGAAGCCTCTGAATCTACGGCTACAGTACCAATTTCAGCTGAATACAACGCCTCGGCAATTGACGTCTTAGAAGGCCTAGAGGCCGTGCGACTGAGACCAGGCATGTACATCGGCACCACCGGTCCAAGGGGTCTGCACCACCTAGTATGGGAAATCGTTGATAACGCTGTTGATGAAGCTTTGGCTGGTCACTGCAATCGCATCGACATTTCTATCAATGAAGATGAGTCGTGCACAGTTCAAGACAATGGCCGCGGTATTCCCACCGACATTGTTGAAAAAACCGGCAAAAGTGCAGTTGAAACAGTCTTTACCGTGCTCCACGCTGGTGGCAAATTTGGTGGCGGCGGATACAAAGTATCTGGCGGTCTGCACGGTGTCGGCGCCTCAGTTGTAAACGCTCTTTCTGAACGCTTAGAAGTAGAGGTTTATCGCCTCGGCCGCGTTCACAGACAAGTTTATTTGCGCGGTGATGCAGATGGCTTGCTGCAAGTTTTGGGCGAAACCGATTTGCAGGGCACCAAAGTTACTTTCTGGCCAGATGAGCTGATCTTCCACGACATTAACGAAGACAACGAACGCCTAAAGATCTACTTTGAGTGGGATGTTCTAGCCACCAGACTGCGCGAAATGGCCTTCCTCAACAAAGGTCTTTGTATCGTACTAACCGATAACCGCAGCACCAAAGGTGCTGGAAAATCAGAGACTTATCACTACGCTGGTGGAATATCGAGTTATGTCGAATACCTCAATGAAAGTCGCGATGTCCTGCACAAGCCACCAATTTACTTTGAACAAAGAACCAATGACATCACGGCAGAATGTTCACTGCAATGGACGACCCTTTATTCAGAATCTGTTTATAGCTTCGTCAACAACATCAACACTCACGACGGTGGCACTCACTTAACTGGGTTTAGAAATGCCCTGACCAGAGTTGTCAACGAATACGCTAAAAAAACAAACATCCTGAAAGAATCTGATGAGCGCTTCACTGGCGAAGATATTCGCGAAGGTATGACCGCAATCATTTCAGTGAAGGTTCCAGATCCGCAGTTTGAAGGTCAAACCAAAGAACGCTTGGGCAACCGAGAAGTGCAAGGGGTGGTCCAAGGTATTGCCTCTGAGCGTTTGGCCGACTGGTTAGAGCTAAATCCCAAGCCAGCCAAAGACATCTTGATGAAAGTCTTGCAATCAAAGCAAGCTCGAGAAGCAGCTCAGAAAGCCAAGCAAACTGTCCGTCGCCAATCAGCGCTATCGGGTGGTGGTCTGCCAGGAAAACTGGCCGATTGCTCAGACAAAGACCCTGAAAAGTGCGAAGTATTCTTGGTAGAAGGTGACTCCGCCGGCGGTTCAGCCAAGCAAGGCCGCGACCGCAGCTTCCAAGCAATTCTGCCCTTACGCGGCAAAATTCTCAACGTTGAAAGAGTGCAGCCTAGCCGCATCTACGACAACAACGAAGTTCAGGCCATGATTCAAGCCCTAGGTTTGGTGGTGACTGAGCTAGACGAAGATGGTGGCAAGAGCACAGGTATGCTCAGGCCTAACGCGCTCAATCTTGATCTGACTAAGTTGCGCTACCACAAAGTAATCATCATGACTGACGCCGACGTTGACGGCAGTCACATTCGCACCCTACTGCTCACTTTCCTCTTCCGCTACGCGCGGCCAGTGGTAGACAACGGCTACGTCTACATCGCCCAGCCTCCACTCTTCAAAGTATCAAAAGGCAAACGGGTAGAGTACTGCTACAACGAACACAAGCTAGAAGCAGTGCTGGCCGAAATGGGAGAAAAAGGCGTTGATATTCAGCGTTACAAGGGTCTCGGTGAAATGATGGCTGAACAACTCTGGGAAACAACCATGAATCCAGCCACTCGTACCCTTAAGCAAGTGACTATTGAAGATGCCTCAGAAGCCGATCATATCTTTGATTTGCTTATGGGTGAATCAGTAGCACCGCGTAAGGAATTCATCGAGAAGAACTCACACTTGGTAGCTCACTTAGACGTCTAATTGAAGACTACCCACCGATGAACGTCCCCAACTTTATTACGGTATCGAGAGTGGTGCTTGCCCTTGCCACTCTCGCCCTGTTGTATTTTCCCTGCGCCAAAGAGAGCGAACATCAAGCGATTCTCTGGACAGCTTTTGGCTTGACGGTGCTGGTTATTTGGGCGGACGGATTAGACGGCTACTTTGCCAGGAAACTGAAACAAGCAACCAAGCTTGGTGCCATCCTCGACATTGCCGGCGACCGGGCTGTGGAAATGGCCTACTGGATAGTATTCTCATCTCTGGGCTGGGTACCGGTTTGGGTACCATTGCTCTTTCTCGTTCGTGGAACATTTGTCGACGCCATGCGCAGCCAGGCCAGCAGCGAAGGCTACACAGCCTTTGGCGCTAAAACCATGATGCAATCAGGTCTAGGAAAGTTCTTAGTGGCATCGAACTTCAGTCGATTCACCTACGCCGTAGTTAAGGCCCTAGCCTTCTGCCTCATTATTGCCGCTCAGACGACACTGTTAAAAGACAGCTGGGCCCAGCCCACAGCCAACCTAATGGTTTATCTCTCAGCAGTATTTTGCCTAGTTCGAGGGCTTCCTGTTTTATTTGAAAGTAAGGCCATGTTCATATACAAAGACCAAAACTAAGCCCTATTGATTCATACCTGTTGGAACATACTCACCATTCGGTGCCAAGCCATTATTATTATTATTGGGATTATTGCCAGGTGTCGGCCTGTTATCAACTGAGCTTCGGCTGATATTCAATTCTCGCTCTAGATTCGACATCATATACTTCGTGTTTATTTCGCTAAGCTCCATCTGTCTAAGAGTTTCCTTCATAGAAGTGAGGCAGCGGTTATCTTTTCCGACTGTTCTCTCAGCAAAAACCATAATTCTGTCAAACCAGCGATAATCTCCGCGAATCTGCTTTATGTGAGCAGCCATGTTGTCATAGGCAAGTCGTCGAGGATCAGAGTAAGCAGAAGAATTGATAGAACTTGAAGCAGCGGAACCTGGGGTGAAAGAGGCAGCGCCCTTTGGATTGAGCTTAGAATCACTGACGAACATAACCAGGTGAGAAATTAAGTCGCAGACCTGCTTTTCTGTCGCGTTACTCAGACCTTTTGCCTTCTCAGCCGGAACCACCTGTTCTGCTATTTTTAAAGCCGCTAGCCAATATTGGCGCGCTTTCTCTAGCTCGTTTTTGCTGTAGTAGTATGTGCCACCTTGGTCGTACTGAACCCAGCGGGGAACACCGCCAGGAGAGACCATACCACCCCTATACGGCGCCTGTGTACTACTAGTAGCAGGAGTGGCTCTAGCCTTACGCTTTTTGCTGGTCGAGTCAGCTGCAGAAACAGAAGAAAAGGCTGTCGCGGCAAAAATCGAGACCAATAGTAGACTTTTCAATTTGACTGACATTTACTGCTCCCGCTTGAGGACTGGTCGATATACATTTAAGCACTTCTCAAAAATAAGATCTGGAGAAAGCTCTGTTAGACATTCTCTATTATGGCAAACCTTATGATAATTGCACGGACGACACGGCAATGTGCTATCAAAGACAGCAGTATTGGCTTCACCATAAGGTTGCCAACGCACTGGATCTGTTGGTCCAAATATAGCAATAGTAGGCACCTGAGCAGCGGCACAGAGATGAGCCGGACCAGAGTCAACACAGACAGCAAGGCTCATAAGGCTATATAGAGCCATACTCTCGCGCAGGCTCAGAAGCCCGGCAAAATTTATGGCAACTGACTGAAGGCCGCTAAGAGCAGCAAGTTCCTCATAGAGTGCCATATCTTGCGTATCGCCAGAGAAAACCGGAACAAGATCTAGTTCGCTATGCAAACGCTTAATTAAAGCGGCCCAACTAGCAAGGGGATAGAGCTTGTCAGGATGAGCGGCTGCTGCATGAATGAGAACCATTTTTTTCGATGCCGCCTGCAGTGGCGCCAGCAAACCCAAGTCATTGACTGTCGCCAACTCAGAGGCAGTCACCCACGATTCAAGGGCGCGCTTCTCTTGAGGAACGGCAATACCAACCGCTTCAAGCACCGAAAGAAGCGAATCAACCTCGTGAATATCTTCTCGCCAAGCCACTTTATCAGTCAAAAGCAAATTTCGCAGCAACTGCCCTTTGCCTTTCATGGCATAGCCAACGCGCCGTTTTGCTCCAGTGAGAAAAGCCAGTAACGAACTAGAAAGTGAACGCTTGAGCACAAAAACAAGATCATACTTAGGCTGACGCAACTGCAAAACATAAGAAGCAAAAGATCTCGCTTTGCCAGAGCCACTATCGTATTTATGAAAACGGGTTGTGTCGTAAATAATCTGCGAATCGATATAGGGACAGCCATCAAGTACTTCACCGCTCTTTGGACCAGTCAAGACATCAATTCGAGCATGAGGATAGGCGGCTCGCAAGTTACGCAAAAAAGGCACAGTCAAAATAGTATCGCCAATGAAGCGATAACGAATCACTAAGATCGTCTTAGCCAATGGTTTTTTCTCGATTGTGCTTTCACTACTAGTCATTTCTTCAAGACTGAACTCGACAGGAAAGCAGGCGGCGCTGATATCCACTGACATTTGATCACAACCGCCCAGGTTTTTGCGGCCATGGCGGGAGACAATGTCATACGCACCAAATCTTTCTCAGTGGTGACCAAAAGATCGGCACCACTGGCAATAAAATCAGCCTCTATTTCACTGATCTGAGCTGGCGTAAACCAATGGTGATCGGCAAACTGACGCACCCGCACCGGTACTAAACCCAAATCATTGAGAACACTTAAAAAACCCTCAGGACGTGCGATGGCACACAAAGAATAAACTTTCTTACCGGCCAACTCAGTGAGCTTAATGGGTTGTGCTAACTGTCCATCCCGAGCATAGCCAGTGAGGTACGCTGGAGCGAAACGGCAACTATGAATATTAGCATTAGGGGCCAATTGTGCGAGCTCAAGGCTCAGTCTTTCTACCTCAGCCTGCTCAAAGCTCTCGGGCACTTTAGTGATGACAATGTCGCTGGCTCTACTAAGACCACCCAGGGGTTCGCGCAAGCGACCAGAAGGCACAAGCATTGCTTTATCTGGCTTATCATTGAAATCCCACAGCACAAGATCAAAGTCGCGCCTGATCTTTATATGCTGGAAACCATCGTCAAGAATAATTACTTGAGCAGCAAACTGGCGCACAGCTACCTGGGCCGACTCTAAGCGCGAGCTGCAAACAATAACCACCGCCTCTGGTACGGCTTGAGCAATCAAATAAGGCTCGTCTCCAGCTTCTTCCACCGAAATTAGCGTACCACTGCCATCAGCCACCACCTGCAAACCTTTAGATTTACGACCATAACCTCGCGACAATATCGCCACCTTCAAACCAGCAGAAGAAAGGCGTTCAGCTAAGTCGATGGTCAACGGGGTTTTACCAGTGCCACCAACAGTAATGTTACCAACACTAATAACTGGCACAGCAGCTGAGCGCCGACTAGCGAGACCGGTAGAATAGGTAATGAGCCGGGCGTACGCGCCGAGGCCATAGCAATATGAAATTGGTCGCAACACTTCAGCTAATAGGGTATTGCTGTTTGCTTTCACGTCTTACCTTTTAGTCAGCGCAGGAACAGTGGTTTCTTGAAGATTGTCGGCCAACATATCGATAGCCTTAGAGAGAGCGCCCTGGCTGGCATTAAGCAAATCTCGACCGGCAGCCCCAGACTTTAGTCGAGCATTACTATCAACGAAAAGTCGTAGCAAATGATCTACCACTTCTTCACTGCTTGCACATAAGGCCAGCGCACCACATGCTACTAATGCCTTAGCGACATCTTTGGTCTTCTCTACTCTTGGCCCCACCACAACTGGAACGCCGTAGGCATAGGGCTCCATAATATTATGGCCACCAACTGGAGCAATTGTGCCACCAACAAAAGCAATATTTGCCAAACTGTAAAAATCAAAAAGCTTACCAATCACATCGAGCAGATAAACCTCTCTCCCGCTATCAGCAAAGCTCTCATTGCGAGAATGTCGGCGCACGGTATAACCAGCTTGATCAACCATAGCTGCTACGTGATCAAAACGCTCAGGGTGACGGGGAACGAGGACCAAACGCACCTTATCAGCAAACTCACCACCATTGGTATCAAGCATTCGGCCGTAGGCTCTAAGCATGGCAGTTTCCTCCCCTTCATGGGTAGAGCCAGCTACCAAGACAAACCTGTCAACAGGCACATTGATTTGCTGCCTGAGCTGCGCAACCTGCTCTGCTGCAATTGGCTCTAGACCATCGAATTTCAAATTACCCAGCACACGTATGTTTATTTTGGGGCCACCCACCTCACTGTAGCGCTTGGCCTCTTCATGAGATTGCACACCGATTTCAGTAAAGGCCTGTAGTACGGGTGAAAAGATTCGCCGATAGCGCTTGTAAGACCGAAACGAACGGGGCGACATCCGACCGTTAACAACCACAAGTTTGACGCCAAGTCTCTTGCATTGATAGCTGAATCCTGGCCAAATCTCAGTCTCGGCAATGACCACCAAACGAGGCTTGAGCAACTTGAGATAAGCGCAAGCGGCCGAGGGTAAATCAAAAGGAAAATAAAACACCGTGGCAATGGCGCCAACTTTCTCTTGTGCCAGCTTCTGCCCTGTGTAGGTAGTGGTTGAGACGACGATCGGCAGACGGTGATATTTAGCCTGAAAAGTCTTGATCAATGGCAATACCGCATTGAATTCGCCCACAGAAACAGCGTGAAACCAAACGCAGCCTGAAAGCTTACCTTGATTATCTCTTAGCTCTCTGGAGACAAAACCTAGCTTCTGCCATAAACCAGCCCTAGCTTTCTTCTTAAAGAGAAGAAATGGTCCAGCGACAAAGAGCACAAGGCTAAAGCAGAAATAGTAGAGAAATATCATTTGTAGAAAGGGTCAATGCATCAACTTGAGTCAGACAAAACCATAATAGAAGCAGAAAATCTTTGTATAGATGGTAACGAATAGAGGCAGGAGAAGAAAGAGCACTAGTTTAATTTAGCCTCAAATCATATCGAGAGCGTCAACATCGACCGCTACAGACACTTGCGGTCCAAAGCGCCGCACCCGCATATATTCGGTGATCATCTGCTGAACTTTCGGGCCCCCTTTGTTTTTGATAATTAAGTGATAGCGGAAGCGTCCCTTTATTCGTTCAATAACACAAGGCACGGGCCCAAGCAGTTTGACGTCGTCTTCTGGCACATCATCTTCAAGCAATCGACTAATCTCTTCAGCCAGCAAATCACTGACCGACTCCACCAAGAGTTGGTCTTCACCACTCACAACTATGCGAATCAACTGACTGAATGGTGGATACTCGAAATCACGACGATTCTCTAGTTCTGGTCCAAAGAAGCCGTGATAATCATGCTTACTGGCCAGACGAAGGGCTTCGAGCTCAGGAGCATAGGTTTGCAAAATCACCTCACCAACGCGCTCACCCCGCCCGGCTCGTCCAGCCACCTGAGTAAGAAGCTGGAAGCCACGTTCGGTCGAACGATAATCAGGCAGATTGAAAGCCGCATCAGCAGTAAGAACTCCCACGAGGGTAACGCGTTCAATATCAAGACCTTTGGCCACCATCTGGGTACCAATCAAAATGTCTGCTTCGCCTTGAGAAAATTGATTCAATACTTTTTCATAGGCTCCTTTTCGTGCCGCCACGTCGGAATCTAACCTAACCACACGAGCATTTGGATGGCGCCTATGCACTTCTTGTTCAACTTTTTGCGTCCCTAGTCCGGACTCTTTCAAAAAAGGACTGCTGCAGCTAGGACACTCTTCCTTAAGAGCGGCGCGAAAACCACAATGATGGCAGGCCAAATGCCCCTGAAGTGGCTTATCGTCAAGTTTCTCAGAGTCACTGCCTTCGCCCTTTTTCAGCCGCCTATGCAAAGTCAAAGTGACACTGCAATTTTTGCATTTAACCACATGGCCACAGAGCTGACAAAAAACATGATTGGCAAAGCCGCGGCGATTAATCAAAAGAACCACCTGCTCTTGCCTTTCAAGACGCTGATCGATAGCTCGACTTAGCTCTGGTGAGAAAATTGCCTTTTTACCATCGGCAAATTCTTTGCGCATGTCAACCAAAGTAACTTTTGGCATTGCTTGAAGAAAAACGCGATTTGGCATTGCTAAAATGCGATTGCTCTGTTTAGCTCTTTGATAAGAAACAATATCAGGAGTGGCACTGCCAAATAACACAAGAGCACCAGTACGCCTGGCTTTCTCAAGAGCTACATCTCGGGCATTATAGCGTGGGCTTGGTGATGACTGCTTATACGAGCCATCGTGTTCTTCATCTAAAATAATCACACCGAGATCAGGTAAATGAGCAAGGATAGCCGATCTAGCACCGAGCAATACGCGCACTTCTCCACTGCGTAAACGGCGCCAAGTATCATAGCGTTCACCAGCACTAATGGCACTGTGCCAGACGGCCACAAGGCTACCGAAGCGTGATTTTAGGCGGCCGGAGAGCTGGGGTGTAAGACTAATTTCAGGCACAAGAAAAAGAGCAGAGCGTCCTTGCCTTAGAGCCTCAGTAATCAAACGCAAATAAACTTCAGTCTTGCCTGATCCAGTAACACCGTGCAATAACCAAGGCTCAACAGACTGAGCAAGAGCAGCTTCTGGTCTCAACTGCAGCCGCTCAGCCAAGTCACTTCTAAGCAAATCAAAAACATACGACTGCTCAGCAGTCAGAGGCAAACTATTGTCTTTTGCAGCCCGGTCAATAAAAGCCTGCGGTAAGCTTGCAAGTGAGTCACGCTGTACTTCTTCGCTGTGGGCAACGATTAAACCGGCGCCAATCAATTTATCTACAGTAGCCCGACTAACCTTGGCCTCTTCAGCCAAAAGTGATATAGAAATAGCCTTGCCCTCGGCCTCGAGGGCGAAAATGGCTGCTATTACAGATTTCTGTTTGACAGTTTTAGCAAGCTCCAAGGCGCCATCTACTGACTTGAGGAAAGTGGCAGTTTTGGCTGTGGTAGAGCCTTCTTCCTCCACTTCAGTAACCAAACATTGAGCCCTGACCAAGTCGCGCAGGGCCCGCTGAAATTGCATCAGATCGAGCTTCGGTCGTGCTTTACGACCTATCTGCTCAAAGCGTTGACGCAAAACACTAAAGTTAAGTGTTCCTTTAGCTGAATCTCTCAACAAACTGATAATCAACTGAGCAGCTTCGTCTAACTGGCCCTCGGGAGCATTAGCAGTGAGTTTAACTAGTCTCTTTAGCTTAGTAGTTAGACAGGCCGGTATGGCTGCAGCGATCACTTCTTGCAATGAGGCACAATATTGTTTGCCGATATAGCCAAGAAAATCTATATATTCCTGGTCGAATAATGGCTCTGGCTCAAGTACTTCTTGAATTTCTTTAATGGCATAATCGGCTTCAAAGTGAGCCAACAAATCAATAACATAGCCAGGCACAAGCTGCCTTGGCCCGAAAGGAACAATCACTTGGGCGCCGATAAAGACACTACCAAGCAGTGCTTCCGGCACCTTGTATGTAAATAACCTATCCTTCAAGCCCTGAATCTGTACGTCGAGGATGACACTAACAAAAAGTGCCTTCTCGGAAGATGTAAACGTATCAGACTGAACAGCCATAGCACCAATCTCGCAGGCATTGAGCATAATGCATTGCCTGCATCAAAAAAGCAAAACCAAGCGCGACACCGAAAGCATAGCCAATGCAACACTTTAATATAGACAGCAATTCGAATAGTCGGAAACTGCAACTTTAGCTGAAATAATTGAAGCTAAGCCCCAATCACATACTTCTTCCAATCATATTCTGCAGCTCCAGCGTGCTTCGAAATCTCAAAGACAACATGGGACATTGGCCGTCTTGGCGTAGTGTTGAGCGGCATACCGGCTTCTTTGGGTGTGCGATCGCCTTTTTTGACGTTACAACGCAAGCAAGCAGCAGCTACGTTATCCCAGCTATCTAAACCACCCCTAGAACGCGGAATGATGTGGTCGATGGTGAGATCATGCCTTTTATCACCACAGTACTGGCATATGTAGTTGTCACGGTGCAGAATATTGCGGCGCGACAAACTGATTTCTTTGTAGGGTATTTTGACGTATGAACGCAGGCGAATAACCGTTGGCAATGCCAAATCTGTATAGATTTCTTTGCCATTGTTCTCGATTTGTTCTGCTTTCCCCTTCATCAGCAAGACAACCGCGCGACGCCAGGTGCAGATATTAAGCGGTTCGTAGGATGCGTTGAGCACTAATACTTTCGACACTTTACCCTCACAAGGCTACTCAAACTTTACTAGCGCAGGTTAGCAAAAGTTTACGTTGTTTTATTATAACTAGTTATCAGCAAAGAGTCCACAAATCGGTATATATGGGCCTTTCTTGAGGAACTAGTCGGTCGCTTCTGAGCCAATCCTGGCAAGCGCCACTGGCCGCTAAACGTGGCTGCCATTAAGTCTGCAGCCTCAAGCGGGGACTGAAGTTCGTACACGCGGCAATTCTTAAGCGAACCGTTAAGGTTCTCTAGAGATTCGACCCAGTGCATGTCTAAGGGTGATACCTTGTAGTTCTGAGAGAGCGGGCGGTCCTACGGAAGGCCGTCGCAAATTTCGCTTGGTGTTTGCCACAGCAGAACCTCTATCAGGTACTTAGTTCCGCCATACCTTCTGGCCTACCCATTATCTAAGGAGCAATTACCCTTGCCAGTAGCATCGATGAGACAACTTTTGGAAGCAGGCGTTCACTTCGGCCACCAAACCCGCCGCTGGAATCCCAAGATGAGACCGTACATCTATGGTGAAAGAAACGGCATTTACATTATCGACCTAGAGCAGACCACTCGCGCTCTCGATAAAGCCTGTGAATACATCAGAAAATGCGCTTCCGAAAAGAAAAACATTATTTTTGTCGGCACCAAGAAACAAGCTTCTGAAATCGTTGAAGAAGAAGCAAAACGTTGCGGCGCCCACTACGTCAACCGTCGCTGGTTAGGCGGCATGCTCACGAACTTTGAAACAATCAGATTGCGTATCAACCGTCTGAAAGAATTGGAAGAAATGCGCGATAGCGGCGATCTATTCCGCCGCGGTAAGAAAGAACAATCCGTCCTTAACCGTGAACTACTGAAACTGGAAAAGTCACTGGGTGGCATCAAAACCATGCGTGGTAAGCCAGATGTACTTTTCATCATCGACCAAAAACGCGAGTTTATTGCTGTTAACGAAGCCAAAAAAATCGGCATCGCCACAGTAGGAATTATCGATACGAACTGCGATCCAGATGGCATCGACTATGTAATTCCTGGCAACGACGACTCCATTCGCTCAATCAAGCTTATCGTTGGCAAAATTGCTGATTCTATTCTTGACGGTAAGCAGGGTGCAGGCGTTCAAGTGGAACTTCCAGCAGAAAAGACTGACTGGAAAGAACACGGCGCTCCTGAAGCTGTTACCGAAGCTGAGCCACAAATGGCTGTTGTTGGCGCCGGCGAAGAGCCAGCTCCAGCTGAAGCATCTAGCGAAGGCTAATTTTCCAGCACTTTTAAATTGACAATTTCCACTTTCACATGAGGATAGGAGATGAGTACAGTGGTTGAAGTATCTGCGTCCATGGTCAAAGATTTGCGCGAGAAATCAGGCGCAGCAATGATGGACTGCAAGAAAGCTCTAGTAGAAGCCCTTGGCGATTTCGACAAGGCCTTCGAACTACTAAGACAAAAGGGTGCAGCATCGGCCAGCAAGAAAGCTAGCCGGGCAACATCTGAAGGTCTTGTAGTTGGCCAAGTCAGCGCTGATGGCAAAGTAGCATCGCTAGTTGAAATCAACTGCGAAACCGACTTCGTTGCCAGAAATGACCAGTTCGTCGCCCTCGGCAAACAAATTGCTGAGTTGGCTGGTAGCAAAAAGCCTGCTGATGTAGAAGCCCTAATGGCTCTTTCTCTTGATGGCAAAACAGTAAAAGAAGCAGTAACTGAGACAATCGCCAAAATTGGCGAAAATATTTCAGTTAAACGTCTTGCTGTCTTCGATTTGTCTAAGCCCCAGGGCACAACCGGTCTCTACATCCATACATTGGGTGGCAAGATGGGTGCAATCGTTGAAATTGAAACAGACAAAGCTGTTGCTAACCTAGCCGACCTGCAAGCCGTTGCTCGCGAACTAGCTATGCACGTTGTTTCTGCTAAACCTACTTTCTTAACTCGCGACGACATTTCAGCTGAAGTGATCGAAAACGAGCGCAGAATTGAATTGGGCAAAGCCGATCTGGCTGACAAGAAGCCTGAGATGAAAGAAAAAATCGTCACAGGCCGTGTTGACAAGCTGTTGGCCGAGCGTGTTTTGAGTGAGCAACCTTTCGTCAAAGACCCCCAGCAATCAGTTGCCAAATACCTGGCAGCTAAGGGCAAAGAAATGGGTGTTGAAGCTAAAGTTGTGCGCTACGCCCTGTTCATCCTGGGTGATAACGGCGATGCCACAGAAGAGACTGAAGCTTCCGCTTAAACCAATGCCATGTAGATAGATAGACAGCCGTGATCGCGTTATGATCTGGCTGTCTTCTCTTTTGAAGACTACCCGTCTTCTCAATTGAACGCTTTTGCAAAGGGATCACAAAATGGCTATTCACTATAAAAGGATTCTCCTCAAACTAAGCGGCGAGGCTCTTATGGGCAATCAAGGCTTTGGTATCGATCAAGCGGAAATAAACCGCATAGCCAATGAGATACAGATCGCATACAACCTTGGCGTCCAAATTGCGGTGGTTGTGGGCGGCGGCAACATTTTCAGAGGTGTTCAAGGGGCTGGCTGGGGGATGGATAAAGCAGCAGCCGATCACGTTGGCATGCTGGCGACAATCATGAACTGCTTAATTCTTGGTGAAGTTCTCAACAAGAAAGGTATAGACATTCGCGTGCAAACAGCGATTGCCATGCCTACAGTAGCCGAGCCTTTTATTCGCCTGCGGGCCATCCGTCACTTGCAAAAAAACCGCATTGTCATCCTTGGCGGCGGCACGGGCAATCCACACGTTACCACTGACACAGCAGCTGCCCTGCGCGCTGCTGAATTGAAAGCAGATGCTGTGCTTATGGCAAAAAATGGCGTAGATGGCGTCTACGACGATGATCCAAGAACTAATCCAAAAGCTAAAAAACTAGACCACATATCATTTGACGAGATGCTCAGACAAGGCCTCAAAGTAATGGACCCAGCTGCAGTGTCACTATGTCAGCAAAATAATATTCCAATACTAGTGTTTGATTTTGCCAAAGATGGCAGCATCGAACGCATAGTCAAGGGACAAGAAGTCGGAACTATTGTCGGCAATGCCGTAAGAGTGTAATTCACATAGATAGGACAGATTCATGAGCACAACCACAGAAGTCTTACAGAACGCAGAAGAGCGCATGAAAAAGGCGCTCGTAAGCTTGCACAAAGAGTTGCAAACAGTGAGAACTGGCCGGGCTAACCCCCAAATGCTTGATCGCATCGAAGCCGATTACTACGGCACCATGACACCTCTCAAAGGTTTAGCCAATATCTCCACCAGCGATGGTCGCTCGCTTACCATTCAGCCTTACGATAAAGGCAGCCTAAAAGCAATCGAACAAGCCATTCACAAATCTGATCTTGGCCTAACACCAAACTCAGACGGCAACGTTATCCGCATCGGCATTCCGCAAATGACAGAAGATCGCCGCAAAGAAATGAGCAAGATGGTGAAGAAAATCGGCGAAGAATCAAGAGTAGCAGTGCGCAACATTCGTCGCGACAGTGACCAAGATCTAAAGAAGATGAAAGGTGCACAGATTTCAGAAGACGAAATTAAGGGCAAAGAAGCAGACCTGCAAAAACTTACTGACAAATATGTCAAAGATATCGACAAGTACATCCACGACAAAGAAGCGGAGTTGATGGAAGTCTAAAGCGGACTGTCAAAAGCAAGCTTAACTGGGATTGGATTTGGAGGAAGTAAAATGTGCGGAATCGTTGGCTATCTTGGCCCATTACATGCAGCTCCGGTTTTGCTCAATGAGCTCAAATGCCTAGAATATAGGGGTTACGACTCAGCTGGTGTAGCCGTAATTGAAAAAGGTCGCCTTTGCGTTCTAAAAGCTGCCGGCAAACTTTCCAATTTAGAAGCGCTGCTAGACAGTAAACGCCCATCAGCAACTGTTGGCATCGGTCATACCCGCTGGGCCACCCACGGTATTCCCAACGACCAAAACGCCCACCCTCACACCGATTCTACCGGCACCATCGCGGTGGTGCACAACGGCATTATCGAAAACTACGAAGAATTGCAAAACGAGCTCAAAGGCCTGGGTTATAACTTCAACTCTGATACAGATACTGAAGTGGTAGCACACCTGGTATCACATGAATACGCCAAAGACAAAGACTTACTGAAAGCAATTACCCGTTCGGTCAAACGCTTAGTTGGTATTTTTGCTCTCGGAGTAGTGAGCCAAGAGCACCCCGACCGCATTTATGCTATCAACCACCACTACTCGCTCTCGGTTGGTCTCGGCAATGACGAGAACTTCCTCGCTTCCGATTCAATGGCCGTGCGCCAATACACCAACCGCGTCATCAAACTAGAACAAAGCGAAATTGCTGAAATCACAGCTGCAAAAGTACGTCTCTTCACTTTTGAAGGCGTTGAAGTAAAACGCAGCCCCATCGCCTTAGACACCAGCCCTTACGTAATCGACAAGTGTGGCTACAAGCATTTCTTGCTCAAAGAAATACACGAGCAACCTTTGGTATTGCGCCAAACATTGTCTAAATATCTCCGTCACCCCAATCACCCCATTGATCTCAATATCGACCACCTAACCCCAGCAGGCAGTGCTTCAGCCAACTACGGTGTGCACTTAACCGATGAAGAAATCAAAGGCCTTACTCGCATAAATATATTTGCTTGCGGTACAGCCTTCCATGCTTCTATGGTTGGCAAATTATTGATAGAAGAATTGGTAGGAATTCCAGTTGACGTTGATATCGCTTCAGAGATTCGTGGCCGCAAACTACTCTGCAACGAATCAACCCTAGCAATTGCTGTCAGTCAATCGGGCGAAACCGCTGATACCCTAGCGGCCCTTTCTGCTGCCAAGCAAAAAGGTGCTTACACTCTTGGTATAACCAACCGCGCCGATTCGCACTTAGCCCAACTAACACAGAACCTAATTGTCACCGAGTGTGGCATTGAAGTTTCTGTAGCCGCCACAAAAACTTATTTGGCTCAACTAGCCTGCTTCTACTTGCTGGCCATCTATTTGGGTGAGCGCAGAGGAACATTGAGCCCCGAGAGAGCAAAAGACCTCAAAATCAAACTCAACCTAGTGCCAGCTATGATCGAACAAATTCTCGCCCGCGAAGAAGACATTCGCGAGACATCAGTAAAATACGCTGAAGCTCACGACGTTGTCTTCATCGGCCGCGGACTGAACTATCCAACAGCCTTAGAAGGCGCACTCAAACTA
The DNA here is from genome assembly GCA_018062085.1 of bacterium. Lineage (GTDB taxonomy): Bacteria > Cyanobacteriota > Vampirovibrionia > Obscuribacterales > Obscuribacteraceae. The sequence goes on along the minus strand of JAGOSY010000008.1, from coordinate 73,845 downwards.
AAAGAACTTAGTTACATTCATGCTTCCGGCTATGCCGCTGGTGAACTAAAACATGGACCAATCGCTGTTTTAGATCAAAACGTGCCAGTGATAACTGTATTAGTACCAGGTCTAGTTTACGAGAAGACTTTATCTAACGCTCAAGAAGCAAGAGCCCGCAAAGCTAAAATGATTGCAGTGGCAGTAGATGGCGACGAGCAAGCGCAGAAAACTTTCGACTCAGTTTTGACAGTGCCACCGGTAGATGAGCTATTCTCGCCTATGACCACGGTGGTGCCGCTGCAATTGCTCTCTTACTTTATTTCTGACTATCTCGGCAAAGATGTCGACCAGCCTCGGAACCTTGCCAAGTCAGTGACTGTCGAGTAAATCTTCAGTGCAACCAATCAGAGTAATTATCATCGGCGGCGGGTTCAGCGGCGCCATGACTGCATATCATCTTCTCAAGCAAGATAAAGTTGCTTGTGCAATCACTATTGTCGAGCCCACTCTTAGCAATAGCGGGCCAGGCCTGGGACTGGCATACAGTACAACCTGCGATGAGCATTTATTGAACGTCAGTGCCGCAGGTATGAGCGCACTGGCCGATGAGCCTGATCATTTCCTCAAATATGCCCTGTCCAAAGACTCAGCAGTCAAGGCTGAAGATTTTCTCCCTCGTATGTTTTTCGGTGGTTATGTACAAGAACTTTTAAACACAGCCATAGCCGAGGCAAAAGTAGATTTTCACACTTTCACGACCGTGCAACAGAAGGCCATAGACATAGATAGAGATACAGACATAGATACAGACATAGAGATAGATAATATCAAGCCTTTCAATGTTTTATTGAACAACGATCAATCTCTCGAAGCTGACATAGTTGTACTGGCGCTAGGCAATCTTGCCGGAGGGCAGCCAGCCTGGCTCGACAAGCTTGCAGTAACCAGTGCTCACTACATTCACAACCCTTGGAATACAGAGGCAATCAAAGCTATTGATAGCAATGATTCAGTCTTATTAGTTGGTACTGGACTAACTGCAGTCGACAAAATAATCGAATTGAAAGCCCGCGGTCATGTCGGCAGTATCACTGCGGTCTCGCGACACGGCCTACTTCCGCGAAAACACTTAGACATGCCTGAATTGCATCCACCACAATTCAACTGGGAAAACAACGAATTTAAACTCTCTGCTCTCTCTGCCCTTAAACTAGTCAGGCGCCAATCGGCTCAAGCAGTTAACTGGCAAGCGGGAGTAGATAGTTTCAGATCAATTACACAAAAATGGTGGGGAAATCTGGCCTTGAGCGAAAAGCGCAACTTCATGCGCCATCTGCAAACTTATTGGGATATTCATCGCCACCGTATGGCACCTTCTATTGCAGCAAAAATTGAGTCGTATCAGAAGAGCAGACAACTAAGGGTTCTATCTGGTGGTATCAAGCAGATGCAAGAAAAACTAGATCCAGCTGCAAATACAGATGCGAAGACAGAGCGAGTATCGCAGGCAGACAGAATCGAGCAGGAAAATGCCAAAACAAAAGTCGCAGTAACAATCCAAGAGCGCTATTCAAAACCCCGGACACTATTCGTAAACAAAGTGATCAATTGCACCGGTCCGCAACTTAAGCTCAAGGCCATCGACAGCCCACTTATGGCTAATCTTCACAAGCGTGGACTAATTGCACCAGACGCAACTGGTGCTGGCATTAACTGCCTGTCTTCTGGAAAGATCATTGATAGCAACGGCCAGACTAACAATCGACTCTTTGCTATTGGGCCACTACTCAAAGCTGTGCTACTTGAAAGTGTAGCTGTGCCTGAACTAAAAGGGCAGGCGAAAGAGCTAGCAAAATTGATTTGCACCCAAAAGCCACACAATATTTAGTCCAGCTGAATGTGCCTTCCGTTAGACGTTAGATGTTACGCGCTACGAGTTAACGCATCCACCCCAAAGCAACGTCCTTACTAATTTGCCTGCGGTCTGTGCATAACTGCATATACAAACGAATATGCTCATGGTGACAACGTGGTTCACGCGCTTGGCTTCAAGATTAGATATCGATAGCGAGCCTCATGGCCATGCTTCAAATTGTCAGCAGATATGCGAAGTATTTTCAGCGGGGGACTTCCAACAGATTTCTGCTCGGATATACTAATTACATAAGCGGTGAGCACCCACCAATAAATAAGTTGGGTACTTTGAGCCGAGGGGTTAAGTGGAAACGTCAGGTCTGCGCAGACCGGAAACTGTAGTGATAACCCGCTAGCTGTGAATACTGACTTGAAGCAGCAAGAAATATCGAGCCTACGCAATAGGCAGTCAGACGATAGTAATTAGACCGCCGCAGAGCAATCTGGGCGGTCTTTTTGTTTGCTTGAGAATCTGCATTTGCGTCATAGATCACATTGGTCTCATTCCTGTTTCCAAAACTGTCATATTTTCCTAAGAAAATATGACAGTTTTGGAAACGTGAAAAAGCGAATACAAAAACTAATTCAAAGACCAATACAAAGACCAATACATACACCAATACAAACACCAAGACAAGGCCGATCTCACTAGCTTGTGCATAACTGCATACACGAGTGCATATACAAACGAATATGCCGATGGTGACACCATGGTTCACGCGCTTGCCTACCAGGTGAGATATCGACAGCAAGTATTACAGCCATGCTTCGAATTACCAGCAGCTATGCAAAGTATTTTCATCGGGGGACTTCCAATATATTTCTGCTTGGATATACTAATTACATAAGCGGTGAGCACACACCAATAAATAAGTTGTGTGCTTTGAGCCGAGGGGTTAAATGGAAACTTCAGGTCTGCGCAGACTGGAAACTGTAGTGATAACCCGCTAGCTGTGAATACTGACTTGAAGCAGCTAGAAATATCGAGCCTACGCAATAGGCAGTCAGACGATAGTAATTAGACCGCCGCAGATTTATCTGGGCGGTCTTTTTGTTTGAGTCCAGCCTTACTGAGCTGTTTGTTGACTAGCTTGATTGAGTGTATTAGTCATATCGGCATACCCCTTCCAACCGGTAACCACACCAGATTCTGCCTGGTTAGCAGCTTCAGCCGCCTTGGCTCTTGTCTGAACGACTTTATACTCGGCAGTTTGCTCGCCTGGTATTTTCGCCAATAGTTCATGGGCTTCATCAATTCCTTGGGCCGCTGCTTTGCGCAACCAGAATACAGCTTTAGCCAGCTCTACTCCGCCGACACGCTCCTCTTCTCTTACGACTCGCTCGCCGCCAAGATAGAGCTTACCTAAGGCCAATTGAGCCTGTCCATAGCCTTGATCGGCAGCCTTTTCAAACCAATGAGCTGCTTTTTCAAAATTCTTAGTTGCACCAACACCAGTGGCATACATATGACCAAGCATAGTCTGGGCATAGGGACAGCCACCCTTAGCCTTACTGCTCAAAATTGCCACGGCCTGCTTGTAGCGATGAACTTTTAAAGCAGCGTGAGCACGATCTAAATGAGCGTAGCTAGACGAAGGAGAAGCCAAAATTGAAGTGGACATAAACATAGACATAGATATAGATATGGATATAGCAAGGGCGAACAAACGCCAATTCAGCGCTCGAACTCTCAATCCACAAAATCGTCCATATAACATAACTGATCTTACAACTACATTGAGACAGAACCGCGTCTGTCAGCAAGGGATGAGCTTGGTTCTTCCTCAACAATCTTGGGTGTAATCAGCAGCATCAGCTCAGTGCGGTTGCGACCTTTTAAGGTATTGCGGAACAGGGCTCCGAGAACTGGCGCTTCAGCCATGTATGGGGTTTTCGAAAGCTGTGCTGCTTCTGTCTCAGAAAATAGACCACCAAGTACCAAAGTTTGACCATCTTTGATGCGTACCTCTTGGGCCATAATGTCGCGGTAGTTAAGAAGGGTAACAACAACGGTTGGCTGGTTCACCGGTCCAAAGGTCTGAGGCGGTCCTAGAGGAGTCGATACTTGAGGTCGCAAGCGCATTGTAATAAATCCATCTTGGGTCACCCTCGGCAATACGTTGAGAAAAATTCCAGCCTTAGTCAACTCAACGTTGGCAGTAACCACACCCAAACTAACAGTCGACGTCACTTTGTGAATAACTTCAGAAGCAATGGTGATCAGAGCCTCTGAATTATCTACCACCACAACAGAAGGGTTGGCGATCAGCTTAGCCTTATTGGTCTGCAGTAGCAAATTGACAGAGAGATTGATGGCGTGAGGCACTGTGGCTATATTGGCCCTTCCACCGGCACGCCCATCGGCGGCGATGAAGTTGAAAGCACTTTGGGCGGTGGTGACAGCATTGACGCCAGCAATACTAGGAGCAAGTATCGGCACTAAAGAACCGATCAGACCAGTGTACGCAGTACCAGGTGTACCAGCACCGTTGGCAGCACCATTGGTAACGTTCGAGCCAGTAAACGGAATCGCTGGAATATTGGGATTAGCCACGGAACTAGCTGGTGACCCCAAACCAGGCAAGAATGTTTTCAAAGGCGCTTGCGAATTGCCCATAATTGAACTAGAGAGACCTTCTCCCTGCAAGTTCAGAGTGGCACCAAGTTGGCGAATACCCTGGTTGCTCAATTCGATAAGCGACGCTTGAATATGCACTTGCTTAGGACGTCTATCAATCAGGCGTATAGCATCTTCGGCGATATTAACATCATCAGCAGTGCCAACTACAATAACTTGTCGCCCTTTTACATCAGGAATGACAATAGCGCCACCACCATTGGGGTCAACACTAAAATCGGCTGCAATTTCTAGATTGGCTCGAATCTGCTGAGTGCCCGGGTCAGTAGCGGCATTGTTAAAGCCTACACCTTCTTGGGTCTGGGCCCGACTGGTACCACGCAATGTGCGCGGCTGAGTCTCCAGCGAATAGCTCTGTGTGGTGTCAGTGTCGCTCTTGCTTCCTTCACGATCGCTGGTTTTCTCACCAGTTCTTTCTTCGGAGGGACCGCTTAAATCGCTACCTTGACCCGAGCCCTTCTTCTCGCTGGCAGTCTCATCTGTAGATTCATTGGCCAGCTGCCGCTTTGTGGTGGTCTTAAAATCTGGCAGATAGCCTTTATTAAAAATCGAAGCAGAAAGCAGGGCGGCAACGTCGTATGGGTGCGAGTAGCTCAACTTAAAGGCTCTAGCCATTGGTCTGTTAAGGCCCAACTGCACCATGGCCTGAGTTGAGCCCACAACAATAGTTTTATTGTCGAGCATACGACTCTGCAAACCAGCAGCGGCCAAGACATTGTCCATCGCTTCGTTGAGATTAACATCGCGCAAGTCGCCAGTAATTTTGCCGCTGCAAGACTTATCGATGATGATATTGACGTTGCCACGGCGGGCAATTTCTGTGATTACATCTTTAACAGGAGTATCTCTGAAACTGAGATGGTGTATTAATTGACGACCTTCCTCCGTCTGGGCAAAGAGTTGGAAGGGCCGACGAATTTTCACAGTGCCGGTCACTCCCGGTAGCGAGTTGCGCGTCACTGAGCGCATCGAACCTTGAGCCAGCTTGCGTCCGTCGCTATCAGAAACGGATGTCGAATCGGGCGCAGAATCAGATAAATGGGCTGGACCGCTGGCACTCCCACTGCTGCCTGGAGCATAAGACAGTCCACTATTCTTCGAGGCCGAAGCAACAGAACCTTCCCCTACACTGGGATTATGGTCACCATCTTCAGCCATAGCAGGCCGACAAGAAGCTATAAATGCGCAAGCACACAAAAGTGATAGTGATACCGCATTCGATATCAGCAAATTAAGTGCGGGCTTTTGGCCTTTGAATTGCACTAAGGGTGCCTCGGGTAGATCCATTTCCAAAGCGCCATTCTAACTTGAATACCTCAGTATTTCCTTAAACTTATGGTCGCTTATTGCCGGTTAAGCCATATATGGCGATTTCCAGATTATTTCTTGCTTCTCCAAGGTGCGGATTTAGCCTAAGTGCTAAGCGCAACTCCGAAACCGCCGAAGAGACATCCCCCCTGCCGTACAACGCATATCCCAAATCGTTTCGGGCCTGAGCATTAAGAGGGTCTAGGCGCACAGCCTGGCGAAACTCCTCCACCGCACCATTCTTGTCTTTGTTGGCATAGAGCGCCCGACCTAACGCCAAATGGCTGTCCGCAGATGCTGGCTCAAGCAAACTTGCCTGCCGGGCTGTTCGCAAAGCAGGATGGTAATCTCCAGCGGTCAAAAGAGCCTTGGTCAAGACCACATGGGCCCGCGCAGAACTAGGCTCGACAGAAACAGCTTGACGGGCGGCCTTAATTGAACCACTAATGTCATGGGTAGCCAAAAGTGCTTCAGAGAGGCCAGCAAAGTTACTGGCGCTTGGTTTTAGCTGAGTAGCAAGTCGGTATTCGCTAACCGCTTGAGAAACTTCAGCTCTAGCGAAGAGGCTATCGGCATAATATTCGTGCGACTCAGCTGACTCGGGCTTGAGTTGCATCGCCCGTTTAAATTCTAGCTCAGCGTTGGCTTCATCACCGCTATGAGCAAGAATTTTAGCCAAAACCATATGGGCAAAATAGTCTTCAGGAGCAATGGCCACAGCCCGCTTCATCTCCGAAGCCGAACCTTCCAAATCTCCGGCCAAATAAAGATAGCTGGCCAGCCTTAACCTTAAATTTTCATCATAGGGATCATCGGTGATTTTGCGCCGCAGTTGAATCATCAAGTCACCCATCGATCGCAAGTCAACACTTGCGGGCTTGCTACTCATGAGTTTTAGCAACGCGGCTTGGGCCACGGTCAGTGAAGTAGACTCCGGCCTAGAGGACTCTGAATTAGGACTGCCGTGGGCGGCAAGGTGTACAAAAGCTGAAGCAAAGACAACAGCCAACAAACAGAGCGAAAAAACCGCTCGACCTTTGAGCAACTTGAAATATCGGCTAATAACTAAGTTTCTCGCTACAATCATTGCCAAATGATAGCAACAGAAACCCATAAAGTAAGTGAAGACAAAGCCATCTCCCCGCAGAGCGCCTATATTCACATTCCGTTTTGCACCCACAAGTGTGAATTTTGCGATTTTGCAGCCTTCGCTGGCCTTATCGAGCTAGAAGATCAATATTGCCAAGTCGTAGCTAGTGAAATTGAGTCACGCTTGGCCAAGCGAACTGAGCCACTGAGCCTCAAAACTGTTTTTTACGGCGGCGGCACCCCAGGGCTTGTAAAGCCCAGCAACATCGCCATGATTCATAGCCAACTCTTAAAATTTGCGCCTCTGCAGACCGAACTTAGCCCTAGCGAAATTGAGATTGCCCTGGAAACCACTCCCCACGCCATCACCGAACGGAAGGCGCAAGAATGGCTGGAAATAGGTATTAACCGCCTTTCAATCGGCATTGAATCACTTTCTGACGCCGAACTAACAGCCATCGGTCGCGATCACAGCGTTGCTGAGGCTATCGCTGGCATAAAGTTGGCCCATCAGGCTGGCTTCGAAAGCATCAGTATTGATTTCATGTATGGCTTGCCCACCCAAACATTAGCTAGCTGGCAAGCCACACTAGAGGCTGCCATCAAGCTGACAGAGCAGTGTCCATCGATTCAGCACATATCAGCCTATGGTCTAGAGATAGCCAAGAATTCGCCACTGCTCAGTCGCTTTCCCCGCGACTCATCTAGCTATCCATCTGACGACCTCTGCGTGAAAATGTACGAGGCCTTAGTCAACAAACTCGAAGCACATAATTATCAGCAGTATGAAGTATCAAACTTTGCCAAACCTGGCCAGCAGTCACAGCACAATCTCACCTATTGGCGTAATGCTCCTTATTTTGCCTTCGGAGTTGGAGCCCATCGCTATGTCGACGGCGTGCGTAGCGCCAACTTGCGCTCGTTAAAAAAATACATGCGCAGCCCCCTGACTGATGAAGTCAGCGAAGTGATTGATCCCAAAACTCGTATCAAAGAAGGCATAATGCTAGGCCTGCGCCTGATTCAAGGAATTGACCTGAGTCAATTTGAACAAGATTATGGAATCGATTTACTGGCCAATCAAAGGGTAGAGATTGATTATCTATGTGAGCAAAAGTTGCTTGAATTATCGGACGGAACACTAAAGATTACACCCCAGGGCATACCTATAAGTAACTCAATAATTGGCCGCCTAATTTGAGGATATTCATGGCTTTTAGGGGAATACCAGAATATAGGCGGTTATTTTTCTGTTTTTACTAATGGCTTGGAGTTTAGGCTGTGAAGTCCTGTCCTGAGTGCTACTCAGAATACGAAGATGGTCTTGAAAGATGTCCTGCTGATTCCAGCCTTCTGAAATCAGGGGATCGTGACCCGCTCGTGGGCACTAGATTGGGCGACCGCTACGAAATAGTGTCGGTCATTGGTCGCGGCGGTATGGGAGTTGTCTATAAAGCTCGCCAGGAGCAGATGGATAAGCTCATGGCCATCAAGATGCTGCACTCGCATATGGTGTCAGATTCAGAGGCGGTCAAACGATTTTATCGCGAAGCAAAAACAGTTTCGCAGGTGAAACACCACCATATCGTCACACTCTACGACTTTGGTATGAGTTCTCAGGGTCAACCATTTTTAGTCATGGACTACCTACAAGGAGTTAGTCTCAAAGACGAATTGAAACACAATGGTCCACTTTCATTCGAGCGAGCCGACCGTATTTTTGGTCAAATTGTCGACGGGCTAGCTGCCGCCCACTCACTTGACGTTGTTCACCGCGACCTCAAGCCCGAAAATATTGTGCTGTCATCTAATGCGCCAACTGGAGACTGGGTTACCTTAGTTGACTTTGGTCTTTCAAAACTAAAGGAGCCTAAAACTCAAGACGCTTACACTATTACCAAAACTGGTGATGTTTGCGGTAGCCCACCGTACATGAGCCCCGAACAGTGCTTAGCGGCCTCGGCAGTTGACCCCCGTTCAGATGTCTATTCGCTGGGAATTGTCGCTTACGAATCTCTCTCCGGCTTCCTACCCTACAAGGCAAAATCTGCTATTGAAATGATGGACTGCCATTTATACGGCACGCCCACCCCTTTTTCTCAGGCATCAACTGATTTTAAAGTCTGCACTGAAGTTACCAATGTACTGAACAAAGCCCTTGCCAAAGAGCCAGAGCAAAGGCAACAAGATATTCTAGAATTCGGCAAAGAGCTTCATGAAGCTCTAGCTCGCGATGGAATGAAGCTCAAGTCGTATAAGCATCGCATGGAAATTGCCGACTTTAAAGACATGGAGAGCGAAGCTGAGGCTCTAATGACCGGTTCCTATCCGACCTTAGGCCTGGCTGCAGAAGGTCACCTAAATGCCATAAACAATCAAACAGCACTAGAAATTGCCACCAATACTCAAGTAGATTCAAACTATACAAAAGGGAACCTCCAGACTGGTGCCCACGAAGTAGTCGACTTCTCTAACAATAATAACAATCATAGTAACAGTGACGAACAGGAGACAAATGCTCAGCGCAACTGGATTTCTCGCGTCATGAGTGCCGTCTTCGGGCCGCGACCACCATCTCCCGTTGAGCACGAAGAAGAAGAAGAACTCGAATCAAATTTACCATATGCTAATTGCCCATACTGTCAGGCACCAGTAAGATCAATGATTCGCTTTTGTATTTCTTGTCAGCGCCAACTACCTTCGGCGGCCGAGTACGCCCGCATGCGAGTCAGCGCCGGAAGCAAGCTTGTACCGGCAAAATCGCAGTTCAATACAGGCAGACATGCTAAACCAGGCTTCAGCAACCGCGCTAAAGAGTCAATGAATCGCCAGGCCTATCCTGGCATCACTAAATTTCTCATGATTGGCCTAGTTGGTGCTTGCATATATGCTGGCTCTGTCGCTCTAAAAAATCCAGAATTCGTCAAAACAATGAAGCGAACAGTAGCGGCATTTCAAAAATAGCCTGAACTAAATATATGGCCAGCAAAAAAAGCAAAGCGAAATCAAAGCAGGCAAATAGAAAGAACAAAGAGGAAGCCGCTAGTGCTCTCTATTTTGCCACTCGCAAAGTAGCAGACAAAGAACTTCGAGCAAAAAACTACAGCCTATCCTGCAGCGAATATTTGAAAGGTGCACGGCTACTAGAGAAAAACTTTTCTGATAACGGCATTCGCCTCTGCGCCCTATACGCTGGGGCTGGCAATGCCGCTCGCTGGCAGGGCAAGTACGCTCTATCTTTTCGCTACTTCGATAGGGCAATAACCTATTTGAAATCTAACCAAGATTTCTGCATGGAACTATTGCAATATATTGTCGAAGGACTGTCGGACATGGCAACTTGGGTAAGAAGTGAAGCACAAAGAAGCACGGTCAAAAAAATTGCCAGCAAATTGCTGCGCAAGTTTGCGGGCACACTAAAGAAACCTGCTCCACAAGCAAAGACAAAGAGCTATGTGATGAGCGGCAGACGCATTCAAGATCGATTTTCCACTTTAGAAGTCCAATCTGAATCTACAGAGAGCTGGCTAGATAGACAAGCATTGCTCACTCGCATCAAGCTTCTGCCCATAGTTGTAAGTTATAGAAAGCCCAAAGAATTCTACAAAGCAGCTTTCGCTCAACTGCACAAAGTTCCATTCAAACGTGGTGCTTTTTACTTCTTCAGCAGCAACGATAGGGCCGGATTCTTAACCATAAGAATGGCCGTGGCCAAAAATTCTAAAGCAAGCCTGACGAGCAAACGGCCCAAGATTGTATTCGCAGCTAAAAAAGTAGGCGATAGTAACTCTTGGCTGAGCGGGTTTAGAGTAAACAGAAGCGGCTATCTACTGGCCTATGGTTTATCTAAAAACGGTTCTGACTTTGAGACATGGAGAGTCCGCGATCTTAAAACTGGCAAAGATCTTCCCGACATAATTACAGAAGTTCCGGCTGGCTCAATCCGATTTCACCCAAGCAAACGCGGTTTGTACTACCGCCGAACTAACACTAAAAATAGTGATAATAAAGAACCAACCTACACCAAAGGTGCGCCAATTTATTTTCACAACCTGGGCGACGCGCCGGCTAAAGACAAAATCATTCACAGCCCCAAGAAAGCTGATTGGGTCGATCTCTACACACTAAGAGACAGTGAGCACGTTCTGATTTCAGAATGGCCCGAAGGTAAACTACAAAACCGCTTTTTAATTAAGTCTTTGACCACAGGCAAAATGTGCCCTCTCTTCCCGCGTAAGAATGGCTACTACTCATTGCTGGGCGAGGCCAACGGCAAACTCTACATCAAAACAGATAACGGCGCACCTAAAGGAAGAGTTTTAGCCCTAATCTTCGACTATCGCCAACTAAAAGTAAAAAGTATTGAAGCAGTGATCAAAGAGAGTCAATTTACTTTGCAAGACGTGCGTCTGCTGCAAGACCGCCTAGTTGCTTCAACTCTTGATCTAGAGGGCAGGACACGACTATTGCAATTTGATCTTGAGGGTCATGAGCTTGATGAAATCGACTTGCCATTTGAAGGTACATTGAGTTCGCTATCGACAAGCTTCAAAGACAAAAACATCTTCTTTAGTCTAGAAAATTTTGCCACTGCCAAAACAATCTATCGCCATGAATTGACCAGCGGCACTACCAGTCTAATGCACGAGCCCACCTATTCTATGGCCAAACGAGTGGTGCAGAAAATGGTTCAAGTGCAAAGTAAAGATGGAGTTCTGGTGCCAATGAATATTGCCTATCTCAAAGGCACCAAATTAAACGGCAGTAACGGCACCATTTTGTCAGTCTATGGTGGCTTCAGTATTGCCAATCTGCCGCATTTCTCATATCAGACAGCAACCTGGCTGGCCATGGGCGGCATCTGGGCGCAACCCTATTTACGAGGAGGTGACGAACTCGGTGCCCTTTGGCACTCAGCCGCTACTAAAGAAAACAAACAGCGCACCTACGATGACACTATATCGAGTGCCGAATGGCTAATTACTCACAAGTTAGCTAGGGCAAAAAAAATTGCAATTTACGGCGCTAGCAATGGCGGTCTAACAGTAGGAGCAACAATTACCCAAAGGCCTGATTTGTTTGGGGCGGCAATTGCCGACAACGGCCTCTTTGACATGCTCAAGTTTGCCAAGCACGGCCTTGGTTGGGCCTGGCAGAGTGAATACGGGTCACCAGAAAACAAAAGAGAATTTGAGGCTCTTAGGGCCTACTCTCCCTACCATCAAGTAGACAAACTGAAAGTTAAGGCAACCGACTTCCCCCACCTCTTAATAAATGTCTCCGCTGGTGACAACAGAGTGGTCCCCTGGCATTCTTACAAGTTTGCTGCGGCTTGCCAACAGCAACGGTTCAATGTTTTGCTTAACATCAAATGGCATGAAGGTCATGGCTGGGGAAGGCCAGACTGGTCCGTGCGTGACAACTTGGCTTACTTGCAATGGGCCCTAAAAATGGGCTAAATATGCCTGCTTACTGGGCAGCCAATTAGACTACCGAGTCGCCCACTTGAAATCCTAAACTAATTTGTACTTTTCAACTTATATAAGGCATTTGACCATGTAACATAGCTGCAGTAGACAGTAGTTGTAATAGCAATAGCGACAATAGGCATCCCTTTATTCCTTCTCTTTCTGTATTTCTTCCCCTTTCTGAACTAGGTGGGATTCAATGTTAGACATTTTCAAAAAGCAGTTTATCGAAGTTATTGAATGGACCGAAGAAAGTGACGGCGTGCTCGCCTATCGCTTTCCTACTCTCGACAAAGAAATTCAAACTGGCGCACAACTGACCGTACGCGATTCGCAAATGGCACTATTTGTCAACGAAGGCAACGTGGCCGACCACTTTGGTCCGGGTCGCTACACCCTCAACACCCAGAATTTGCCAATACTAACTACTCTGATGAACTGGGATAAGGCCTTTAAATCGCCTTTCAAGTCAGAAGTATATTTCTTTTCTACCCGCGAACAAATCGATCAGCGTTGGGGCACACAGACCCCTATTGCTATTCGCGATAAAGAGTTCGGTGTAATTCGCTTGCGTGCCTTTGGGACATTCTCTTATCAAATAGAAGAGCCAAATACCTTCCATCAAAAAATCAGCGGTACTCGTCAAGTCTATACAACCAGCGAATTAGACGGCCAGTTGCGTTCAATGATATTGACCCAAATAGCGACAAAATTGGGGCAAGCTGACACCGCCTTTCTCGATATGGCCGCCAATCAACAAAAGTTTTCAGAGCAGCTTAAATCAGAACTTGACCTGCCTTTCTTGCAATACGGCCTCAAGCTCAACACCTTCTTAGTGCAGAGCGTCACCTTGCCAGAAGAATTACAAGAGTACCTCGACAAACAATCACAGATGAACCTTGTAGGCGACTTGAAAAAATACGCAAATTTCCAAGCCGCTGATAGTATTTCAGCGGCAGCCAATAACCCTGGTGGCTTAGCAGGTGCAGGCGTAGGGCTAGGAATGGGAGCCGTGATTGGTCAGACCATGGGTCAAGCTCTTGGTGGTCTAGGACAAGGCATGGGTGCTAACGCAAGTAGTGAAGATGTTTACGCCAAGCTAGAAAAACTGCATGGTCTTGTCAGCAAAGGCATATTAACCCAAGAAGAATTTGACGCTAAAAAGGCAGAGCTACTCAAGAGTATTTCCTAAATGCTTACACTGAGTTGTCCTTCCTGTGGGGCAAACGTAAACTTTCAATCAAAAGTATCAGTTTTTGCCGTCTGTTCGTTCTGCAAGGCCAGTCTTGTTCGTCAAGGGATGGATCTCGACAAGATTGGCCAAGTGGCTGAACTTCTAGATGATCTCACTCCCATTCAGATTGGCACCACAGGCATGTATAAAGGGCAAAAGTTTGAAGTAGTCGGGCGCATGAAAGTGGGCTATGACGAAGGCTTTTGGAATGAATGGTTTACCTATTTTGCCGACGAAAAAACTGGTTGGCTGGCGGAAGCACAAGGTTTCTATGCCGTGTGCTTCCCCTGCTTTGACATGGTGCCACCAGTAGGAAACCTCCATCCCGGAAAAGCAGTCGATTTTGGCAAGTATGGCATTTACGAAATAGAAGACATTCGCAAAGTGAAGTGTCTATATAGCGAAGGTGAATTACCCTTCAATGCGCTACAGGGGCGCAAATCAGAAAGCATTGACTTAACCGGTTTTGAAGACGAAATGGCAACCATCGAACGTGCCGAGAAAGAAAATAGAGTGTTCCTTGGCACATACGTAGACTTTGACGATCTTCAATTCAAAAATTTGAGGCGTATAGATGGCTGGTAACGAAGGGGCCGGTAACGAAGACTCGGGGAAAGGAGAAGCCACACAGGCTGAAACTGCAGATTCAAATGTGCCCGCAAAAGAGCCAGCAGCGCCTAAGCCAACAGCCAAGATGTTTGCCTGTACCGCTTGTGGCGCCTCCGTGACGATAAAGTATCCTGGTGCCACCATGGCGGTGGTCTGCAGTAGTTGCAATTCGACTATTGACGTCACCAGCGAAAACTACCGAATACTTTCTACCTATGTTGGTAGAACCGCTCTTTTCAAACCATGTATTCCGCTTGGAGCAAGGGGTAAGCTCAAAGAAAAAAACTGGGAAGTAATTGGCTTTCTTGTGCGCGAAGATACAGCCAGCCATTACTTTTGGTCGGAATATTTATTGTTTAATCCCTACTACGGCTACCGCTGGCTGGTAGAAGACAGAGGTCACTGGAACTTTGTGCGCACGATAAAGCGCAAACCCGATGCCAAAAACATCAATCAGTATCCAGCAAAAGGCCAACTGGCAAAGCTAGACGGCAAAAACTATCAAATCTTCAACTACGGCACAGCTAAAGTAAAGTATGTTTTGGGAGAATTTTATTGGCGAGTAACGGTGGGCTCCTCTAATCTCACTGCTGATTTTATCGACCCGCCACAAATGCTGTCAGCTGAGAAAGACGGCAAGGAAATTGTCTGGAGCTTGGCTGAATACTTAGATGCCAAAGAGATACACGAAGCTTTCAAAGTCGCAGATAAATTTCCTGCTCAAAGCGGAGTGCCGGCAACAAAACCACCAACAGAGCTTAAAGCTTGCACTCAAATTGGCACCCTCTTAGCCATATTTGTCATTTTCATTACCTGCGCCCAATTTTACTTTACGAGCATAGCCTCACAACAAACCGTTCTCCAATACGACGGCACATTTATTACCAATAGTAAGAAAGCCGACATTACTACGCCAGTTTTCTCTATGGGCGATAAAACAACCAACGCCGTGATTACTCTCAGTGCTCCGGTCAGCAACAGTTGGTTCTATGTTTCAGGAGAACTAGTAAACGACACTGATGGCACAACTTACCCCTTTGAAAAGTCAGTAGAATATTATTCTGGTACCGATAGTGACGGCTTCTGGTCAGAAGGAAGCAATACCGCTCAACTCGGCATCTCGTCCATTCCACCGGGAAAGTATTACATCAATATTGATACCGAAAGTGGTGACTTCACACAAACTCGGCAGCAACAATTTTCTGTTACTGTTGTTCGCGATTGTCCAATTTACGACAACTACTGGTGGACTTTGTTCGGACTATGCCTAATACCACTTTATTCCTTCGCCGCCATGCATAGTGTAGAAGCAGCCCGTTGGTCAAATAGTGACTTCAGTCCCTACCCAGACCCAGAGAGCTACTCAGACAGCGATTAGTGCGGCAGTCAATGATCATAAAAGAGGACTTAAGAAATGACGCGGTTCTATTTAGTTACAGGCATTCTTCTCTGCGCACTGTTTGTTTATGCGGGCATGAGGAGTTGGAAAATTATCGATCCTTGGGCCATTAGTGGTGCTAGACCAACAGGCCCTGGTAGTCATTATCACAAGTAGAGTAGGCACAAGTAAAATAGTCAAAAGTGAAATAAGCAAAAAAATTAGGAGAGAAAAGTGGAACAAGTTCTAACAGTCAAATATGTACTAGCAGCAGTGGTGTATTCAACGCTCGGTATCGGTATTCTCTGTTTGTCAACAAAAGTATTTGACATGCTCACCCCTGGAGACATGTGGAAGGACATTGTCGTCGAAAAGAACCTGCCTCTAGCAATCACACTAGCGGCAATGATGATAGCGGTGGGCAACATAATCGCCGCTGCGATTCACGGGTAGCCAACTTGACATACGCTCTGCTCATAACCGTATTTGTCATATCGACCTGCGGTCTAGTTTACGAACTGATTGCCGGAACTATAGCGAGCTACCTACTAGGAGACTCAATCACTCAATTCTCAACTGTAATTGGCGTCTACCTATTTTCAATGGGCGTCGGTTCCTTTCTCTCTAAATACATTGAGAAAAATATCGCCCTGACCTTTGTTCAAGTAGAGCTATTGATCGGACTTATTGGCGGGGCTTCAGCTACATTGCTCTTCCTGATGTTCAATCACATTGATAATTTCCGCATTTTGCTTTATAGCCTAGTTTCAATTATTGGTATTTTAGTCGGACTTGAAATACCGCTTCTCATGCGAATTCTCCAGCAAAGACTCGAATTCAAAGACCTAGTGTCACAGATTTTCACCTTCGACTATGTTGGCGCCCTGCTGGCATCGCTGCTGTTTCCGCTCTTGCTTGTGCCCTACCTCGGCTTGATGCGGACATCTTTTTTATTCGGTCTTTTCAATCTGGGAGTGGCGCTATGGACCATTCACTTGTTTAGAGAAGAGCTGCCCTGGCGCAATTCATTAAGGTCGACAGCGTTTATTTTGATTGTGGTGCTCGTAGCAGGCTTTGCATTCTCAGAGAGATTGATGGGCATAGCCGAATCAGCGACGTATCAAGATCCTGTAATTTACTCAACAACAACCCCCTACCAACGCATAGTTCTAACCGGCAATACCAAAGATTTACGGCTATTTCTGAATGGCAACTTACAGTTCAGCTCTCGCGACGAATACCGCTATCATGAGGCCTTAATTCACCCAGCCATGGCCAGCCTGACAAAACCTCAAGATATCCTTGTGCTCGGCGGAGGCGATGGCCTCGCTGTCAGAGAAATTCTCAAATACCCTACTGTGCGCTCTATTACTCTGGTTGACTTAGATAAGGCTATGACCGAACTATTTAAGAGCCAAGAAGTCTTGACACACTTGAATCAAAATTCGTTGAATAGCGGCAAAGTAAAAATAGTTATCGACGACGCTTTCGTCTGGCTGCGAAGCACTCCGCAAAAGTTTGATCTAGCGGTAGTTGACTTTCCAGATCCGAGTAACTACTCACTGGGGAAGCTTTACAGCGATACTTTCTATCGTGCGCTGAAGAAAGTGATGAAGCCTGAAGGCATGATAGTTGTGCAAAGCACATCACCATTTTATGCAAAAAATTCTTTCTGGTGCGTTGAAAAAACCATTGCCTCAGTGGGCTTCAATACCACTCCCTATCATGCCTATGTTCCAGCCTTTGGCGACTGGGGATATGTAATTGGTTCCCTGACACCATTCAAAGCGGCAACTCAAGAGCAGTATCCCAAACATTTACGCTACGTCAACAACGACACTGTCGCTCAAATGCTTTGTTTTGCACCAGATATGCTGCCGACAAGCAGCGCTATCAACAAACTCAATAACCAGTCTCTGGTACACTTATTTGAATCAGAGTGGAGCGAATATGTCGACGCCCATTAGTCGAGCAGCATTCCTCAAATTACTAGCAGCCTTGGGTCTCTCTGCGGCTGCTGCAAAATTTCTAGCCGAGTCTAAATTTAGCTCCGATTTGCTTGGCAAGTTTGAGCAATCAACAAAGTTAAGACCAAATTTTCCTTGTCGAATATTAGGACCGTCGCAAAAGCTTGGCCACCTGCTGCGAGACAAGCAAAGAGTTGGGCCAATCAGTAAAACCAACAAAACAACAGTCACCATAATTGGTGGCGGCATGGCCGGCCTATCTGCAGCTTGGTGGCTAAAGAAACAAGGCCTTACAGATTTCTTGATACTTGATTTAGAACCAGAAGTAGGCGGCAACTCAGCTTCAGGAAAAAATCAAATTAGTGCTTATCCTTGGGGCGCACACTATGTTCCGATTGCCAATTCAGAATCTAAATATGTACGCCAACTCTTTGAAGAACTCAAAATAATTCAAGGTTACGACTCTTCGGCTGAGCCCATTTACGACGAACTAATGCTCTGCCATCAGCCACAAGACAGGCTCTTCAAAGACGGGGCCTTTCACGATGGGCTTGTGCCCAAACGCGGGCTGCAAAAGAGTGAGAGCGATGACATCAGTCGTTTTTTTGAGCAAATGGTCGCGTTCCGCCAAGCTAAGGGGAGTGACGATCAACCAGCCTTTGCTATCCCTCTAGATCTTAGTTCGCAAGACAAACAATTCAGAGATCTCGACAAAATTTCAATGGCTCAATGGCTCAAAAACCACCAATTTACCAGCAAACCACTGCTTTGGTATGTTGATTATTGCTGTAGAGATGACTATGGCTCAACAGCTGAGTTTGTCTCGGCTTGGGCCGGCATTCACTACTTTGCTGGACGTCGAGGCACGGCCGCAAATTCAGAGCAAAATGCCGTGCTGACCTGGCCGCAAGGTAATGGTTTTCTGGTGGAGAAACTGAAGGAACAAATCAGTGAAAATATTCAGATCAATGCTCTCGCTACTGAGATAAGAGAAGAAGTCGGAGGGAAAATATTGACCACCTATCTCAATACCCAGAGCAATCAATTTTCGGCCATAGAATCAGACTTTGTCGTTCTCGCCACGCCGCGCTTCATTGCCAATCGCCTGATACCTGTGACTTCACCTAAATATGAACCTACTTATGCTCCAACATATGCCCCCTGGATGGTAGCAAACATCAGTCTAAAACACCTCCCCGCAAGTCAGGGGACTCTGCCAGCCTGGGACAATGTTAGCTATTACAGCCAATCTCTTGGCTATGTGGTGGCAAATCACCAAGAAATAACTACTAGATTCAAACCTTCGGTAATCACTTATTATTTCCCTTTATCACAGCAAGAACCAAAGCTAGCGCGCAATGCTCTATACGCTGCCAGAGCAGAAGATTGGTCGAGGTCTATAGTGAAAGATCTAGAGAAAATGCATCCGGGTATAGCCAACGACATTATTTCAATCGATCTCTGGCCCTGGGGGCACGGCATGGTTAGACCATCAGTAAACGAAATCTGGGGCGAATCAAGGCAGTCAATGAAAGAAACAAGGGGCAATATATACTTTGCCCATTCAGATATGTCGGGCATTTCCAACTTCGAAGAGGCTCAGTATCATGGAGTAGAAGCAGCTAAATTGATTTTGGCAAAGACCGAAATCAAAACCAGAACAGAAACTGA
The DNA here is from genome assembly GCA_018062085.1 of bacterium. Taxonomy (GTDB): domain Bacteria; phylum Cyanobacteriota; class Vampirovibrionia; order Obscuribacterales; family Obscuribacteraceae. The sequence goes on along the minus strand of JAGOSY010000008.1, from coordinate 54,587 downwards.
AACAAGAACAAGAACATGAGCAACTAGCATGCAGGCAAGCTTTCCCACTCAGCCAGATAGCAATCGAGTTACCAAGCAAACGGCAACTCTCGGGCAACAGGCATGGCTATCATCGGCTACCTGGGATTGTATCTGGATAATTTCACCAGCCTTCATCTCCACAGCTTTTGTCCTACTAGCTCGCCATCAGATGGCCGCCAGCCAAAATATCCCACTCTGGGTCTGGGTTTGCTTTGTATTGTTAGTTGACGTCGCCCATGTATACGCCACTCTTTTCCGTACATACTTGTCACCCCAAGCCTTTGAAAAGAACAAGACAATTTTACTGGCCTTACCAGCTGTTGCCTGGATTGGTGGCAGTTTGCTCTATTCTCTCGATAGCATTTATTTCTGGCGAACCCTAGCTTATTTGGCAGTCTTTCATTTCATTCGCCAACAATTTGGTTTTGTCGTTCTCTATTCGCGCAATGACCCCCAGCTCATGAAGAAATTCAAATGGCTAGACAGCTCGGCAGTTTATATAGCGACACTATATCCTATTCTTTTTTGGCACTCTAACATGCCACGAAACTTTAGTTGGTTTGTAGCGGGTGATTTTGTTGAAGCTAAGCCAGATTTTTTTGCTGCCACAAATTTTACAGAAATAGCCTTCGCGGTCTATCTAGTAGTGATGGCCAGCTATATCCTAAAAGAACTCGTTTTGCTCAAGAAAACTGCATTCTTCAACGTTCCCCGCAACCTTTTGATAGCTGGTACAGCCCTAAGCTGGTGGACCGGTATCATCGCCTTCAATTCTGATATGGCTTTTACCATCACCAATGTAGTCAGCCACGGCATTCCTTATATGGCGCTGGTATGGCTATATCACCATGAGAGAAAGAGCGAAACGGAGACAGAAGCGAAAAATTTCTCGCATGCCTTGCTAAGCAATGTACTCTTTTTCTTTGCCTTCTTAGCCTTGCTTGCCTACCTCGAAGAAGGTCTCTGGGACGGTCTTATATGGCGCGAGCACTTAAGTATCTTTGCTTGGTTTTCCAACCTGCCGACAATCAACGACCCAGCAATACTGGCGCTGCTAATACCCTTCTTGGCATTGCCGCAGTCAACCCATTACTTACTTGATGGTTATATCTGGCGCGTAAAAGACCGAAGCAGTATTTGGTCGGCTTAGCTCGGCTTAGTTAGATTTAGTTCGGCTTGAAATTGCCCCTAAGGTTCTGACCAATGCGAAAACCTTGAATTAGATTATGTCTAGTCAATTGGAAAATTTCGTGCAAAGCAGCGGCATCAGTAATGCCATGTTTGTCAGAGATAGCATTGACCTGCTCCATTGCTACAGCTGAGAAATAGACATCAACATCATCATGAACGTGCCCACGACCTTGATTGGGAAGTTTTAAAATCGCTTTACCAAAGTCATTGGTAACAGCATCGGCTATTTGAGCGGTAAGAAGATCAGCGTAGAATGAATCGGCCTTAACTGCCATATCTGAGCCCCCATGATTCCTTAGAATCTAAATACGCACCAACCTAAATGAGCAATAAAAATCAAGTATCCCCAAAACCTACACAGACAATATCAACTTAAGAGATCTAGTTGCCTGCGAACTTCTTGAATGTCTTTCCACATCAGCCACTTCGGTGAGCCTACTTCCTTTGAATCATTGCGCAACAAATAAGTAGGGTGAAAGACAGGCATAACTTTAGCACCGAACTGCCAATCAAACCATGTCCCGCGAATCCGACTAATAGGATCCTTAACATGTAAAACTGCTTCAACAGCGGTCGCTCCAGCAAGCAAAATTAAAGCGGGCCGAACTAGCTCCAGCTGGGCATTGAGATACTTGTAGCAGGACTTAATTTCGTCTTTTTGGGGGAGACGATTGTTGGGTGGATAACACTTTACGACATTGCAAAGGTATATCTCTTTGTCGCGATCTATTCGACCGGCTTCAAGAATTTTATCGAACAATTTGCCTGCCCGTCCAACAAACGGAACCCCAGTCTCATCCTCGTTTCGGCCTGGAGCCTCGGCAATAACCATGAGCTTTGCCTGAGGATTCCCAGCAGCAAAAACAACATTTGTGCGCTTTAGACAAAGCCCACAATCGTTGCAAGCCCTAGCTGCAGACTCAACCTCAGCAAGGCTTTGCCAGATTGGTGGCGGAGCCAGGTGGAGCTGCTCAGACATTATCTGCCTCTAAAAACTTATTAAGCAAAAGAGCCAGAAGTTGCGACATCAATAGAAACATTGGCTAGTTTGAAGATTTGCTTAGGAGCGGCTTCTAGCTCTGCCACCTCGAGCTTCTGCACCATGCCTATTTCCGCCCCCAAACAGAGGGAGGCCGCTATGGCAAAGTCAGTGACATTGCCCGTAGTGAAAAAGCGAAAAGCATCTGTTCGATAGTCGTTAACTGAGCCAGCAGGTAAGTCACTAGTTGAGTCACTACTTGAGTCAGTAACTGGCACTGCTAGTGGTGGCGCATCATGCCCTAACAGCTGATATGCCAGAGCATGAGCTGGGTCAATTAACTTGAGACCATCTGGGAATAGTTCTTTGAGTTCCGAAGAGACAAGACTCTCAATGCGATCAGCAACAAAGGGAAAGTGAGTACAACCCAGAACCAAGGCGTCGACGCCAGCCAAAAGTTTTAGATACTCGGTTAAAGCCAGCCTAAGTGCCGCCTCGCAATCGGCTTCGCCCAAACGTCCACTTTCTATTAGCGGTACTAATGTAGGACAACCTAGCTCCTGAACAGACCCCTGGTAGCCCTTACTAATCAAAGCGTTGGAGAAAGCCTGGCTATTAGCAGTGTTAATGGTCGACATTACGCCAATTGCCTTAGGTGGATTAGCCACAAGCCACTCAGCGGTTGGCTCAATCAAATCAAATACCTTCAGGCTAGGTAAGAAAGAAGCGGCTTGCAAGGCAGCATCTTTTGCCACAGCAGCACTGGTATTGCAGGCCATAACGATAGAATCGAGCTGGAAAGAAGTTAGCCAGCTAACGATTTCATCAACAAAGGTAGCAATTTCAAGTTTAGCTCGATTGCCGTAAGGACAACGCGCGGCATCACCAAGGTAGACGAACTCAAGGCCTTCTCCCTGTGTGACTGTAACTAGATGACGTAAGACAGACAGACCACCAACTCCAGAATCGAAAAGCCCAATTCGCTTGGTTGTGCGTTTGTATAGTCGGTCTTCAGTTACTTTTCTAGTCAATTTTGCTATCAACTCTTCTGTCGGTACTACTAGTCTCTCTATTTGTTTGCGCCACAGCTATTTAGTCGGTTTCCAGCTACCCGTCGCCAATTTTGAAGGCTTTTGAACATCTGCAGAAGAACCTACTGAACCGGAGGAGTTATTAGCAAAGCCATTTTGAGATTTTATCTCTTGTAAATAGAGCATAACACCCCGAGCCAGCGCGCTAGCAACCTTTTGCTGGTAATCAGAGGAGATTAACCTGTCTCTTTCTAGCTTATTTGTAATGTAGCCGACCTCAGCCAGAATTGCAGGAACTGGAGTGTGGTTAATGACATAAAATCGAGCTTTTCTTACAGAACGATCAGGAGCCCCTAGACCACTCACGAGAGATGCGTGCACCCGATCGGCAAGGGGGCGACTTTGGTCAGTCTGAAAATAGGTCTCAATGCCATATATATTCGAAGTACTTTCAAGTGAATTAATATGTACGGACAGAAATAAGTTAGGTAAAACTGCATTGGTAATTTTCACTCGATCTTCCAGCGACACAAATGTATCGTCTGCGCGAGTGAGCACAATACGAGCTCCTTTACTCTCCAAAACTTTCTTGAGCTTGGCGATGATTTGCAAAGTCACTTCTTTCTCCTGCACATCACCACGCACGGCACCAGGATCGCTTCCGCCATGACCAGCATCGAGCACAACCACAGTCTCGCTCGGAGCTCGTGGCACTAATATCGGACCGTTGCCACCAGCCAATCCCGCTAGACTGCCGCTGCGTGCTATGCCTGAGTTACCGCTTAGACCCTTGGCCAGAGTGACGGTCATATAGCTTGAACCAGAGTTAAAAGACTCATCAATCGAGACAGTATCATCGGTCAGTTGAAGCACCAGTCGACCGGCACCCTCCACCTCTCCAGGCAAACCCACGCGCATTGACGAGACCAGCGGCGACGTTGATACATCGGGCAATAGTGCATTAGCCAACTCTCGATAATCAGGCATATCGACAACATAGCGCTCTGGATTATGGAGACGGAATGACTTGAAGCCGAGCGGTTTTCCATCAGGGCGCTCCACTCTAAAAATTTCTAGTTTTGCGCCAGAGCCCTGTGCGTCAGCCGTTTCTAAAGTTACTAGCGGAGGCGGTCCTAGGGGCACCTCGGTTTTGTCGAAATCGCCGCTGCCAGCAATCTCGTTGGAATCGCGACTAGCATTCAGCTCTCTACTAGGCCTAGACTCTTTTGAATTAGTAAATTCTAGATCGGTATCAGAATCGCGATTAGCCAGTTTCGCACCACCAACGGTGCGGTCACTACCTTTCGGCGGAGGAAGCGTAGGAAAAGAATTGACAATGGAGCCGCCATCTAATAAAGATATAGATGGCGCTGGAGCCGGTATGCGTGCAACTTTGGCTGCTGCGGGCGAAGTCTGAGCTATAGCCGGAGCCACGGGTGCGCTAGCAGACTGTTCATCTTCAGTCGTCTTGCCGCGTTGTTTCAAGGGTTGCCTGATAGAATGCTTTGCCGAAGCTTTTTCATAATCCTTTATAGACTCTATTTTGGACTGTCTTTTAGATTCACCTGTAGATTCAAGTGCCGATAGTTTCGCAGAATCTTTTACCGTCTCTTTTGCAGAATCTTTTTCAGAATCCTTTGCAGAGTCTTTTGCAGAATCTTTTTCAGCTTCTTCGGCCGGCGGCTCCGCAGGCGCACTGAAATACTCTTTGGTTTTAGAGCGCAAACGCGCCAACCAACCAGCTTTGGCGGCCTTTGATAATACAGAGCTATCTGCTGTGGCAGTCGTTGAAGTTGAACTTGAAGCTGAACTTGAAGCTGAACTTAAACCTGAACTTGGCCTTGAACTTGAAGCTGCTGCCATTGCCAAGCCAGGCTTTCCGGAGGCCACCGGTGGCATTTGCTGAGTTGAAGCCAAACGCACCGATGGGGCCTTGGTCGGCAAAGAAGAATTTAAAGTTCCTGCGCCCTTCCAGGAAAGCTTCAAAACTCCAGGAGCTGCGCCAATCGCTACCTTCTTCAGAACAGCTGGGTCGCGGGCAACGAAAGAGACTCGCAAAATACTAGGGCTTGCCTGAAATTGCCCAATTCGTATTTCCTTGATACCGGTGAAAGGGATATTACTTAGACCCTTCTCAGGTGAATTCAGTCTAATGACTTTAGTCGGATAATTCCATGTTAACCCTTCAAAATCAGCAGTCAAAACAGTATCGCCATTGCTACCAGGCAAGTACCTGAATTGCGGTCGACCGGCCACTACCGATGATTCAGTCTTTAGAGTGACTTCCCCTCCAGCCGTGGTTAGCGAACCATCAGAAGCTTGCGTAACCCGCACACCTGGGCCCCTATCAGCATAATTCTGAGCAAATACAGCACAAGGGAAAGCGGCACCGATAACAATCGTTGGCGCTAAGAAAGCAAAGGCTGAGGCAAAAGTTGCGTTTTTAAAAGGCCTAGGACTCATTAATTCCTTGATTTCTCGGGCTTTTTCCCACTGGCCAATATTTCAGTCTATAGGGCTCTATAAGCCTTGGAGCAAGATCTTGAGAGATTCACCAGTTATAAAGAGATATTCTGAAAATTCTAACACAGACACCCATCTGACCTATTTGCAGCCAGCTATATCTATTTGGCAACCACGGTAATTGTTCAGTAAATTAAATAGTATTTGGGGTAGGACTATCCCCTTCCTGCTACTCTAAGCAGTCGTGGAGAACGGGAATATTTCTGCCCCAGGCGATTATTTCCGACAAATCTATCGCATCTTCATCAATCGAGATGGGTGCGCGATTGCGAATGAACTTTCATTTCGTAGCAGGAAATTGGAATGACAAGTCATAGCAGGTAAATCACTTCTGGTAAAACATCTGGTGAATCACCACTGGTAAACCATTGAGATTTTCCAATTCTGACTGACATTCAAACAGCGTAACTAGGGAGTAAAAAATGGGTGATCTGCCTCTACAAGTTGCCGTCGGATGCGGCCTACTTGCAGTTCTTTATGGTGCTTGGGCTGGTAAAAGCGTGCTCGATATGAGCCCTGGAAATGAGCGTATGCAAGCAATTGCAGCCGCCATTCAGGAAGGCGCTGGAGCCTACATGAACAAACAGTACACCGCCATCGCTGGCGTTGGAGCTATTCTTTTCTTCGTGATTGGATTCGGTTTGGGTTGGCCATCGGCTGCCGGCTTCTTGGTCGGAGCGGTGCTGTCATCCATCTCCGGATTTGTCGGCATGTACGTATCAGTACGGGCCAACGTTCGCACGGCAGAAGCGGCTAGAAATGGCCTAGAAACGGCACTTGCTGTCGCGTTCAAAGGCGGTTCAGTTACCGGTCTTCTCGTAGTCGGCCTAGGCTTACTGGGCGTATCACTCTTTTATGGTGCAACCCACGACGTTAACGCTCTGGTAGGTCTCGGATTCGGAGCTTCCCTGATTTCAGTATTCGCTAGACTAGGTGGCGGAATCTACACCAAAGCTGCCGACGTAGGCGCTGACCTTGTAGGTAAGGTCGAAGCTGGAATTCCTGAAGACGACCCGAGAAACCCTGCTGTTATCGCCGATAACGTTGGTGACAACGTTGGTGACTGTGCTGGAATGGCAGCCGACTTGTTTGAGACTTATGCAGTCACAGCAGTGGCCACCATGTTACTCGCTCACGAGCTTTTCAAAGAGCAAATCGTTGCTGGAACCGCTCCTTATGTAATCGAATATCCTCTTGTTTTGGGAGCAGTCTCAATCGTCACATCAATCCTTGGCTGTATGTGCGTCAAGCTGGGTAAGAGCACCAATATTATGGGTGCTCTATACAAGGGTCTGATCGTGGCTGGTGGTTTAGCTGGAGTAGCTTTCTACTTCGTCACAGACAAGATGATGCAAGGCCTATCAATTGCTGGCACTCCAATTCCTGCAATAAACTTCTTCCTCGCTTCAATGGTTGGTTTAGTCGTAACCGGTTTGCTCGTTTACATTACCGAATACTACACATCAACTTCATATGGTCCTGTTAAGTACATTGCCAAAGCATCAGAGACCGGTCACGCCACCAACATCATTGCGGGCTTAGCTGTATCGATGAAAGCTACAGCCTGGCCTGTACTTTCAATCGTTGTTGGGATCCTCGTTGCTTTTGCCCTCGCCGGGGTCTACGGCGTTGCACTAGCTGCGATGGCAATGCTATCTATGGCAGGAATTATCGTAGCCATCGACTCTTACGGTCCTATCACCGATAACGCCGGTGGTATTGCCGAAATGGCAGAAATGCCAAAAGAAGTCCGCGAAGTAACAGACCCACTAGACGCCGTCGGTAACACCACCAAAGCAGTGACAAAAGGCTACGCCATTGGCTCCGCCGGCTTGGCTGCCATCGTGTTGTTCAGTTCATACACTCAAGAATTGAACATGAAGATCTTAGAAAAAGGCGGCACTGCGATTACCTTTGACTTGTCTAGCCCATATGTTCTGGCTGGGTTATTCATAGGTGGTTTGATTCCATTCCTCTTCGCCGCTCTGGCCATGGAAGCTGTTGGAGCTGCCGGTGGCTTGGTAGTCGAAGAAGTTAGACGACAGTTCCGCGAAATTCCAGGCATCATGGAAGGAACAGCTAAGCCAGATTATGCAAAATGCGTAAGTATCGTGACTGGTGCGGCCATTCAAAAAATGATTGTCCCTGCTCTTCTTCCCGTTCTAACTCCAGTTGTGATTGCATTGATCGGCGCCTTCTATTTGAATGCTGCCCTTCCGGGACAATACGCAGCAGCCAAGATTCTTGGCGGTATCTTAGTTGGTTCAATCGTCACTGGCTTGTTCGTGGCAGTGTCCATGACCTCCGGTGGTGGCGCATGGGACAACGCTAAGAAGTACATCGAAGAAGGCAACCATGGTGGCAAAGGTTCAGACGCTCACAAAGCTGCTGTAACCGGCGATACTGTTGGCGACCCCTACAAAGATACAGCTGGTCCGGCTATCAATCCGATGATCAAGATCTTGAACATCGTAGCTCTACTTCTTGTTGGCCTCCTTGTTCAATAAGAATTAGATGATAAGCAGAAGCTGGTAGATAATTGAAACGGCCGATGACCTTGGGGCACCGGCCGTTTTTCTATTTTATAGAGCCCATTGAAGTAAATTACTGGAAGCAAATTACTGGAAGCAACTAGCTGTCAAGCTTACACTGCCGATCCGAAGTGAGACCATATCATGCAAATTCGCCTTTACAGCCGCCAAGATGACAAAGAATTCCGTAACCTAATGCAGTCGATCTACCAATCGAAAGGCCGTGAGCTTGATCTCGATGGTACAGACAATGATTTACGCAACGTTGAAGGAAGCTATTTTGGCAATGATGGTCTTTTTCTGGTAGCCGAAGACGATGGAGTCATCCATGGATTTTGCGGTGCTCGAATCGAGCCCGGTACAAAAGTCAATACAGAGACGCGAAGCTGCAATGCGACGGCAGGAGACGCGCGTGACACTCTGCTTATCAAACGACTTTACGTAAGCCCTAAGGTAGAAAATCCCCAAAACTTAATAGATAAACTCTTAGATGTGGTCAAGAACCACGCATACCAACTAGATTTCGAAACCGTATTGTTGCCAGAGTCATAAGATCTGCTGTTCTAAATTCAGGCGTGCGACTTAACCACTTACCACCGACACCATGAGTGGTGACTCGTAATCAAAAAGATTTCTATCTGGCGAAAGTGATGAGTCAAGAGAAACGAGCAGAAGCACACCTTCGCGCCAAAAGTCTCTATCGAGATAGCACCAGAATGCTCCAAGGTACAATTGAAGATATTTACGACTTACTCCCTGCCTAATCGCTTTGATGTTTACCACAGCAGCCTCAATGAACTCCAACAACTGCGGTGAAAACTCAGTGCTGCGACTCTCCCTCTTTGCAGCAGTCGGCCTCACAAAAGAATTACCTGGTGCTGAGGTAATGTGACCGAGAATCTCCAACATCGTTAGCGCCGCGCCAACAGCACCAGCTGGCTGATTAACCTTTTGGCAGATAGAGTCAACAGAAATCGGAGCCGCTGAGATTTGGGCTAGTACTTCTCTGTCCAAGTCACCAAGGTCGTCAGGGGTATTGGCTGACTCGCTGAATTGACCAGAATTCGCATCAGCGCTTGAGTCGACATTAGAGACTGAGACCTCCTCAGGCACAGCTGAAGCATGCTCGTAAGCACCGGTAATGCGACTGCGCTTAATCATGATCTCTCCAAAAATCGGACAATTCACATTTTCCGAAACCCTGTCAAAGGAAGTTTCACGCATGGCCTCGATGTACACACCTATCGTATTGATAATGCTTAGCCCAGTTGATGTGGCTATACCAAAAAGTTGTTTAAGCTTAGTAGAGGTCACTACCGCACCATGCTCCATTAGCCAAACTGCACCCATGCGGGCGCGAACACTAGCTACACCTTCATATAGAGTGCCCACAGTAAAATAAATCTTCTTTCGGCAAACATTGCATTCTACTTTTCGCTCATACTTCGCCCGCGCCGCACTCTCAAAGACATAGCCACATCGACAACGGAGCCGTCTCTGCTGAATCTGAATCTGCAGAATCAAATCTAATGCTGCTTCATCGTCAGGTACCAGAGCGCTAAATTCTGGCAAGCAGCTAGATATCAACTGCTCGTTTGCGGCGCTAACTAAATTGCGTTTTAGTCCCATATTCTTTTACCTCTGTGTTTCTTTCTATACGGAAGCTTGAGGAAAAAAGTTCAATGGACAATGCAAATTATGTTAATTGATGGCTACTTAAAACCGAAATAGAAACTGCATCGATATCGATGCAGTTTCTATTTCGGAACGACCGCGAGAACCAAATTTCCCGAAAAGAAGAGCCTGACAATAATTTGCTGACAATTACTGAGGTTCGATCCCGACTCTAATTTGGGGTAGGTTCTTGCCCAAATTGTTTAGTGTTTGATAGGTCAAGGCAGCAACGTCTGCTCTTGTTGCATTTACGTTTGGCTTAATTTGACTTGGGTCTGGATAGCTAACAAGAATTCGAGCTTTAGCCGCCTTCGCTACAGATGGTGCGGCCCAAGCTGGAACAGAAGAGCCGTCGCCGTATGAATTGAGAATTGAAGTATCGGCTGCACCTTGAGCAGGCAAGGCTTTAGCCAATATTACCAGGGCCTGGGCTCTTGTAATCTTGTCTTCTGGCTTAAACCGTCCATCGGGGAATCCTGTTACCAAGCCGGCTTGACTAACTGAAGCAATAGCTCTATTTGCCCAATAAGATGCGGAAACATCAGCGAAACTGGCTGGTCCAGATGCGCTTGGAAGGTTCAAAGCTTTGACCGCAATTGCGGCAAACTGAGCGCGCGTTATACCATCATCGGGCTTAAAGGAACCATCGGGAAATCCGCCAATGATACCGCGTTGAGTCAATTGCCCTACATACGATTCCGCCCAATGCCCTTTGGTATCGAATGGCACACTCGACGATGAGACCGGTGAAGAAACAGGGGCATTTGATATTAGTCGCGTCAAATCAGAATCGAGAGCATCGAGATCGCGATTGATTTTCATCGCCTCCCAATCGTTCAAGCCACCATCCGAATTTCGAAAAGAGTTTTCAACAGTTCTTATCCGAGCGAATTCTTTATTGAGATCGCTAACCTGATTGGAATTTAAAGCGCCTGAGGCCTCAGCCCCATTGAGTTTAGTTGTTATAGCAAGTTGCTTGCCAGCAATGTCTGGCAAAGGTGCCAGTGCTTTTTCGAGTCGACTTGAAACATCGTCATACTCGCTAACAATGGCCACCACTTGCTGCTCGCTATACTGTCGATTGCCACCACTCATAGCCGATCCGAGGCGATTGGCACGGGCGAGGTCTCGTCGAAAATCGTCAGCTTGATCTGCAGTAAGGCGACCGGAGGCTAAGGCATCCTCGATCTGCTTGGAGAGCTTATCTCTCTTTGAATTCCAATCGGGAAGAGCAGAAAGCGATTGCTGCAGTCTACCGCTAATTTGCTCAAGATCATTGGCCAATGACAATGTTTCACTATCACTGAGCTGGCCATCGGCCTTATAGAGCCGCTCGCGCGCAGCTACCCGCTCCAGCTCGGTCCTCAAATCTTGATATATGGCCTCACTAATTCTTTGGTTGGCTCTAGCTTGATCGAGCTTAGTTTGAACCCGAGCCTGCCTCGAAGCAAGAGTATTAGTCGGCGCTTGGGTTAGGCTGCGATCAATTCGTTTGCTCAACTTCTCTAGGTCACCTGCAAGAGAGAGCGTTTCGTTGTCGCTCAAAGCACCATCGGCCCTGTAGCTGGCTTCAACAGTAGCAATTCGATCAAACTCTTGCTTAAGCACTGAAAGCTCTTGCGCGTCGAGCTGACCTGAGCTCTGACCCGCTACAATCTTTTCCGCTAGGGAGCGTTGCAGCTCATTGATACCAGGCAACGCATTAGCACCACCACTAATACCGCCAGTAGTGGCAGTGAATCGCTCCAATTTGCTATTTAGTCTTTCGAGGTCAAGCGCTAGAGAAAGCTGATCTTCGGTAGTGAGGCGACGTCCGGAGGCTGTCATTGATACTTGGCGACTGCCAATTCGGTCTAACTCTTGGCGATAGCCGTCCGCATCAATAGCAGATATTCGACCGGCCGCTACTAGGTCGCTGATGCGCACCGAAAGTTCTCTCGTTCTATCGGCAAACTTAAAATCTTCGCCAGTCCTGGCTCTAAGTTGCGATTCTAGGGCACTAGATAAGCGGTCCAAGTCGAGTGCCAGCTCAAGAGTTTGGGTACTATTCAACGGCTGACCAGGGGCATTTACAGCCTGGTAAGAACTTTCTTTAGCGCTAATGTTAGCAAGTTGGCTCTTAAAACTTTGTGTCTCTTGGGGAGTCAAACGACCAGCATTTAAGGCCTCATTTAAGCGCACCGTAATATCAAGTTTCTTCCCACTAAGGTCGGTAAGAGCAACGCTGGAACGTTCGTGAAGGCTCTTCTCAATATTGCTTGAGAGAACATCAAGTTCAAGGGTCAAGCGCGCTTTTTGAAAGAATGAAAACTTGCCACTCACCTTATAGGTCTCTTCTACATTTTTAAGACGTAGCAACTCTTGCTTAAAGGGCCCTGCCTCGGAAGAGGTTAGCCGTCCAGAAGCAAGCGCCTCCGAAAGCTTTCGATCTAAATCACTACGCCTTTTTTCAACGTCTAATAGCGAGGGAATTTGACTTAGGTCACGACCACCAAACTGCGCCTGGGCTGAAGGCACATTGGCACTGCCACAAGCTAGGGAGGAGATAACGGCGATAAGACCTACCGTACCAGCCAGAGACACTATAGAACGCATTCAATCCCCTTTGCAATAACAAAATTCTGACACAATTTTAGTATGCAGACCATGTTATAAGGCAAAAAGTTCCATAAAGTCTTTCTGTAGATTGGCCAAGTAGGTTGACCAAAAGGTTTACTCGTCTTCAACTCGGCGAAATTCTAGCCAAGAAGACGGGATATCAAACCAAAATAAGACTCCAGATCGTCTCTAGATATCCCTAAACGCGGGCCTGGATTATCTTCCACGACCATGCCGGCAATTGCCTCTTGATTATTGAGAAGAAAAGCAATGAAAGATTTCTCCTTAGTGCTCAGGGAGGGGTCAAGCCGCGCCAGATGAAGCTCAGTGGATTCTATGAAACCATTGCCGTCTTTATCTAACCTATCAAATGCTTCGTAGGCATAGTTACGAATGGCTGCAATATCTTGAGTTTCCTCACTATCACTTTCTGTATCCATCCAGCTGCGATCGCCTTGCTCATCAATCATTTCATCCGCCATCTCTTTAGCCATCTCTTCACCCATAACTCTCCCACCCGCAGCGGCTCACCAGTGGCCGACACAAACCAACAATAAAATTCTGCCTAAATTTAGATTCCCCATCCCAGCCTAGTCAAAACAGTTTAGTGAATTGCCTAATGGGGCATGTCTCCCAGTAGAGGTGAGATTTATGTTACAGACCAGCAGCGATTTACCAGAGCAGTCTACGGCCGTTATTAGTACTGACAATCAAACTGACAACCAGATCAGCGAGCCAGTTAACAAAATGTGGCTTGCTGTCGTAGCAGGATTATTGATTGCTACATCAAATACATGGCTTTTTCATCCGCAAATCAAGCAATCTAGTTACAGCGCTCCTTGGGTTTATCCGGGTTACGAACCCTTACCTGAAACGCACACTATTTGAGTCTTAAGTAGTGAGTATCTATGCCTTAAGCAAAGTGACTTGGCAGTTCCAGGCTAAATATTTTTAGACATTTTTTAAGAGACTAAAGATCGAACGAAAAAGAAAATAAGCAACCGCTGCCGAACACGGAATAGTCAGGAACCAAGCCCAAGCCATCTCTCTGGCAACAAGCCAATGCACTCCTTTGCGCCTATTGGCATAACCAACACCCATAACGGTTGAAGCGATTACCTGCGAGGCTGAAACTGGTCCACCGGTAATTGAACCTGTGAGAACAACCACTGCCGAGGCAAACTCACTAACAAAACCATGCACTGGACGTTGCCTAAATATGCCGAGACCAACTCGCTTAAGAATACCGGGCGCCATGCAAACGACTCCTACCGCCATACATAACCCAATGGTAATTCTCACCCACAATGGAATACTTTCACTTGCGTTGAATGGGTTTTGACTTCCCAACAAACCAGCGGCGCTCATAGCCATGACGATAACACCCATGACTTTCTGAGTATCGTTGGCGCCATGACCAAAAGCGAGAACTGGAAGAACCAACCACTGCGACCACTTCAGGGCATTATTGACCTGATTAGTTGCCTTTGATAGCAGAAATTGAAGCAAGTGCAAGGTAAAATAGCCAGCCACAAAACCAATCAATGGGGAAAGAAACAGGGTGGCAATGACCTTGCAGACTCCAGTAGGATAAATTAGGGCATTAAAACTTCCCCAGACAATATATTCGAAGCTCCCAGTCGAAGCAAAGATTGCACCGATAAGGCCACCAACAAGGGCGTGGGTAGAACTAGAGGGAACTTTGATCAGCCGAGTGAGAAAATTCCATAACACTGCAGCTAGCAATGCACATGCTAGAACACACAGAAACGACTCGTTGCGAGGATAGTTAGTAATTCCTGAAATAGCTGAGGCAACCTGCGAACCGCCAAAGAGAGCGCCAAAAAACTCAAATATGGCAGTTAGCAAAACCCCTTGCCACATTCCTATGGAGCGCGACGCAATTGGACTAGCTGCAACCGAACTACCGTCCTGAAAACCGTTTGTAAAAGCAAACAAACAGCCAAGCAGCAGCACTAACACAAAGTAGAAATTAATTGTCCTTTCCTCTGTTCTTGTGCTCGACTTGAGTTTCCAATTGAGCTAACAATTTCATTTGTGCCACTAGTTTAAGCCAATATTTAAGGCTACAGCTTTAGCTAAAAGTTTTAGATGATAGTCAACTAGCTAATTTTGACTATCACATGATGCAACTTCTCGGCCACCATGTCTATGCGAGACGCAGTTTGCACCATGGTTCTATAAACTTCTAGAGTGCGTAAAATTGTCTTAAAATCATTCAATTCAAAGAGTTCACGCATAGCCTGCCTGTAGACCTTCTCGAACCGGTTCTCCGACTTACGAGCAAGATTGGCTTGGGCAGACGCCTCTTCTAAATTGACGTTGAGATTACGGAAAGAATTATACAAACAACGGCTACCTTCAACTAGGTTACGTGCCATCTCAGACAAACTTGAATCACGTGGACAGTAATTGAGCGCCTCCACCTCGCGGGCACTGTTCTTGGCGCTATTGAGCACTTCATCAAGCCTGACAGACAGATCGTATATATCTTCGCGATCAAAAGGAGTGACAAATGATTCAGCCAACTTTCGCTGTAGTGAGGCCTTGAGTTCATCGCCATGATGCTCTAAATCACGCACGACCTGACAGCGCTCTGCTGCTCCACTGCTGAGCCAAGCCTCAAGCTCTTCCACCCCTCTAAGGGTAGTGTCAGCTTGGGCAAGAAGCAAAGCGTAGAAATCAATTCGCGGAGCAAAAAACCTTGCCAAGCCAGGCGTTAGTAGACGTTTCCAGCGGGGCTCTTTAACAGATGCTTCCATTCAAGTTCTCGCCTTGAACCAATGCCCCTTTGACCTCAGATAGAAAATCTTCGGGGTCGATTCTGCTTTCCTTCCCATCTACCAACTTAAGCCGGGCAATTATCTCATCGTTGCCAGTGAATTGCCAGCAGCCTCTGCCACTTTCCATTGTCGTCAGGGTCTTGGCCAAATCGCTGAGGTCTAACCGTTTTGCTAAGGGTTTTGAAACGAAATCAACCCAAGTTTCATAGCGGTAGTAAAGTTCATAGCGTCGCCCCTGCATCAAAAGCAAGCGCATACGTTCAGTGCGATTGTGCAAAGCCATCGGATGCAGTACCGACGAAATCCAGCTGGGACAATGTTCTCTAGTAATATAAGGGAAACCACTATCTTGCACCCTCACTACTAACAAATCAACTTCGGGGAATTCTTGCAGAGTTATCAAACCAGAAGCAATGGCATTTTCGGTGGTATCAAGAAAGTTATCTTCCTCCTGCCAGTAGCGCCTGAGATTGTCAATTTTTTGAATGATATTGGGTAAGCGAACCAGCAATTCCTCATACAAGATGGCAGTAACTTCAGGATATGGCCGAGCAAAAACCCCCTGATTCAAAGGAGAAAGGTCAGGATTGGACCAGGCAGACAGGACAAAGCAGACCCTGGCTGATTCGCGATCTTTAAATGTACCGAAATCACCGGCACTGGCAATATCGACCAAGGTAGATTGCTCCTCAAGTGCCGCCTTCGGATTGAGCAAGCAGTAAAGCGACACCAAACCATCTTCATCAAAATGGTTATTTGATACCACATCGCAAGTAGGAGACAAAAAGGAACCAGGATTATTCAAATAGCGATAAACAATCTGGGCCGATAGATCAGCTTTAAACTCTTCTGGAGTATTGCTACTGGGCCAATGAGAAAGCGTCAGCACGGTCGCGTGGTTAGCCTTACCGTCTACAATGATATTGGGTAGATTCGCCAATCTGTGATAAGGAACATATCGCACGCAAAGACACCAAGATTCCTGAACTCCCGCCACGCTTTACCAGCTTAGCAAAAAGAGCTAATGCCAAGACCTAAATGTCAGGCCAAGCAGATTAGTTTTAGGAAGCACCGAATCTAGCAAGTTTTTATCTGTCTAATTTCAATCTGTCTAATTTCAATCTAGCCTGGTTCGGCCCAAAAGTTTATCAAGCCAGTCTCGCAAAGCCTTAGCCCAATCAGAAGAACGGAAAGCTTGCCTCTCCACTAGGCGATTGTAGGCCTTCTCTATGGCCATATCGTACGGAGAGAGAGCATGAGCCATTTCATAAGCCTTCAGCGCTTCTTCGTAATTACGTCCATAATTTTCTTGCAGCTGACCGAGCAAATAGAAACCTTCTACCGACTTAGGATCGCTCTCTAAGAGCCTTTCTAATTCAGCTTTAGCCAATTTCGCTTTACCCTGCTTGTAGAAGATATTGGCAAGATAATAATGAAAAGCGGGCCTGACCAAAAATTTGTCTTTCTTCAATTCTGCATAAAAGTGATTGAGTTGCTGTTCGACATCATTAGCAGGTAGCCGACCAATAATTTCACCTAGAACCTCAGACGAAACCAGTGGACCACCAATAGCGTGAGCTTCTTTACCCAAGTAGTATAAGCCTGGATTGAGAGCGTCACGGTAGCGGCCATCCCAGAACAAACAGCGCAAATAATATTCAGCCGAGTGGTTGAACGTTGGCGATTGGTGATAGAGCTTTTTAAGCGGTTCAATCGCAGCTGTGAACTTGCCCATGTTCATCAAGGCTAGAGCTTTTACCTGAAGCGAGAGGTAATAGTCAGGATACTGAGCCAGGTCTTCATTAGCCAACTTCAGGGCAAGAAAAGGAGCACTCTCTTGATAAAGTTCACCAAGTTCAACAGGCAGATGCTTCACTTTACAGCCAGCTTTGTAGGCGCGGCTCAGTACCATCTGGGCTTCCGACCAATGCCGGTGCTCCTTAAAGTTTTTGCCCATAAAGAACAAGATCTCTGGCGAGTCTGGAAAGCGCTTAAGAGCCCTTTGAAGGAGTTCTGTGGCAGCGGCTGTATCGCCTCTGGCCAATATATGATTCATGATCCCAGCTGTGCCACGAGGGTCTTGCGGTCCCAATTTATCGGCTAGTTCAAATTCGGCCATGGCTTGCTCAGGCAAACCAACATCATCAAGCACCAAACCGTAATAAAGATGCACTTTGTAATTGTTTGGATACTTCGTAGCTAAGGCTTCTAGTTCGTTTTGTGAAGCCTGAGTCAACTGGCGGCTATCAAGTTCAGTTTGAATTCGTTTTAGGACTTTTCCAACAGCCACCCCACCAGGTAATTGTTCGTCCGGTAATTCATCTCGTCGCACAGGAGTTTCAACTTCGGTTTCAGACAAAACAGTGCCCATGCCGGCTGCCTCACCGTGAGCTAAACCAGGAAAAAGAAGAATCAGAGCAACAGCAAATGGCAGCGCTAGGCCAGTGATGTCACTGGTGATGGCAAATCGATTTTGTCTTATCACTCTGGTAATCCTTGATTATCCGGGGAAACTATTGGTAATTCTTTCAGTTTAATTTTCAAACAACCACTCTTGCTACTTTCACAGAAGGCTCTCACTTCAGCGAAAGTCATATTCTACCCCAAGAGCCATGCAGATTAATTCTCGCTAAACGAAACTAACACATAAACAATAGGGGATTTAAAGATCCACTCAACGTGGCATAACCACTATAAGAAATGTTTAGAATTCAGCAAAGAGCTGTGGCGACTTTTAACAGAATCAAATTATCCAAAGCCATATAGACCAAGGAATCCAGCGTTGTTTGCATCTTTCCCGGGGGATCGCGGTATGAAGGTCAGAAGAAAAAGTACTGGTGGCCAAATCGCAGAACTAGCCCCTGCACTGCTAATTCTTTTTCTCGTTATCCTCTTTCCGATGATCGACTTGCTGTATCTAAGCATAGGGTATTGCGCTGGCTGGTATCTCAATCAGATGACAGCTAAAGCGTGCGCAACAGTAAAAACAGCAGACTATGTTCCCGCAGCAAATGCCATGAAAACGGCCTGGGAGGGCAGCGGTCTAGCCGCCTTCACTGGTGCGGTAGTAGTGCAAAACGCCGGCACACCTGTCAATTTTGGCACTGCAGTTGACCGCGAGACCGGTAAGCCAATGCAGTTCATGCAAGTTGAGACCCAAGTACAAATCAAACCATTTCTGTCTCTCGGAGGATTGCCATTTATGGCAGCCTTGAACATAGATGGCTTAACAAGACCAATTACCTTCAGATATGTAGATAATCGACCAATGGAAGAAACTAATGAAAATTAGGACAAAACCTGACTTGCACTTGGGAGATGAGGCAAATTGATAACAGTTACTACTAAAAGAAGAGGAAAACACGGCAGCAGTCTGATCGAGACTGTTGTTGGCTGTATTTTCATTGTCACAATTGCATTGTTTTTATTAGACGTTGCATCAATTGTTATCTGCCAAACACAAAATGATGCACTAGCGAAACATTGCGCTAGAGCTGCTTCTAATTACGCGAGTTATGCACTGGCTTTACCCGCAGTAGACGATGTCGTCACCCAGTTTCAAGCCAGCGGTGGCGGTTCTAAAATTTGTCTCTTCCAGAGCAGGACCTTACAATACCCAGCAGGTTCGGCCCAAGTTTTAGTAGTCACGAGAGTTACCTGTAACTTCCCTGTACCGATTCCCTTCGGACCATCATCTATGGTCTTCTCAGCAGAAGCCACGGAGCCAGTTGTAGCCGATGTGATTGCCCCGCTCCCTTAGCATTCCTGATACATCCCATACTTAACCAGCTATTTTCAACCGGCTGGTTTTCGCAGCGAAGTATATTTGGGAATCAATACAACCGGTACTTTTTCAATAGTGTCGTCAACTGGCTCTTGGACTATCACAGCCGTTTTAGGGTCGGCGGTGATAATTATTTTGGTTAGCTTCTCTACATTAGTAAGGCTAGAATCATAGACAACAACACCACCGAAGGGCTTACGCAGAGCCACCTCGCAGCGATTTACCCCTTTAGTCTGGCGCAGAGCTGTGCGAATATTGACAATGCAACGGCCACAGCTCACGCCCTCCAGACGAAAGTCAAAGCGGCGTAGATTCTGCTGCTTGGCCGCAGATTTAACAACTTTAGTTGACGTTTTAACTTTGGCATTAGCTGAAACAGCAGGCGCAGCTTGGCTAGCCCAGCACAATGATAAATTCAGAAAAGCTGAAAAAAGAAGTGCCGAGATGAAAAATTTGCGCAAGTTTGTCATTGTCACTCCCTCCAAAAAATTCAGACTAAGTCGATGTGCGAGATACTACACTTTATATCAGATCGCTAAAGTACGCAAAACATACAAAAGGTTTCTTTTTGAAATCAGAAAAAACAATCAATTTACTCGTAGGCTGGCTGCTCTACCCCCTTGGCGATCTGGTTGGACAAGTGTTGCTCGGCAAATTTGAGCCGGAGCGCATATTGGTCATGACACTCGTGGGCGGGCTGCTATACCGCTTTGAAATACCAGCTTGGTTCAGAATGCTTGACAGTATTTGCATCGCTGGCAGACCTCTCACGTGGATTGGTCGGACAATTGGTGCGATGCTCTATTTCAATCCGCTCTGGATTGCCCGCCATGTCTTTTTCATTTATCTTGCCACTCATCACTTCCAACTAGGCACTGACTTTAGTGGTGCTCTTGCAGTGATTTTAAATTGCCTGGTAGTTGGGCTCAAATCTTTTATCACTAACTTGCCAATCTCAGTGGTCGGCAATTTAATCATTCAAACCAAACTGCCAGTGCAGTATAGATTCGCTGGATCAGCCACTCTTAGCGCTATCTTTGCTGTCAGCTACGCCATTGAATACTTGTTGTTTCGCTAAACTCTTTTCTATAGCAATGCTTTGCCAATGCTCACACCAAAATCAGATCGAAGAACACCAGCTTCAGTAATAATGCCAGCAATGAGCTGAGCAGGAGTGACATCGAATCCAGGGTTAAAAGCCTGGGCTCCAGGCACCGTGGTTAGCGCACCATTGGTGGTGAGAACTTCACTCTGCTCCCGCTCTTCTATCGGAATATTTTTTCCGTCTGGGAGATTTCGATCAAAAGTAGAAAGGGGAGCGGCGATATAAAAAGGAATTTCGTGATAACGCGCGAGAACAGCTAGATTATATGTACCAATCTTGTTAGCACTATCTCCGTTTCGAGCAATTCGATCAGCACCAGTAATGACCATATCAACTAGGCCCTTACTCATTAAATATCCCGACATAGAGTCACAAATCAAAGTAGTGGGTACTCGATCTTGAGCAAGCTCCCACATGGTCAACTTAGCACCCTGATTACGAGGCCTCGTTTCATCAACATATACTGAAATATCCTTAGCAGCAAAATGAGCAGCACGTATGACACCAAGAGCAGTTCCATAGCCACAGGCAGCGAGACCACCAGCATTGCAATGAGTAATTATGCGGGCACCATGCTGCACCAATTCAGATCCATACTGACTAATTGCTAGATTGGCACTAAGGTGCTCACTAAGTATTGTTTCTGCCTCACTATAAACTTGGCTGGCAGCCTCTGCACAAGAGCAAGATCGGTCTCGGCTGATTGCAGCCTCCAGAACCTTGGCCATGCGTTCAGTTGCCCAGCGCAAGTTGACAGCAGTTGGCCTGGTTTGGTTAAGTTCGTCTTTGGCTTTATTGAATTCATTCAAAAAAGCTAGCTGATCTAGCTGATTTAAGTGATTTTGCTCGTCTACACGAAGAGCTAGACGCTGAGCAACAAATGCTAAACCAAAGGCCGCGGCCACGCCAATAGACGGTGCCCCGCGAACAACCATATCTTTGATAGCAAAGACCATATCGTCATGAGCAGTGGCATCAAAATAGCAAAGTTCTTGCGGTAGCAGACGTTGATCTACCAATAGCAGTCGACCATCTTCAATTTTAATAGGCAAAATACCTGGCTGAAAAGACTTAGCGAGTGAAGCAGACATATAATAGACCTTGCTTAGCTAGACACGTAAATTATAGAGACATGGCCAACCGAATTTTAAATCAAGCACTTTTAGAAGAATATTTAAGAGCGCTCAAGGGAAAAAAAGCAGTCAAATACGGCATTCTTGCAGTATTTATGGCAATGGTATTTTTAGCCATAGTAAAACCAGGTAAAACACAACAAATCAGCTCAAACAGACTGTCGCTAGGAGCGCAAGCAAAAGTTCAAACCCCGCTCAACTTGAGCATCAATCCTCCAAGCGAATATGATTTTCACTCTCGCCTTGAAATTGAGAACCTTAGAAAGAGTTTTGCCAATCAACACTCAGAGCTGCTGCTCTATCAATACACACCCATGCCAGCAATTTTTAGCCAGATAGAAGATGGTAAGCCTTGGTGGGGCTTAGATGGCCAAGTATTCCACGACTCAGGAAGCCGGAGCATCGATGGCCTTTCAGAAGAGTCTCGGTTTATCAATAACCCCTTTATGCTTGTTTGCGCCAACATGGTTTTATCGGGCTACCAATACGATAACAGCAAGTATCCTAGCAAAGAAGACTTCGCACTCAGTGGCCTGCCTCTAGAATGTGCACCGAGTCAGGCTGTAGTATATCCTCGCGAATCTAGAGAAGAAATAACTTACAACGTCACAAGCTTTATACAAGCAAGTGCCAAGATCGTAGACTTGCCGCTGCAACTTGGTAGCGCGCCATTTGATGTGGTGGCATACAACGCTCGAGACTTTGGCTTTAACTATGCTGCTGTCTCACCACGCTATTCGCAAAATATCAATAAAACCAATGACAGACCAATTGAAATTGCTCAATACATTCACTGTGGCGGCTCCTGCGGCTACAATGGCGGTTGCAATAATATGAGCCCGTACATTGAAGGTCTTCACCAGCTATCATTAAAAGCACTCCCGGCCCAAGCACTAGTCTATCTCTGGCGAGCCAGACCGACATCAGTGGATCAAGCACCTGACTTTCAAGTGCAGCTCAATTTCATATAGCTATCAATAAACCAAATCAGAAGAAGGGCCCAAGCATTGCGCTTGAGCCCTTCTTACATATACTATTACTAGGCTATTACCAACCTATTTGCTAGGGTTGCGTTGCTTAAGAAATTCAGGAATATCAAGAATATCACTAGCCATTTTCTTCAGCTCATTACTTTGGCTCTGTTGAGCTTGCTGTTGTTGCACCGGCTGAGCTGGTCGAGCTTGCTGTTCAACACGCTGATGTTGCTGATTAGGAGCACTAGCTTGAGTTGGTCTTGCTTTTGGCTGAGACTGAACAAGCATGTCAAAACCAGTAGCAATAACAGTAATCAACACTTCGCCATGGAGGCGATCGTCGAGAACAGCACCAAATATAATGTTGGCTTCGTCTGAGACAGCTGAGTAGATAACGTTTGCTGCTTCTTGAACTTCATGCAGCGTCAAGTCTGGGCCGCCAGTGACATTGAATATGACACCAGACGCGCCGTCGATAGTTGTCTCAAGTAATGGGCTGTTAATAGCGTTGCGAGCAGCTTCCACAGCTCTACCTTCACCCGTTGCGCGACCAACACCCATGAGAGCAGAGCCCGCAGTTTGCATGACGGCCTTAACGTCGGCAAAGTCAACGTTGATCAAACCAGGCACAGTAATGATATCGGATATACCTTGCACACCTTGCATCAACACTTTATCGGCTTCGACAAAGGCTTCTTGCATCGATGCTCTATGGTCTACAACCTCAAGTAAGCGTTGGTTAGGAATGACAATCAAAGTGTCAACGCGAGAACGAATTTCATTAATGCCGTTTTCAGCTTGATTGCTGCGACGCTTCCCTTCAAAAAGAAAAGGTCTCGAAACAACACCAACGGTAAGTGCACCCATTTCTTTCGCAACTTCAGCGACGATAGGAGCCGCACCAGTGCCGGTACCACCACCCATGCCAGCTGCGATGAATACCATATCAGCACCTTGGAGGGCCTGAGCAATCTCTTCGCGGCTTTCTTCTGCTGCTTTCTGACCGATGCTAGGGTTGCCACCAGCACCAAGGCCGCGGGTGAGCTTAGAGCCTATCTGCAAACGATTTTTGGCCGCGGCCAAATCGAGAGCCTGAGCATCTGTGTTACAAGACCAGAATTCCACTCCATTCAAGCCTGCTGCAATCATCCGATTAACAGCATTGGAGCCGGCACCACCAACACCAACAACTTTAATGCTGGCCTTCATTTCGAAGCTTTTGGCAGCTTTCTCATCAATTTTAGCTCGCTCAAGCACAGCCTTTAGACCTCTTCAAACTAATACGACAAATTGGCTAATCAGAAAACACTTTTTAACAGACTCTAACTAAATCGAGCGACTAAACCTCTTTACCGAGGACCATCACTCACCTAATGCGCCAGTTGAGACAGTTAGTAAGACACAGCGATGAAGGGCCGGTTGAGGCACCTATTTTCGCAGTACGTTACTGCTACCTTAGCTTAACTTATGTTAGAGCCTATCTAGTGTATTTGCAAGTTGCTACACATCTACGTGTAGTTAACCTTTTCACATACCCTAACGGCATCCAAGTAGGGGCAGAGCTGGTTGCCAACAGGTGCGATCGCTGCCTTTACAACTACCCCAATAATGTCTTTACTGGCAAATATGTCCAAAATAAAATTTTAAAATGGCACTATGAAAGCAACATTACTTAGCTTTCGAGGCCAACTTTATTTTTTCAAGGGTGGCAGCATATGCCTTATTGTCAGGATGGATATTGACTGCAGACTGAGCATAGTCGATAGCTTCTTTGAATTTGTGGTTTGAAGCCATGATTGCTGCCAGTAAGCGGTAGGCATCAGCATTTTTCTTATCTAGCTCTACGCAGCGCTGCAAGTATGGCAATGCTTCACTACCTTTGTTCGAGGCAGCATAGGCTGAACCCATGTAGAAATGGGCATCGGCACTGTCAGGAGCCAAGGTAAGTGCAATTTTTTCTTCAGCAATTTGCCCGGGGAAATCGCCTTTCAGGCCAAGTGCAGCACCATAATCGCGGTGAGCCGCTGCATCTTTGCCATCTAGTTTGATTGCTTGTTTGAATTCTTGCAGGGCCTGGTCGAGCTTCTTCTCGTTGCGAGAAAGCAACTGAGCATATTTCAAGTGGTATTGCGCCTTAGTCGGGGCCAAACGCACAGCTTCTTTGATACTGTCACAAGCTTGCTGCAGATCATTTTTGCGTCCATAGCATCGAGCCAAACCCATGTAGACTTCGGGGTCTTCACTATTGAGCTTAACTGCAGCTTTAAAAGATTCGATTGCTTTGTCAGTGTCACCACTCATCAAGTAGGCCTTGCCCAATTTGACATGGTTAACCGGGTTGCTTGGATTCTGCTCAGCAGCAGCCTGATATCTGAAGATAGCACTCTTGATGTCTTCAGCGTCTTTATCATCACAGAAGCCAGGTAATGCCAGGCCCATAAGGCTGGCGCAGGCCAGACCAGTAGCGACCGCCTTCAGCGACAAATCAGATACAACCCGCATTTTCATATACCTCACTTAAAATTCACAACTTCTCTTCAATATCAACAAACTCTCGAACCACTCACTAATGAGATAGCCTGTCTAAACTAGCAGTATTCGGCATACTTTTGATCAACAGCTCACTCATGGCGGCTCTGCAATTGTTGTCGTTAGGGGCAATTTGCATGGCCTTACGGATACATTCAATTGCCTTACCGGGCTCTTTGAGGGCCTCATAAACCCTAGCTTTGGCCAAATAGGCATAATGATTGCGCGCATCTAACGAAATAACCTTATCAATCATCAGCTTTGCTTCGGCATACTGCTGCTTGGCCTCATAACAAGAAGCAAGTCCCAACACTGCCATCGCCACCTGCGGCTCTCGCTGATTCTTAGTCATTGCCTTTTCAAAATAGGCAGCAGCCTGACTGTAATCACCTTTAAGCGACTTTGCTAGACCAAGATTGTAGAGAGAGACAAAATTGTTAGGTTCTATCGCAAGGACCTTCTTAAACTCATCAATTGCCAAGTCAACAAAGCCGATCTGCTCGAGGCAGATGCCAAGATTGCCACGGGCAGAGACATTGTCAGGCGTTGCTTCAACTATCTTTTTGAACTGGCCACCAGCCTCATCATAATTGCCGCGTTTCATGTAGATAGCGCCAATGGTTTCGCGCGCCTCAAGCCCCTTAACTGGATTGTCACTCAAAAGTGTCAAGGCTTCCATCAAAGACATGATCGCTTGGTCTTGGTTGCCAAGCCTATTCTGGATACGACCCAGTTCAAGGTGAGCTTCGGCTATATCACGTCGTTTGCCTATCAAGCCTTCCAAAAGTCGCGTCGCTTGGGTTAGCCCTGTCAAGGTGTCGGTTTTCTCGAGTTGATAAACTTGTTTCATCACCTGCTCGCTATCAGCCTTTGGTGACTTGAAGCTGGCAAGATTGTTCAAACCAGATAGCGGAGAAGCCCAAGCTTCATGATGTGCCACTGAAAAGAGCAGGGCAAAAGCAGCAGAAAGAGCAGTCAAATGCCCACCAAGGCTGACATTTTTAGCAGTTTTGAGATGACAATTTGAGTCTGTGGTAATGATTTTGAATTGAAGCAATGGTGAACCGCTAGCGAGAAAGAAAACAACAAGTCATTATATGAGAGGTCAAGGAGTTATCAGAGCGCTTAAAATAACTCCTATCTAAGCTTTTAATCTTAAGGCAGCACAAAGGCATCAGGAAAGGCAAAAAACCACAACATGGAATTTCATTGGGCGTCTCTATTTGCCTCGCAGCATGCAACTTTCTGGAAAGTTATCATGCCTCCGTTTCTCTATTTTGCTCATGGCTACCTAGCTACATGGATGGCCGTAGCAGCTCTTTTTAGACCCTACGAAGCCTGGTACATACCATTCACAAAAATCCAGCTCCCTCTGACACCGGGCATCTTTCCTAAACGGCGGGCGAAACTAGCACAGGCCGTTGCTGGCACAATAACTGAAACTTTACTCACACCAAAAGATATTAAGGTGCAAGTCGAGCTTCTTTTGACCGAAGCAAACATTCACTTAGCCATTGGCTTGTTTGTTGATTCTGTCCTAAAAGAGTTCAGAGACACCACAAAATTGCACCGACTGGCCTCAGACATTGCTGAGTTGAGCCCAACTCTTATGGAGCATTTCGTTCGCTCGACCATTGAATCACTAGAGCATGGTAAAGACAGCAAAGTCGCGGCAATCACTGAAAAGGTCTTCGATCAAGTTGTATTGACAGCGCGCATCTCTCTAGACCAAGCCAATGAATTTGCCGCCCGCATACTAGAGGCCTTTCTCACACCAGCCAAAGTACGTTCATCCTTGATCACACTGCTTAGCCCACAGAACATTAGTTCACTTGACGAGTCAATTAATGCTCACGCCAGCACCCCTTATAAAATCCTGGCAAAAATAATCGGAGTTAAGAGAGTTTGCTATGAATGCCGCAACTACTTAGAGAAAGAGCCCGATGAATCAGAGAAGCTAATAGCGGACTTAACAAAGCGTTTTGGTATCAGAGATCAATTAGCTATCCAAATTGCCAACTTCGACCTTAGTTCGATGCCGCTGCAGAGCATTGCTAAGTTCAAGGCCAATATGGTCTCCTTTGTTGAATCTTTCTTGGTCGAACACAAAGCAGACATTTTGCTGTCTGTGAGAAAAGTCGAAGGCGAAGCCATGAGCGCCGTGCGCCAATCAATTGTACGCTTTAATCCTGAGTCAATTCCAGAAGTCTGGCTAGAGCGCGCCAAAAACGACCTATCTCAATTCACCCATTCATATCTCAAACGCGAACTTGGAGAACTTCTAGAGAAGGCAATCCCAGCATTGGGTATGTATAACCTGATTGCCACAAAGATAGATTTATTCACCGCTCAACAACTAGAAGCTCTGGTCAAAAGAATTTGCAGTCAAGAATTGAAGGTCTTAGAATTGTTCGGTGGCCTAATTGGTTTGATGCTCGGGTTCGTACAAATCGTTGTCAACGCCATCGCCCCTTAAATCGCAGGTAAGCTTTTAAGCAGATGCCGCACTATGCAAGATCCCCAGCACCAAGCCTGAGCACGCTTCCGCATACCGGCAAGCCGCCGCTCTACCGTATTCAGATTCCTAATGATTTTAAAGACCTGCTGGTTGGCGCGACTTTGGGTAGTCGCTACTGGGTTTTGAGTGTAATCGGCCGCGGTGGAATGAGTGTAGTCTATAAGGCCAAAGTAAAAGACAGCGGAAAAATAGTTGCAGTCAAGACTTTGCGTACAGCTGGCATGACTGACGACATGGTGGTAAAGCGCTTTCAGCGTGAAGCTGAGCTACTCAGTCGGCTCAATCACCCGCGCATCGTTAATTTGCATGCCTACGGCTCCAGCGCAAAAGGGCAGCCATATTTTGTTATGGATTATCTAGTCGGACAGAACCTTACTGATTTACTTGCCCGCGAAAATCATCTCGAGCCTGAAAGATTTCAAGACATCTTTGTACAAGTTTGCGCCGCCATCGAGCACGCCCATAGACAAGGTGCAATTCACCGCGATATCAAGCCAGGCAACATCATGTTAACCCGGCAAGGTGCCACCACTGACTATGTCAAAGTAGTAGATTTTGGCATTGCAAAAATGGCAGAAGAAGCGCAGCGCTTAACACGAATGGGAGAAGTTTGGGGCTCGCCAATTTATATGAGCCCAGAGCAATGCATGGGCGCGCCAGTCGATGCAAGATCAGACATTTATTCACTTGGAATAGTGATGTACGAAAGCCTAACAGGCAAAGTGCCGTTTCTCGGCAGAAACTATGCCGACACCATGACTAAACAAATATCAGACGATCCTGCACCATTCGTCCAAATTCGACCAGATTTAAAAATTCCAGCCAGCCTAGAAAAAATTGTTATGGCGGCTATGGCCAAGCAGCCGGAGAATCGCTATCAATCATTAGGACTTATGCGCAAAGACCTTGAAGCTGCCCTGAGCGCCAGAGCAACGACAG
This sequence comes from bacterium, assembly GCA_018062085.1. Lineage (GTDB taxonomy): Bacteria > Cyanobacteriota > Vampirovibrionia > Obscuribacterales > Obscuribacteraceae. The sequence continues at coordinate 26,253 of JAGOSY010000008.1, read as the reverse complement.
AGTTACCGCTAGCAGCCACTGTCAAACCAAACAAAGCAAAAGTCTCAACAACTGGCATGAAGAGGACAAATGAAAATGTCGCAACTTCTGACAAGCTCCGCTCTCAATCACAAAAGATAGAAGCAAAAGCAGGAGCAAAAAAAACAACCGATCGTAAAATACCATCGAAAAAAGACCTAGTTGAGGCAACCAAACAAAAACGCAAACGCAGTACCACACTTCACGGTATACCCGAGAAACGCAGCCTAAGCAGAGGCAAGCAACTACTAGTAGTGGCACTGACTTCTCTTGTGTTTTCGCTGACACTAATAGCCATCATCAGTAACGCCGAAGCAGTCAGCCATTTTCTAGCTTTTACGATCAAAGCCTTGGTTGGCGGTCCAGAAGACAACCAATCACCGTTTTCAGAACCAAGCACTGACAATCAACCCCAATCTCAAGAGCAGCAACAACCTCAGCCTCAAGATTCCAGCGACCAGAATACAGAGCAGAATATTCAACCGAATCTACAACCAGATCAGGCACCAGATCTGCCTCGACAGTAATGTAACTAAGTAAGATCTTGGTCGTATTCGTCTTTTAGTTTGGCTAAGCCGACCTTGTACTCGCTAATCATCTCGGCCAGCTTGATCATATGCTCAGCGCCCTTTAGATCGCGCCTGGCAAAGGCATCTGACCCCTTAGAAGAGATCAACTCAAGTTCTTTATCAAAGGCAGTAATGACCCTATCGATTTCACTTTTCAAAGAGTGTTCACTAGCGGCCACTACTGACGGTGCAGAGCTTCCCAGTGAGGCTGAAACAGGAGTAAAAATAGGCATTGAAACTGGCACTGAAACCGGCTGCTCAATCATTCCAGCCGAGGCCCGATCATTACCAAACTCAGATCCTGGCAGCTCATGATCGACTGGACCACACCAAGGACTGACCGCCGGAACTGCAGCCCGATCTTCAGCGCGATCTACAAACTGCTCGAGGTCAAAAGCCGTGTGAGCAAGTTCTTCCTCTAACTCAGCAATCGCCTCAACGGTCTCGGTTTCAATCTCTGAGAGACTGGCAAATTCGTCCTCACTTTGAGCCGAAACCAGACCAGGAGCGGCAACAGACTCTTCACCTGAATTTTCAGAAGAGTCGTCAAAAGAGCTATCTTCAACTACATGTGCGTTGTCTGTATCTTCAGGCTCTAGTTCTTCACTTGAACGAGCTTGATCGGCTAGAGCCGTATGATCAAGTTCTTGTTCAACAAGAGCAATTTCTGCTTCATCCAAACTCGGCTTTTCTAGACTAGAATTTGGCTGCCCAACCACCAGATCTGGAGCTGACTCAAAATCGTCATCACCATCATCAAAACTATCTTGACCAGAGTCTTCGGCCTGGCCAAGTGCACGCCCAACTATATCTGAATCGCCTTCCGATTGATCATCTATAGCAGGCTCAACCACTTTGACCTGCTCTAAACCTAAATCTAGTCTTGGCTCTGGTTCTGTGGCCCTGGCTTCTACAGTTCGCACTTCGGATTCTGGCTCTACTGTCGGAGGCGCCTGATTGGCTATATCAAAAGCAAAGCGAGCAACGCTGAACTGCCCGGTAGTGGCAATCTCAACCGACTTCAGTTCTTCGGCTCTTTCCGCCGTCGCAGGCGGCTCAGGCTTGAAGAAGCTGTCGTCGCCGGCCCCTCCTCTGAAAGGCATCGGTGCCTTCGGAGGCGAAATCATTCCGGTGTGGGTGCTACTAGAGGATGGATTGAAATCAGCCTTGTTTCCAACTTGCGCAGCGGTAGGAGCTGACGACCAGGGAGAAGCACCGGTGGCGGTGTTATCGACCGGCGCAACAAGGGGAGTATAAAACGGATTGGCATCGTTATCTTCGACCTCAGATTGAGAAGAAGAAGTGTCGGGAGCGGGAGCAGGAATAGGAGCAGGAGCAGGAATAGGAACAGAAGCCACTAGCGGCACAAAAGCAGGTGGCCCGGCCGGAGCTTGAGCTAATGGAAATGACGGCGGCTCAGAAACGGGACCGGCGCTAGGCTTAGCAGCCGACGTAGCGGAGAATGGTCGAGCAAACGGACTAGAAAAATTAGAAGAACTGCCAGTCTGAATAGAAGACTGAGGTTGAGCCTGAGGCTCTGGCATTTTTGGACGCTCTGGCGTCGCATCGGAAGGCACAGAGCCAGAGGGCAAACCTAAATTAGAAGGCATATCGGCAAAAAGATTGCTGGGAAAATTTACAGGAGGATGGGCACCGCTATCTCTTTGAGCCGGCTTAGCAGTTTCTTTATCTACTGGTACAAAGTTCCAATCATCACTGGAAGCCGCTGGATTGGCATTACCTGCGGCGGACCGTTGGCCAGACAAAGACTGCGATGTTCCGCCGACGAAAGAATCAGAACTCACAACCGGGGTAGAAGGCAATGAGGGAAAGGCTGGCTTAAAGCCTGAAGAAGCTCCGCTCGGCAATGTTTTAGACGGGCTATTGGCATCAACACCGCGCCAACCATCATCACTGCTTGCATTCTTAGCTCCACTTGGTGGAGAGGCGTTTGGTGGGCTAGAGAAAGATGAAGACGAAGCCGCCGGAGAGCTAGTAGGAGCGGGTGCAAAATTGGGTGTAGGTGTAGATGTAGGCGTAGATGTAGGCGTAGATGTTTCTGCTGGAGCATTCTGAAACTGACGAAGATGCTGCAACGGTTGAGGGCCCGCTGCACCTCGAACCGACCGCACAACTGGTTTCCAATCATCACTACTATTCTGGGCAGTGCCGCTGGGCTGATTGCCCGTCATATTTGACGGCTGACTAGGCGGAAACTGGCGAAAGCTATTGACCGAATTATTGTTTGCAGAGGTATTTCCGGAACTGCCAAAACCACCAGGAAATTGATTAGCCTGATGACTATTTGGACTAGTTAGGCTAGGGGGACTATTCGCTAAATTCGCAGAAGAGTCGCTGGAGAAATGCTGTCTATAACGCTCCGAGTAGTCAATATCCCCACCAAGTGCACTCACACTTGGCTCAGCAGTAGAGTTTGTCTGCGAAACTGTATCTACAGCGGGTGCCGCTGGAGCAAAGAGGTCTATGGGCTTGGAAGGCGGAACATCTTCCTGGGCGACTTGCACCAGGCTATCAAGCACGGCTCTGGCTGCCTGCTGGATATCCTCACTTTTCAACTGCTTTGTGCCAGCACTCCAATAGACCATCGCACCATCAAAATAAGGCATCATCTCAATCATCGGCATATAGTTGGCCGGTGCAGAATTAAAGGTCAGAAGCTTGTCTGCCGGAATTATATGAGCTGTAATGGTCTCGAAGCTTCCCCGAACCACAAGCGTCCAGTATCTGGTCGATATGCGACCGCTGAAAACCGATATGTATTGAGCGCCTGAGTGCCAGTTTCCAACATTTTCGCGATTGATACTGGGACGAATCCAAGTCAGCTCTAAATCGGATGCTGAGGCAACCTGATTAAAATCATATGCCAAATTCTGAAACTGATCGAACATGCGATCGACAATACCAATCATCGACTCATGCTGGGCATTAGTACGAGCTTTTTCAGCAGCTTCCATGGCCACGCGATTTGCTGGAGAAGGAATGGCCGTATTCTGTGGAGTTGGCTTATTGCCGCCCATTAAGCGAGCCTTCCAAACACCAGACAATTGGTCGTCTAGACTGGCCGACTGCTCGGGAATTTTCAAAAACTCGGGGCCAGAGGCTTTGGCCTGCTCTTCTCGCGCCAACTGTTCTGCTGAGGCCTGTTCAGCCGCACGAAAAATTTCAGCCTCTAACAGCTCCTCTGGCGTCATCTTCTGTTTCGCAGCAGGCTGATCACCAGTCTCTTGCAGAGCTCTGGCAGCTTCTGCTGTCATTGCCTTCAGCTTCGTCCTCGTGGCACGGGGTTTGGTCCGGGGTTTTTCATCATCGCCGTCGTTAGACTTTGATGATCCACCCTTGCCACCCTTGCCCTTGGAATTTGGCCACATTTAATACAAGCCTCCACGGCGCCACATAAAGAACGCTCTACATTCATCTACCCTCGCTCAAAAGAGCCGAAACAGAACACTCAGGCTGTTATAAGAGAAATTTGTAAATTAATGAGACTGTATCAGAAGAAATTTCAAAATTGTTTCTTAGAACTGGGGGAAAGCTGACCAATCAAGCTAAGATATGCTTCAAGTCAATATAAAGAAAGAGATGTTAAGCGAGACGAACCGCAACGGTTCTCACCTACATGACAATATCGTCGTACGTGGGGCCAGGCAACACAACCTAAAAAACATAGACGTGAAGATACCTCGCGGCAAACTGGTGGTAATCACCGGTGTGAGTGGCTCTGGAAAGTCTTCCCTGGCATTTGATACGATTTTTGCCGAGGGCCAAAGGCGCTATGTGGAGTCATTGTCGGCCTATGCCAGGCAGTTTCTTGGCCAATTAGACAAACCAGACGTCGATGGCATTGATGGCCTTTCCCCGGCAATTTCAATTGATCAAAAATCTACCAGTCACAATCCGCGTTCAACTGTTGGAACCGTTACCGAAATTTACGATTACTTGCGCTTGCTTTTCGCGCGCACGGGTACACCTCACTGCCCGCAGTGCGATCGGCTGATCAACCCGCAGACGATCGATCAAATCGTTGATCAAGTTCTAGAGATGACTGATGGCACAAGAATACAAATTTTGGCTCCGCTGGTCTCAGGCAAAAAGGGCGAATATCAATCGCTATTTACTGAACTGCGAAAAGAAGGTTTCGTCAGAGTAAGAGTAGACGGCGAAGTGCTCGAACTCGAAGACGAAATTAAAATCGATAAGAACAAGAAGCATTCCATCGATTTGGTTGTCGATCGCCTCGTCATAAAAAAGGGTATTCAATCACGACTAGCAGACAGTCTTTCTCTCGCTCTCAAGTGGGGAAAGTCGAACGTTCTAGTTGATACTGTCGCTGGTGCCAAGCTTGAAACCAAACCAGCAACAGAAACAGGAGGCAAATCTGATGCAAACGCTGAAAACAGCGGCACCAAAGAAATGCTATTTTCTGAGAATTTCGCCTGCGGCGCCTGTGGTATCAGTTTTGCCGAAATTTCTCCTCGAATTTTTTCATTCAATAGCCCCTATGGTGCCTGCGAATCTTGTCACGGCTTGGGCTGTAGCTTTGAAGTTGACCCGGCGCTAGTTGTACCAGACGCTAAGAAGACCCTAAAAGAAGGGGCTGTCTATCCCTGGTCTAAAACCAACAATCCATACTATGACCAGCTTCTAGCCTCAGTGGCGAAGCACTACAAATTTTCAGTAGACACACCGTTCGACAAACTAACAAAAGCTCAACAAGGAATAATCTTGTACGGTTCTGGAGTCGATCGCATCAAACTTGGCCATGATTCTTTTGACGGTCGTGAATTTTGGGAATACAAAAAACCGTTTGAAGGTGTCATCAACAATCTCAAGCGTCGCCACGAAGAGTCAAACTCTGACCGGGTGCGCGGCGACATAGAAAACTACATGACGCAGATGACCTGTGCAGCCTGCAACGGTGCCCGTCTAAAGCCCGAGAGCTTGTCTGTAAAAGTAGGCTCACTGTCTATTGCTACCATCAGCAATCTCTCCGTAGAAAAAGCCATGAGCTTTTTTGCCAATCTGCCAGACAAGTTATCAGCACGGCATAAAACCATTGCCCATCAGGTTCTAATAGAAATCAATGCCCGCCTGACCTTTCTCAACGATGTTGGACTCTCCTATCTAACCTTAGATAGGCAAGCTGGAACTCTTTCTGGTGGAGAGGCTCAACGAATCAGGCTAGCCACCCAAATCGGTTCAGGGCTGTCTGGCGTGCTTTACGTGCTGGATGAACCGTCTATTGGTTTGCACCAGCGCGATAATTCGAGATTGATCGAAACACTGAAACGCTTGCGCGACCTAGGTAATACTCTCCTCGTCGTCGAGCACGATGAAGACACCATTAGAGAAGCCGACTGGCTAATCGATATTGGCCCTGGGGCCGGAGTTCATGGTGGCGAGCTGGTAGCCGAAGGTCAACTACCGCAAATCTTGAACTCACTTAGATCATCTACCGGTGCCTATCTTAGTGGCCGCAAGAAAATTCTCGTGCCAAAGAAACGCAGAGCTGGCAATGGCTCAACTCTCACCATTGAAGGGGCAACGTTAAACAACCTGCAAGACATCACTGTTGAAATTCCCCTGGGAAAACTTGTAGCAGTAACAGGAGTAAGCGGTTCGGGCAAATCGACCTTGGTCAACGATTTACTTTATCAACACCTGCGCCATTATTTTGGGCGCACAGTGCCAGCTCCCAAAGGGGTTAGAGCTGTAAAAGGCGTAGAAGCCCTCGACAAAGTAATCGATATAGATCAATCACCCATCGGCCGCACCCCACGCTCTAATCCAGCTACGTACACTGGTTTGTTTGACATAGTACGCGAAGTCTTTTCAATGACCACAGAAGCCAAAGCCAGAGGCTATTTGCCTGGCCGGTTCTCATTCAACGTCAAGGGCGGACGCTGCGAAGCCTGTCACGGTGAAGGTATGAATGAGATAGAAATGAATTTTCTCCCATCGGTTTTCGTCACCTGTGATGTTTGCAAAGGCGCTCGCTATAACAGAGAAACCCTTGAAGTTAAATTCAAGGGCAAATCAATTGGCGAAGTGCTCGAAATGACGGTAGAAGATGGTTTGCAATTCTTCGAAAACATTCCTAAAGCACAGGCCAAGCTGGCGACACTAATGGAAGTTGGTCTCGATTATGTCAAGCTTGGTCAGCCAGCCACGACCCTCTCAGGGGGTGAGGCCCAACGAGTTAAACTGGCAGAACAACTGAGTAAGCGCTCAACTGGTAAAACTATTTACATCTTAGACGAACCAACCACCGGCCTTTCCTTCCACGACGTCGACAAGCTATTGCACGTACTTAATAGATTGGCCGATTCAGGCAATACCGTCTTGATCATTGAGCACAACCTTGATGTCATCAAACAGGCAGACTGGGTAGTAGATTTGGGACCTGAAGGAGGAGACAAAGGGGGCACAGTTGTGGCCACAGGGACTCCTGAAAAAATTGCCAGCCTGAAGCAATCTTTTACAGGCGCTTACCTGAAACACTACCTAGATCAAAAAGCCGTACAAAAAACCAATGGCTAAATAAGGGGTAATGCTAAATAATAGTCATGAGGCAAGACCTAAAGGCTATTACCTTGATGTATGATCGGCGACATAATGAACAGCGCTAAAAAAACTTCCGATGGTCTTGACAAAGACGAAGATAAACTGTCAGTTGGCGAAAACCTCGGGCAAGATCCCGTTTTTGACAGCCTCCGTAAACGCGGCCATCGCATTACAGCGCAGCGCGAAACAATTCTTCAAATCTTCAGAGAGCAACCTCACGGCGAACATTTATCGGCCGAAGAGTTGCATGCGAAGCTGCTTGAGCGAGGCTCAAACGTCTCTCTAGCGACTGCCTATCGCACCTTAAAACTGCTTTCATCTCTCGGCCTACTGCGTGAACTCGATTTTGCCGAAGGTCACAAACACTATGAATTGAAGCAAGACACTTTGCCTCACCAGCATATTATTTGCACTGGTTGTAATCTGACCCTAGAGTTCGAAGATCATTTTCTGGAAGAGGCTGGTCAAAAAATCGGCTCCCGCTACAACTTCGAAGTAATAGATGCCCAGTTTAAAATTTTCGGTTTCTGTCCAAGCTGCAAACTAAAGAGAAGATGAAATGACACTCGCTGACGCTATAGAAGGCAAAACTTTTACTATAAAAAATACCGATGGCGAAGATGTCACAGTGCAGGCCATCAGGTTCGGCATTGCCCAGGGTGCGGTGATCAACATCGAAAAAAATATTCCAGGCGGCCCTGTCATTGTCAGTCGCAATCAAATGGAACTGGCAGTAGGTCGGCAATTGGCTCAACAAATTGAAGTAGAAGCGCAATAATTTAGCTGCTAAGAGGCCCAAAAGCGCCATGGATATACCGTTTAGGGTTGATCCCCCTGAAGCCAAAGAGAGTAAAGTTGGCTCCAATAGCAGAGATCGTCTGATTTGCAGCAATTGCTCTTTTCCCCTTCCTATTTCCTCCGGCTCAATCTCAAAAATTTGCTGCCCTCGTTGCAATACGTGGATGGATATTGACCCAGCTTGCTTCGGCAGCTGCCTCAAGTGTCACAAAAGCCAGCAGAGTGAGCCTTCATCATGCGCTGAGCCTTCATTAGCAAAATTGAAGGAAGAAAACGAGATTTCTTGTCAAGCAGCGGGAAGGAAAAGTCATGGACATTTACTGAAAAAGTTTAGCTTTCTTGTGGAAAAGGCGCGTGATTACCTGATCGGGAGGGTTTTCCTGTAATATTGATAGGTAAGGGTCAAGCGTTCTTAGAGACATACAGGTTAAATTGCCCTTCGGCCGACTCACATACTCAAGAGTTAGCAAAACATGATGCAAATACCTGTCTGTTCGTTTCTGTGGAACTAGGGAATCACAATGGCAAAAATAAATCCCTGGAAGGTGACAGGGTACAAAGCAGGACAAAATGTGGTTTGCACAGTAAAAGGTGCAGACCAAGGTGGCTACGAAGTAGTAATCAAAAAAGACAATTTGCCTGGTTTTATCAAAACCACTGCTGCTCTTAAAATCGGCGACGAAATTCTTGCACAGTTCGTCTGCGTTCACAAAGATCGAGTGCTATTGACTCCTATTTTCCAGGGCAATCGCGGCGCTCCTGGCCAGGGTGTAGCCGGTGGCGTCAATTGGCAAGAACATAGCCTAGAAAATCTTGACGAAGCCTACGAACAAAAGTCTCAAGAACAGCGGGCCTACCGTGGTCTTGACGACACTGCTGAAGCTCAAGCGCAGCAACAAGCGACCAAGGCTTATCAAACCGGACACACTATTCAACTGGGAAACAACCCTAACCAGACTGGCAACAACGCGCCAATTTTGCCACAACAATCGCCTCAATCTTACGCGCCTCCGCCAGAACATTACGCTGAGAATCAAAACCAAGAGCAACAGTGGGAAGCGCCTAATCAGCACACACCACAAAAACGCTTCCGCCTCCGTCGAGCTATCGACTTATTAATGCCGCCTCCAGATCAAGAAAGTGTCGAAAGCTTGAAAACCTTCAAGATTTCTGATTACGATCTTGAATGGCTTATTACCGATGTCGAAGGCGGCATGCGCACCGGCTGCCTCAAAGCTACATGCGAATCAAAAATGTCTCGCGCCGCCATACTGCTATATAACGGCAGAGCAGTTGGTTGTATTTATGGCTGCAAATCCAACCCTGATGCTAAAGCAACTGAAGAATCGCTGTCCATGACCCTCAGTGATCTAGAAGCTGCAGACACAGTGGTTACTATGTACGATCTGCCCGACGAAGCGGCTCTCGCTATGTCAGCCTTATTTTTAGGTCTAGCTTTGGAGAGAGAAGACAATCTCGATAGCCGCTCTTACTTTGATCATGTGATGAACTGGTTTGTCACCAGCGCCAGTACTGCTTGTGTTGTAATTACACTGCCAGCGAGCAAATCAACTTATTTAGTATTTGTCGGCAAAGGTCAATTTGGTGGCGCCTTCTTTGTTGAAGAACAACAATTCACAAAAGATCGCAATGCTATCTATCAGCTCTTCGAACAAGACCAAGGTGCCGTTGTAGAAGTGAGCCTGCTTGACCCCAAAGCTATTGCTCCTGGAGTTCGCTTTGGTTACAGCTTGACCATGGCGAGACAAAAAAGACCAAGTTTCTAGCTGTTAATTTCAATCTCTAAAACTGTCATGTTTTCTCAAGAAAATATGACAGTTTTGTTCGCGCCCAAAAGAGATAAGCCCTCACCATTAGGTAAGGGCTTATCTCTTTCAGACTTCGTTCTGCTGCTTTCGCTAGTTGCTATTCTTGACTTGCCTTTTTCTTGACTTGTCTTACTCTTGCTCGTGTCTAAAATCGTCGCCACCGTATTCGGTGGGAGAACGATCTCCTTCTTCATCTCCTGAAGGAGAATCCGAAACAGAAGCTGTACTCGCAATCGGAATGCGCAACTGGCTGAAATCACCAACCGGAGCAGCCTCATCTTCAGAGCTGAACAAAGCTGGTTCAGTTGAATTCAACCATGATCCATGAGAATCAGTGGCTAAATCAGATGAATCATTTGCTTGTTCATTAGAGGTCTGCTGACGATCAGCTTCTTCTTGCTCGGCTTTTGTTTTCAGGCGATAGATTCCAGTTACTGGATCAACCTCAGCAGCAATTGGTGTTTCTGGAATTTCTTCCACAACATTATGCGCTATTTGTTCAGAATGACCATTCGAGCCAGAGTCATGATGATGCTCTCCAGAGTATTCTGAAGAATGTTCACCAGCAGGCAAATCGTCACTAAGGCCCACATTAGGATCGACACCAGAAGACTCATAGAGAAGTTCAGGCTCTGAGGCTTCAGCATCCACTACATCTAGTGTATCGGCTTGAGCCAATTCAACACCTTCACTTCCATCCAGCTCTACTGGCTCGAGAAAGTCATTGGTGATGATAGTTGCCTCAACTACCTGATCTATTTCAATGTGAGCACCGGAATGCGAGTCCATTTCTTGATAGACGCTCTCGACAGCAGAGACACTGCGGGCGAGGTCGGCAGCCATATCTTGGTCGTCATCAGCAAAATCATCATCATCATCGCTAAGACTTGGACGTTTGACGTTCAATAGACCCGTTTCATGTTCATCTTCGCCACGACCAGACTCAGAATGACCTTCATGACCTTCGTAGTCATCGCCATCAAAATTCACACGTTTGCTTGGAGCTTTGCCCGATGCTCTGGCATCAAGCAAATCTTCTGGCATTTGAGCGAGAATCTCTTCTGGTACGTCATCAAATTCGTGACCTAGGTCGGCGCCTTCATCATGAGAATCATGACTATGTGAGCGATCGCTATCATGGCTGTGACCATTATCTCGGCTAGGCATGACACGGCCGCTAACAGCGCTTACTGCTTTGAGCGGCTGATTGCCACCTCTGCCGCTGCCACCGCGAGACTTACCACGACGATTCTCTTCATCGCGATTTTTGAAGGCAATGATGCGACGATCTTCTGGAGGTCCAAGTTCAAGCTGTGGAATCACACCCTGGCCAACACAGCTTTGGCACTTGATTGAGAACAACTCTCTCAAGCTTTGTCCCTGTCTGCGCCTAGTTAGTTCAACAAGACCCAAATCAGAGAGTTGGCCAATCTGTGGCTTGGCACGGTCTTCTTCAAGAGCGCGCTGGAAAGCTTCCAGAACTTGCTGCTGGTCTTTGCGACTATCCATATCGATAAAGTCAACAATCACCATGCCGCCGATATTGCGCAAGCGCAACTGCCTTGGAATTTCTTGAGCAGCTTCTAGGTTGGTGCGACGCACTGTTTCGGCTTGCGTACGCGAGCTAGTGAAACGGCCAGAGTTAACGTCAATTACTGTCAATGCTTCAGTCGGTTGAACGTTTAAGTGACCACCAGATGGCAGCTCCGCCCGGTCAGAAAGAGCAGCTTCAATTTCACGGTCAATTCCTTTTGCCAAAAGCAAAGGAACTTCATCGGTATGGAAGGAAACCTTTGTCTGTTTGCTGGCCCAACCACTCAAGTACTCTTGAGCGCGTCTTTGACCTTCAGGGCTATCAGCAATAATCTCACTTACTTCATGTGAGTAAGCATCGCGAATAACACGGAAGAGCAAATCTTGGTCTCTATAGATTAGAGTTGGTCCAATCGAAGCTTCAGCTTCAGATACGATTGTCTGCCAACGGTCCCATAGTTGCTCGAAGTCTTCAAACAGTTCTTGATCACCTTGGCCTTTAGCTTCAGTCCGGATGATTAGACCGACGCCTGGAGGCTTCATCAAGTTGACCACAGACTTGAGTCTAGCTCTTTCTCTAGCTTCAGAGATGCGGCGAGAAATTGAAACGCCCCGCTCTTCTGGTACTAGAACTAAAAAGCGACCAGGCAAGCTGATAGCTGTAGAAACCCTCGGGCCTTTATGACCAGTGGGCTCCTTTGTGATTTGAACAAGCAGCTTTTGCTTAGGCACCAGCCTCTCTTTAAGAGGACCTTGTCCTGGCACATCATTCGCGTGCAAGAAGCCCATTTTATCTTTGCCTAAATTGACGAAAGCGGCGTCAATACCGGGGAGAATATTCTCCACCGAGGCAGTGTAAATGTCACCGAGGAGCAGTTCGCCGCGATTGACGAAGAATTCGACCACTCGGTCGTTCTCCAACAATGCAGCAATATTATCTTGCTCCGAAATGACGATTGACTTTCTCATAATTTCCCTCTAAATGGAATTTAAATTGTGTGAGCGCACATTAGAAAAATTGATGCTCGGTTGAGTCAAAACCTCAAGCCGAGTAATACGCCAGTTGAGATTGAGCGTCGGACAAAGCAGTGCTAGCAAATCAGTTGGCTTGATATGGCCAACTCCATTGAGCCCAGCTCCTGATCCAGTGGCTATCTCAAATTCGAGCGTTGGTGCCTCATTGTTTAAATGTTCAGTTTTCATTTGTTCGGCACTAGCAGAAACAAGTTTCAAGCTAAGAAGACCCGGCCTTATGTCTTTGCCCTGAGGATTCTTATTTTTGTTCTTGATCTTTTCTTTGCTAGCTCTACTTGCTGTCGCGCTAGCTTCTTGCACCGGTGCATAAAGGTGCTCGCTATCGATCAGCTCCTTAATACCGATTTTCAGTGCCTCTACAAGTGCAGCAGTAGAAGCCTTCTGATCGGCGGCTGAACTTAAACTAGTGTCTAAGTTCAAAAGAGAGTCTTGAAGTACGTGTAATTCAGCCCGATATCGAGCTGCAGTGACTAGCGACGCAATTGAGGGTGTAGCCTGAGCATCGCCGTTTATAGGCGGGAGCTTAGGCAACTCAACAGAGTCGACAATCTGCACTTCAGGAGGCAATTGCTGGTTTAGTCGCTGCATAAATTGCTCACAAGTCATTTCTTCGGTTAGCTCGATATCGGCTAATTCACGAAGTCCTTCTTGGAACAGTGGCAGAGGACAAGCCAGCGAAAGTTTTGGCTGCGGGTTAAAACCCTGTGTATAGGACATTTTTAGAGCAGCTCGACGAGCGGCTCTAATGAGCAGATTTTGCATATCTAAGTGCCCGATGAATCTTAGGTCACCAGTTTTAGTGAAAGCAAATCTGATTTTATAGCTTTCGGCAACAGACGCAGGCTCAGCTTCTTTTGGTGCAACAAAGAAGAGAGAAGGATGTGATTCGAGATCGCTCTGATTAGCGTTCAATTCTTTTACAAAAGGATTTTTCTTCATCACAGCTGGTATTGGGTTGGCCAGACTATGGGTGGTATCAAGCTCTGTGCAAATACCACAAGCATGACAAACATTCTCAGTGCATGCGGCTGTTTCAACAGCATTAACTGCTTTTTCCCATTCACGCTTGAGCCAAAAATCATGCAAACCAATATGCACAACATCAAAAGCTTGCCGTGAACCAACCTCTAAATTGGGGCAAGCCAAATCTTCGAGAGTAGTCGACAGTGAAGCAGCCGCTTGATGCCAAAGCTCAGGCTGATAACGATCATCCCAGGCGTCAAAAACCGCACCTGATTTCCAGGCACGATAAATTAACTCACCAACCATACGATTACCGCGCGAAATAGCCGCTTCAAGCAAACTAATAGCCGGGTCAGTAACATTCAATGTCACTTTGCGCAAACCAGATTCTCTTAGTTTAGATCTAAGCACCCCATGGCGGCGTGCCGTCTCGCGCGGGTCAACCTGACCAAACCACTGGAATGGTGTAAATGGCTTTGGAACAAAATTGGAGATTGTGCAAGTAATCTCAATGCTCTTCTTATACTTAGCTGGATCGCTATTGCGAATAACATTGCAGTGCACTTCTGCTTCTTTCAAAATATCGATAATGCCTTGCAAGTCACTATCATCTTCAAAAGGCAGGCCGCACATAAAGTAAAGCTTGACTGACGCCCAACCAGCCTGGTAAGCAGATTCAATAGCACTGATAATTTGTTGATGCGAAAGGCCTTTATTAATAACGGCCCTAAGTTTCTCGGTACCTGCTTCTGGTGCCAAAGTGATGCCGCTCTTGCGCACAGCTTTCAACTCTTCGGCAATCTCTAGGTTCATGCGGTCAGCACGCTGACTGGGGAACGAAAGAGAAGCACGAGTAACACTGTGTTCGCGGTTAAGAGCACGAACAGAATCGTGTAGCGATGTGTAATCGCTGACACACAAAGACAGAAGCGAATATTCTTCGTGGCCAGAATTGGCTAGGGCCTTCTTCGATAGCTCTACCAAATCTTCAGCCGAACGCTCGCGCACTGGTAAGAATGTATAACCAGGCTGGCAAAAGCGACAACCGCGATCACATCCTCTTCTAACTTCAAAAGTCTCGCGATCGTGCACAAGTGCTAAATATGGCACTAGATTGGTAGTCGGTTGATTGCTATCAGTGAGTGGGGCAATCTGCCGCAATACCCGCCTGGGAATAACAGCATTACACAGCTTTTCAAGCTCTTCAGTATGCTGAGGAAGAGCCGCCAGCAACTGTTCAACAACTTGCTCGATTGCTATAGGTGTAACAACCACATCGCCAGCCTTAAGATCATAAAGCGCAGGCACATAAACACCAGCAACTTCTGTAGCTAGCTTAGTGAGCAGCCACTGCCGGTAGTGCGGTGCTAATTGCGGCTTGCTCCTTACGGTTTCGAGATGCTCAGCCTTGAACTGACGCACAACGTTCATCACCGCAGGAATGGCTAGTTCGCCATCGCCGATAATAAAGAAGTCCATAAATGACGCCATCGGCTCTGGGTTGACAGAAGACGGTCCACCGCCAAATACTAAAGGAAATAGCTCGGTGCGCTCGCTAGCCTTGACAGGCAGCTGGGCCAAATCAAGCATATTCAAGACATTGCTATAAGTGAGTTCATACTGCAATGAGAAGCCAAGCAATTCAAAGTTGTAGAGCGGCTGACGCGACTCAAAGCCAAACAGTGGAATGACTGGTTTAGAATCGCGCATCAAAGACTCAAGATCTGAAGCTGGCGCGTAAGAGCGGTCGACAAGCAGCCCTTCGAAGTCATTGACTAGCTGGTAGAGGATTTTCAGACCAAAATTTGACATGCCAAGTTCGTACATGTCAGGGAAACAAAGAGCCAAGCGCACATCGCAGCTATCGAACGGTTTGCGCCGAGCGCCCCACTCGTTGCCCAGATATTGACCAGGTTTGAAAACCTGGGGCAGAAGACGCTCGACAAGCAGATCTGAGATCATTTTGCTTGAGAGTTTATCTCCGGGAGGGCTGACGATAGAATTTAAAATGACCTATCTCCACAGACAAAACGGTCAACGACCGTGAACTGCCTAGAGATGCCAACTGTATAAAATGACGTTCGGAAGCGCCGTAGCGGCTTCGTTGAGTTTATTGGCTGGCATCAAAAGGGTTCTTGAGCTAAGTGCGTCCTCAAGTGCGAGAATTATAACCTTATTTGCCCATCAATATAAAAGGCATAAAGTTTAATTTCCTAAAACTTGACCTTTTTGCCTCGAGCAAGGCGAGCCTATTTCCTAGCGACCATTTACTGGCTAGCCCTCCCCCACTTTACTTCCCCGTGCTATAGTCGCTAAGAAGCCCATAACCCGTACCCTTACTTAATTGATTAATGATCCTAGAGGCCTTTGCCGAGTTTTTGCACAGCGTCCCTGAGTTGCCAGCCAACCAGGCGCTTTCGCTCTGGCTCTGGGAAAGGCTGAAGAAGCCGCCCAGTTCTACGGTTGATCAAGTTATTCACTGCGAAGTTGATATCTCTTCAGGCAGTAGTCGGCAGTCGCCTAGGCTTAGCCAGGGCCGAAAAATTCGCCTGCCGCAGGAAGCAGAATTGCTCATTAAAGCCCAAAAGTCCGGGTCGGCAATCGAAACAGGCTCAGAAGTCAATTATTTTTTTGAGGGCGCTTCTGGTTCTGGCGTAAGGCTGCTCAATAGCCTCTATGAGTACTCGATGAGTTATGAGCAACAAAAATGGTCGCGCTTTGTCCATGGGGTCAAAGCCAGCGATTTTAAAGGCAAAGAATAGGATAGTTTCTACAGAGACTAAATGCCACTAACCAGCTTTGGGAACATCAAGGCCAGTTCCCTTGTCTATAATTACCATTGCTGGGTCTGAAATAAGATTTCAGCACCTAAGAGGAAAATACAGTCAAGTGCCAAAGCACCGACAAGTCCGAAAGTACAGACAAGACCAAAAGTCAGGAGCGACAAAGTGAAATTGAAGAGAAGCACCGCCTTTTTTGCCTTATTGGCAATGGTTGCTTTCAACTTGTACAGTCAGGCCTTAGCAGCCGATGAGTTGAAACTAAAAAAAGGCATTTCTTTTGTCCAAGACACTGACTCTGGTTTTCCAATCGAAGCAGAAAAGTTTGATGATTGTCAGCTCGAGCCAGGCAAAGCAACAGTAGTTTTCTTTGGTGCATCTGGCGACCTCAACACCAATCGCCAAGCCAAACGAGTTGTGGAGCTCTATCGCCAATCGAGCAACAAACCAGTGAAATTTATTTTGATTGACGTTGACCACGCCCAAAATGATCAAGCTCGCAGCTTGATCAAAAACCACTACAAGGGATACATTCCTTTCCAAGTAATCTTAAACAAAAGCGGCACAGTAGGCTGGAGTTCGATTGGTGAAGTTGAGACTTCAACACTCAATCAGCAACTCGAAAAAGCTCTGGCGAACTAGCTCAATCGCGCAAATGAGCCCGGCGCAGGTCTTTAAGCACTTCGGGTGGAACTGAAATAGAACCCATCATCGATTCATATTCTTGGTAGGGGCCATGGCAGTCAGAGCCACCAGTGACAAGCATTCTGTGCTTGTTGGCAAAACGCAGATACTTTCGCAGCAAGGGCAGAGAATGAACACGGTGATAAGCTTCAACACCAGATAGTCCAACTTGCTGCAAAGCCTCTATCAGTGGAATCACATGCTTTTCTTTGCCTGGGTGAGCAATAGAAGCGATACCACCAGCAGCCTTAATTGCAGCCACTGCTTCAAAAGGGTTAATACTTTTTCTGTCAGCGTAAAACTGCGAACCGCGCACCATAAACTTCTCGTAAGCCGCGGTTAAATCAGGCGCACCACCGGCTCGAACAATTGCTTCTGTAAGATGGGCCTTACCAATTGACCCCATCCCCGCGCACTCTTGCACTGCTTCAAGGGTAATAGGCACACCCGAAGCCGTAACCAGCTTAATACAATCGAGCACATGATCAGCCCTAGCAGCCTTTTGCTTAGCGATAGCAGCCGCTAGTTCATGATTGTCTTTATCGATGAAATAACCAAGAATATGCACGTCATGACTAGCACCCGCTTCGTCTTTGTAGATGGTGTTGAGTTCGATTGCAGGAATAATTTCCAGGCGCCCGCGGGCAGCTTCTAAACCTTCATCGATACCACAGACAGTATCATGATCAGAAATGGCAATGTGTTTCATGCCAATCTTAACAGCATGCTCTACCAGTTCGGCTGGCGACCAGGTGCCGTCAGAATGGTGAGTATGCAAATGTAGATCAATCACTTTTAGTTTTGCCGTCGTCGTGGAATCTTACACGCTTAATTGCTTGGGCTTTGCCACTTTTAGGATCAACTGTAATCAATACACCGCAGCAGACTGTTGGCCCAGAGGCAATTTCAAATCGCGACGGTAGTTGCTTCACCATGCGACGGAAAACACCCTCCACAGCCATGCCTATGACCCCATCGGTGGGCCCGCAACAGCCAGCATCGGTAATAAAAGCCGTGCCCTTATGCAATAGCCTTTCGTCGGCTGTCTGCACGTGTGTGTGTGTGCCGACAACAGCAGAAACTCTGCCGTCCAAATACCAGCCCATAGCAATTTTTTCTGCAGTGGCTTCGGCATGAACATCGACAAGAATGATATTGGTCTCTTCTTTGACTTTGGCCACTAGCTGCTCAGCCACTAAAAATGGCGATTGTAGTGGTTCCATAAAGACTCGGCCCATAACGTTTATGACAGCAAGCTTATGCTCACCTTTCTCTAAAACGCAGTAGCCTTGGCCAGCAGTGCCGTCTGGATAATTGGCTGGTCTTAAAAGCGTCGGTTCTTGATCGATGAAATCGAAGATTTCTTTGCGGTCAAAGGTGTGGTTACCACCAGAGAACACATCAACGCCACATTCTTTCAAATCAGCTATATTGTCTTTTGTAACGCCAAAGCCATGTGCGGCGTTTTCTACGTTGACCACGACAAAGTCTGGAAACCCTTCACCGTGGCCATTGTTCTCGGCCGACTCAGGCTTTAGACTCTGTAAGTATTTTTTCACCACGAGTCTACCTGGCTTGCCTATTACGTCGCCAAGGAAGAGGATTGTAATTGCCTGATCAGACTTATGATTTGTGGTCATGCTTAGAGCTTACACCATAGAATCTTTTGGAAACCACATGCTGCCTGTACGTAATAATATGTCTGCAAGAAGAATGCCCAACAAGGCTTTGTTGGCGGCAGCTCTGTGCTGCTTAACTCAAGCATCTCTTTGTGCGGTTAGTAGTAATGGTACGATGGCAAGTGCTGCGGGTCCAGCCTTGAGGCCAATACCGGAAAGCACGCAGAAATCTGAGAGTGAGAAGCCAAAAGTAGAAAGAGAAGCAGCAAAGAGCACAGCTACTGAAACAGCCAAGACCACGCTGAAGCCTATGGCGGCAGTAGCTCAGCCGTTAGGGCAAGCGAAGTCTGCCCCCACACCAGCAACCATTACTAAAATCACGGGCAAACCAGCCAGCACGAAGGTCGCCCCGTTAACAGCAGCGCCAAACACTCTCGCTAAAAACAGAGCGAAAGTAAACCTAGGCAGAGCATCCATGGTGCCACCACCGCCACCCAATACTCCTACTATGTTGTCCGATCCATCAATGATGGGTCTAGGAATGGGTTATGGCGCCTATGGCATGCAAGTGGAATACATGAGCCGCGAAGCCCTCAAAGATAGAGTGAAAGAAATCAGCATTCAGGTCAAAGACGCCTCAGCTGAATTCGAAAGTAGAAAACGCCTGAAAACCGAGAGAGAAGCCCGCGCTAAGAGCTTTGAGCAGCTCTACACTGAAGGAGTAGTCAGTCGCCGCGAGCTAGAAAATAGTCAAAGAGAAGCGACAGATTCGACCGATGAAGTGCAGCGCCTAGAGCACAAATACAAAGAATTGAGCAGTCTCTTAGAGCGCGTCAACAAGCGGCTGGCTGCCTTCCCCCAGCCAGCTAGCCGTAAGAGCAATCAGAAAGCCCAACAGAAGTCGAAAAAATCACAAGCCAAAGTTATTGCCCCTGCCAAGGAGCAAATAAAAGCGGCCGATTCGAAATTAATAAATTAAGCGCTCACTCAGTCAAGCTTGAGGAAGCCTGAGGCGGCATAGTAAGCAG
This sequence comes from bacterium, assembly GCA_018062085.1. Classification (GTDB taxonomy): domain Bacteria; phylum Cyanobacteriota; class Vampirovibrionia; order Obscuribacterales; family Obscuribacteraceae. Next base: position 6,815 of record JAGOSY010000008.1, on the reverse strand, counting down.
CCTTTAGTGCCTCACCCAAATATACAAACGCTACTATCCATGAGATTTTTCTCTACTTGAAGAAAGATGCCAAGTCCGCAAACGATGAATATGAACTGGTTCTCAGGTTCACAAGTGCAATGGCAAACGAATTGCGAAAATCCGCATATTAAGCCAGTTTCGCGCTAACATAACGAGCACAGAACAACAGCACCGCTTTCAAAGACAGCCCCAGAACTCATTCTGCGGCACCTTAGCTCACGGCTATTTTCAAGCTTGTTAACCGCAAGCCGGTCTTTGAGCGCTCAAGTTCAAAATTACGACACTCTCGAGGAAAAACGATGTTTTACAATCGCAATTACAAGGGTTATCAGTCCGAAACTCACAGAGAATTCAACATGCCAGTTAGAAATCGTCTACACAACGATCACTACCGCTTCGAAATGCATCAATATGATGTTCCAAGCACCGACATCTTGGAACTAGACGATCAATTCGTACTTGAATTGGCTCTCCCAGGCGTTGTACTCGACGATGTCGAACTCAAAATCGAAGGCAATTTCCTCACAGTTATCGCCAAGCGCACACCAACAATGTTCGAAGAAAAAGCAAGCTACTTGCGCAGAGAACTTCCTGCCACATTGATGGTACGTGAGTTCGAATTCGAAACAGAAATCCTTTGGGAAAATGTAGAAGCTCGCCTAGACAGAGGCTTGCTCTTCATCAGCTTGCCTAAATTGGAAGCTGCTATCCGCATTCCAGTGTCACACGGTTCAATCGAAGGTCATGTATCTTCCACCAAAACCCGCACACTAAAAACCGAAGTTCGCTCCGGTAAAGAAATCACCATCAAGTAAGCAATTACCTGACTGGTAAAGACGTGATTCGAGAGGAGAGGGCCGAGAGGCTCTCTCTTTTTGGCTACAATCAAATCTTTGAGGAATTATCGTGGGCATATACAATGTAATTGTGTATTCTTCTTCTATGAATGCAAGCGGTCAAGGGTTTACTGAAAATTTATTCAAATACGGGCTTAAAGTGAGGTGAACTACAGATGGCTCAACAAGAACCAGAACAGATGTCCGTCAAAGAAATTCTCAAGCTCGTCGACAAGTTGTCCCCGGAAGAACACGAACAACTTGTCGAGGATATGAAACTTCAATGGCTGCGTCGAGAAATCCAAATAGGCATCGATCAAGCAGACCGTGGTGAGTTAATCGACGGAGACGTAGTATTTGCAGAACTAAGACAGCGATACCAAAGCAAGAGCGATCAAAAGTGAGTCTGCTAAAGTTTACACAACTGGCACGTGCAGACTTTTTGGACATAGGCGATTACATTGCCAAAGACAATCCTATTGCTGCTTTCGATTTTGTCCACAGACTTCAAGAAAGGTGTATTTTACTGGCTGACCATCCAGGCACCGGACGCAAACGTGGTGAGATAGCGCCAACCATTCGAAGTGCCACCGAAGGTGAATATGTGATTTTCTATCGAGCGCTTACTGATGGCATCGAGGTTATGCGAGTGATCCACAGCAAGCGCGACTTAGGCAAAACAAGTTTTTCGGATTGAGACTATTCTCTTGTTACGCCCAATACCTCAGACGAAATCGTCAACCTGCGGAATTATTTCAGCATGCATTTTGTAGTCTAATCGCTTAAGCGCATCAGGCAATGCTGGATAGTCACCGAGTTGGTTGCGGTTCATCGGCTCTGGCCCCATCTGCAGAAAGATTCCAGAGGGCGATGATTCTTTGACAAACTGACAATCACTCAAATGTGGTGCCACAAGTTCAGAGTAGCCAGGACCAAACCAAGTGAGCCAAGTAGGATTGGTAGGAAGCCCTGTCCAACAGCGACCAGCTGAAATTTCATAACCTTCGGTCTCGTTGATGTCATGAAAAATGGTATTTTTGATCAATTTAGCGTGACGGCGAACATAGCAAACACCATAGAAAGCATTCAATCTTTTGGCCAGTGCACCAAATAGCTCTAAAACAGTGTTAGCCAACTGCGAGTCAGATTCAAATGCTCGGCCATCAAACGACAATTTGATACTGTGCCGCCTCGCATACGTACTGGGATAGTTCTTTAGCTCTTCTCTTCTATCAGCAAAAATAGCAAACCCACTCAGACACGGCGACGAGGCGTTCCAAAAGAACATCCCGGCACAATCCTTGGATAACTCACTAGTCCAAAGGTCAGTAAAGGGCTTATCACTACCTGGAAGCAGTCTGTAAGAATATGGCTCAAAGAGACCGAAACGAGTTGGCACGGCAGCTGGGCAATACTCTCTCAATATATCCAAAAGCTCTTGGGCGGTCTCTGCCTTAGCAGAAGAAAAGGGCAAGAAAAATTCAAGTTCAACCAAATTGAGTTTTATTTCAGGCACATCAACGATTTTTCGCTTGGCTGGCCGAAAGAATGAAAACCAACTTGGGCGCGGGAAAAAGATTTTGCCTTCTTGTAGATCATAGGCTGCGCCTTTGCCCTTCTTCGCTAAAAAGCAGCAAAGCTCCTTGGCAATATCAATAGAATTGTCTGGAGAACCCATTGAAACGTTAATCTGCCAGACCCACTTTGGTGAAGAGACAACTTCAAGAACGCATTCCTCCACATCTTCTGGCTCTACTGAATATGGCCCCCAAACTGAAACTGCAGGGCAAGGGCCATCTTTGCTTGCCATCATCAGCCAAGCATTATTTTCATCAGGTGTAATTTCAACAGTAATACCTGTTTTGCTGGCGGCGAAATCCTTCAAGACCGAAGTATCGAGAAACTCACTGGTAGTGGTCCAGAAATCAAGACTCATGCGGGCCAATAAACTCCATCAAACCGGTCCTAAGCATAGCTACTTCGCCTCGCGAAAACCATTGCCTGCAATCAAGCAACAGCCAGATAATTATCGGACCACGGCGGGAATAATAGCCAAAGGAAAAGGCTCGGGTGCTGCCAATGTCTGATGAAAAAGCAAAAGACAAGGGCGATCGTCTAACCCTGCCAGAGAAAGACAAACCAGCTCTGGCAAACCCAGAAGGCCACCAACTTAGAAACGCTAGCGGCGACCAGGTTGAAGCGATAAAGGCATCAAATCCAGATCGCAGCGATGGCTCTGCAACACCAAAGAACAGCTCAGGGCTATATGCGCAGGCGCTCATAGCTGGTCAAGATAAGAGCATAGAACTATTTGAAGATGACAAACTGATTGCCGCCAGAGTGATGCCAGATGCCAATGCTTCGAAGGACAATGCCAAATCAGAGCTAGAGCCCGAAAATCGAACTTTACAGAACATGTACGACTTAAATGTAGAGCAGAAAAGCAAGAGTCTGTTTGCAACAGGCATAGGCTATCGAGAAGACTACAAGAAGTCAGAAATAACAGAGCAATGTCTATTTGAGCGAGTCGCTGCTCTACCAATACATCAGCAGGCGCAAGTATTGAGTGCAGGAATAGATGCATATCAAAAAGAAATAAATCACCAGAGTTTCAGAATAGGTGTTGGTCTCATAGCGGGAGTCGGCGATAGCGTAGTGGGCATGGCTCAGGGTGCGGAGAGCCTTGGCAAATCCATTTGTGACGTGGCGCAATTTAGCAGAGACCTAGCCGAAAATAACCCAAGAGCTACCTACACAGCAGAACAAGCGGGACATTCTTTCGCTAAGCTTGTAATTGGTGGCATTAGAGTCATTGAGATAGCAGATAGCTATTTAGGCAGTCTGGGAGCCGCTTCCTACGACGGCGACAATACAAAAGCTTTCAGAGATATTTGTGCCCTCGGCCAGCAATTGAATCAGCGTTGGTCAGAAATGAGCCCACAAGAAAAAACTAGACTAACAACCCGCTTGACTCTGGACAATCTCGGGCCAATAGCAGCAGCAGGAGCCGGCGCAAAACTAGCAAAGAGCATGGACATAGCCGGAGCCTTACAAGACCTTGGAGCCAGCGCCAGTGTTTTCGGCGGAAAAGAGCGCGAGAAATACAGTCGGGTCATAGGCCAGATGGTCGATTGCCTCACTCCGCAGCCAGTTGGACTAACTACAGACGGTCGACTGATGCCAATACCAAGAGACCGTCTGAAAGATGACGGCAAGATGTTAATGTCGAAAGCTGATGACTTAGAAGGTAAGTCATTCCCATCACAGGGCGGAAATCTGGAGCCATTGCACGAGAGAGACATAGTCAATCCAATTGATCGCAACGCATCCGTTAAAACTAAAATAGCTCAGTTAGAAGCACTCTCAAAAGAGAATAGCCCCCTAGTCGAGAGTTTTCTCAGGCAAGTAGATACTAAGTTTGGCACCAAGTCGGAAATAAGTTTTAAGACAGCCAGTGACATTGCAGACAAGGCAAAACGACCGTCAATAAAAGATACCAAGGAATGGTTTGATATTGAGCATGTGCGCGATGCTCTAAGATTTAGAACGCCAGTAGATAATCTGAGTGAGTTACCGAAAATTGTAGAAGCTCTCAAGACTAGTGTTTTTGAAATAGTCAAGCCCGATTTAGATAAGCTAACAAAGCCAAAAGGCACGGGCTGGCGCATGGCTGCATTTGACTTGCGATCGCCCAATGGGCAGATAGTCGAGTATCAAATTGTGGCCCGCGAAATGAATGAAGCTGGCAAAATAGAACATCAAATATACAAGCAATGGCGAAACCAAGACGTAAAGAGAATAGCTCGCGAACAACTCGATGCGAAGCGAGAAGCAGAAGCCGCCGCTGCCGATCTGTACTTCGATGCATGGCAATCGTATATGAAGAGAACAGACCAAACGGAAAACGACATAAAGCACATTATTCGACAAGTGCGCCAGCAAATTGAGGAATAGGTTCAAGGCAATGAAAAGAAAAGTACTTTTACAGAAATCTGATATTGGCGAAATTTGCCTTTTTGACAGGCGCGACAAGTTTCACGCATCATTCAAAGACGGTAAATGGGTGAATGATGTTCTATTCGATTCGTATGAGCTCGAGGAATTTAATCTAATTGACGACCTGAATGAAATCGAAAGCGTCTTAGCAGAAGCCAGAACGGCTTTAGCTTGTCCGCTATTGGACGAATCATCAGACAATCTAGCACCACGCAATTAGTAGTCACAGTCATTAGAACGGAATCCCGGTTACGATTCATGCACAGTGTAAAGTCTAGTGGCATTAACTAGGCAATCAAAGCAAACGGGCCAAGGCGAAGGCTTCAAAGGCAAATGATTCGCCATACTAATCTAGCCCTCGGCAATAGGCTTGTATCTATGATGCGAAATGTACTTTTACAGAAATCAGAAACTGGTGAAATTAGCCTCTTCGATAGCAGGGATAAGTTTCATGCGTGTTTCAAGAATGGCCAATGGCACGATCGACTCGTATTTGATGACTATGAGCTGGAAGAATTCGATCTCATAGAGAACGATAGCGAAATTGCCAAAGCATTGTCAGAGGCTAGAGCAGCCTTAGGTTGCCAGCATGCCGACTCTTAAAACGGCAGGCACGACCAATAGAGAAAAGACATTTGAGGCGAAGCCACATGCAGGCCAATCTACCACCACTCACCCCTCGACCGACTCCGCCGATAGTATGCGGAATCGCCAGCCATGAATACATTCGGCATATCACAAATTAGAGTCCCAATCTTCTAGCTCCACTATGCGCACGTCCTCCGGCAGCAAAACCAAGGCGTTGATGAATTCCATTGAAATGATTTTACCGTCTAATTTAAGGTCGAATAAAGCAATCTCTAGCATTTTCTTCATATGAAACCCTTTCAAAAGCGCTACTTACTTCGCCTTGCGATATCCGTAAGCAAAATAAAGAGCAAAGCCCACACCCATCCAGACGACAAAGCGAATCCAAGTAGCGACCGGCAAACTGAGCATCAAAATAAAGCACGAGATAATTCCAGCCCATGGCACAAACGGCACCCAAGGGCAGCTAAATGGTCGCTTGGTGTCAGGCGAACTCTTGCGCAAGAAAAGCACACCAGCGCAAACAATTATAAAAGCAGCCAAAGTGCCTATATTTGTCAGTTCCGCCGCTTGTCCAATATCAACAATAAGAGCAGACAAGCCAACAAAGAGCCCGGTCAAAATAGTAGGAATAAATGGGGTTCTATATTTTGGATGCAACTTAGCAAAGAATGCCGGTAGCAACTTGTCGCGGGCCATGGCCATAAATATGCGCGGCTGGCCCATTTGAAAGACCAGTAGCACCGAAGTCATACCGGCCAGAGCGCCAACCGAGACAAGCAAGTGCGCCCAAGGCGCTCCACCAACAGCAATAGCAGTAGCTACCGGGGCTGCATCATTGGCATAGTTTTGATAAGGCATGATACCGGTCAAAACTAGCGAAACTAGAGCATAAAGAATAGTGCAGACAACAAGCGATCCAATCATGCCAATAGGCATATCGCGCTGGGGGTTCTTAGTTTCTTCGGCAGTAGACGAGACAGCGTCAAAGCCAATAAAACTAAAGAAGACAATGGCCGCACCACCCATAATGCCGACAAATCCCGATGGCGCAAACGGCACCCAGTTGGCTGGCTTGACCAATCCACCGCCATAAATGATGAAGAAGATGACCACCACTACTTTGATTGCAACAGCTACAGTATTGGCAACAGCACTCTCTTTGATGCCGACAATCAAAATCCAAGTAACTAAGGCAACGATAACAAAGGCCGGTAAATTGATGCAAAACTGCTGGCCCAAAATCACGGGAATCTCAGTTGTGGAATAAAGGTGTGACTGCATACTGCCTTGCACTATCGACTTCTGCAAAGCTAGCGCCGTGTGCAGATCCGAGGTGAGCCAAAGCGGCAGCCCTTGACCGGTCAGCCCATA
>JAGOSY010000047.1:0-22500 GCA_018062085.1 bacterium | reverse complement strand
CACCGCAAAGGCCAAGAGTCTTTAGATTGGTAAACTGATCTAACAAAGGCACGTTCTCTTTGAGGATTTCAGAAGTATCTATTCCTTTTGTTCTCTCAAGTGAGTTGTAGAAAGATAGGTGCTCAAGAGCGGTCCAATTTCTTACATAACCAATTACTTCTTTGACGCTAAATGTGACAATCTCAAGCCTTGAAATATCGGCTTTTCCAAATTTCTCGCAGAGCTTAGGATAGGGGGTGCAGACACATTGTAGGTAGAGAGAGACCTTTTCTTTGATTGGTACATCTATTGTACCGACCGCTTTTCTCGGCTCGTTGCCGCCCCAGTTGATGTAGCCAATGTAATGCTCTGGAAAAATAAAGCGTCGAATTGGATTTCCCTGATCGTCTACTGTCTGCGAAACAAATTGCTTGTGTTTTTTTAGATGTTGTTTGAGCACTACTAAATCAGGATCTTGACTCATCATCGCTCGTTCGTCACTGGGCTTGTCTTCTGTTTCCGTCTCTTCTGCTGACTGTTCTGCATTCTGCGGATTACCTGCCCGAGTGAAAACACCTTTTGCTGCAATGCATATGGTGGTGGCACCAATGGCAATCAATACGATTGCTGCCGCTATGGCAGCGGAGGCAGTCGCGGAAAGCTTTGGTTGTCGGTTCTTTGATCTCGGCCGGGGGCTGCTGTAGTTTCTTTCTACTGCTTCTTCTTCTTCTCTGAAGTTGCGACTTGCTTCTGTGCGACTTTCAATTTTTTCAAAACCAATTGATTTGCCAGCTGCTACGCGACTCAAGTCGTGACCCACTTGTTTCATGCTCTGGTAGCGCTCGTCGACATTTTTGTTGAGCATTTTGGCTACGGCAAATTCAAGTGAGTTGGGAAATTTGCCTTCTGGATAAACACTATTAAGTGATGGTGCCTCGTTGCTCTGATGCATCAAGATGGTCTCGAAAGCATTGGCTCCGCAAAATGGTGGAATGCCCGTTAGTGCCTCGAAAAGCGCGCACCCGAGTGAATAGATATCTGAGCGATTATCTACTGGTTTGCCTAAGCTTTGCTCGGGGCTCATATAATATGGAGTACCAAATACGGTGCCCGCAGCGGTTTTGTTTTGGCTATTGAAAGCACCACTTACGTCTCGGTTCGATAGTCTGGCAATGCCGAAATCTACTAGCTTTACTTTGTCGCCACTCTTTTCTGCCAGTACCATCACATTTGATGGTTTGATATCACGGTGAATTATTCCTTGCTGGTGGGCCGAATCGAGTGCATCTGCTAACTGTATAAAGATAGAAAGAACTCTTGCCTGGGGTAAGCGATGATTTGCTTTGATTATTTGCGAGAGTGACTCGCCTTCCAGTAAATCCATTACGTAGTAGGGGCATTCCTGAGCGTCAATTCCCATATTATGAATGCCGACCACTCCAGGATGGTGCAGGCGCGCCAGAGCTTTTGCTTCCGATTGAAAGCGTGTCCAGCTCTCGGCACTTAATTTGTCAGCCGCAAGTAGCTTGAGGGCGTACTCTTTGCCTAGTATCAAATGCTGGCAGTGAAAGACCACGCCCATGCCGCCGCTGCCAAGTAGAGCCAGTAGCCTATAAGAGTTATCGACTGTGTCGCCAGTTGAGTAGACCTTGGTCATTCCTCTACCCATCGGTAGAGAAGCTGTTTGCGCCTGACCCGAGAGCCTAGTCGAGTCGAGGGCGAGCATGTGCATGGTGCTCCATGTTTCTGATTGCGCCGGTATGTCAGTTGGTGCTAGTGGGCCGGTCTCGCTGTTGTGTTGGCTGATTGGCTCGCTGAGATTGTTATCTTGATTGTTGTCGGAAATAGCCATCTCTTACCTGACAGTAACCATAAGTTGAATATGCCCAGTATCTCTAATTATTCAATTTCATTTGTGTGCCCCCAATTTGCCAATAAGTTCCTTGTAATGTTCTACCAAGGAACCGCGGCGCTCCTACTTTTAGTAAGCCCACCGTTCGTAACCACAACCGCATCGGTTGCCGGCACTGATGAAACAGTGTCGAAGCCAGAGCTTAGGTCGCAAAAGCGACACACCCCTTGGAGGAATCTATTATGACTAACGACAGACCCGTCGAGCCGCACGGTCCAATTACCCCACCTGGTGGCATTAACTACAATGATGTCGACATGTCTAATCGTTCGCGCAATGATAACGCTAACAACAATGCTAATCGCAACGACAATGCTAACTTGAACGCTAATCGCAACGATAACGCTAACTACAATGCTAATCGCAATGACAATTCCAACGCTAACCGCAATGACAATTCCAACACCAACCGCAATGATGTTCGCAACAACGTCAGCAATGACGTGAGAAACAACGTCAGCAACGATGTTAGGAACAACGTTCGCACCGGTGACTCTACATCGAGTTCAACTAACACCAATAACAACCGCACTGGCGATTCGACTTCTAATTCATCGTCCCGTGGTGGCAATTCCAATATCAGCGACAACAGCCGCACCAACTATTATGGTGGCAGTGCAAGTGCACCAAACGTTTATGCATCAGGATTCTGCAGCGAAGGCGGCAGTGCCGGAGTTTATGTACTCGGCATCGGCGTCAGCGGCGGCAAAACAACTATTAATGAATCATGCTTGAAGATGCGTGATTTCCAAGAAACCATGACTACAGTTTGTAAAGCCAGCGATGACCATGCCAATGTCGCTCTTTCAAGCTTCCAGCTTGAACTTGCTGCTGGTCGCGAAATGAACAGCAACAACCCAATGGCTGAAAGTGTTGGCCGCAGAGTAAGCCGCATTTCAGATGCTAAAGCACTAAGCTCGATGCAACTAGATAACGTCTGCACCACTCTCGCAACTGGCTCTACTGCCAACGTTGAAACTCTCAAGGCTGCTGGATTGGATCGACCACTAATCATTGTTGAACCTGCTAGCAGCGCAAGAGACCAGCGCATTCTAGACGAAGCTCTCGTAACGAAAGTTGAGCAAATCGACAAAGCTGTTAAAGGCTTGCAAGAGCGCCCCGTGATCATCCAGAACAAGGTTGAAGTCGGTGTCGCTGTAATCGATGTCACTCCACCTGCTCCTCCTAAGCCTGTTCATCGCCCACCAAGCCACAAGCCACCTGCGCCTAAGGCTAAAGATGACGATTGCGATGATCCTGCCAAAGCCAAGAAAAAGTAAGGTAGAGCCATGGAAACATATGATTCTTTTGGCACTACGGTAACTACTAACGCTCCTGAGCGAGTTGATGTTGCCGTAAGGCAGAGCCAAGCTGACAGCCGTGTAGACAGCGGCCTAGGCAACAAAACGGATAGCAAAGTCGACAGCAGAACGAGTCTATCTTTGGAGGCAACATCTGCCTACACTGATATGAAAGTGCAAGAGCGGATTAATCCGTCGGCTAAAATGTACCGCAATAGTTGGGTGCATGACTTGCTCGATCAAGGCATCTATAAAGTTGAGAAAGGCGATAACCTGGCCCTTGTGGCCAGGCGTGCACTGGGGGTGTCGGGTCATGCCGACGCCAGTACTCGCGAAATCGCAGCTGAAGTAAGGCGCATTGCCGCTCTCAATGATATTAAGCTTGATTCTAAGGGCCGGCCTGTGCATGCCATACACCCCGATACTGTGCTCAATATTGGGCGCAAGTCAGAAGCCTTCTCGGCTGCAGGTAGAGTTGTTGAAGCTGCACAATCAGGCAAACTGTCTGATGATTCACCCCGCAGAGCGGCTGTAAACAAAGCTAACTGTGCTGAAGATCGGCCAAGAGTGCAACACACTCAAGGCGTGCTCAAGGCTGGCATGTGCGATCGTATGGATGTCTCTGACAATGCATTTGTAACGGTTAGACCTGGAGCCGATGTCGTTGTTCGCAGCGGCGCTCGTGCCTTCGTATTTGGTGGCTCTGTTTCTGCTGAAGCCAATAGCAGAATCTTTGCGGCCGGTGGCGAAATCACAGCCCGTCCCGGTGCCAGCGTCAAGTTCATCGGTAACGATGCCAAAGTGATGCAGGTTGCCGATATTGAAGTTAAGCCAGTGGTGGACAATTCTAAGCCAGTCACTGATTATCTCTAGATAGGCTTGCGCAGGTATAGCGAAAAGCAATGTCTGTCATACAAGAGCCTCTTTGCTTCGATTGCTAGTGCAGCTGTGATAAAATTTGCCGCTGCATCTAGCTGTTGCTAAGGTTGGTTTTTGAGCAAGATTAGAGTATCAATCGTAATTGTCAACTGGAAGACGCCCAAGTTGCTTGCTGGCGCTTTGCGGTCGATTTTGGCCGACAAAGACGCTGACAAGTTCGAAATCTGGGTTGTGGATAACAATTCGGGCGACGGCTCAGTGGAGATGCTGCGGCAGGATTTTCCAACCGTCATCACTGTGGCTAATACCGACAATGTCGGCTTTGCTCGGGCTTGTAATCAAGTAATTCCAGATTGCACGGGAGATTATGTAATTCTCCTTAACCCAGACACTGTGGCTGGGCCTGATGCCATTGGCTTGCTGATGGAATATATGGACGCTAATCCCAAATGCGGTGCAATTGGGCCGAAGATGCTCAATGCCGATGGCAGCCTGCAACTTTCATGTCGCCGCTCTTTCCCTGATGTGAGAGCTTCGTTTTTCCGTCTCACTTATTTGAGCAAGCTTTTCCCAAAACACCCTGAGTTCGCCCGTTATAACCTCACTTGGGCTGACCCTGATCAAGAAATTGAAGTAGACGCACTATCTGGTGCCTGCATGATGCTGCGTAAATCAGTGATCGATAAGATTGGCTTGATGGACGAAGACATCTTTATGTTTGGCGAAGACATCGACTGGTGCTGGCGTGTGAAGCAAGATGGTTGGACGGTTAATTACTATCCGAAGTCTGTTGTCTATCATTATCATGGTGCCTCTAGTCGTTTCCGTCGCATTGGTGCCACCATCAATTTGCATAAAGGCATGGAAGTTTTTTATCGCAAACACATGGCCAAGCAGTACTGGCCGATCTTCAATGTTATGGTCTACGCCGCCATTTGGTTTAGAGCTGGGATATTCATCGTGCTTTCATGGCTACAGCAATTTGTGCCTGAGAAGAAAGATGCTGGCGTCTTTGGCAAGAGCGTTGAAGAAGACACAGCTAGTGCTGCTGCAAGCAAGTCTTAAGGGCCGGAGGCCTTGCCACTGGAACCTTCGGGACGCTTTCCAAAACTGTCATATTTTCCGAAGAAAATATGACAGTTTTGAATTCCGGAAATTGCTAGGCTTGGACTTTCGTTCCTAGCAACTCCAAAAACTTCTTGATCCACTCTGGGTGCCCGGGCCAGGCGGCGGAGCTGACTAAGTTGCCATCAACGTGGGCGTTGGTGAAATCTTTGTTTTGTTCAATGAAGGTGCCACCGCAGGCAGTGATTTCCGGAGCAACCGTTGGATAGGCCATGCATGATCGGCCTTTTAGTACGTCTGCGGCTACAAGCACTTGGGCCCCGTGACAGACAACTGCCACAGGTTTGTTCGCATCGAAAAAATGTTTGACACAAGTGAGTACGCGCTTGTTCAAACGCAAATACTCTGGTGCTCTTCCGCCGGAAATAACTAAGGCGTCATAGCTTGTCGCATCAATTTTGTCGAACTCAGCTGTAATAGCAAAATTATGGCCAGGCTTTTCTGTGTAAGTCTGGTCGCCTTCAAAGTCATGAATTGCAGTTTTAACCTTGTCGCCTGCCTTCTTGCCGGGGCAGACCGTATCTACAGTGTGGCCAACCATTAAGAGCATTTGATAGGGAACCATGGCCTCGTAGTCTTCTACAAAGTCGCCCACGAGTTGAAGTATTTTAGCCATGCAGTTTTTCTTGCCCTTACTTATTGCCCGAACTGAACTTTGGGAGTATATCAGTGTGGATTTCAAAACTAGACCGATATCGGTCTAGTTTTGAGTTTCCTTTCAACTCATTTGGGGAAATTCATAGGTAAGCTTGGCCCCTGCGCTTAATACCTAATATGTACGACGATCTCAAACAAATGGCCGAATCGGCCCTTACCCGTGGCCTTTATGATGAAGCCGAGCGGCTTTATCAAAGGGAATTGCAGAAGCACGGCAATAGCTCCGATGATCCAATCGTGGCTGATTGTTTGCGGGGGTTAGCTATGGCCTACCTTGGTCAAGGGCGATTTGTTGATGCCGAGAAGGCTGCCAATCGTGCCCTGGCCATCGATGAAGACTATTGGGGCGGCGGCTGCCTGCAGGTGGGTGAAGCTTACTTTTTGATGGGAGAAGCCAGTAGGCTGCAAGGCTTTCTCGGCAGAGCTGAGTTCTTCTACTTAGAGTCGCTGCCACATCGTACGGCCCATTTGGGCTCATCGCACGTTGACGTTGCTCAAGTGCGGGCGCGTCTGGCTCTATTGGGGCTAATCCACGGGCTTTATCCCGATCTTAACGAAATGATCATCGGCTGCTACAGAGTCTACGAGGTTACTCCTTCAACTTCTGAGTTCATTGAGTTTCTCGGATTGCCTGCCATGCTGCGTTTCTTCACTGAACAGAATCGGCGAGTTGAGGCCGAAGCACTTTATAAAAACTCTATGGAAGCTCTTGAAGCTACTCTTGGCCGCACTCATAGAGAGTTGGGTAATTTAACTCGCAGCTGGAGCTTCTATGTCAGCTCGCCGAAGCTGGCTGCACCCACACTCACTTCTTGGCAGAAGCGAGTAACCAGTAGCCTTGCTGTGGATGAAAATTTGGAGAAGCGCGCCGAACAACATATTGCTAATTTGGAATATGACAAGGCCGAGAATGTCTATCTTTTGCATCTGCGCCTTGCCCGTGAACGGTACGGCGATTATGCGCCTGAGGTGCGCCATATTTTGGCTAACTATGCCAGTCTTCTGCGCCGCTGGCAAAGGCTCTCTGATGCCGTTCGAATCGAGAAGATGGTGCTGAAGAATTTTTAGAATTTGATCGGTATTAGACGTTCCAAGTAAACACCGTATTCATTCGAGCGGCCTAGTGAAACTTGAAAAGCAAAGTCTTGCTGCCAAATTTCTAGCGCTGGAAGCACCTTGAGCTGCGGTGGATTGGTGTAGTCCAACGTGTGGCAGCGCGCTAGAGTCAGGTGCGGAAAATATGATTGAGGCAGAGTTGGGCTCTCAATGTTCATTTGCGCGAGAAGAGTATGCAGCGCTTTCTGCAGTGCCAGTAGTTCTGGTGTCGGTGTAATAGCTAGCCCAAGCCAATACTTGTCTTGATGAAATTGAAAACCAGGCTTTATATAAAAATGATGGAAGCGGAGTGCTAGCAATTCCGCCTCTAGACCTAGTTTCTCAACTTCCGACCAAATTGATTCCAGCTCTTGTTCACTTGCTTGAAATTGGCAGAGAGTTACGTGCGGAAGGGCCTGCTCGCCAAGCAAGTATTCGCTGGCCTGCTCTTTGAAATTGGCTTGGGCCAAAGCTACGCAGGCGCTTGCTAGTTTTGCATTTTGAGGATACAGCGCCAGGTTGAAATGACTGATGATGCTGTCGCCCAATGGTGGGCCTCCTTCTTAGGATGGAGAGTTAGAGTCTATCTGAAAGCTCACCACACGCCCATCCCTAAATTGGATCTTAATCAGTGTCAAGGTTTCACCAGCAGCCCGGCCGGAGATAGTGGATAGTGAGTACTTTAGAGTTCGAGCAGAGTAATCGTAGAGGCCCTTACCCAAAGTTTTCTCTACATTGTTTTGCGTAGAGCCGATTAGCTTCGGACCGATCTTAGCTAAATTAGCCCATCTTGCTGCCTCTGTGTTGCCCGCGACTAAGCGGAGCTCATTGCGAGAGATACATACTGAGCTAGTGTCGCCTTTTACGCCTTGCGAATTGGCAGGACTTGCTGCTGCAATCAAAGCAATTAAGACCAGAATTTCCTTTTTCATTTCATCAGCCTACAATACCGGCTCCCTACTCGCAAGAATGCTTTTTAGCTTTTGCCATTAACGGAAATTTCCGGCGACCAACTTCTATCGTGTTCTGTTCGTTTTTTTTGTATCGGCGATCTGACCACTTGACTGCCCGCGGGCTGCTAAACATAATTGAATGCATGAGGTGCATATATGGCTAGCAGTACTTTTTCGAAATCGACCAAAACACGGGCAAAGCAACCAACTGTGAGAATAAATTTGGCTGCGAAATCGAAACTTGACCAAATACAGGGCGCTACTGGGACAAGTTCGGCTTCATTGCTTGACCGAGCTGTGGACCTATTAGAAAGAGACTTGCGGTCAAGGCAGATTGCTGAAGAGCTAGATGTACTCTCCAAAGATACAGATGCTCTAAGGCGCTATATCGAAATCGGAAATATTTTTGATGGCGCCGCTGGCTGTAGCCGGAGAAAACCTTAACCCAAGTGATACAACTTACCTAGTTGCGAAAAAATGGTTTCCATGGAAACCATTTTAAAATCGAAATAGTTGACACTAGACCTTCGACTTTTCTATTTTAATTAGTCAAGCGCGCAAACTTCCGCCGACCAACTTGCAAGACTTTCTCTTCACCTTTGGCCACAACTACAGCGAAGTTCGGATCTTTAATCGTCTCTCCATCAAGCTTGATGCCGCTTTCTTGGCAAAGTCTTTTGGCTTCACTAGTAGTCGCTACCAGTTTGCTTTCCACTAAAACGCGGAAGATTGCCTGCGATTCACTCACCGTATGCAGTGGCATGTCTTGCGGCACTTGGCCTTCGCTGTGAACATTATTCCAATCTGTGAGAGCTTGGTTGCCTACTTCTGCGCCGTGATACTGAGTGACAATTTGATGTGCCAATTTTAGCTTAGCGTCTTTGGGGTTGCCGCCTTCTTTTAAGTGAGCAGCCTCAATGGCGTCAATTTCGGCGCCAGTTAAAGTGGTGGTCAACTCAAAATATTTGAGAATTTGGTCGTCGTTAATGCGCATGCATTTGCCGAACATGTCTTTGGCATTTTCTTTCAAACCAATGTAGTTGCCGTATGATTTAGACATTTTTTGAATGCCATCAGTGCCTTCCAAAAGGGGAAGAAGCATAGCCATTTGCGGTTCCAGGCCATAATGTGGTTGCAGCTCACGGCCTTGCAATATGTTGAAGCGCTGGTCTGTGCCGCCCAATTCGATATCAGAAGTGATTTCAACTGAGTCGTAGGCTTGTAGGAGAGGGTAGAAAAGCTCGTGCAATGAGACTGGCTGCTGCTTTTCTAGGCGATCGCCGAATGACTCTTTGGCAATCAGTTGGTTTACAGTGACCGTGCTGGCCAGTTTAATCACTTCTTTCATAGTCAAAGGTGAAAGCCAGTCTTGGTTGCGCACAATTTCAGTTTTAGAAATATCGAGAATCAAGGCAATCTGATCGATGTAAGTTTGGGCGTTGGTTGCTACTTGTTCTTCTGTTAGCTGCGGGCGAGTAGAGTTGCGGCCCGTGGGGTCGCCGATCATGGCTGTAAAGCCGCCGATGATGAGAACAATTTGGTGGCCAAATTCTTGGAATCTTCTTAGCTTTCTCACAACTACGGCATGACCAAGGTGCAAATCGGTAGAAGTGGGGTCTACGCCGAGCTTGACGCGCAGTTTGCGGCCGGCTTTGTAGGCTTTATCCAGTTTGCGGGCAAGACCCAGAACGCCTTCAGGTAGGGCCTCGGCGCCGCGACATAGCTCAACGGCTTCGGCAATGACTTCGTCTGAAATGCCTTCTTTTTTTGCCGTTTCGGTCATGCTGGCAAGGTTTTTGGCCGGTGTGCTGATTGTTTCCATTTCTACCCTTCTTCTATAAATGCTAAAAATCTTAGCATGCGGCCATTTCTTCTTGAGGGATGAAAACAGAGGAAGTAAGATTCAAAGGCTTAAAGCTGTGAAGCTTGAGATTGGTCGTAACTGACGCCGAAGGCGTCTGAAGGGGATAGTTAGCGATGGTTAGCCAGTATTGTCCACAGGATATTGATGAAAAGTGGCAGCAACAGTGGGAAAAACTCGGTATCTACAAGGCTGTTGATAACGATTCTAAACCTAAGTTCTATTCCCTCGTCATGTTTCCTTACCCTTCGGGCGACCTGCACATGGGCCACATGCGGGTTTACACCATCTCTGATGTGATCAGTCGCCAGCGGCGCATGCAAGGCTTTAATGTTCTAAACCCAATGGGTTGGGATGCTTTTGGCCTTCCTGCTGAAAACGCTGCCATGAAGCGCAAGCTCCATCCTGAAAAGTGGACCAAAGAAAATATTCGCTACATGCGCGATGAGCAGCTGAAAAAGCTTGGAACCAGCTACGACTGGGACCGCGAAGTGACAACCTGCGATAGCAATTATTATCGTTGGACCCAGTGGATCTTCTTGAAGATGTACGAAGCTGGTCTAGCTGTGCGCAAATCAGCACCGGTCAATTGGTGCCCTGAGTGTTGCACTGTTTTGGCTAATGAACAGGTTGAGAACGGAGCTTGTTGGCGGCATCCAGAGACCCCTGTTGAACAAAAACAAATGCATCAGTGGTTCCTTAAAATCACAAACTATGCAGAAGAACTGCTTGCCGACCTCGATACATTGAAGGGCTGGCCTGAGCGTGTGCGCGTCATGCAGCAAAACTGGATCGGCAAGTCGCAAGGTGCTGAACTGTACTTCAAGGTAAAAGAAAAGCCTGAGCTGCAAGTTCAGGTATTCACCACCCGTCCTGATACTACTTTTGGTGTCAGCTATTTGGTGCTTGCTCCAGAAAATCCATTGGTCGCTCAGCTCACCACACCTGAGAACAAGGCCAAAGTCGATGAGTATGTTGAGCTTTCTAAGAAGAAAACCGAACTCGATCGCATGACCACCGAAAAGACTAAGACCGGTGTCCCTACTGGCTCCCATGTGATTAATCCGTTCAACGGTGAAGCTGTGCCGGTGCTTGTTTCTGACTATGTTTTGATGAGCTACGGTACTGGTGCTGTTATGGGCGTTCCTGCTCACGATGAGCGCGACTTTGCTTTCGCTAAAGTCTTCAACCTTCCTGTTACTGAAGTAATTTCAGTTGATGGCAAAGCTACAGAAGGCGGCATGAAAGCTGCTTATCTAGAGCAAGGCATCATGCTTAACTCGGGCGAGTTCAATGGCCTAGGTAGTGCCGATGCTAAGCAAAAAATGATTGCCTGGGCTGAGAAAAATCAAGCTGGCAAAGAGCGCACACAGTTCCGTCTCAGAGACTGGCTAATCAGTCGTCAGCGCTACTGGGGCTGTCCTATCCCACTTGTGCACTGCGAAAAGTGTGGTATTAATCCTGTGCCAGAAGCATCGCTGCCAGTTATTCTTCCTGTTGAAGGAGTTGAATTTACTGGCGAAGGCGGCTCTCCGCTTAAGAAAATGACTGATTGGTTGACTGTAGACTGCCCTAAATGTGGTGGCACAGCCCAGCGCGAAACCGATACCATGGATACCTTTATTGACTCGTCCTGGTACTTCTTGCGCTACGTTGATGCTAAAAATCCAGAAGCGGCTTTCTCACAAGAAAAAGTCAACTACTGGATGCCGGTTGACCAGTATGTGGGCGGCGTTGAGCATGCCATTTTGCACTTGCTCTATTCGCGTTTCTTCACCCGTGCCCTGCGTGATATGGGCTTGGTTAAGTGCGCTGAGCCTTTCACCAACTTGCTTTCGCAAGGGATGGTGACAATGCATTCGCCAATTTCTGGTCGCATCGAAAAGATGTCTAAGTCACGCGGCAACGTAGTCGGCACCCTCGATTTCTTCAAGAAATACGGCGCTGATGCTGCTCGTCTATTTACTCTATTTGCCTCACCACCAGAGCAAGAATTAGAGTGGAATGAAGACGGAGCTGTTGGTCAGTATCGCTTCCTCGGCCGCATTTGGCGCTTAGTTGACGAGCTGCGGGAGAAGGGCTGCATTAATTCAGCTAGTGTTGGCATAAGCAATACCAAGGATAGCGGCGGCAAGAACATAGGATGCAGCTTCGATTTAGCTTCTATGAGTGCAGCCGACAAGGCCTTGCTTAAGCAAGTGCACAAGGCTGTTAAGGCTGTCACAAACGATCTTGGCAAAGAAGATTATGGCTTCAATACAGCCATCGCTCGTTGTATGGAGCTGGTGAACGCGCTTTACAAGTATGTGCAAGAGGTTAATCCCCAAGGTCCTTCTGCCCTTCTTACTTTTGCCATTCGCAATCTTCTCTTGATTATGGCGCCTATGGCTCCTCACATCTCTGAAGAGCTTTGGCACCAGTGCGGATATGCCAAAGATGATAGTGATTCAATTCACGTCACAACCTGGCCGACATACGAAGAAGCACTTACCTACGACGATGATATTGAGCTGGTCTTGCAGGTTAATGGCAAGATCGTCAGTAAAATTGGCGTCACCCGGGGCATAGGTAAAGAGAAGGCTGAGGCCATTGCTTTTGCGGACGACAAAATGAAGGCCAAACTTGGCGATTCCCCCGTGCGTAAGGTCATAGTCGTGCCAGACAAATTGGTCAATATCGTCATCTAGCCTTGTGATTTTGCACTGGCTGATAATTTGGTTTTGGCTGAAAAGCATGAAAAGAGGGTAGATTAGATTTTGACTATGTATTCTCGGCTCTGTATATTTAGAGGTTGAGTTTATTTAGCAATATCGAAGTTTATTCTAAAGCCAATTTTTTACCATTTAAGAATCAGGAAGCATTGACAACAGCACTCTTCAGAAAGTAAAGCGGGTTTATGTCTAATTCACCTACGGTCACGCCAAAGATCAAGTTTGATACGCAGCAAGTCATTCCGATTGCCAGCTTGATGCTGGTGCTGTTTTTTGGAATCAATTACGTGATGGCTGCTTCTCATGGTCCTAACCTAGAAAAATGGCTGACCAACAGCTGTTTGATGGGTGTATCTGCAAGTAAAGCAGTGGACACGGCCATGTCGTACCTGAAGCTGGCATTTAGCGGCAACGCTGCCGCCTTCGTGCCAGTGCAGCAGGCCTTCATCGACTTTATAACTTTCTGCTTCAATGCCACTTTCGCCTCACTCGATGTTCAGCAAGTGGCCGTTAACTGCTTCTTTATGTGGGCATTTGGCGCCAGTTTAGAGCAGCGCGTCGGTGCTGGACGGTTCTTTATGGTTTGTATGTTAGGTTCAAGCTTGCCTTGGGTGCTGGCCTACTACGAGGTTGTTAAGACCGATCCAATTCACTGCTATTACGGGCCTTTCTTCTTGTTCTGTGTCTTAGTTGGAGCCAGCTTCGTTTTCCCTCCAGAAAAGAAGATCAACACCGAATGGTTTAGAAGCTCAAGGGGCAATATTTTCGCCAAACAGGAAGAAGATGATTTTGCCACCCGATATCAATTTAAGCCTATGCTTTTTCTCGTTTTGTTTATTGCCTATGAAACTGGAATGTACTTCTATGTCGGCAAGAGCTATCCGATTCTCAAGAATGCCTTGATTCTCTCTGGCATTGGCTCAATTTTCATTGGCTACGTGGCTGTTTCATTGATTGTCTGGTCGGCTACGGGCAGCCTGAAAGATGGACCAATGCGCTTAATGTGCGTGAAGATGTATAACGATATCCTGCGCCTTGATGTCGGACACGAAACCGCCATAAAAGGTACTGCCCATGCTTTAGGTCTGCCTCCTGAGCGGGTTAAAGAATGGGTGGCCAAGCAAAGGGGTAAGATGCAGGTTTCTTAGCGCTACCTAACCTGAACTGGGCGTAAGTTTTCAACCTCATGACTAGTGCTAATATCTCTACTTGAGAATTTGTGTTCAATTCAGCACGAGTTCAGCATGAGGGTAGTCATTGAGTTCTTCAGAGTCTAAATTCACCAGTAGTCCTAACCCCGGCGAGTCTTCAGCTGTTGAAGTCGCTAGCTTCGGCCCCCGTTTCCCTTGGATGCGAGTGACCCAGGTCGTTCTTGATTCTATTCTTGTTGCATTGTCTTTGGCTGGCGCCTACTTAATTCGCTTTGATGGCCGCATTGACCCCGTTTACGCTGCTCAGTTAATCAAAGTCATTCCTGTTTTTGTGGCAATGAGAATCTTGTCCAATTGGTCGTATGGCGTGTATGGTCGCCTCTGGCGCTATACAGGCTTGACTGAAGTTATGGAATTGGCTGTGTCTGTTCTGACAGTCAGTGCGGTGGTTCTGTGTTTGCGGGCAATTGGTGTTGACTTGCTGCGTGTGGAAGGCCATTTGCTTTCATACGGCATTCTTGTTATCGATAGCGGCCTTTGTTTCTTCCTCATGACCGCCTCGCGGGTTTTGCGGCGTTTGCAAACAGAGCATTGGCAGCGCAAGCACTGGCGTCAACCGGTGAGACGGCGCGCCCTTGTGGTCGGTGCCGGAGATGCCGGCATGATGGTTCTGAAAGAACTAAATCAACGTTCCGACTTGGGTGTTGATGTAATTGGATTAATAGATGATGATCCCTCTAAGCTGCGCAAGCGCATTGGCAATATCACCGTATTCGGTACCACTGCTGAGTTGCCCAGGCTGATCGAGAATCTCTTTATCGATCAAGTGATCATTGCTATGCCCTCGGCCCCAGCCTCCGAAATTCGCAAGATTGTTGAGGTTTGTCGCAGCGCTGAAGTCGAAACCCGCATTTTGCCAGGCTTGTTTGAATTGATTAACGGCCACGTCAGTATCAATCAGCTGCGTGAGGTTTCTCTCGAAGACTTGCTTGGTCGTGACCCCGTTAAGCTCGATAGTGCGTCTATTGCTAGCTATATTGAAGGCAGAACAGTGCTTGTCACTGGTGCTGGTGGTTCAATTGGCAGCGAATTGTGCCGTCAGATTCTGCGCTTCCAGCCTCGTCGCTTAGTTATTTTGGGCAAGGGCGAGAATTCGATTTTCTATATTCAGCAAGAGCTTTCGCGCTTGCCAGAACCAGTAGAAATTGTGCCTATCATTGCCGATGTGCGTGACCGCAAGCGCTTAGAGCAAGTGTTTATCAATCACAAGCCTAATGTTGTCTTCCATGCTGCTGCTCACAAACATGTGCCTTTGATGGAACTCAATGTCTTTGAGGCCATCGCTAACAATATTTTCGGAACTAAAGTGGTAGCAGAGCTTTCTGATGTTCACAAGGTCGATAAGTTTGTCTTGGTTTCTAGTGACAAGGCTGTTAATCCTACTTCTGTGATGGGAGCCACCAAGCGCTTAGCTGAGTTGATCATTCAAGATTTAGCCCAACGTTCGGCTACTAAATATGTTGCTGTTCGCTTCGGTAATGTCTTGGCCAGCCGCGGTTCTGTTATTCCGCTCTGGCGCGATCAAATCGCTGCTGGTGGGCCTGTGACTGTTACTCATCCTGAAGCAACCCGTTATTTCATGCTCATTCCCGAAGCCGTGCAGCTGATATTGCAGGCTGGTGCTTATGGTTCAGGCGGAGAGATTTTTGTTCTTGATATGGGCAAACCAGTCAAAATACTAGACTTGGCAAATGACCTCATTCGCTTCTCTGGCCTTCGTCCTGGCCACGATATCAAAATTGAATTTGTTGGTTTGCGCCCAGGCGAGAAGCTCTATGAAGAGTTGCTCTCGGCTGCAGAAGGTCTGGCTAAGACTGTTAATGAGAAGATTTTTGTTGGTCGTCCTCAGCCTTTGCCTTACGAGCAATTGCAGGCGACATTGTTGAGTTTGAGCGATTCTGTAGAGAATGTAGATGAGGCGGCAATTCGCAATGAGTTAGATCGCATCGCTAGTGGCACGACTAGTTCGGTTAACCTGCCAGCCATAACGGCAAAGAAGTAGACTGTTAAATAGATGGACCCTAAAGATTCGCTAGTTTTGCCGGAAGCCTTTGAGCAAAATTCAGGCCGGACCAGCGAAGAACTCGCTCACAAAGAAGTGCGGCTGCTTGAATCTCTGCGCCAACTTGAGAGAGTTATCGTTGCCTATTCAGGTGGCGTGGATAGCTCGGTCCTTGCCCACTATGCAAAGGTAGCCTTGGGACCGAATGCTCATATTGTCATTGCTCTTTCTCCTAGTTTGGCTCACTCAGAGCTAGATGCTGCTCGTCAGCAGGCGAAGAAGGCCAGCTTTGATTTGATCGAAATCAATACTAGCGAAGTTGATTCTGAAGATTATCGCGCCAATGACAGCATGCGCTGCTTCTTTTGTAAGAGTACGTTGTTTCAGTATCTGTCTGAGATGCAAAAACAGCTTTCTGTAAATGCCATCACATATGGTGCTAATGTTGATGATCTCAGCGACTATAGACCTGGCCATCAGGCTGCTAAGCAATATGGTGTCCTTGCCCCATTAATTGATGCTGGTCTGACCAAGATTGAAATACGAGAACTGGCCCGCCGGCAAGGCTTACCTTCATGGGATAGACCACAGGCTGCTTGCCTATCTTCGCGCTTTGTCGAGAATACTTATATAACACCCTCTGGTCTTAGTCTGATCGATAAACTCGAGCAAGTTGTGCGCGACTTCGATTTCAGGCAGGTGCGCGTGCGCTATTTTACTGTTGATGAGACTGCTAGGGCATCTGTTGAAGTTGGCTCTGATGAACTTGAGCGTTTTGCCACCGAGCCTGAACTGGCCGAAAAATTGATTACCGCTCTCGGCGTCGTCAATGAGCGCGCTGGTGCAAGCATTAGGCAGTTTGAGATTGATCCCGAAGGTTATAGCCAAGGAAAGGCTGCAGCACTAGTTTCTCGCAAGTTACTAGCAAGTGACTAGATAGCGACTAGCAAGAGACTAGCATGAGACTAGATAGATTTCAGACTGATATTGTCAAGGCTGCTTTCTATGCTAAATTCAACACTGAATTTAGATTGAAATTTAGCATGAAATAGGTAGTTTAATGGACCGCAAATCAGTCGAAGACCTGCTTCTTTCGGTATCGCAAGGTGGTATTTCGGTCAGTGATGCCTGCGAACGGCTTGCTATTTTGCCCTATCAAGACCTTGGTTTCGCTAAACCAGACCTGCATCGAGGCCTGAGACAGGGCTTCCCTGAGGTAATTTTTTGTCCGGGCAAATCGCCCCAGCAGATTGTTGACATTGCCCTCAAGCTGCGCGCCAGCAATTCCATTGTCATTGCTACAAGGGTTGAAGAGGCACAGGCAAAAGAAGTTGTGAGGCTTTACAACAGGGCTGCGGCTGCCAGTCAAAATTCGGTTGTGGCGATTCACAGCTTTGCCGCTGGAGCTAGTCAAAACTCAACGAATGGAGCCAGTGAAAGTTCTGACGCTTCTACAACTAGTTCAGACAACAGCCCTACTACCGGCTCCACAAGTAGTCCGACAGCCAGCCCGACTACAAGTAACGCGGCAATGGCTAACGCCACTACAACAAGTGGCGTCTCCTCTGGCCCGGCTCTTGAGAAATCTGGGGTGGAGATTCCTCTAATTCCTTTAAATGATTGCGAATATTTGCCCCAGCCTAAAGCCCTTGTTTTTGGCCAATTGCCGATGCCAAAGAAAGACGCACCATCAGTTTCAATCGTTACAGCCGGTACCGCTGACATCGCCGTCGCCGAAGAAGTAGCACTGTTTATAGTGGCAGCCGGTTATCCGGTAAGCTGTGTTTACGATGTTGGAGTGGCCGGTGTTCACCGCCTCTTCGATAGCCTTGCCCTGCTGCGTAAGGCTCATGTAACTGTGGTTGTAGCGGGAATGGACGGCGCTCTAGCTAGCTTTGTTGGTGGTCTCTTAGACAAGCCAGTCATTGCTGTGCCGACATCAATTGGCTACGGTGCCAGTTTTGAGGGCGTGGCAGCGTTGCTTAGTATGCTCAATAGTTGTGCTGCCGGTCTTACTGTTGTTAATATCGACAATGGCTTTGGCGCTGCTATGGCTGCTTTGCGCATTTTGGCTACTGCCAAAAAGTAATGAAGTGTAATTCTGCAATTTTTAAGTTCGGATATCGGCACTCTGTGTTCGTATTTTTCGATTTAAATATAGTTTCCATGGAAACTATATTTAAATCGAAAACAGTAGAAGGGCCAGGTCGATCTAAAATTTCTCGCCAGGCGTAGGTTGCGGTGGAAGTGTCTTGGTTGTGCCGCGAATAATGGCTGTCCCAGAGCTACTAGGGCTACTGGATCCGCCAGGCTCGTTACTATTACTGCTGTTCCCGCTATTACTATTATTCGGAGCGGTACCAGGCAGTGCTGTTTTACTTTCGCTTTGAGTGGTATTCAAGTCAGGATAGTGACCAATCTTTACTGATAATTCTTTGGTGTTGTTGCCCCTAAGAATCGTGAAAGCAACTGTCTCATTGACTTTGTGAGAGCGCACAGTTTCTTGCACATCTTTAGGGGTATGAATAATCTTGTTGCCTTCGAGCTTCTGGATGATGTCGCCAGGCTCAATCCCGGCTTGTTGAGCCGGAGATCCTTCGTAAACTTTGCTGATGAATACACCTTTTGTGGTGAGCGGCAGGCCTAGACTTTTGGCGTGGGTCTCATTCAGCTCACTCATGCCAATGCCAAGCCAGGGCCTACTGATTGAGCGGTGATTGATCAAGTCGTCGGCAACACTTTTAGCTAAGTCGATAGGAGTAGAAAATCCGATGTTTTGTGCGTCTGCTTGCATGGCCGTGTTGACGCCAATTACTTCGCCGCGCAAGTTAAGAAGCGGTCCACCGGAATTGCCTGGATTGATGGCCGCATCGGTTTGAATGAAGTTGGCGTTGCCTGTATTGGGGTTGGCAATGGTGCGACCAACGGCAGAGATGATGCCGAGAGTAACAGTGTGATCAAAGCCTAGAGGTGAGCCAATGGCAATGGCAAACTCGCCGGGTCGAAGTTTTTCTGAGCAGCCTAGTTTTAGGGCTGGCAAGTCAGAGGCGTTGATTTTTAGAACGGCAAGATCGGAAAAGCTATCGACTCCAACTACTTCAGCCTCAAATGAACGCTTGTCTGTCAGGCTTACGCGTATATCTGTAGCGGCTTTGACAAGGTGAGCATTAGTGAGAATGTAGCCGTCTGAGCGAATGACAAAACCCGAACCAGTGGCACTGGCGCGTTTGGCTTTGGGAGCGTATTTGGGTACAGGGTTAGTGGGCGATACTTCGCGACCGTTATAGAAGAAACGAAAATTGCCACCGCCAAAATTAGGCAGATCGAATAAGTCTAGGTTGGGCATGCCGTTTGCACTTGTTTCGTCTTTGCGGTGAATTTCAATATTCACCACCGATGGTGCGGCCTCTTGGGCAATGTCGGCAATTGTGTCGGCCGCAAATAGACCACTTCTCGCTGCTGTTTGAGCTTCGTTTAAGGCAACAAGGGCATGTACATGCTTCGGGTAAGCAGCTGCTAAAAGGCTATTGTCGGATCTGGCTAGTGGTCTTATGTCGCTAGTTATCCGCTGCGGATATTGCACCGGTCTTAAGTTGCTCGAACCAGAGTTGAAGCGATAATCAGAGTTGTCTTTGTTGTGGCCGCCCAGCTCGCTCATGGCCCAACAGAAGCTAGATGCTGTAACAAGTGTGCCCGAAAGGGCAATAAGCAAATTTCTGTTACTACTCTGCTTCTCTGCCATTATTTGCGGCCCATTCCCAGTTGCTGCGCTGTTTGGTAGACCTTGCCTTCGGTTAATATCGAAGGGGCAATAATTACTTCTACTTCTTTCATCTCGCTTAAGTTTGAGGCCCCAAGAGTAGCCATGCTGGTTTTGATTGCACCAGTTAGGTTTTGAGTACCGTCATCAGTCAGTGCGGGGCCGTGCAGAATGCGTTCAAGCGACACTGTGGTACCGACCTTAATTCTGGTGCCACGTGGCAATACTGGACTTGGTGTGGCCATGCCCCAGTGGAAGCCATGACCAGGAGATTCGGTGGCACGGGCAAACGGTGAACCAATCATGACAGCATCGGCTCCGCAAGCTAGAGCTTTGCAGATGTCGCCACCAGTGACCATGCCGCCATCGGCAATCATGGCAGGCGTTTGAGTCGGACCTTGGGCTGGAGCTCGTTTATTGTGCTGCATATAGGTGGCGCGGGCTGCTGCGCAATCGGCAATCGCTGTGGCCATCGGTACGCCAATGCCCAGAACTGAGCGGGAGGTGCAGGCAGCTCCCGGTCCGATGCCAACAAGAATGCCGGCTACTCCGGTTTCTAAAAGCTCTAGAGCGGTCTTGTATGTAACGCAATTGCCGACAATTACAGGGGCTCCTAGTTTGCTGACAAATTTAGCCAGGTTCAAACTTGGTGTGCCTAGGGCTGAGCGGTGCTCAATGCCGGTTACTGTTGACTGTACAAAGATGATGTCGCAACCAGCTGCTACGGCTACAGGACCGTATTTCTCGGCGAAGTTTGGAGTAATTGAAACAGCGGTGATGGCGCCGCTTTTTTTGATGTCTTCAATGCGTTTTTGAATTAGTGCATCTTGAATAGGTGCTTTGTAAAGCTCTTGCATAACTTCGACGAAGCTGTCTTTGTCGCACTTCGCAATTTTTTCGTAAATTTCTTCAAGGTTTTCGTAGCGTGTTTGAATGCCTTGCAAATTGAGCACGCCAAGAGAACCAAGTTTGCCTAGTGTCGCTGCTACCTTGACGTCGACCACCGAATCCATGCCTGAAGCAATGATTGGAGTTTCAAATTTGTGTGGGCCAAGCTGATAGGAAATGTCGCAAAGTTCGGGGTCAAGGGTGAAATCGCCTGGTACCAGAGCGATTTCATCAAAACCGTAGGCGCGCCTGCTGGCTTTGCCTAGGCCGATCATCATAGATGAATCGTGTTCGACCTTGTGTTTGGAAGAATTTCCAGAAATCATGACTCCACCTTTGTTTCAAGTATGTATAGGAAAGGCTTGCTTAGACTGGCTTAGATAGACTTATTTGTATAGTTTGTTCATTCTAGCACTGCTGCAACTCTTGGCTTGAGGCTGGGTCGCTAGTTAGACAGTTTGTTGCGCGGCAGTTAAAATATTGATTTACTCAGGTTGGTATTGATGTCTCAGATTTTAAAATCGCTGAATGTGCTTGGCTTGAACAGCGGTACTTCAATGGATGGTATTGACGCCGCTGTATTCTCAATTGGCCCAGATCGAGGGGCGCCAGCAGAGCCGGTGGCCGTTGCATCGGGCAGCGACTTGTATTTACCAGCCTTAAAAATGGAGCTTCTCCACAGCGAATTGGTGGAGTTCGCGCCCACCTTTAAGCATCAGCTTGCCAGATTAGTGGCTGAAGGGCAAACTGATTTGAGACAGATGTGCTTGCTAAATGCCAGCCTTGGTGAAATCTTTGCCCAGGCTAGTCTACAGGTTATTCGCTCGGCCCGACGCAAAGGTATTGAGATTGATTTGATTGGCTCCCACGGCCAAACTATTTGGCATGCTCCTGATCTTAGTCAATTTTGGGGTATGAGTACGGCAGGAACTTTGCAATTGGGCGATCCGTCAGTGATTGCCGCACGCACTGGTGTCACCACTATTGGTGACTTCCGTACCGCTGATGTGGCTTTAGGCGGTCAGGGCGCGCCGCTTACATCATTTGCTGACCAAGTAATTTTTGGCAAGAGTCGCACAGCTCTCGGAGTGCTCAATCTGGGCGGCATTGCCAATATCACTGTAATTGACGACCGTGGTCAGGCGGTCATGGCTTTTGATACTGGGCCAGCCAATGTGCTCATAGATGAAGCTATGCGAATCCTTTATCAGCAAGAATTTGACGAAAATGGTGCAGTAGCTGCTTCTGGCACGGCCAATGCGCGAATCTTGAAAGAGCTTTTAGCGCTTCCATACTTGCATTTGCCTCCGCCGAAAACCACCGGACGCGAATTGTTTGGGCGTTCTATGGCGACAACTTTAGTTGAGCAGTGGCAAGCCAACGACATCAGTCCAGCCGATATTGTTGCCACTCTTACTGCCTATACAGCCGCTTCGATAGTCACTGCTTATGAGCAGTTTATTGCTCCTGAGGTTGTGCTCGGGGAGTTGGTTCTGGCTGGTGGTGGGGAGGCTAATTCGACATTAGTAGGGATGCTTACTTCTATGTGGCCTACGGCCTTAACAATCCGCCGTCACGAAGATTTTGGTGTGTCACCTAAGTTTAAGGAGGCTTTGCTATTTGCTCTCCTAGCATATACAACTAGTTTTGGTATTCCTAATAATGTACCTGCTTGTACCGGGGCGACTAAGAGGATTTGTCTGGGCAAGTTGGCCAGGGCGTAGCCGATCAGCGGTTTCATGGTCCGTTGAATAAACTGATGCCAAGATTTCGCCAATTAAATGGCAGATAAATGCAAGGAAATGTTGTCTAGCTTACAAATTAGCCGTTGACTCTCGCCCTGTTTTTGATTACATTGGGCTCACGTTTCCAAGAGGCGCTGCCTCCCGCGAAACGAGACTTAGATACAAAGTAAAAGTAGTTGGCTTACTAAACATCTGTGTGCCCTAGGAGGTACCTTAACCATGCGCATTTTGTCTAAATTTACTATGGCTTTCGCTTCACTAGCTGTTGTCGGTACCCTTTCAATCGCAGCTCCTGCTCTAGCCCAAGATGCTTTCGGTTCTGGCAACCAAGACACTCAAAACTCAATGGGTGCTACTGGTACTCAAGCCCGCGAGAACTACACAACTGGCTCACAAACACAGCATGTAACTGATGGTTCCT
>JAGOSY010000024.1 GCA_018062085.1 bacterium | reverse complement strand
CCCTGCAGTGGCGCATCGCCGTTGGCTGGAAGAATGGTAACAAGGCTAACGCTCAAAGCCGCTAACATAATGCTAGAGCGCGACTTCGCCCTGAAATTTAGCCAATTTGATTTTTGATTAGCGGTAGTCTTGGGCATGGTGCAAAAAACCGATGGTCTGATGGTTCTAAAAACGCTGCTAACATAGCTTAGTCGAAAAATACATCGGCTATGTTCCCATTCTAGAATTTTCCGTTATAGATTCATTCAGCTATCACTTATTCTCCCATGCACCGCTTTGAAGGCCTAGTAAGCTCTAATTTAATTTCATTGGTTCCTGCTCACTCTGGCAAGTTGAAGCTACTGGTGGCTCTTTCTGGTGGCGCTGATTCGGTGGCCTTGCTCTGTGCTCTCAAGTCTTTCGCCAGTCTGGCTGAGGGCCATCCCTATGAAATTTACGCCTGTCATGTCAATCACGGACTGCGTGGCGCTGAAGCTGACAGCGACCAGAGTTTCTGTGAGCGGCTTTGCGTTAGCAAAGGCATTCCCTTGCACGTGGTAAAGCTAGATGCAATCAAGCTCGATAGCTCAGAAGCTACTCTGAGAGAGCTGCGCTATCAGGCTCTTGCTGAAGTGGCTGTGGGCTTGTCGATATCGCATGTGGTGACCGCCCATACTCTTAATGACCAAGGCGAGACGATGCTCTTTCGTCTCTGCCGTGGTACTTCACTTCAGGGCCTGGCCGGCATAAAAGGTGTGCGGACACTTGAGCCAGATCTGCTGTTACTCAGGCCCTTGCTTAGTATTGGCCGCCTTGTCGTTGAAGCCTATCTCGCGGATATTGAACAATCATGGTGTGTTGACTTTAGTAATGCCGATGATAAATACAGTCGGAATTTTTTGAGAAATCAAATTATTCCCCAAC
The DNA here is from genome assembly GCA_018062085.1 of bacterium. Classification (GTDB taxonomy): domain Bacteria; phylum Cyanobacteriota; class Vampirovibrionia; order Obscuribacterales; family Obscuribacteraceae. The sequence continues at coordinate 76,744 of JAGOSY010000024.1, read as the reverse complement.
TAAATCAGCGCTTTTCTACACTGAGTCAGAATCTTGAGCATCTGCGTTTGAATATAGAGCGGGAGAACGATCTACTTGATTTGCTTGCTGCCGAACAGCTTGAAAGCTTGCGTCAACCTGGAAGATGCGCTCAATCTATATCAGTGGAGGCTTGGCAGAAATTGCATCCTGCTTTAAGAGCCAGGGTTTTAGTTAAACTGATGCGTGAAAGCGGGGTAGAGGCCTCGTTTGATCGAGTAGAGCGGGTCGCCCAGATTATGCCGGGAATCTCCCTAGGTCAAGGTGGGCCAGCTCGACACTATTCGCTTGGAAATGGCCTGGAGATTCTGTTGGAAGGCGGGGGCTTGAGTTTCTCTGCTGAGATAGAGGCAGTCAAGCAGTCTAAAGGCGACGAACTCAGTCGTCTGCGTCGCTCAATGTTGGCACTGGCCGTGCGTCTTCCTGTTGTGGGGCGCTCAACTGCTCTCACGCTTATACCTTGGTTAGATAAGGCTTTACGCATCGAAGTTGTTGCTAGCTCTAGTGATTCGCTTAATTTTGATGGATCTAATTCTGATGTGCAGTACCCTCATCGCCGGGCCCATCATTGTTTGGTGGATCTTGGTCGTGTGACTGGGGACCTAACCTTCCGCCTTCGTCAGGAGGGGGACCGCATTCAGCCCCTTGGTATGGATGAGAGCGTTAGGCTAAAGCATTATCTGCATGCCAATAAAGATAAAGAAGGAAATATCAGCCTGCTGAAGCATCTTGACGAACCAATGGCTCAGCGGCTCACTCCTGTTTTAGCTGACGAGCAAGAAGTACTCTGGGTGCCAGGCTATGGCCTTTCGCAGAAAGTTAAGGTGGGCAAAGTAGCCTCTCACCGCCTGTCACTAATAGATTTGGCTAGCGATAGTGGCAAAACGGACTCAAGTTTTTGTTAATGAGGCCTGAATATTTGCTTACAGGTTAACAAAACTTGGCTTTTAATTATTTTGCTATAACTTTTTGCATTGCCAGCCCGTCGTGCTCTTGGCCACTCCGATAGGCTCTCACTGAGGTAGAGAGGCGATTTTTGTCATCCCACAGTTGAGAAATCGAATGCTGGTTGGGGCGGAATATCTGGTAGTTGCTAATATGAAATTGTGCCTAAACGCTTAGTTTTTGTGAATCCCCACCGGATGGGGCTTGCGGCGGTTAGCATAGAAGGATCGTGTTATAATTTGTTGATTGACATTCTGGAGCATTGCAATTAAATGAAGAAGTACGGAACAACCTGGGCCGTTTTCTTTCTACTACTGGTGTTGGTGGTCTTCACCGTTTCTCTCGCCAGCATGGGGAGGAAGGAAGAGCCGCTCACATATTCGCAGTTGGTGAATCTGATTAAGGAAGGCAAAGCGAACGAAATTCGCAAAATCACATTTACCAATGGCGAAAATATTATTGCTGTCAAATTAGCTAACGCTGCAGCTGATCGCGAGAAATCGGTGATTGTGCCTGCTGAAGCAAAAGAAGATTTGCTGCGCGAATTGGGTAAAAACAACATTCCTGTTGATACTAAAGAACCAGACAAGTCTGGTCTGTGGATGGGCATGCTTAGCTCATTCTTCTTGCCTATTCTCGTGCTTGTCGGTTTGCTCTTTATGTTCCGCAGCGCTCAATCTGGTGGCAATCAGGCCATGAGCTTCGGCCGCAGCCGCGCCAAGCTTATGGTTGATAACAAAGTCAAAGTTAGTTTTTCTGATGTTGCTGGTATCGACGAAGCCAAGCAAGAACTGCAAGAAATTGTCGACTTCCTCAAGAACCCTGATAAATTCCAGGCACTAGGTGCCAGAATACCGCGCGGTGTACTTCTCGTAGGTGCACCTGGTACAGGTAAGACATTGCTTGCTAAGGCTGTAGCAGGCGAAGCTGGCGTGCCGTTCTTCAGTATTTCTGGTTCTGATTTCGTTGAAATGTTCGTTGGTGTTGGCGCTTCACGTGTCCGTGACTTGTTTGACCAAGCGAAGAAGCATGCGCCTTGTATCGTTTTCGTTGATGAAATCGATGCTGTTGGTCGCCAGCGTGGAGCTGGTCTTGGGGGCGGTCATGATGAGCGCGAACAAACTCTGAACCAATTGCTGGTTGAAATGGATGGCTTTGAAGGCACCACTGGCATCATTGTTGTGGCTGCTACTAACCGCCCTGACATTCTTGACTCAGCACTGTTGCGTCCAGGTCGTTTCGACCGTCAGGTCGGTATCGATAGACCAGACGTCGCTGGTCGCGAACAAATTCTTACTGTGCATGGTCGCGGTAAGCCTTTGGCCAAAGACGTTGATTTGAAAATTTTGGCCAAGCGTACCCCTGGTTTTACCGGCGCTGATTTGAGCAATTTGATCAACGAAGGTGCACTACTTGCCGCTCGTGGCGATAAGCGCGAAATCGACATGTCTGATCTCGATCAAGCAATAGATAAAGTCAACATGGGTCCAGAGAAGAAAACTCGAATTATTTCGCCTAAAGAGAAAGAGAACACCGCCTATCACGAAGTCGGTCACGCTCTGATGTTCACCCTCTTGCCGCACGCCAATCCACTGCACAAAGTGACAATCATTCCCCGAGGCTTTGCCCTCGGTGTGACTATGTCTTATCCTGATGAAGACGTGCTTTCACACAGCAGAACACAGTTGATTGATCAAATTGGTGCTCTTCTTGGTGGCCGTGTTGCTGAAGAGATTGTTTTTGGCGAAGTCACAACTGGTGCCATGAACGACCTTGAGCGCAGCACAGGCTTAGCTCGTCGTATGATCACTGAATGGGGCATGAGCCAGAGACTAGGGCCAATGACTTTTGGTCGCCGCAATGATCAACCTTTCATGGGTCGCGACTTTGGCCATGAGAGAGACTATGGCGAAAATATCGCTACAGTAATCGATGAAGAAGTCTCAGACATGATTTCTACTCAGTACACTAGAGTGAAAGAGATTCTTGTAAAACACCGTCCGCATATGGACGCTATCGTCAAGATCTTGCTCGAAAAAGAAACTCTCGACAAAGCTGAAGTTGACGCCATTGTTGAAGAGATCAATAGAAAAATCGCCAACGGTGAAAATCCGGTGATGGACGACAAGACCGACATAACACCGCCCCAAATACCACCTTCGGCCACCGGAGATGAGTCTGGCGTTGTTATCACTGCACCTGGCGATGAGCCAGACGTGAGAGAAGATCCAAAGCCTGATTTCAAGCCGAAATACGCTTAAAACGAAAGGCCAGATTGAATTGAAAAAGGACTGCTCATTTTGAGTGGTCCTTTTTTTAGTATTACCAGTGGTGCTCTCAGGGAAACTTTATTGGTAGGCTTTGAGTTTTGATAGTTAAATGGATATTTTCAAATCATATATTTCGTCCACGTAAGGGGCAAGATAATCAAGTTGGGCACGAGATAACAGAAGAGAGCAGGACGCCCTAGCGTTGTGCCAGTGGATAATTATCTGAATGTGGAGGGAATAATAGGAGCCTGAGAAGGTGCGAGGCTGGGCGATGGCGGAAGGCGAACCGAGAGACCATGACCTGCTATTAAAAGTGCCAGAGACAAAGGCACTAGCTTCTTCTGACGCAGAGGCGATAGTGAATCCAAGCTGTCAGGATAAACGGTTGGCCGAAGAAGATCGCACGAACAAAAGCAGTGGTTCGCTTGTAGAGCTGAACTTCAGGAGCAACGGGCTAACCCGAGAGCAGATTGCCGCTCGAATGGAAGAACAGGACGAGAGTATCAGTATTGACTATGGCGATGGTCAAAAGGCTTCAAGAAAGTCAGGACTGACTGAAAAAGACCTAGTAAATAGAAATGGAACCCCATACTCTGTCTATTCGCTAGAAGCTTCACAGGCAACAATAAAACTCGATCCAATATCGCCGGCGCTTACGCAGGGCAATTATCAGGAGTCAGTTAAGCTGAATGTACAGGTAACAAATGTGCCTGAAGTTTCACCAGGAGTTAAGCCAGAAGACTTACTAGGTTTCACTAATGCCGTGATGGATGCTGGAGCTAGAGCTGTTAAACCGGTTGAAGAGCATCTAGCAGAACCAAACGCTATTAATAGTGACCTGTGGAATCTTCCGGGAGGGGCTGCAAAAGCCATATGGCATTTTGCGCAGAGTCCAGAACAACTCAATAAAGACACAGCAGTAGTCGCCAACAAAGTGATAGAAACAATTGACAAGCCGATGATGCCGGAACAGAGAGCGGTAGCGGCTGGCTTATTGTTGCCGATGTTCTTCTTTGAAGGCGGGCAGGCACCCATAGAAAGCAAAGCGGCGCAACAGATGAAGCTTGACCAAATGACTGCTCATCAACTCAAGAAGCTAGGTATAGAGCGAGTAGAGATGAGCATGCCAGAGGTGCCACCAAATCTAAGACATCTGAAACTGACAAAAGCTGAGCCGGAGCTAATTTATGCTATGCGATTAAAAGGCCGTGAACTCAAAATTATTGAACCAGGTACAGCGGACCGTGGGCGGCTAGATGGGCTAGGAAAAGAAGCTGCTGTACTAATTTCCACTGATATGCCAGATTTGATTCAGCTGAAAGTAGGTGCGCCAAAAATTGCTGCATTGGAGGAGTTTTTGCATGGTACTCAGTTCAGGAATCCCTACCTATCTGAGCTTCCTATCGCCATTAGGGAGATCCACGTAAAGGACTTTATGATTAGGCATCAGAAAATGTTGGGTTTGAGTGAGAATGATTTGTCAGTCTTGAGAGTATTGATGCAAGATGAGATAGAGACTGCGTATAAACAGGGATGGTCTTGGAAGCGATGAGCGAACTCGGATTTAAGTACTTTCTAAAAGTGGTTGACCTCTATGCGATTGAGGGGCGCTTGGTTGCGGTAAGCGATATCACTGATCCCGGCGACTACAAGCCAGGCGAAGTGGTGGAGCTGCATCGCCCTGATGGAAGTATTTCGACAGCACAAAGTTTTGCTGTGCTGTTTGAAGAACCAGCTGAAAAGCCATTTGCAATGTTCTTTACTAATTTAACGCCCAAGGATATTCCGCTGGGAACAGAAATTTGGCTGACAAAGGAGCGTCCTGTCAGAAAGCCCTCAAGGCACTATGAGCGCGTATCGAAGTCGGAGAATTGCTAAATACCATCTTCGCGCAATTCACAAGGTATTACTATTCTTTTTGAACAGTTGGGCCGTCTCCTCCAAAGTCTTCGCCTTAGCGATTGCTCTATCTAGATCGACTGCTTCAACTGCGTCAGCTCCCAGTATCTGACTCTTGGTGTCTCGCGCTGCCACAAGATTCTTTAGGGCCGTTGCTTTCTGTCCGCGTTGAAGACAGAGCTTCCCCAGATTTTCATAGTCGCTGGCGACGTCGAGCATCTCACAAGGTGCGTTTTTATCTATTAGCAGAGCCTGTCGATAATACTTTTCCGCCTGGTCAAAATCTTTGAGTTGCTCTGAAAGGCGACCAAGGTTGTTTAGATAAATGGCAATGGCCTTATTTCTAGCCCCCAGGTCTGTATCGAGTTTTAGTGCCTTTTCGTATAGCGCTCTGGCCTCAGCCGGTTTGCCATTCTTCAAGCAGGCCAAACCTTGGCTGTTTAGATCTCTGGCTTGGCCGTCATAGTTTTCTCCAAACAGAGACTTCCTGAGAATCTGAATTTTAGCCAGATACTCTTCTCCTTCTTTGATGTTGCCGCATTCAAAATTTGATTTTGAAGCTTCTAGCAGGTGACTCAGTTGAGTCTCCCGTGCGACTGGAGCACGGTTTTCTAGGGCAATCATTTGGTTGTAGTATGATGCTGCTTCTTTTGAAACTGTATCGTGGTGCCTGTGGATGAGACGGGCGATGTCTCTCGCTTTATCCCGAGCTCTGGCATAGTTGCCGCTTTGTTTAGTAAGTGCTAGCTCTTTTTGCATTCGAGCTTTTACTTCGTCATAGTTGTCGAGCTGGAAACTTGATTCAGGCTCCTTGTTGCTGGTTGTGGCCACTCCCGAAAGTTCTTCAAGTATCTCAATGCTGAATTGAAGACGTTCCTTTCTCCAGTGTTCTGACCAGGAGTCTGTTGAATTGCTAGGTTGGGTGCATTCCAAAAGAGCGATATTTTTTTGTAGAAGTGGAGCATAGTTCTGCTTCTCATCAGTCTGCGCTAGGTCTCTGTATAAATTGGTTGAGATATTTTGTAGATTCTCACTGTCGCCGCCGAGTAGCTTTCTTTGCAGGGTGCCTTTGGCTTTTATCCATTTGATTGCCTGTTCGGTGCAGCCATGTTTTTGGCAGGCTCTAATCAAGCCGTTGGCAGAGTATTTAAGTGAGCCGTTAGTGTTTTCATTCCTGTCCCGATTCCAGGTTCCGTCAGCTGCTATCGCTGGTTTAGCGCTGCGGAACATTGCTTCAAGATTGTTGTCTGCATAGCTTGTTAGTCTTAGCCATTCTGCTGCTGAAACACTATTCGATGGGGCGATATCTCTGAATCGACTGTAGATATCATCAAGTCTTTCGCGGTTGGCTGGCTTGCTGGTTTCAGCTATAAGGGAATTGATGACGTCGAAAGATTGCTTGTATTTGCCCAGGTTTGCATAAGTTTGTGCCAGTCGCAGTTCGTCCCAGAAAGCATGGTATGAGTGTGGGTCTTTGATCAGCTTTTGGCTGAAAGTGTAGAGCCTTATATTCTCGACCAGATTGCTTGGTGCCGCTATGAGACGTGAGTGAAAAGGCGACAGGGCCAGAAGCACAATCGAGAATAATACTAACTCGCGCAAGAAACGTTTGGTCTGACTTTGTCCTGCAAGAAAGTTGGCTATGGTGAGATGCTTTATGTGGGCCGGTTGGGCTGTCATTTCTTGCGTAGCAGAATCGTCTTGTCTAGAGATTTTCCAGCACCATTTGCCTAGGATGACGCAAAGCAGAGGGAGGCCAGCCTTCAAAAAATGCATCAATAGAACTTCGGTGGCTTGAGTGGGATGCACTCTGAGATCAGTAATCAGTTGGCATGCTTCAAAGACACAAAACAATGCTGCATTGAAAGTGAGCAGTATTAAGTTGAGGATGGTTCCGAAAATGAGCTGTGTGTCGTCGCGGCCTGCGGGGCCGCAGCTGCCACCTGTTATTTTTGAGCCAAAGAATAAAAGGGTTCCGAGGCACAGTAAAAATAGGAAAGGTAAGAGCTTGCGGAAGACTTGTGCTGAAGTGCGTGTATCTTGTTTCATTTTCAACTCGTCATCACGATAGGCTGCTCGTGTTTCCTTACTCCACTATAGCTCTGCGAGAGCCTATCGGGGGATGAGCTAGTGTGTGAACCTGCCACCTTCTGGCCCCTGTAATGCAAGTTGTATTGACATTCGGCTCGATTGACCTAGGCTAGTTTAGAAACCTGAACGATGGGTACTTAGAAACAAGAAAATCATTTGGTTGCACGAGCAGAGTTAATCTGGACTACAATTGGGATATGACAGCAACAATAAAGCATCCTAAAACTCACTTGGACTGGTACGAAGAAATATGCCAGCGCCTAGATGCGCTTGAGCGGGATGCTTCTGAATATGCCGATGAGGGAGAGGTTTTGCCTCCGAGCGGTTTATATGAATTTGCCAAACAAACTGTTAGAGATCTTCGCCAACTAGCTGGATTTCCAAATCTAAGCACACCTGATGTTTGGTTAGGTCCTGATGGACAAATCGGACTGACTTGGGAAGCCGCTAATCGTAGCCTTGAGTTAATATTTTCGGGCCAACGAGTTCTGGCACGTCTTACAATTGATAGCAATCAGACTGTTCTTGATTCGAAAGTGGTTCCACTCGAACTTAGAAAATTCGCTTCTTAGAAAGCATATTGGATGACAGAAACTGAGATTTTTCTTGATCCATCAGAGGATATTTTAAGAGTTTTTCTAAGGCGTCCAAGTGAGTCTTGGGGCTTCTCGAAGTTACGCAAGTCAGACTTCGCTCGTCAAATGAAAGACCATTCTGGAATTTCCATGTTGCGTCTTCGTCATCTTGAAAACAGCGACGAGGCGCTCAATTGGTTTAAATCAAGAAAATTGAAAGGCCTCGCCATTTGTAAGGCCGAGAAACTCGTGGAACTTGGAGTGCATTTCATGGCTAACTCCACAACAGCCAAGCACATCTCTGTCAGATGCTCACCATGCAATCTCTGCGTCGACTACCCCGTACTATGTCAGCCACAGTCGGGCCAGAGTTGTCTATTAGACCTCGAAGCACGAGACTCATTTTCGCAAGAACTTTATAAGCTCTTTGTGATTTACACACCAATTAGTGTGAATCAAATCGAGCCTGAGTGACTTCCTGAGCAGTTCTTAAGGTTCTAAATATTAGGCCAAGCTTAAGAGATCTGGGGCTTCGCAGTATTACTTAATGGTTCGTGATAAATTTGATGCTAAGCAAAAGCGGCCCCTCGGTCGCCTGGCATCCATACATCCATTTATCTGGGAGGGTCTGCTGTGGCCGTCGTCCATGAAAAAGAACTACTTTGCAAGAAATTTCTGTCAAAAACTCAGAAGCTTTTAATTGATGGTAAATGGGTTGATGCCAAGTCTGGCAAAACCTTTGAAACTATCAACCCAGCTACTGAAGAAGTGCTCTGCCGCGTGGCTGAGGGCTCAAAAGAAGACGTCGATTTGGCTGTAAAAGCTGCTCGTCGCGCTTTCGAGTCTGGTCCATGGAAAACAATGAGCACTGCTCAACGCGCTAAGTTGCTTCTCAATCTTGCTGACTTGATTGAAAAGAATGCCGATGAATTGGCCCAACTTGAGACTCTTGATAATGGTAAGCCGATCAAAGAATCTCGTTATGTTGATGTGCCACAAACAGTTGAAACTTTCCGCTATTACGCTGGTTGGGCTACTAAGCTCGAAGGCGAGACCATCAATGCTAATAGCAACTTCTTCACTTACACTCTGCGTGAGCCAGTAGGTGTTGTTGGTCAAATCATTCCATGGAACTTCCCCATGTTGATGATGGCATGGAAATGGGGCCCAGCCCTAGCTTGCGGAAACACCGTTATTCTTAAGCCAGCTGAACAAACTCCTTTGACAGCATTGCGTATTGGCGAACTGGCTATGGAAGCTGGTTTCCCTGATGGCGTAATCAATATTGTTACTGGTTTTGGCGGCGATGGCGCTGGTGAGGCTATTTCTCGCCACATGGACATCGACAAAGTCGCTTTCACTGGCGAAGACAAAACAGGCAAGCTGATTCTTCAAGCTTCTACCGGCAACCTCAAGCGCGTATCGCTCGAACTCGGCGGTAAGGCTCCAAACATTGTCTTTGCTGACGCTGATATTGATGCTGCTGTTAAAGGCGCTATCACTGGTATCTTCTTCAACCAAGGTCAAGTTTGCTGCGCTGGTTCAAGACTATTTCTTGAAGAAAGCATTCATGATGAGTTCATGACCAAGCTCAAAGAGCGCGTTGCTAAAATGCGTCAGGGCGATGGTTCTGATGAGAAGACCCATATCGGTCCTCAAGTCAGCAAAGAACAGCAAGAGCGCGTTCTTAACTACATCGAAATCGCTAAGGGCGAAGGTGCTGTGGTTGCTTGCGGTGGTCAGTCACCAGCCGATATGAAGAAAGGCTTCTTTGTTCAACCGACCGTTTTGACTGGCGTCAATAACACCATGCGCATTGCCCAAGAGGAAGTGTTCGGTCCAGTATTGGCCGTCATTCCTTTCAAGAGCATGGATGAAGTTGCTGAGCAAGCCAATGCCACCACATTTGGTTTGTCTGGCGCTGTTTGGACCCGTGATATCAAGAAAGCCCACAAGTTTGCTTCGCTAATTAAGGCTGGCACCATCTGGGTTAACTGCTACAACGTCTTTGATCCAGCTGTACCATTCGGCGGATACAAGATGAGTGGTTATGGTCGTGAGCTCGGTAAACATTCAATCGAGCTTTACACCAATATCAAATCAGTTTGGGTCAACATGATGGATTAGTGCTCCTCTGGAGCGCATTGAGAAAGGCCGGTGCATAACCGGCCTTTCTTCTGTCTAAATCAAGAAAGTATTGGAGGGTTCATGAAAGTATTTCTTACCGGCGCCAGTGGTTATGTCGGCTCACGCATCGGCAGGCAACTAACTAATGCTGGTTACTCAGTGAACGGTTTGGCTCGCAACGATATTGCCGCTCAGAAGCTGCTTAAGGCAGGCATCGAACCGGTCTCAGGAAATCTCAATGAACCTGAGCGTTTGGCCCGTTTGGCTAGTAGCGCTGATGCCATTATCCACACTGCTTTCATTCACAATTTTGGTCAGTACTCTGGTTCAATTGAAACTGAGTGTAATCTCATGCATGCCTTAGGAAATGCCCTAGCTGGAAGCAATAAGCCACTTCTCGTTACTTCAGCTACTGGTGTCGTTGGCGATACCGGTGAGAATATCGCTACCGAAGAGACCGTTCCGGATCTGAGCCATCCACTTTCAATGCGCTATAGAGCCGAGCAAGCCGCGCTTGCTACTGCAAACAATGGTATCAAAACTATTGTTTTACGTCTGCCTATTCTTGTTTATGGTCACGCTGGCAGCACCTTCATTCCGATGATGATGGAAAGCGGTCAAAAGCGCAGAATGGCTGCTTACATTGAGTCTGGTGAAAATGCTTTGTGTGCTGCTCACGTTGACGATGTGGTGGCAGGTTATATGTTGGCCTTAGAAAAAGGCGAATCTGGCGATATCTTCCAACTCAGCGCTGAGTCTGAAATACCAGTTAAGACCATTGCCGAAGCAGTCGGTCGTACTCTTAAAGTACCGGCCCAAAGTATTTCAGCGGCTGAAGCCAACGAAGTATTTGGTGATGTAGTCTCAATGTTCTTTGCTATGAACAACCGGGCATCGGGCGAAAAAGCAATGCAAAAACTAGGCTGGACACCGCAAGAAGGTCGCACTTTGCTGACTGACATTGAGCAAGGTTCGTACGCTACAGCCTTTGCTTTGAGCGGCCGTTAAAGGAAAGGGGCTTCTGAGGCAAAACCAATCACGGAAGACTGTAGCTGCGACGCTCGTGGTCTTGCTCGTCTGGGGTAGATTCTTGGCTGGGCACAATAGTAATTTTGATATCGCTGACACCGAGCCATCGTGCCACAAGTTTGCTCATGGCGGCAGGGTCAATGGGCTTACTCAAATAATCGTCCATGCCGCGATCAAGACATTCTTCCCTACTTCCAGAAATAGCGTTGGCCGTTACGGCAATGACAGGTACGTTCAGGCCTCGTCTCTGCTGAATCTCTTTTATGATCTTGCACGCTTCAAAGCCATCTAGGCCTGGCATTTGACAGTCAAGGAAAACCATATCGTAGTGGTTGTTATTGAAGGCACTAACTGCTTCAATGCCGTCGGCGGTAACATCAACTATGAAACCTAAGTCTTGTAGAAATAGCAATGCTACTTGTTGATTGATTTTGTTATCATCCGCTACCAGCGCTCTTCTTGTGATGCCAGATTGCCTCTTCGCTTGAGTCAATGGTTCGGTGGAGCCATTGCTGACTTCATTTTTGATAGCGGGCACTTCCATTGTCTGCGTATAGCTTTTTCGCTCTTTTGGTTTCCAACCAGAGAGATGTTCCAGGCATGCTGCTACTTGTTTGCGCCTCAGCGGAATGGCAAGATGACTGGTTCTGGGCGCTACTAGCGTACTGCGCGCTTGGCTGAGTGATTCGCTGGTGCCGATTTCAATGACACTAACGAGGCCAAATACTTTCGAGCGTTTGAAGGCTTCTAAGAATTGCTCACTCTGCTTTCTGTAGCGAATGGTATCAAGGCAAATGGCTTGGATTTTTTCTGGCGATTGTCTTGATCCTTCTAGAAGCTCTAGGGCTCGTACATGATCGTTTGTCGATTGTACAGCGATTCCTAGGGCGCAGAGATGCGAGCAAATAGCAGATTGATTGTTATGGCGTGGCTCCAGAGTGAGAAGATTGATCTGGCCGTAGCTGCCCTCCCAGGCGCGAGCGGTCCAATCGCTGGCATCTGCACTGGTGGCTAGCGGGAGGGCAAAGCTAAAAGTAGAACCAAGCTGTTCTTGGCTATCAACCATGAGCTTCCCTCCCATCAATTCAACCAGGTGTTTCGAGATGCTCAAGCCTAAACCGGTTCCACCGGTGCTGCGATAAGCCGAGCCTTCTTCCTGCATGAATGGCTCGAATAGCCGTTTTTGAAAAGCTTTCGAAATGCCAATGCCACTGTCTATAACTGAGAACTGCAATTGATCAGGGCCATTGATACCACTAGAAGCCTCAACTTTGAGAATAACTTGTCCTCGGTCTGTGAATTTAATAGCGTTGCCGCAGAGATTTAGCAAAACTTGCCTTAGTCTTAACGGGTCGCCAAAAACAGTATCTGGAATAGTTCGCTCTACGGTTGCTAGCAAAAGTAAGTTTTTGGCGGCCGCTTGGGGTGCCAATATTTCAGCTACACCTTCTGCCACGGAAAGTGGGTTGAAATGAGTGCTGGATAATTCCATTTTGCCCGCTTCTATTTTTGAGAAGTCGAGAATGTCATTGATAATGGTCAGTAGTGAAGCACCAGCTTCGCGAATGGTACTGACGTGCTCTTTTGATTTGGGGCTAAGATCGCCTCTCAACAGTACTTCGACCATGCCCAGTATGCCATTTAACGGTGTTCGCAGCTCATGACTAACGTTGGCAACAAACTCTGACTTGATCTTGAGGGCTGACTGGGCCTGATCTCTTGCCATTTTTAGCTGTGTGACCAAGCGACGGTGTGTATCTATGTCGGTGCATGAGCCGCACCAGCTCAAGGTGGCACCACTATCATCTTTAATTGGCAAACTGCGAACGAGAAACCATCGGTACTCACCATCGAAGCGTTTCATGCGCATTTCAATTTCAAAGTCGCGAAACTCAGCTACACAGTTTTGCCAGTTCAATACGACCTGCTCTCTTTCTTCTGGATGCACTAATGCCGTCCAGCCTAAGTGAGAGCGGTCGCTGTCAGTCAGTCCACAATAATGGATAAATTGAGCATTGAAATATGTGGTGTTACCGTGCTCGTCGGCTGTCCAGATTAGCTCTGGTGAGGCTTCACACATTGTGCGGAACAGCAATTCGCTTTCAGCTGTTTGCTGTTTCGCTTCTTCTGTTTTGGCATTGACGCGAGAAAGTTCTTCGAGGCGATTGGCTAGTTCATCTTTGGTGGCGTGTTGATCGTGCACTTCTAATGAGGAGCCAAACCATTTGACTATCTTTCCGCTATCGTCAAGGCTTGCTACGCCCCGCACCAAGTGCCATCTTGGTGTGCCGTCTTGACGCAAAAGGCGATATTCGCATTCATATGGAGCCCCTGTATCGACTGACTGTTGCCAGCGGCTGCGCATTTGTTCTACGTCTTCACCATAGACGTTGGAGAGCCAGCCCGCGCCCAAGCTTTCTGCTTCTGAGGAGCCGCTCCATTCATACCAGCGTTTGTTGATGTAATCAATTTGGCCGTCTGCTGTTGCTGTCCAGATGAATCCTGGTAATAAATCAGAGAGAGCTTTGAATAGTTCTAACTGTTGCGATTCACCTTGTTGCAGCTTGGCGAGAGCTTCAAAATGCGCTCGTTGGAATTGATTGCTGTCTTGAGGAAAATCCGGGTCCATGGCCGTACCGCTGTCAAAATGGTACTGGTCACTTGCCATTGGGCATGCCAAATGTCAGGAGCCAGTATATCTTTATTCCACTTTACTAGCCTGTTAATCTTTAGTTGGCCATAGTTGGCTTTGATTGGTTGCGGTTGGCGGCAATTTTAGGGTTTGGCTAGAATAGCTATTACTATGATATTGGTTTACCCAAGACTCAAATGAGGGCTCGTGAAAATTGTAAGATCAGGCAAAGAACCTCTGTGTGTCAACCTTTGCCGTACTATAGTTGTTTTTTCGTCTTTTAATTTGCTACCTTCGGCTTCTGCTTCGGAATTTAAAATTAGCCAAATTAATAGTTGGCGTGATGTCATTTCTGACAAAGATTCTTCAAAAAAACGATCGTTAGTGGGCAGCTTTTCTCTTGAGAATGGCAATAAGTGCAGCTTAATTGTTGTGCCATCGCGACTTCGAGTTGCTCCGGCTCTGGCGTGTGCGCGTATGGGCGCGAGTAAAACTGCTCCAACTTCTAAGATTGTTCAGAATAGCAAGGCTAGATTTGGTGTTAATGGTGGCTATTTCAATTTGAGCAATGGCGAAAGCGCTAGCTATGTGGTCTTAAACGGAGTGGTCTGCGCCGATCCTACGAAGAATTTGGCTTTGACTAAAAATCCTAAATTAAAGCCCTTCCTCGCCCAGATTTATAACCGCAGCGAAATTCGGTTTCTTAAGACCAAAGATAAATTGCCATTTGTGCAAATTGCTACACATAATGAGCCTTTGCCTCCGGGGCGAGTGCTAGAGGCTTCACTTCAAGGAGGCCCTAGGCTACTTCCTGAATTGACTGCTGAGCCAGAAGCCTTTGTTCGCACTGAAGCTGACGGCAAACAAGTTGATTCTATTGGTGTGGGGCGTACCGCCGCGCGAACGGCGGTGGGATTTACTAGTGACGACTATCTATTAATAGTAGCTGTAGCCGGTAAAGGACAAGACGAATTTTCATCGGGGCTGACTTTGGCTGATTTGGCTAAATTGCTGAAAAATTTAGGAGCAGTGGAGGCCGTCAATCTTGATGGCGGTACCTCGACGACTATGATTCAGGCCTCTCCCAATGGCAAATCGCCAGGGCAAATGCTAATTGGCCGCACTCCTGAAACAAGAGTGCGGTCAGCCTTATTGGTTTTTGAATAGTTCGATTAGGGGCTTCTAGCGCCGTCCCATTTTTCTGATCTTGGCCATTTCAGCCGCTTTCAGACGAACCATGGCGCGCGATAGTGCCATTTCGGTGAGGTAAGACTCGAGCTTGTCTGTCTTCTGACTCTTCTCTGCTTCGTGCCTAGCTTTAGCTTGGTTGGCGCGGGCTTCGTCGATTTCGATGTCGAGTTCTGCCATATCAGAGAGAATTTCAACTTCTGAATTGTTGACGTTCATGATGCCGCCAATTACAGCAGCTGTTTCTTCTTCGCCCTTAATTTTGAAGCGCAGTACGTCAATTGCCAGAGTGGTGACGATCGGCTCGTGACCAGGAAGAATCGTCAATTCACCGTCATTGGCCACAGCCGTTACCTGTTCAACAGGACTGTCGAAAACAACTCTTTCTGGTGTGATGATCTTGAGATTCAGTGTAGCCATTTCTATATTTCTCTCTAAGTTAGGTCGCTTATTTAGGCGTCTTTTTTGTTGCTGGTTTCTTGCTTAACGCTTTACTGCTTAGTGTCTTTTGGCCTGCGCCGTGGGTATGGCCACTGTGCGGAAGGATCTTATCAATCAAGCCATATTCAAGAGCTTCTTTGGTTGATAGATAATGATCGCGTTCGATGTCTTTGGCAATTCGCGCCTTGTCTTGGCCTGAGCAGCGGTGCAGAAGCTCTATTTGAGCTTCGCGGAAGCGTCGACCTTGGCTGGCTTGAATTTCTAAATTAGTGATATCACCTTCGGCTTCCCACAAAGTCTGGTGGAACATGAGAGTGGAAAACTCGTAAGCTGACCGCTCTCCTGTTCCAGAGGCCAGAATTTCGCAAGCACCAGAGAGCGCGTGCCCTAAACAAATCGTATTCACTGGTGCTTCGATACAATGCATAACGGCAATGATGCCATCAGCGTTGTATCCGTTTCCACCAGCAGAGTTGATATACATGTTGATTGGTTTTTTGGGATCGCGCTCATTAAAGCGCAGCAGCTTTTTAATCGTTGGCAGTGCTATTTCGTTTTCGAGTCGTCCGAAGACAAAAATGTTGCGTGCCGTAGACGCTGGAACTTGACCTTGGTCGTGTTCTTTTTCTGCGCCTGGTTTTAACGGTTTAGTTTCTGCTACCGCTTCCTGATTGTGCTTTTTTTTCATTTAGTTAGCGATTAGCCTTGCATTGTCTTAGCTTGTTCTTTCACTTCATCAATGCTGCCAACCATATAGAAAGCGCCTTCTGGAAGATCGTCAACTTCGCCTTCAAGAATCTGGCGGAAGCCTTCGACGGTATCTTTTAGCTTGACGTAACTACCTTTACGGCCTGTGAAGTTTTCAGCAACTGTGAACGGTTGGCTCATGAATTTCTGAATTTTTCTAGCGCGAGTAACGGCTTGTTTGTCGTCGGCTGAAAGTTCATCCATACCTAGAATGGCGATGATATCTTGCAAGTCTTTGTAGCGTTGCAGAGTTTGTTGCACACCACGAGCGATATCATAGTGCTCTTGTCCTACAACTTCTGGTTTAAGAGCTGTTGAGGTAGAAGCAAGTGGATCAACTGCTGGGTAGATTCCTAGTTCTGCAATTTGACGTGACAGCACTGTGGTGGCATCTAGGTGGGCAAATGTTGTCGCAGGAGCTGGGTCAGTCAAGTCATCGGCCGGCACGTATACAGCTTGTACTGATGTAATCGAACCGTTCTTGGTCGAGGTAATACGTTCTTGCAATTGGCCCATTTCTGATGCCAGAGTTGGCTGGTAGCCTACAGCTGATGGCATACGGCCAAGTAGAGCTGATACTTCAGAACCGGCTTGGGTGAAGCGGAACATATTGTCGACGAAGAGCAATACGTCTTGCTTAGACACGTCACGGAAATATTCAGCCACAGTTAGAGCTGAAAGAGCAACGCGCATTCTGGCGCCTGGTGGCTCGTTCATTTGACCGTACACTAGAGCAACGCGGTCGATAACGCCCGAGTCTTTCATTTCATGCCAGAGGTCATTACCTTCACGGGTACGTTCGCCAACGCCGCCGAATACTGAGTAGCCGCCGTGGTGCTGAGCGATGTTGTTGATTAGTTCCATGATGATAACGGTCTTGCCTACGCCGGCTCCACCGAATAGACCAATCTTGCCGCCTTTTACATATGGAGCTAGTAGGTCGACAACTTTGATACCGGTTTCGAAAACAACAGTGTCGGTCTGCAAATCAGTTAGATCTGGGCATGGTCTGTGGATGCCCCAGTGGTCGTCTGCTTTTAGTTCGGGGCCTTCGTCTACCACTTCACCAAGAACGTTGATAATACGACCAAGAGTAGCTTTGCCTACTGGCACTGAGATTGGTTTACCGGTATCGGTAACAACCATGCCTCTGGTCATGCCGTCTGTGGAACTCATCGATACGCTTCTGACGCGGTTATCGCCGAGCAAAAGTTGCACTTCGCAGACAACCTTCAAATGTTCTCCGGCTGGATTGACGCCCTCAATAACGATGGCGTTATAGATTTCAGGTAGATGTCCGCCAGGAAATTCGACGTCCACCACAGGTCCAATCACCTGTACGACCTGACCCTGGGTCTTCTCTAGTACTGTGCTCATTTGATCTCCGATTTTGTACTGAAAGGTGCTGAAAGTTACTGAAAGTATCTACAAGTTACTGAGCAATTAAATTGCCTTAGAAGACTGTCAAGTGCTTTGAGCGTTCTCGCCTGCGCATAAGAATAGATGCTACAGGTGAGTTTTCCCCAGTCGTTTATGATAGTTTTCGTTCTTATTTTATTGTTTTGGCACAAAAGCTCATTATGCGCTGTTCATACGCAGTTCATACGCTGTCTATAAAAGAGTTCGAAGTCTATGGGAGTAGGAGTGAAAGATTCGGTTGCCAGGAGATTTTTGCTTGATTTAGCTAGGCTCTTCGGCTTCGTCCTTTTCGGCGCCCTGGGCTTTATGCTCGTAGAGCATTGGAATTTTCTTGACTCGCTTTTCATGACTGTAATCACCTTGACTACGGTGGGCTACGGCGAAACTCATCCACTTTCTACAGCGGGAAAGATTTACACAATCGTACTTATCTTGATTGGTGCCGGAGTGGTGCTGTCAGTGATAAGCGATATGGTGGAAATATTTCTACACTTCAACCTGGGGGCTCGGCGCATGCAGCATTCGATTTCGAAATTAAAAAATCATCAAATTGTTTGTGGCTACGGTCGCACTGGCCAAGAGGTGATCGCTCACTTTGTCCAGAACAAGATTTCTTTTGTCTTAATTGAAGTTGATGCTGAGCGCTCTCACGTGGCTGCTGAAGCTGGACACCTGGTTATCAATGGCGATGCTAGCTCGGATGAAGTTTTGATGCAGGCAAAAATACAGAGCGCCAGCGGTATTGTTTGTGCTCTTGATGACGATACGGCCAATACTTTTATTGCTCTATCAGCCAAAGGCCTGAACGAAAGAATCAAAATCGTATCAAGGGCGGCTAACCCAGGAACAGAAGCCAAGATGCGTCGTGCTGGCGCCAGCATGGTGATTTCGCCATATGTCATTTGTGGCAAGCGTATGGCTACGGCTGTTACCCATCCCCTTGTTACGCAATTTCTTGATGTTGTCATGGCCACCCCCGAATACGATTTGCGCATGGAGCAGGTAAGGCTTGGTAAACCTTCCAAATTGATTGGCCAGGCTTTGAAAGATGCAAACATTAAGCAGACTTCGGGGGCCATGATCCTGGCTGTGAATCAAAATGGTAAGCTGATATCCAATCCATCTCCCGACCTGATCTTCCAGGACGGTGATGATTTAATCGCTCTAGGTACTGAGCAACAGCTAAACAAATTGGTAGAGCTCTCCGGTATTCAAATCTAAAGAGGTAATTAAAGTGGCCGAAGCCCCCAATCAGGAAGAACAAGAAATTGCAGTTATCACTTTAGAGAGTGAAGACGGCCATTCCTATGATTGCGAGATGCTCGATCGTTTCGTATTCGAAGAAAACGAGTATGCACTTCTTTTGAAAATTGCCGAAGAAGGCGCCGATGAAGAACTCGAAGAAGAAGATCAGACCCTTGTAATTATGCGCTTCTTCCACCGCGGCAACGACTTTGTTTTCCAAACTATTGACTCTGATGAAGAGTTTGAAAAAGTAAGAGCGTTTGTTGAAGAAAAAGTTGAATCTGAACGCGCTGCAATGGAATCAGGCCAGTAACTTACCTATTGTTTTGGCGCCATGCCGATCATCAAAGGTGTTGAACTGGGCTCTGCTTTGTGACCTTGGGGATGGCTGATTATTTCTTTGGCAATGGCATCTACAATTATTTCAAGTGGTGCTCTGCTGTGAAATTGACGTTCAGTCATAGCGGCATTTGACCACATGCCGTCCTCACCAAATCCGGTGGCATAGATTTTGATGTAGCGAGCGCCTTTGTGAATAGTGAAAAGCACAGACTGCTTCTCAAATGCGGCCCATGAATTGAGATGTAAGGCTTCTAAAATTTGTGAGCCGGGCTCTAAATCGCCATCTGGTGTGGCAACGACGGCCATTTCGCGATTGAGAGCTTTGTAAATCTGGCTTTTCCATTGGTCGACCTGGTGTAAGTCATAAATTAAGAGTGGCTCGCCTTCGACAAAGACACCAGCTTCGGTCTCTGCCACGGTGGGCAGGAGCACGCTTTTGTTGGCGCCTACAGGTCCGTAGAGATAAACTTTTATCATATTCATATTTAACTAGGCCTCCTTGCTTGCAGCCACAGCGACATCTGCTTTGGCCTCTGCTTTCCCCTCTGGTTTCATAGTTGGGAAGGCAATAACGTCACGAATTGAGGCTGAGTCGGTGAGTAGCATGACCAGGCGATCTATGCCAATGCCGATTCCCATGGTTGGTGGCATGCCGTATTCCATGGCCATAATAAAATCAAGGTCAAGTGGCATGGCTTCTACGTCACCTGCTGCTTTCTTGCGGCCTTGTTCTTCTAGTCGGCTTCTTTGATCGTGGGGATCAGTAAGCTCCGAATAGCCATTGGCTAGTTCGCGGCCAAATACAAACAATTCGAAACGCTCTACTTCACCAGCGTTTTCTCGGTGGGCCTTGGTCAGTGGTGAAATCTCTACTGGATAATCAATGATGAAAGTTGGTTGCATCAAAGTATGCTCGACTTTATCTTCGAACATGGCATTGATTACACTGCCTCTGGTATCTTGCTTGTCTAGTCTGACGCCCAGTTTGATAGCAGCGGCTTTTGCTTCTTCAAAGTCTTTCAGGGTAGAGACATCTAAGCCAGTGACTTCTTTAATAGCGTCATTCATGCGCAAGCGGCGGAAGGGTTTGCTGAATGAAATTTGCTCACCTTGATAGCTAAAATCAGCCGTATTCAAGACGTTTTCAGCGATGTGGCGCAGCATTGACTCCGTGAAGGTCATAAGCTCGTTGTAATCGCCGTAAGCACAGTACATTTCCATCATCGTAAATTCAGGGTTGTGTCTGGTGCTCATACCTTCATTGCGGAAGATGCGACCGATCTCATAGACTCTTTCCATGCCGCCAATGATCATTCTTTTAAGGTGAAGTTCTGTGGCTATGCGCAAATACAGGTCGATACCAAGAGTGTTGTGGTGGGTGATGAAGGGCCGGGCATCCGCTCCACCTGCCTCCACTTGCAAAGTTGGTGTCTCAACCTCTAGATAGCCGTGGCTGTCAAGGAAATTGCGCATATGGCGAATGGTGAGAGAGCGCTTGCGCAAGTTTTCGCGTACAGCTGGATTCATAATCATGTCGACATAACGATGACGGTAGCGCGCCTCTACGTCGGTAAAGCCTTCCCAGCTGTCGGGAAGCGGCAGGAGTGATTTAGACAAAATTTGCCAGTCAGTAACTTTGACCGATAGTTCGCCGGTTGAGGTGCGGCGGATGGTGCCTGTGGCACCAATATAGTCGCCCTTGTCAAGGAGCCTGAGTCGAGCTTGTTTTTCTTCGCCGAGAAAATCTTTATGGCAGAAGAGCTGAATTTTTCCTGAGTCATCGAAGACGTCGATAAACATCCAAGTATTGCGGCTGTTCATGATGCGGCCGCAGATATGCACGACATCTTCTGTTTCAACACTGACAGCTAAATCTTTGTATTTTTCTTGCAGTTCAGCGGCCTTGTGGCTGCGCTCATATTTATACGGATATGGATTAATGCCCTGTTCTTTGAGGGCACTCAATTTTTTCAAGCGATCGGTTTTAAGTTTGCTGGCAGCTTCGGCTGCGGCGGCGGCTTTCTTGGCTT
The DNA here is from genome assembly GCA_018062085.1 of bacterium. Classification (GTDB taxonomy): domain Bacteria; phylum Cyanobacteriota; class Vampirovibrionia; order Obscuribacterales; family Obscuribacteraceae. Next base: position 55,746 of record JAGOSY010000024.1, on the reverse strand, counting down.
GTGCTGCTAGAGCTTTGGGTGACTCGTTGTTGCCCGACATCTTGATTTCGTATCCCTGAGAAACTAAACATATACATTAGCTCTCTATTTTAGTATTAAGTTGGGCGTGAGCCGCTGCAATCCACTGACTTAATACGGAAATAGCGCAAATTTGTTACTGAAAAGGGCATCATCAGCGAGCTTGGGCAGTGTTATAATTGGTCCTTGTCAAATTTATAGTTTAGTGTTGGAGTGTCCAATCAGTTGGTACCTGTTGGTATCTGTGGGTGCCTTCCTCCAGCACCTAGCTCAAGGATTCTGTTTTCGTTAAGAGGTAGTTCGTGGTGGTTGATTCAACAGGCAATGCGGGCGGTTCTGGTAGTGGTGGTCAGCGAATAGTCTCGGTCGAATTGCGAGACGAGATGAAAAAGTCTTTCATCGACTACGCCATGTCAGTTATCGTCAGTCGTGCCATTCCTGATGTCAGAGATGGTCTTAAACCTGTTCACCGGCGCATTATTTTCGGCATGCACGAACTCAATTTGGCGCCCAGTGAGAAGTTTAAGAAGTCTGCTCGTGTGGTCGGTGACGTTATGGGTAAATACCACCCTCATGGTGACTCATCCATCTACGAAGCACTAGTGCGTATGGCTCAGCCTTCAGCCAGTAGATATGTTTTGGTTAATGGTCACGGAAACTTTGGTGACCTAGACAATCCGCCAGCTGCCATGCGCTACACCGAATGCAAATTGGCCGCACTGGCCATGGAGACACTTGAAGATATCGATGCTGAAACGGTCGATATGCGAAAAAACTTCGACGAATCGTTAAATGAGCCCTCGGTATTGCCATCTCGCGTGCCAATTCTCTTGCTCAATGGTTCTTCTGGTATTGCCGTAGGGATGGCCACTAATATTCCTCCTCATAATTTAACCGAAGTTGTAAACGGCACAATCGCCAAGATTGACAATCCAGAGCTAACTTCGCGCGAATTGATGGAGTGGATCAAGGGCCCTGATTTTCCAGGCGGTGGTTCGATTCTTGGCACTGATGGAATAGTTGAAGCTTTCACCACCGGTCGTGGCTCTATTCCTACTCGTGGTACTGCAACTATCGAGCAAATTCCAGGTTCTGGCGGCCGTCAGTCGAAAATGGGTATCGTCATCACCGCACTTCCTTATATGGTTGGTCCAGAAGCTTTCACAAAGCGTGTGGCAGAACTGGTACGTGATGAAAAGTTGACTGGAATTTCTGACGTTAACGATGAAACAGATCGCACTGGTATGCGCGTTGTCATTGAACTAAAGCGTGACGCCAACGCTCAGGTTGTGCTCAACAACGTCTATAAATATACGCAACTACAGGGTTCTTTCCCTGTAAATACATTGGCTCTAGTTAAGGGCAGGCCAGTCACCCTTGAGCTATCAGCGATGATTCAAGAATTCATTGAGCACCGAGTTGATGTAATTACAAGGCGTACTCGCTACTACTTGCGCAAAGCGGAAGACCGCGCCCATATTCTTGAAGGCTTGCTCAAAGCTATCAACAACATTGACGAAGTCATTCGTCTGATTCGCAAATCTGATTCAACTGAAAATGCCAGACAAGATCTGATGAGTAAGTTTGAATTGAGCGAAGCGCAAGCCAACGCCATTCTCGAAATGCAATTGCGCCGCCTAACCGGATTAGAACAGGCTAAAGTCGAGAAAGAACAAGCCGAAACTCTTGCCAAGATTGCTGACTACAAAGACATTCTTGCCAATCGCAAGCGCATCGACGGAATTATCAAAGATGAGTTGAGTGAAATTCGTGACAATTACAAAGATGCTAACGGTCAAAAAGATGCCCGTCGCACTACCATCGAAGGCGGTGGTTCTGATAGTGAACTATCGGCCAAAGACCTGACGCCAAACGAACCGATGGCTGTGTTTATTACAAAGCAAGACTATATTAAGCGTATTTCGCTCGATAGCTTCCGCAGGCAGCGCCGCAATACTCGTGGTGTCACAGGCGTGAAGACCCGCGACGAAGATGATTTGCAGCACTTCTTTGCTGCTAATATGCACGACAGACTTTTGGTCTTCACTAACCGTGGTCAAATCTTCCCACTAGAAGTTATGGATCTTCCTGAAGGCGGCCGTACTGCTCGTGGGTTGGCTTTGGTAAACCTGCTGCAATTGCGCCCCGAGGAGACAGTTACCACTGTTATTCCGGTTTCGAGCTTTGATCCAGATAGCTACTTGATCATGCTGACGCACCAGGCTTACATCAAAAAAGTGCAGATGTCTGAATTTGCCAATATCAGAAAAACTGGCATCATAGCGATCACCCTAAATGATGGTGATGAGCTAGGTTGGGTTAGACCTTCTGCTGGTAAGAGCGATATCATCATCGGTACTGGCGATGGTATGTGTATTCGCTACAGTGAAGAAGAACTGAGGCCGCTGGGCCGTTCTGCTCGCGGAGTGCGTGCTATCACCTTGCGTGAAGGCGATCGTATCGTTGGCTTTGATGCTCTTGAGACATTTGATGATACTTACTTGCTGGTTGTCACCAATGACGGCTTCGGTAAGCGCATCAGATTAGAAGAGTTCAGGCAACAGGGTCGCGGTGGTATTGGCTTGATTGGTACTAAGTTCAAGAATGCTAGTTCTAGGCTAGCAAGCTTGCGTGTTGTGCGGCCGGGCGATGAGATGATTATTGCCACTGCCAATGGTGTTGTGGTTCGTCAGCAAGCTGATGCTATAAGCATTCAAGGACGCATGGCAACAGGTGTTAAGATGCAACAAGTAGGCGAAGACGATATGGTTGTCTCGGTTACTCCTGTGGTGGCGGCTATTGAACCATCAAGTGATGGCTCAAACGATGCTAACGACTCTGATGACTCAGAGGATGACGGAAAAGCAGAGGCCAAGCCAGAAACAAAATAATTTGGCAGGTTCAGGTTGTATAAACAAAAACGCTCAGAAGTTATTCTGAGCGTTTTTGTTTTTGAACTTTTATTGAGTATTGCAGCCGAAAAAATTATGATAGTAAATCGAGGCACTGATCTACTGATTGTCCTGTCTGTTTGCACTTAGACAGACACCAATTGATAGACATTTGGCGAGCTAATGCCAGAGTTCCTTCTGACTTGGCGCGACCACTAAAGCACTTGCCGAGAAGTCGCTCAAGCTCTTGTTGGTAGTCTTGGAGGTTGGTTGGTAGGCTCAAGACGAAATTGCCGTCTTCAGCCACTGTCAATAGTTCTTCTATGCCATTTGATGAAGCAGCGGAGAAACTTGGGTTGTAGCGAGTTTGAAGTGTGTTCATGGTGTCACCTGGTCTTTACAATGGTTGGCTTAGCGAATCGCCATCGAGGTAATTCTTTCGGGGCTTTCCCTTAGAGATACCTAAACTATATGCTAGTTATCATAACGTTACGACATCTTTTTTTACAAGCCGTAGAACCCGCAATATATTGGCTTTCTTTCCGCCTGCAGTGGGACTTCCCCCTGAAAACCGGTCAAAAGAAGTCATATCCCCTAGTGCGATAGGGGAAAGCCTTATTTCTCTGGATAATCCGTCACAATTGAATCTGTAATTCTGCTTTACAAAACTATGCAATTTCTCTCTTGCTTGCTTTCTCTCTCGGCGAAAGCTAAGCCCGACTGGGTTTAAACTATATGTTTTGGCGATTAGAGTCTCTTGACAATGGGCATAAAGTAGGTTCAGTTAAGAGTACGGAGCAGCATCTATGCGGAAAGAGAAGCAATCATCAGCAGAAAAAATTAAGAGCGAAGCCACTAGTGAGGCTGACCTTGAGATTCTGCAGGTGCGCCGGGTCGTCGCTGGTAATCCAAATACTCCAAGGCAAGTTTTGGCCCGCCTTGCGGAAGACAAATCAGCAAGTATTCGTCGAGCGGTGGCTGAGAATCCGCGAACTCCGATAGAAATTCTTAAGAAGTTGGTCTTTGACAGTGATTATGAAGTGCGTTTAGCTGTGGCTGAGAACGCCAATACTCCAGCAGATTCGCTTACACTTTTGGCTTCTGACAGTAGTGCCGACGTGCGCTACGGTGTTGCTGAAAGTCCGCACATGCCCGAGCAAATCTTGATTGATTTGGCTCACGACGAAAACCCGTATATCAGGTGCCGCGCCCTCAAAACCCTGCAAATGTTGGCGCCTGACTTGCAGGCTCGGCTGAAGCTGTTGTTAGCGCCCCCTGAGAGGCTCTTCGGGACTTAAAGCGGCTTCTCCTGGATCTTTCTAGCTCCTGGATCTTTTAGGCTCAGGTTCAGCCCCCGACAAAAAAGAAAGACCGGTCAATTGCCGGTCTTTCTTTTCAGATGCTTTGTTGCGGTTTCGGCTTGTTAGCGAGAAGGTTCTTCTTCTCTCAGTACGTAGCCTTCGCCTCTAACAGTCTGAATTAGACGCTTAGAAGTGGCGTCTTCAAGTTTTGAGCGCAAGTAGCGAATATATACTTCAATCACGTTAGATTCGCCGATAAAGTCATAGCCCCAGACTTTGTCGAAGATGAACTCACGGGAGAGAACTTGTTCGGGATATTGCATAAACAGTCTTAGTAGATCGAACTCTTTAGCTCTAAGATCAAGTTGGCGTTCGCCTCTCTTTACGACACGATTAAGCTGGTCCATCCAGAGATCGGCGTATGTAAGAATGCCTTCTGCAGGCTTTCTGCGCATTACTGCTCTAATTCTGGCTAGAAGCTCTTCTGTGGCAAAGGGCTTGGTCAAATAGTCATCAGCGCCGCTATCTAGGCCGCTCACTCGGTCTTGTACGCCATCTTTGGCGGTGAGCATAATCACTGGAACTTTCGACATGGCTCGTAGGCGCTTGCAAACTTCAATGCCGTCAAGACCAGGCAACATCACGTCCAAAAGAACCAGTTCAGGCTGGTCTTTCTTGAAAAGATCAAGACCTTGATTGCCATCGTGAGCCACGGAAACTTGATAACCTTCATAGCCGAGCTCAAGTTCGATGAGACGCGCGATATTTACGTCGTCTTCAATGATCAGGATTTTCAAAGGACATACCTCGCATTCATTCGTCACGGTTAATATTAACCCTTGTTCAATATGTCATGGTCTAATGTTTTTGTCCAACTTTTTAGATTCGTTACATGCAACGTTCAAAGTCAAGCAGGGTCTGACATAGACAGCACGAAGCCAACTCTTTATCCCTTTGATTCTCAAGCGCTGACACAACTGGCGGTTGGTTCGTCTGTATTTATCGCCTTTGTCTTGGCCATTACAGATGTCATTCCTCTTATACCGAATACAACTTCAGTTATCGGCCTTGTTTTGCGCCTGGTGGGTGATTGGATAATCGTTGCTGTCATATGGTTCTTGGCTTTTCTGGCGATTACCCAATCGCTCAAATTTATCAGTCGCGGGGTGTGGATTAGCGACAAAGGCATCAAACTGTCGCGCTTTGACCGTCTGGTGCCATGGACATCAATACGGGCTGTGGCCATAGAGCCAAACTTTTTCTTTACTAAGTTGTTTGGCCTCAAGCACACTGCTAGGCGACTGACCATTCTTTTCCATTTTGAGGTAAAGAACAAACTAATTTCCAGTTTGCTTTTCCCTAATTACATTCCATCTTTTTTCTTCAGTAAAGAAACTTTTGATCAACTGGTGAAAGTTGTCTTTGAGAGAAGTGGTGCCTTAACTAGCAAAGTATTACCTGAAGACTTGCCTTATGAATTTTCTGTGGTAGCAGCTGCTGGTTCAGACGCTTCGTTTGAAGGCGACAGCTGGAAGCGTTTGCGCAAAACCTATAGTTGGCTTAACAAGCAGAAAATTCTTGTTACTGCTGTGATTTTAGTTTGTCTTGTTGTTTTCTTGGGTCGTCGGGCCATGGTTTACTATTGCTTTAATAGCGCTGGTAAAGCGGCTGCCGAAGCCAATTTTGAACGGGCTCGTGATTATTACCAATGGTCTGTCAAATTAGAACCAATGTTTGCTGCCGGTTGGAATGGCTTGGGGCAAGCTGAGTTTAGGTTAGCCGAACAACGCCAGGCCGATTTCAGTACGGCGGTGCGAAATTGGCGCAGAGCAATTTTTCTCAAGCTAGACTATGTTGAACCAAGGCTAAATATTGTACGCGTTTGTCTCTATCGTCGTGACTATACAGAGGCTAGTCGTCTCTTAGAGCATGCTTTAAAGCTGGCACCATATGACGGTTTGGCCCTATTAGAAAAAGCAGAGTTAGACTTGGCCCGAGGTCACTATAGCCAAGCACAAAAGGGCGCCCGGCTTTTGTTGAGTCAGGGCGTGCACGGCAATCAAAATATTGAATACATCTTTAAAGCGCGCTGTCTGCTTGCCCAGGCGAAATTGGCGCAAGGTGATGCCATTGGCGCCAAGAAGGAAATTGAACAGTTCTCGTCAGACCCGCAGTCATTTACTAAAGGTGAAGACGTCACCTATTTGCTAATGACTCGAGCTCAAATTCTACTTGCCTTAGGTCAATTGGAGGCGGCTGAGAATCATATTCGTTTGGCTGTTCGTCGCCAGCCTTACAATCAGGAAGTATTGGTGCAGGCGGCTTTGATTAGTCTTGCTCGCAATCAATTGACTGACTGCAAGTTCTTTTTGGAGCGTGCCAGAACTGTCAATTCGGCTCAGGCCGCTAACTCGAATACTAACCCTTGGTTGTGTATCATTGCTAGTCGATTAGCGGCGGCGCATGAAAAAGATGAAGATTCGCCGCACCATAAGTAGTGCCGCTTTTCTTTAGTGCGCCAAGGCCTGTAGGTTTCGTAAGAATGTTGTCCACTGGCTCTGATCTTGAGCTGGAATCTCTTCGGCAAAAGCCTTTGCAGTAGCCGCTCTTGCCTGCTCAAGATAAATTTGGTTCAAGCGCTGGCCTGCTTCTGATTGCTCAAATTGTCTGGCGCTAGCGGTGAGTAGGCCGAGGGCTGCTGTGTATTCGGCTTGCGTGCTGGCGTTGCTCAGTGCTTCTTTCGCTTCAATGATTGGCGCTATTGCTCTAGCATCAGCTCCCAATTTCTTTTGCCCATATTGCACTTCTTCAATGTTGTAGCCAAGACTATTGAGTAAAGACTCTTTGTTTTGCAAATTGCTAAATCGTTCATCACTGGCTAACTCTGTGATGTTGCGCGCGGGATTAAGCTCATCTGCTCTGGCTTGGTTATCGAGGTAGGTTCTGCCCGGTAAGAACATGCTCAATCCGCCTTGCTGGTCGTAACCACCGGCTTTCTCACCATGGTAGCCTGCCACCAATCTATTTTGGCTGGCCTGTAGCGCTTCGGCTGCGCTTTTGATTTGACCTTGGGGGTCAATCAAAGACCCGTTTTCAATGGCGTTTATTATATTCGCAGCGAAAGTTTTACTGTCGCGCAGTTCAGCTCTAGGAGTTCCTGCCAGCCTTACTCCGCCTGCCTGTGAGGCCAGGGGCGCGTCACCTATTGCCGTAAGAATGGCCTGCCGGTTTGGTTCACTTTCGAATGCTTGAGTCAGGGCTGAGCCTAGTCGATTTAGGTTCTGATTGAATTGACCAATCTCTGCCGCATTGTAGTGCGAGAGTGTGTCGGTGCCAGCTACAATTCGATCTATTTCTCGTGGAGCAGCGGCACCGCCGTTAGCTCCCTGGGCTGCTAAATCAATTATTTTTTGTCCTAGTTCATGGCCATTCATACTGGGATTGCTCAGTACCGCACCAACTATGGCTCTAACATTTTGGGCGTCAATGTCTTCTCCACCAGCTGTTTCCATCTCTGGTGAAGCGATAATATTGTCTGCTCGCGAAGCCACCGCTGCTAGCACCGCAGCATTGCCCATAGAGCAAGCATCAAAGTCAACTAAGTCAAGTTTGTCTCGGCCGCTATTGGCTAGACCGTTTTTGATGGCTGCATCCATTTCTGCTAGGGTGGCTCGGCCTGTATCTCCGGATACTCCATGGGGGCCTCCGCCATGGCCTTGGGCAAATAGGGCGAGATGTTCCGAGGGAGCTTGTCTACCGGCGATGTTGAGCAGGGCTTCGGTATCGGCGGCCACACCTTGCGAAGGTCGAGTAGGCAGTTCTCGAATCTGGCCGTCGTGTATTAGATAGGTGTGGATCAACATGCCGCTAGTGCCCGAGTCTTTTGCTGAAGCACTTAGTGATGCCTGGGCCTGTCCGTCAACTATCTGGTTGTTGTTGTTGTTGTTATTGTCTGTAGTTGGGCTTGTTTCACTAGATTCTGGTCTTTGAGCATTTTGTACTACCAGGGTCACTGGTTTGCCCACTGTAGTGGCTGCCAGCTCTAGAAGTTCAGCTGTTTTGTTCCGAGCACCAGCATAGACGCGCGCATCCTCTGCATTCGACCCTATTGAAGGAGCTTGGTGATCTTGAGTGGTAGTAAGGTTAAAGGCTAAAGTCCACTGTGCTCGCGGCAAGACTGTGTCGGCCGTGATTGGCTTGGGCTGCTCGACCATTTCTGATCTTTCGCTTGTATACGGGTTCGTAAGTTCGAGAGTGCCGATTTGCTCTTGCGGTTTTGTCGGTACCTCGCAGCTGCTTTTGCCACTAGCCAGGCAGTCAAAATATTGGTTACGCAAATTGGCAGCACTATCCGGCTTGCTATCTAGCGGCTTGGCGCCTTCCAGTGGCTGCTCTCGCTGCTCTGTTTGCCTGAGATTTTCTGAGCCGGTTGCCATATTTTCGAAATCCTTGACCCTAATATTAAACCCTCTGTATATACAGCCTAACCGGGCTTTGTGGACATCAACTGGACATTGACCGAGCAATTTAAGGGGCGACGCATTTGGCTGAGAATGGGTAGAAGATCTTTATGAACTGTAAAACTGTCCACAGCCTTGTCGCTTGTCTCTGTCTTCTGTCGCTTGCGGCTGGAGCAACGGTCAACGAGCAGGCGGCAGCGAAAAAAGCTTCTAAATCGAAAACTGCCAAACCCAAAACGCCGCCGAAGTCGTTCCAATTGGGCTGGCAGGAATTTCAAAACAAACGTTTTGGCCCGGCCGCTGAACAATTTGAACTAGCTGATCGCAATGGTTTTTGCAATGATATGACTCATTATTATTTGGGTCTCTGCTACCACAATCTCAATCAGACCCAGCGTGCCATTGACCATTATTCTTGGGTGGCCTCTTACAGTAAAAATCCAATTCTGCGCTATCAGGCCCAGTCAGGTTATGCACAAGTCGCTAAATATGCCGGCAGTCGCACTTATGCTGGAAATGGCAACGTTTTCACCGGTTTCAGTTATCGTGGTGGCGGTGGCGGCTCTTCTATGAGTTCAGGCGGTGGCTGACGATGATCTTGTGGGGCGCCAGTTTGGTGCCCGTGATCAGTGTGGCAGACCGAAGACGAAATAGAGCATGCACATACAAGCCAATATCCAGGCTCCGGCAGATACTTCCTTGCCCCTGCCAGACAGGGTTTTGATCACTGCGTATAGCACGAGCCCAGCGGTTAAACCGTTGGCAATGCTATAAGTAAAAATCATCATGGCAATGGTGGCAAAAGAAGGAAATGCTTCTGTTAAATCGTCCACGTCAATTTTGCGCAGTGAGTTGAGCATCAGTAAGCCGACACAAATGAGTGCCGGACCATAGGCATATTTAAGATGCTGAAGTGGTGCTAAAAGTGGAATGCAAAATAGTGCAGCAAAGAAAAACAGGGCAGTGAAGACTGAAGCTAGGCCGGTTCGGGCCCCTTCTCTAATGCCCGCGGCTGATTCGATAAAGGCACCACTAGTGGATGAGCCAATCAGTGCCGACAAGATACAAGAACAAGCATCAACAATCATTGGCTTTTCAATGTCTGTCAAATTGCCCTGCTCATCTACCATGCCGCAATTAGCACCCACTCCTACGATAGTACTTAGAGTGTCGAGAAAGCTCATAAGAAAAAGAGTAAGAAGTATGGGCAAGAAACTAAGTTTCAAGGTCGAGGCGATATCGAGTTTTAAAAATATAGGCTCTAAGCTGAGGTCGCCTTGAAATGGCATCGAGAAAATTGCTTTAGGCAGTTCGCCTACATTGCAGGCAAAACCTAGAGCAGCTGTGGCAATTATGCCAATCAGTATGGCCCCTTTTGTCTTGCGGGCGAGCAGTGTGGCTGTCAGCACTGTGCCAACTATGGCTAGTATCACTTTTATGTCGTGTAAATTGCCTAACTTTAATGGCACCGGTGGTGCACCAAGGGTGATACCGTCTGCTGAAAGCAATATTTTGGCTGGCATGCCTTGCACAGCGCTCTCAATTATGCCGGTTTCATAGAGTCCGATTAGAGTAAGAAACATTCCAATGCCAGCGGCAAAGCTATGCTTCATGCTGTTTGAAATAGAATTGGCCAGCCATGGTCTGATTTTTAGCAGCGACATGGTAAGGAAGGCAAAGCCGCTGACAAAGACGGCTCCTAGTCTTAGTTGCCAGCTGATGCCTAAAGAAGCAAGGCCAAAAGCGATGAAGGCGTTTTCTCCCATGTATGGCGCCACAGCTAGAGGTCGATTGGCATAGAGACCCATGGCTAGACAGCCAAATACAGCTGTCAAAATAGTGGCAACTGTTGATGGCCCTTGGGGAATACCAGCAAAGGCAAGAATGGCAGGGTTGACCACGATGATGTAAGCCATGGTCAAAAAAGTAGTAAGGCCGCCTAAAAATTCGCTGCGAACAGAAGAATTGCGCTCACTGATTTTGAAATATTGGTCTAGATAAGTTTGTTTGTTGTTGCCCAATCGACTTCGGCCTTGATTGCTGATTGAAGATTTGTGGCTGGAGCAAAACCAGTACTAGCAACGAGGCTATCGGTGGCCAGAGTTGTTTCAGTAGCTAGTTTTTCTATCTGTTCAGGAGTGACGTTTATTTTTCCTGGCATAAAAGCTTGTGCTGCCTTTAGGCCCATTTTTAGTAAACCTTCAGGTACAGAGCTGAATTTCTTAGTGATGTTCATGGTGGCGGCAATGTTGTCGGCGAGGTCTCTCATCGACACTGCTGTGGGGTTAGCGACGTTGAAGACGTGATAACCATTGGGCACTCTCTGCAAGCAGAGGTGCACTGCTGCTGCTAAATCTTTTGAGTAGATCAAGCTCTTCGGTGTGGCACCGCTGCCAATGTGGACATACTTTTCTTCTTTGATTTGACGAATGAGCGAAAGCATATTGCCCCGATCGCCTTCACCAAAGACCATAGATGGTCTGAGCACAATTATGCGCGGAATCTTCTGGGCTAGAGTTTGCAGATAATTTTCACTGGTCATCTTCGAGACGGCATAGGGTGTTTTCGCTGAGTAGGGGCCAGCTTCACTGATGTCTTTGAAGGGGCCTTTGCCGTAAACAGCTGAAGTGCTCAGAAATACAAGGGTGTGTACGCCGTTAGCCACACAGGCTTCAGCTAATTGTTGGGTGGCTCTTACATTTATAACTTCGTACTCTTGGTAAGAAGCCGCTTCTTGGTGCACTAGGCCAGCGGCGTGCACGACAAACTCAATGTCTTTGGTCAGGGCGCGCATTTCTTGATCGCCGACCCTGGTGAAATCGGCTGCTTGCAAATCAACCACCGATAGGTCGACGCCATTGGCCATTTTTGAGCGGGCATCGAGCCTGTCACGTACCTGCGCTCTAACTAAGCACTGGTTGCTTGAAACCAGTCTAGAGATAATGGCGCGGCCGATCATCCCGCTTCCACCAGTGACCAATATCTTTTTTAGGCCAGCCTTTTGAACCATGCTTCCTAGATACCTTTTTTTAGCAACCAATATTTGTCAGTAACCAATAAGAGAGCTCAGCTCTTGACGTCAACCGCTTGACAGAGCTGCTAGATTGACAACGTTTACTGGCAACGTGCCCTTCCAGATGGCAGCATACACCAGCGGATTGGCTACAGGCCAGTAGTTTTTCGCCATTTAATTGTCACCTTGCTCTGACCTGCACCAGAGCCAGTCTATATTTCCATCAAAGATGAAGATGTCTTCATCGACCAAAATATTGACCGCTTGGCTACCGCTTGTCTTTCGCACTTAAATTGTCACCATCGGTCTAAATTTGCCGAACGACTTTTTAAGGGTGCCGCTGATTTCGCCGACCGTGGCATAGCATTCGACAGCCTGGCAAATTAGAGGAATAAGGTTATCTGAAGAGTTGGCTGCTAAGTGTAACTTCGCCAGCGCGGCGTCCACTTTCTCTTGGTCGCGGCTGGCTCTGAGCTCTTGAAGAGCAGTCACTTGGCGGCCTTCGAGGGCTGGGTCAATGCGCTGCACATTTATTTCTTCTTCATGCTCATCTATAAATGAGTTGACGCCGACAACCAATTTCGCTTTGCGGTCAATATCTTGGTGGTCTTCATAGGCTGAGTCTTGAATTTCTTTTTGAATGTAGCCGCTTTCAACTGCTTTGATGGCGCCGCCCATTTCTTCGATACGTCGCAAGTATTCCTCGACTTCTAGTTCAATTTTATTGGTGAGGTCTTCTATGTAATACGAGCCGCCTAGAGGATCGGCCACATTGGTAACGCCAGTTTCGAAGGCGATAATTTGCTGAGTACGCAGAGCTGTAAGCGCTGAGGCTTCAGTGGGCAGAGCAATGGCTTCGTCTTTCGAGTTTGTATGTAGTGATTGGCAGCCACCGAGAGCCGCAGCCAGGGCTTCAAGAGTTGTACGGACAATGTTGTTGTCCGGTTGTTGCAGGGTGAGGCTAGAGCCAGCGGTTTGCACATGAAAGCGCAAGGTTTGTGACTTCGGGCTTTTGGCGCCAAATTGATCGCGCATGATTTTGGCCCAGATGCGCCGGGCCGCTCTAAATTTGGCCACTTCTTCAAAGAAATTCATTTGGGCGACAAAGAAGAACGACAATTGCCCAGCGAAACTATCTACCTCTAAGCCTGAAGATTGTGCCGCGCGCACGTACTCAATGGCATTGGCAAAGGTGAAAGCCAGTTCTTGAACTGCCGTGGCACCGGCTTCGCGAATGTGATAACCAGAAATTGAAATAGTATTCCATTTAGGCATATCGCTGGCACAGAACTGAAAGATGTCAGTGATCAGGCGCATTGAGCCCTTGGGCGGAAAAATATAGGTGTTGCGCGCTTCGTACTCTTTGAGAATGTCGTTTTGAATTGTGCCTGACAAATTAGCAGCACTAACTCCTTGCTTCACTCCGACTGCTCTGTACATGGCAAGTAGGATGGCACTCGTGGCATTGATTGTCATAGAGGTGGATACCTTGCCAAGATCAATTTGATCAAAGAGGCGCTCCATGTCTTTGAGGGTATCAATTGGCACGCCGGTGCGGCCAACTTCGCCTAAAGCCATGGGGTCGTCTGAGTCGAGACCCATTTGGGTTGGCAAGTCAAAAGCGACAGAAAGTCCGGTTTGGCCGTTACCTAAGAGATATCTAAATCTTTTATTCGTCTCTTCTGCATTACCGAAACCCGCATACTGACGCATTGTCCATTTGCGCGATCGGTACATATCTGGGTAGATTCCGCGGGTGAAGGGGTAGGCTCCAGGCGCCCCGAGGTCCTTTTTCCAATCAAAATCTGATAGATCTTCAGGTTTGTAGCAGTCTTTGTTGTCTGTCATCGCCGTATAATTAAACCTATTCTTTCTCATACATATTGTAATGGAGGACTTCCTTGTGAAGTACTGCGAGAACATCCTGGAAACTATAGGCCAAACTCCACTTGTTAAGCTTAACAAGGTGACTCTGGGCTTGAAGCCAACAATTTTGGCCAAGCTTGAAGTTTTTAATCCGGGAGGATCGATCAAGGATAGACCCTCTTTGAAAATGATCGAGGAAGCCGAAAAGGCTGGCTTGCTCAAACCGGGCGGCACAATTATTGAGCCAACCTCGGGCAACACGGGCACAGGCCTGGCACAAATTGCCGCAGTCAAAGGCTATAAGTGCATTTTGATTTGTCCTGACAAGGTCGCCCCTGAGAAAATCAACTTACTGAAGGCCTACGGTGCTGAAGTAGTTATGGTTCCTTCTACTGTTTCGGCTAGCTCCCCTGAGAGCTACTATTCGGTCGCTAATCGACTAACCATGGAAATTCCTGGTTCCTTCCAGCCTAATCAGTTTGCTAATCCTAATAATCCCGATGCTCACTATGAGACTACCGGGCCAGAAATTTGGGAACAGACTTCAGGCAAAATCACTTGCTTGGTGGCAGGGGCTGGCACTGGTGGCACCATCTCTGGTACTGCTAGATATTTGAAAGAAAAAAATCCAAATATCAAAATTATTGGTGCTGACCCAGAAGGATCAATTTATTCTGGCGACACACCAGGCTCATATAAAGTTGAAGGTATTGGCGAAGACTTTATTCCACGCAATGCCGATTTGAAAATCGTCGATCACTTCGAACGTGTATCTGACAAAGAGTCTTTCTTAATGGCTCGTCGCCTTGTGCGCGAAGAAGGTCTGCTTATCGGTGGGTCTTGCGGTACGGCTACTGTAGCTGCTCTGCGAGTGGCTGCCACCATGACCGAGAAAGACGTGATTGTAGTTATTCTGCCTGATGGTGGCAGAGGCTATTTGAGCAAAATCTATTCTGATGATTGGATGCGCGAATTTGGTTATTTGCAAGCTGAAGGTCTAAGCTTCTTTGCCAAAGATTTGCTTGCCGGTAAGACCAGCTCAGGCAAAGTACCAGCCATGATTACAATCAAGCCTGATGATACTGTGCAGATGGCTATCGAAATTATGCAAAAGTATGAAATCGATCAACTTCCGGTGGTCACTGCTGCCGGTCAAAACGTTGGCCACATCAATGATTTGATCACTATGCAAATTGTTTATGAGCGCAAACATCCAGAGTCAACTACAGTTTCATCGGTAATGGGTCGCCCCTTCCCTCAGCTTGATGTCGATAGCGAAATCGATAGAGTCTATAAGCAATTCAAGCTGGGTAGCAATATGGTCATTCTCACTAAAGAGGGTAAGGCCTGCGCTGTGTTGACCAAGTTCGACATTGTTTCGCACCTGAAAGCGTCGAGTCATATCGAAGCCCCCGAAGTCAAAGCCAAAGGCACCAAAATTACTGTCTAGGCATAAACCTAGGCATAAAAAATATCAGAGGAGATTATCGATGAAGTTCTCGACCAAGGCTATCCACGCAGGCCAGGAGCCAGATCCAACTACTGGAGCTATTATTCCAGCGGTTTATCAAACTTCTACTTATGTGCAAGAAGGTCTGAATCAGCATAAGGGTTTTGAATATGCCCGGACGCAGAATCCTACTAGGTTCGCCTTAGAAGAATGTTTGGCTGCTCTGGAAGGCGCCAAGTATGGCCTTTGCTTTGGTTCAGGATTAGCTGCCGAAGGCAATATCATGAATCTGCTTTCGAGCGGCGATCATGTTATTTGTGGTGATGATGTTTATGGTGGCACTTATCGCTTATTTGAAAAAGTATGGAAGCGCTACGGTATTACTTTTACTTATGTTGATGCCAGTGATGCGGCAAAGGTTAAAGGGGCCATTCAACCAAATACCAAAATGATTTGGATTGAGACTCCAACCAACCCATTGCTCAGGCTATGCGACATCAAAGCGATTGCTGAAGTGGCAAAAACTGGCAAGCTCATCACTGTTGTAGACAATACTTTTGCTAGCCCTTACTTGCAAAATCCGATTGCTCTTGGTGCCGATATTGTTGTGCACTCAGTCACTAAATATATTGGTGGCCATAGTGATGTCATTGGTGGTGCTGTTCTTACTTCGCGCGAAGATCTCTATGAAACTCTGAAATTCCACCAAAATGCCGTTGGCGCTGTGCCTGGCCCATGGGATTGCTGGCTCGTTCTGCGCGGTGTGAAAACACTAGCGGTGCGCATGGAAGCTCACCAGAAAAATGCGATGACCATCGCTCAATATCTAGAAAAACATCCAGCTGTTGAGAAGGTTATGTATCCAGGTTTGGCTAGCCACCCCCAACATGCTCTTGCTAAAGCGCAAATGAATGGCTTCGGTGGCATGGTTTCGTTTGTGCTCAAAGGCGGCGAAGAAAGCGCTCGTCAATTCTTAGGCTCGACTAAACTATTTTCTCTAGCCGAAAGTCTTGGTGGTGTCGAGTCTCTCGTTTGCCATCCAGTATCTATGACCCATGGCTCAATACCTAAAGCAGAACGCGATGCTCGTGGCGTTGTTGATGCTCTAGTGAGATTGTCTGTCGGTATCGAAGATATTGACGATCTTGTCAAAGACCTTGAAGCTGGCTTGGCTAAAGTGACTGTCTTGGCTGGCTCTGCTAAGTAGTCAGTCGCTCAGCTGCCTTTTTATCTGCTTTCCGCTTGCAAAATAAGCGGAAAGAAAAGTGCGAACTGCCGCAGAATCGACAATTACGCCCGTGTCGCTGCCGTGGGCGTGGTTGATGCGAATGAATGTCGACTGATTCGCCGTGGCGGATAGTTGGATCGCATGATGTGCCAGGGGTAAGAAACTTATCGGCTGAGAATGTGGAAACCATTCCATAATCGTTTTGGACTATCTCTCTAGCTATCACTGCCGATTCAATTCTTGTCAATTTCCCATCGACATAGCCCACTGAGGCCACAGCCTCTCGCGGTGTCACTTTGTCGTCTGAAGCTGCTCTCGATTGCTTCACTATCTTGATTTGGAAGCCCATCGATATCAGCGATAGCAAAACAATGTTGGTACTCTGCACTCATCTTTATTCATCCCATTTTTTTTTGATAAAATTAATGCACTTCATTTTGCTGAGCTAATGGCGATTACCTCAGAACTGTGTCGCTTGCCCATAGCCTTTTTTAGGTATCTCCCTATTTCGTGAGGCTGCTCGCCGCGAGGGCTATACAAGAAGCAGGCGGCTACTATTCCGAGCACATAAACATGCGAAAGAGCTGAAGCCGCCATTGCATACGAACCATCAAAAGTAGCAATGAGCTGGCCGCTCACGAGTGCGAAAGCAGCAGCTATTATTCTGCCGAAGTTAAATGCCAAACCAAATGCCGTACCCTGAATGTGCAAAGGAAAGACTTCAGGAACGTAAATGCAAATTGTTACTGCACTCATGATTGAGAAGAGACCGCAGAAGAAAAGTAATATCAAAAGCTGACCATCAAAACAGTGGGTAGTGTTAAACATGATTTGACACAAAATCAGGGTTAAACCGAAGGCAAGGCCAATGGTTAACTTCCTACCTATGCGCAGTACGATAAACCCAGTTATGGCTGCGCCGATAATGCTCCCTAGGTTCATCACCATAAGTGCCACACTTCGCTCGTAAGTAGCTTCAGTGCCAGTGAGCTGATTGATCCAGGCTGGTATCCATGAAAGCACTGTCCAGTATCCAATTATTCCGCAGCTGGTAATGGCAACTATGGCTAAGAGTGGGCGAAGCATTTCCTTCTTGAATATTTCTTTCAGCGGCTCTGCGAAAACTATCTTTTGCACAGCGTTGAGATTTTCTTGTGCTCTCAAACTAGCTCGATAATTCTGTAGCGCCACAAATTTTTCTGACTCACTTAGTTTTAGGCGGATGTAGAGGGTTATAAGTGCCGGGATAACACCAGCTGCGAAGAGATAGCGCCAGCTAGTCTGGCCAAGCCCTAAGCTGAGAAGGGCTGTGGCAAAATAGCCAACGCCCCAAGATGTGGCCATGAATGAGACGGCATGCAGCCTTTGTCGGCCGTGCCAGTGCTCTGACAGCATAATGGCACCAACTGAAAGTTCACCCCCAATCCCGAGACCAACCAGAAAGCGATATATAGCAAGCTCTTGCCAGTTGTTGCTGAAGGCGCAAAGTCCAGTCGCTATTGTATAAACAAGAATACTAATTATCAGAGTTTTGACACGACCTACTTGATCGGCTAGGCGGCCAAATACTAGTCCACCGAGCGCCCATCCCACTAAAAACGTGGCGATGATTATTGCACCATAGTATCCAACGGTACTATGAGATTTCGTTCCTAGTAATTCAGAAAGGGCCGGGTAGAGTACGATGGTAAAAATCGAGGCGTCGAGACCGTCGAATAGGCAACCTAACCAGGTTACTGCTAAGGCATGCCAGTGGCTTATTGATTTGTGTCGCATCTCTTTTTTACGCACCTCTTTGTCAATTAACAACTTAGTGATAGTTGACGCAGCTCTTGATGTCAAGCGTACAAAGCGTTAGCCCGTAAGGCTTTTGGGGAATGGTTCGGCAGAGTTCTAGAGATTCATTAGCGCTGCCATCGAGCAATCGCTATCGAGTGGCTTGCTCCAAAGTTACAGTGCTGAAACGGTTCGGCAAAGTTGCGTGAGCATTAAATTTAAGAGAAATTACGTTGTGTATTGCTGACAGTGTCTTGCAGTGAAGTTTGAAACTGCTATTCGATATCAGGGTGATAGTCGAGCTTTACTTTCTTCAGCGCAGCGACTTCGTCACGCAGAACTGCGGCCTCGGTTTCTTTGTGAATTTGGGCTTTATAGTCGGCCATGGCATTGAGTGCTTCTATCAATAGTTTGTAAGCACGCACAGAGTTATTGTTAGATTTGTCGAGCTTCTTATATTGATGCAATATGTTTAGCGCTTTTTCCAATTCCTTCTCTGCTTCTGCAAACTTGCTGCGGTCGCGATCGAATTGGCCTAGTCTTAGCCAAGCTTCGCCTTCATCAAGGTTGCTAGTCTGAGATTTGCTGCGTTCATTGACCTTGATTCTTATAGATAAGGCTTCTTTAAGTAGAGGACGCACTTGGCTCACTTCATCTTGCTGCCAGTGAGAGTAGGCCAGCTCGGTTTTTAGATCCGCTAGCTGCGGGTCATCGTCGCCAGCTAGTTGTGAATAGAGTTGATAGGCCTTCGTCAGCAAATCTTCTTGATCGTCATATGCTTGAACGGCGCCGAGCCTGCGGGAGACACCAATAAATGCTTCTATTTTTGTACCCATTTGCAGAGCTAGTTCGTAAACCGATGTCTTGCTGCCAGCCTGTTTGTTTGCCACGGTCGTCTTATATAGTGAGTCAATTCTGGCTATTTCTTTTCTTGATAGGTCGCAATCCCCTAGCGCTTGATCTCGATTGACCTGGCCTAAACTGCGGAGAATCTGTTCGGTTTTCTTGGGCTGATTCAGATTGCTAGCTAAATCTAGTTTTGCTCTCAGAACATTTACTTTGCGGCCAAAGTTGTCGCCAAACTTATCTGCTACGGCTTCGGCTTTGTCGTAGGCAGCGCTGGCATCTTCAAAGTGATTTTGTTTGGCCAGCTCTCCACCTCGAGCAATCCAGAAAGTATAAGTCCAGCGATTAACCACCGTGCCCTGGTCGTTTTCTGGGCCAGGCCAGACAAATAATAGCCAGTAGGTGGCTGAGCTAGCAACTAAAGTGAAAATAGCTAGTGCCACTACAAATGGTAGCAACTTTTTCTTGTCACTGGGAGTTAAATAGAGGCCAGATTTGTCCGTAATTTCATCTGCTCTTTTCGTTGATGACGAAGCACTATAATTGGTTGGTGAGGGAATAACGATTTGCGAATCGGTGCCGCCAGTCGAGTGAGCTACTGGCACTTTCGGTAAGGGCTCGCCATATATTTCTTGATAGAGTTCGGCCACGCTGCTGAAGCGATCATCTGGTCGTTTGCAGAGACATTTCATTACGGCATTTTCTAGCTGAGGTGAAACTTCGAGTTTTGGTGCTGCTTGAGAAAGTGTCAGTGGCATTTCTTTTATATGCATATGCATTGTTTCTAAGGCCGATTCGCCAACTAATGGTCGCCTTCCGCTCAATGCTTCGTACATCAAACAGCCAAGTGAATAGATGTCAGAACGGGCGTCTAGTGATTTGCCTGCACACTGTTCTGGGCTCATATACAAAGGTGAACCGAACACTTCACCGGTTCTAGTGAGGTTTTGCGCCGCACTGCCTGAGTCAGTAATTTTGGCAATACCAAAATCGACCAATTTGACTAGAACGCTGCCGTCAGTTTGTGGTATCAAAAATAGATTGCTGGGCTTCAAATCTCGGTGAATCACGCCCTTTGAGTGAGCATGGTCGAGTCCGGCTAAAGCTTGTCTGAAAATTTCGCGAGCTTGGGGCTCAGTTAGAAACACATCTCTTTCTAATACAGTCGAGAGATCTTCGCCTTCCAAGTAATCCATGACCAGATAGGCCTTGCCATCATTAGTGATACCAAAATCGTGCATGGCAACGACATTGGGATGAGAAAGATTGCTGGCCGCTTTTGCCTCGTACTGAAAGCGCTGAAACATAGACGAATCTGACAGCAAAAACGGATGCAGCAGCTTCAGTGCGCAGATACGCTCCATGTATTTATGGCGGGCTTTGTAAATGACGCTCATGCCACCGGCGCCAAGTACCGAGAGAATCTCGTACTTGTCGGCAAATACTGTTCCAATTAGCGCATCTTTGGCCAAGGGGGCAAGCTGGCTGCTATCGTCCGGGCAGACAATAACTTCATTGCTATATTCTTTTTTGCAAGTCGGGCAGACTTTGCTAAAACTTTCCATCATGCTCTTTCTGAGTAGATCCTAAGATTACCCGATTTTTGGCCCTTGGCGAACTTTTAGAATATCCCATATTAGTTTTTGCGGATAAAAGGCATCAGCGCCCCAATCATAAAAATAGAGAGCCTTATTAGTTCTCCGCCTAAAGCATTGGGGTCACCGCCTTCGGCCGGCGGCAAATTGGAGTATTGAATGGCGTTAAGAACTGTATCTCGGCTGGGGCCAATTGCCAGGCCAACAATCAGTGCGAGGGCGGCCACCGTGGCTACTTTGGTGCCGAGCTTGTAGGAAGCAGCCCTGTGTAGCAATTTACCTAAGAAAACGGCAGCGAAGAACTGTATAAAGTAGCCGTACATACCCATAATATCTAGGTGCGGCTGTATATAACCCCAGGCGATTCCGAGCAAAACACTGGCTGCTGAAAGCTTTGCTAGAACCTTAGGGCTGGTGAGCAGCACATGAGAGGTGAAGCGGCTAGCGCACTTCTTACAACGGTTGCCCACTGCGCACTGGATGAAACATTTGGGGCAGATTTGGCTGTTGCAGTCGACACACTTCAGGGCCGAGTCGCGACAGGAATGGGTTGCTTTGAGTTTTTGGAAGGCGGGATTTTCTGACATTGTTCTAATTCGAAAATAAATTCTAATTCTAAGGTAAAAGATTAAAAAAGATGCCTGTCAACTGGAGATTGTTTGCTTCAAACCGCTAATCTCTATTCAAGGTTATCGAGTCAACTTAGCTAGTTCAGGTTTTAGGAGACGGCTGTGTCTGAAAATGCAAGGGCAGGTTTGACCAAGAGTGTAAGTTTTCTTGGCATGGGAATCATGGGGGCGGCGATGGCTGCCAATTTGGCTGCCGCACTCGCCCAATATGGCGGTCAACTTAAGGTCTGGAACCGCTCTTCGGGTTCAGCCGGAGTTTCTATCGCAAAAGCTGCTGGGGCCGAGGTATTTGTTAATTTGAAAGACTGTCTGGCTGGCAGCCAAATAGTATTTAGCTGTTTAGGTGATGAGCACGATGTTGAGTCTGTGTTAACGGGTCCCGGAGGGGTCTCGGAGCTAGCTCCCTCTGGCTGCATTGTTGTGGATTTCAGCACTATTGGCCCAAAGGCGGCTCGCTTGATTGAGAAGTCATTAGCAGGCGCCGCCGACATGAAGTTTCTTGATGCCCCAGTCACTGGTGGCGATATTGGGGCTAAACAGGGTACTTTGACTATTATGGTCGGGGGCGATTTGGAGGCATTCCAGCAAATAGAGCCTTATTTGGCGGCTATGGGCAAAACTATTCGCCACTGCGGCAAGTCTGGCAACGGACAGGCTCTCAAGTTAGCTAATCAAACTCTTTGCGCCCTTAACTTAATTGGTGTTTGCGAAGCGATATCGATGGCTGAAGAGCTGGGTTTAGATAAAAAACTAGTGGTCGATGTGTTGGAGAACGGTGCTGGTGGTTCGTGGTCGCTCAGCAATCTTGGGCGGCGAATATTGGCCAATGACATGGCTCCGGGCTTTGCTACTAACCATATGCTTAAAGACTTGCGCCTAGCTTTTGAAAATCTTGACCCGGCTGGCCGCCTTCCCGGCACACGCCTAGCTTTTGAGCTTTTTGAGGAGGCTATGGTCACGGCGGGTAAGAACGCCAGCCAAGAAATGGGTACCCAGGCCATGATTAAAGCCTATCGACCAAAAAAAACTGCTCCTGGTCGCGCTGGAGACCGTATTACGCTGGAATGGCAGCTCGATGTACAAGAATAAGCAATAGAATTTTTTCTCTTGGTGATATCGCCTGGATATACCCCGTGTCGTTTTGAAAGAATTTAAACAAAGAGCGCTACACAAGCCCTCTCTGGTGGAGTAGCATGGGCGATTATTGATGCAAAAAAACAAGTTATCGGATTTTGAATTATTATTGGAATTTGAAATATTAAAGAAGTAGGGGAACATAATGTCGCAAACAGCTACAGCTACAGAGAGAGAATCAGTTATGGACACTGCTTTATTAGATGAAGTTGTGCATTGGGTAAAGACTTTGACTTCGGTCGGTGTCTCACCTGACTGCGCCGCTACGCTGACAACCGAAATTCTCCTTGCCACCAGCGAATCAGCTGATGAGTTTGGTGAATACAGTGAAGACATGGAAGAATTCGACGAAGAATAATTGCTCTGGTCTCTATAGGCTCAAGAAACTCTCCCCAAAGCCATGGGGGGAGTTTTTTGTATGAACGGGCAAATAGCAATAGTTGGATGCAAGATTCGATAGTTCAAGCTCAAAGCCTTACTTTATGCCAATACAACCTAATACAGAGAAGCCTACAACCGAGAAAATTAGAAGTGCTTCTGCAAGCGATCCTCTTCTCTTGCTTTCGGCTGAGCCTGTGATACTGCGCTATCGCGCTGGTTTCGCTGGCCTGGCAATGCTCCTAGCTCTTTCGCCTATTTGGTTGTGTTGGTCAGTATTTGCCGCTTTTACTTTCGCCTTTGAAGCCTGGGGCAAATTGAGTACTGGGGGTGCTGGGGCTGAGATTTTTATGGCGCCTATTTTGTTTTATTTGTTGCTGATTTCGCTTGGCGCTTTGGCCGTTAAAGTCTGCGCTGATACCAAATTGATTGTAAGTAAAGAGGTGCTACGTCTACCTTGGCAATTTCTATTCGATTCAAAGTTTTGTATTTCGCGGCCTTGGTCAACTTTGGTGGAAGTCGACTTCGTTTTCAAAGATCGTTCAGGCATTGCTGACCGCTCTCATCCCCAAAGAATGTTTCTGCGATATAGTGATGGCGCTGGCATTGGCTTGGCATTAAATGGCTTGTCGCGCGAAGATCTCAAAGAATTTATTTTGTCTGTTCAAGCATATGCTGCTCAAGCGAAATTTAAGCCGTCTCTCAATTCTCTTGATCTAAATCTTTCAGCGATTGGCCCAAGGCAAAGCATTCATTCCTCTTTTACTCAGATGTGGGAGGATGAGTTAGAAAGCCGTTTTGGTTCCACTATTTTTGTGCCTCTCGAGCCCGGTCAAGTAATCGACTATCAATCTTCCGATGCTAGCCGCTCACTGAAAATTGAAGGACAGTTATCTTTCGGTGGTCTTTCTGCCGTCTATTTGGTATCAAAGCCAGAAGAAGCAAATTTGGGTCAAATTAAGCTTTACGTGCTCAAAGAAGCAGTCTTGCCTCTCGGTTCTGATGATACCTTGAAGGCTAAAGCATTAGAGATGTTTGCCCGTGAATCGATGTTACTGAGTTCTCTTAGTCATGATCGTATCGCTAAAGTACTTGATTATTTTGTCAGCGCCGGTCGAAATTATATTTTACTAGAGCACATTGAGGGCGTCGACTTGCGCTGCTTCGTCAGTGAGCGTGGTGCTCAGCCAGCGGCAGTGGTGGTGCGGTGGCTGCTTGAGGCGGCCAAGATCTTGCAGTATTTACACAGTCAGAACCCACCTCTCATTCATCGCGATGTCACTCCTGATAATTTAGTCTTAGCTCGCGATGGTGGCCTTTCGTTGATCGATTTTGGTGCTGCTAATGCCCTTCTTGGCACTGCAACTGGCACGCTTGTGGGCAAGCAGTCTTATATTGCCCCTGAGCAATTTCGCGGGAAGGCGGGGCTTAGTTCCGATATTTATTCGCTGGGAGCAACAGCTTATTTTGCTCTCACTGGCCTAGAACCAGAGCCCTTGACCCAATTGCATGTAGCACCGTTAGTGCCGATTGCGGCCAGTCTAGACAAGCTCATTGCCGACTGCACTTGTCAGAGTGTCAGTGAGCGCATCAAGAGTATTGATGAGCTGATTGAGCGAGTGCAGCAATTATGACCAATCGTTCTAAAGTAAAAAGAGTGATGGCCGAGGTTGGTTCTTTTGTGAACAGCTCTGGTGGTACTGAAGTGTCATCTTTTGCTGGTAGCGCTAATGCTGAAATTTGTTTACGTCTGGCGGCTTTGCGTATTTATCGAAGGTTAGATCAACATTCAGTATTCTTTGGTACTTTTCTCAAAACAAATTTGGCCTTTCTGGCGATTTTGGTATTTTATTGCACTTATAATATTTGTTCGTCTCCTGATCGAATGGGCTCGTCGTGGTTTGGACCAGTGGTACTGGGCGCTTGCCTGCCTGCGGTGCTCACTATAACTAGCCTGCTTGTGCTTGTTACTCTAGGGTTGTGGATTTTGGAGAAGCCGAAGAGGCTGAAAGTACTGCCATCAAATATGGTGCTGCGTATGGAGCTAACCGATGAGCTTTTTGCCGAGATTGTTATACCTTGGTCATCTGTAGATAAAATTGAGCTGAAGCACTTGAATCGTTTTACGCCAGATAAAGAGTTGCACTTAGTAATTAAAACTGCGTTGGGTGCAAGTTATATTTTGCGCTACGACGATTTGTTGATGGATAATTCTCGGGCATCGTTCCTCAATGCCGTGCGTACATGGGCACCACATACTTTCTGTCAGTTAGGTCCCGAGCAAGATAAGGGAGTCGGTTCTGCTCAATTTACCGAATTGTGGTTGCATCAATTTTCTACTGCCAATATTCGCCAACGCGATGGACTTCTCTCTTCTGGTATCGCCCTCAAAGGTGGTCGATACACTGTGGTTGGAGTATTGGGGGGTGGTGGCCAAGGCAATGCATACTTAGCTTGTGACAATGATGTTGCTTGCGCTGGCGCCGATGTCGTATTAAAGGAATATATCATGCCTGTTTATCAAGGCAGTGCTGTATTAGAGCGTTTGTCCGCCAAGCTCAAGCATGAGTCAGATATTCTTAATCGACTTGATCATCCTGGTGTGGTCAAGCTTCTCGATTGCTTTGTCGAAGACTATCGCGGTTACTTAGTTCTTGAGTTCGTGGACGGTTTGTCGCTTAAAGAGTTGGTGCAGAATGAAGGATCGCAGTCTGAGAAATTTGTGCGTGAGGTTGCTGCCAAGCTCTGTCAGGTGCTGATTTATTTGCACGAATGTTATCCACCAGTGATTCATCGCGACCTTACCCCTGACAATATTATGCTCGATTTGGCTGGTGAGATTAAAGTGGTCGATTTCAACGTGGCCAGGCAGTTGGAGAATGCCACTGGTGCTACTGTAGTCGGTAAACACGCCTATATACCGCCGGAGCAGTTTCGGGGCAAGCCTTGTGCTCCGAGCGATATTTATGCCCTTGGCGCCACTCTCTATTTTCTCCTTACCGCAGAAGAGCCAGAACCGCTAACATGCTCCCATCCTTGCGACCGGGTTAAAATTTCGCCTGACTTAGATGCCATTGTGGCTCGTGCCACTGCCCTTGCTCTCGATCAGCGCTATGCTTCGGCCCGTGAGCTTCTTGCTGATTTGACAGTGCTGCATTAGAGATAAGTCACCTAGAAAGGTAAATATTGAGCCCTTTTTGCTGTTATATCAATCTCCTAGGGCTGAAAATAGAGGCTCAAATTCGACGGAGTGATGTATGAAAATTATCAACTGGCATCCCCGATTTTTATACTGCGATAAGGCTCTACTGGCTGTCGCCTGCGGCATAAGCTTTGTTTTAACTAGTTGCAGCTCCGCTCCTAAGTCGAGTTTAGGGCAAATCCTTCCTGGCGCAAAAGATGGCGCGTCTATTGTTGTTCAAGGCTCAGATACGATGGAGAGCCTGATGCATAAATGGGCCAATGACTATATGGCCAGCAAGCCGGGGTTGCAGATTGCAGTTAAAGATGGTGATACTGGTATTGGTATTGATGATTTGCTCACTGGCAAAATTGATTTGGCTGCTGCTTCTCGCGAAATTACAGAGGAAGAGCATAAGGCTGCTCATAGCAAAGGAGTACACCTCAAGCGCTTGATGGTGGCTCGTGACGCTATTGCAGTTGTAGTTAATCCGCAGAATACGATAGTAGAGATTGACCTAGTCGACTTGGCGAAAATCTATCTTGGCGAAATTGTCACATGGAAGCAGTTGCGGAAGGACTTGGCTGCAGAGCCGATTCGAGCCTTTGGGAGAGAATCGACTAGCGGTACCTCTGACTACTTCCAAGAGCACGTTCTTTCTTCAAAGCCGTATGCCCCAGTTGTCAAAGTAATGCCCTCCTCTGAGGCCTTGATTGGAGCGGTTATGGGAAATCGGCTGGCAATTGGTTTTGTCGGCATGGCGCAAGCAGCAAGGGCTACAGATAAAGTCAAAGTATTGAAGCTAAAGCTCACGGAGAAGTCGCCAGAATCAGCTCAGGGTGGCGTTTTGTCTGGCAGCGACTATCCGCTCTCTCGGCCTTTGTATGTCTACTACAATCAAGCAAATGAAGAGCGTGTTGGTAAGTTTGTCAGCTTCTGTCTTGCTGAGGATGGGCAAAAAAGCGTCAAAGCAATGGGCTTTATGCCTGCTCACTAATTGGTTCTTGAGGTAGTACGTTGGATTTTTTGCAGGCCCTAAGGGGAAAAGTATTGATATTTGATGGCGCCATGGGCACATCAGTTCATACTTATGACCTCACGATCGATGACTATGAAGGCTGCGAAAACTGTCCTGAAATATTGGTTTCTAGCCGCCCAGATGTCATTTCTGAAATTCACGAATCGTTTTTCAAAGTTGGCTGCGATGTGGTTGAAACCTGCACCTTTGGCGGGTCTAGCATAGTTCTTGCTGAATTTGGCTTGGCCGATCGCACCTATGAGCTGAACAAGAGGGCTGCAAGTCTAGCTAAAGAAGTGGCTCTGGCATATAGCGACAGCAAGCCTCGATTTGTTTCTGGCTCCATTGGCCCAACTACAAAAATTCCTTCATTGGGGCATATATCTTTCGAGCAAATGCGCGCTTCTTATTTTGAACAAGTACGTGGTTTAGTTGATGGCGGCGTCGACGTATTGCAGTTTGAAACCGGGCAAGACTTGCTTCAGGCTAAAGCCGCAGTGATTGCCATAGAAGATTATTTGCGCCAATTGGGCCGACGTGTTCCTATCATTACTCAAGTTACCCTAGAAGCACCCCCTCTTGGTACTATGCTCGTTGGCACTGATATCTCTGCCGCTCTTACTACTTTGATGAGCTATCCAGTTGACGTTATTGGTATTAACTGCGCCACTGGCCCGCGTGAGATGATTGACCCAGTGCAGTATCTCTGCCAAAATGCACCGCGGGCAGTGTCGGTATTGCCTAATGCTGGTTTGCCTGAAAATGTTAATGGCGAAACAGTCTACAAGCTAACCCCTGATCAGTTAGCCGAGTCGTTGTATAACTTTGTCCACGACCAAGGCGTCAATATTGTTGGTGGTTGCTGCGGTACCACTCCTGCTCACTTAGCGGCTGTGGTCAATAAGATTGGTGAGGTTGAGCCGAAGAAGCGCCAAGCGGTCTTCGTTCCCTCGGCAGCTAGTATCTATACATCGGTAGCGTTCGATCTTGACCAGCCACCCCTGATTGTTGGCGAGCGCACAAATACTAATGGCAGTAAGAAGTTCAAAGATCTTTTGCAAGCGGAGCAGATTGATGGCATGGTGGCCATGGCCCGAGAGCAAGAGCGCGAGGGTGCTCACATTCTTGATGTTTGCACTGCCTATGTTGGCCGCGATGAAGTGGCCGATATGAGCAAATTTATAAAGCGCCTTAATACTGAATTGCAAATTCCGATCATGATCGATAGCACTGAGTACGCTGTGCTTGAAGCCTCGCTGGCTTTGGTGGCTGGTAAACCAATCGTCAATTCTATCAATCTAGAAGACGGCGAGAGCAAGATGCTCGAGAAAGTAGCATTGATTAAGCGCTATGGCGCTGCTGCTGTTGCTCTCACCATTGATGAAGCGGGTATGGCCAAGAGCGCCGACAAAAAGCTCGAGATTGCTAAGCGCATTTATGATTTAGCTTGCAGTCAGGGGTTAGCGCCCTATGACCTCATATTTGATGCTCTTACTTTTACTCTTTCTACGGGCAACGAAGATGACCGTCGCCTTGGCTTGGAGACCCTTGAAGGAATCAAGCTTATCAAAGAACATTTGCCTGGCGTGAAGACCATTCTAGGCGTCAGTAATATTAGCTTTGGCATGGACCCACGCATTCGCCGTATCTTAAATTCTGTATTCTTGCATCATGCCGTTCAGTATGGCCTCGATATGGCCATCGTCAATGCCCAAAAAATCTTGCCGCTCTATAAAATAGACGAGGCAGAGCGCGACTTTCATCACAAGCTAATATTTGATCAGCGCACACCTGATTATGACCCACTCTTTGCTTTGCTCGACTTCTACAAGGCGAAGGGTAGTGGTGGCGCCACAGCAAAAGTGGAACGAAAGACTGACGCCACCATCGAAGAGATATTAAAGCAACGAATTATTGACGGTGATCGTGTCGCTCTTGAAGCTGATTTGGCAAAGGCTATGGAGCGCTACAAGCCTCTCGAAATCATCAATACAATTTTGCTGGATGGTATGAAGGTTGTTGGTGATCTCTTTGGTTCTGGCAAAATGCAGCTCCCCTTTGTGCTGCAGTCTGCCGAGACAATGAAAGCGGCTGTTTCTTATTTAGAGCCATTCATGGACAAAGTAGAAGGCTCTACCCGCGGTACTATGGTACTGGCTACAGTTAAGGGTGATGTTCACGATATTGGTAAAAATCTTGTGGACATTATCTTGACGAATAATGGCTACAAGGTGATCAATCTTGGTATCAAACAGCCCATCGAGAATATCATTTCTGCCGCTGAACAAAATAATGCTGACTG
The DNA here is from genome assembly GCA_018062085.1 of bacterium. GTDB lineage: Bacteria > Cyanobacteriota > Vampirovibrionia > Obscuribacterales > Obscuribacteraceae. Next base: position 26,660 of record JAGOSY010000024.1, on the reverse strand, counting down.
TATTGGTATGAGTGGCTTGCTCGTCAAATCTACTGTAATCATGAAAGAGAATCTTTCGATTCTCAATCAGCGGGGCATTAGTGTGCCGGTGATTTTGGGTGGGGCTGCTTTAACTAGACGTTATGTGGAAGAAGACTGTCGCAAGGTCTACAAAGGCACCCTCTATTATGGCCAAGATGCCTTTGATGATTTGAAAATTATGGAAGTGATAGCCACTGGTGATCATTCGCTTTTGCCCCAGGTTCCGGCTATTGAGTGTGAAGATCTTGATGATGACGATGATATAGAAGAGATAAGATTTGGTAAAGAAGACACCTCTCTCGTCGTACCGGATCTGCCTTCGTCTCGCTCTAACATCGCTGATGAGACACCAGTGCTTCCGCCATTTTGGGGCTCTAAGGCGGTGTGTGATTTCGACTTGGCCGAAGTCTTTTCTTACATAAACGAAAATGCGCTGATTCGCGGACAGTTCCGTGTTCGTCAAGGTGATAGCACCGACGCTCACTATCAGGCCATGGTGGCTGAGAAAATAACACCAATGTTGGCTCAATTGAAGCAGCGTTGTATCGATCAAAAGTTGCTTGAGCCTAAAGCTGTTTATGGCTATTTCCCTTGCCGCTCCAATGGCAACCAGTTGGTGGTTTATAAACCGATTGGTCTAGAGTCTAATTCTGGTACTAGTTATGGTATTGAATTGCCTGAATTAGAGGAATGGTTGCGCTTTGATTTTCCCCGGCAGCAGTTCGGCCGCCACTTTTGCATTTCTGATTTCTTCTCGGCAAGTAGCACTGGTTATGATGTATTGCCGGCTCAGATTGTGACAATGGGGGCGCGGGCCACTGAGCATGCCCAGTCTCTCTTTGCTGACAATCAGTATTCTGAGTATCTGTATTTTCATGGTTTGGCTGTTGAATCAGCTGAGGCCTTGGCTGAGCTTCTGCACAAGAGAGTGCGGGCCGAATTGGGCTTCGCTCATTTAGATGCCACAGACCCGCGAAAATTTTTCCAGCAAGGTTATCGTGGCACCCGTTATAGCTTTGGCTATCCTGCTTGCCCTAACCTAGAGGATCAAGCTCACCTGTTTACATTGCTTAAACCAGAGCGTATCGGTGTCAGCCTCTCAGCCGAGTATCAACTTGTGCCAGAACAGAGTACCTCAGCCATTGTCGTGGTTCATCCCGAAGCAAAATACTTCAATATTGAGCGCAAGAAAATAGCGACCTCTGAAGTCTAGTTCTGCGGTTTATACGTGTTCTGGGCTAGTTAGCCACTACTTTGCCACAAATAGACGCATATTATGAGCCCATGCGAACCGATCGAATCTGCTGTGGATTCGACGCAAAGGGAGTCACCGTGATTTATCCAAAAATTTTGCTTGTAGGTACATTGCTTGTAGGGACATCGCTTGTCTGTACTCTGTGGGTGCCCAGTGCCCTAGCCGAGACCGCTACAGCTATCGCCTACGTTCTTCCTGGCGCTAGTGCAGCCAGTCAATTAGAGCGTCTGCGCACGGAAGCTCAGCAGGCCTATCAAGCAACTCAGTTTGAACAGTCTCTTCCCCTCTATCAGCGCATCGCTACTTCAGGCAATGCTACAGCCAACGATTTATATTGGTTGGGCGAAAGCTATTTTCAGACTGGTCAATTTGTCAATGCTGCCCAAGCATTTGAAGATGCGTTGAAGCTTGATGCCAACAACGATCTATTGAAAGTGCGCTTGGCTGAGTCTTATCTGTCATCACGTCAATTGCTCCAAGCTAGAGCTGCCTGCGAGAAAGGCATCAATTCGTCTAGTGATCAGCGCGTCCGCCAGCAGCTATCGGTGTTGCTGCGCGTCTGTCTCAAGCCTGTACCAGAGCTGCAGAAAGGTAAATTCTCGTCAGCTCAAGGCCATACGGAGCGCTAGTATGAGAGTCAATTTTGTAAGATCGCGAAGAAGATCTGGTCGTGCTTCGATGCTGGCCGAGCTGCCTATGATTTTGTGGGCCGTCCTAATGGTTGTTGCCTTTCCTCTAATAGATCTGGCTACAGTGTTTTTGCGCATAACTTTTTCATATGCTGGTATTCACTACGCTAGCATTTCAGCTGCTAGAGCCAATACTTTCGCCAATCCTGTTGATGGTAAACCGTCAGCTCAAGCAGAGGCTTTAAGCAAGATCAAGCAAGTTGAGAATAGTTTTTCTGGTTTGTCTATTAGCAATATCAAGACTGCAATTTTGATTACTAAAAATGATACCCTGGCTCTTAGTTCGCAGTTAGTGCCTTTGGCTATTCCGGCTGATCAAAGTGTCAATAGCTATCAAATAGAAGTATCAGCTGATTGCTCTGCTCAACCTTTGATACCAATACCAATACCAGTCAAAATCGAGGGGCTCAATGCCCCGATTACGCTGCATCTTTCAGCCAAGCAATATTGTGAAAATCCCCAAGGCCTAACAATTTAAGAGTCTCTTATGAACAAAGTTTCTTCCAGTCACAGAGTTTTTTGGCAGCGCAGTCGCTGCAATCTGCGTAGTCAACGCGGCCAAAGCTTACTAATGTTTATGATCCTCATTTTCTTAGTGATTGTGCCGCTGCTCTCAATTATTACCTTTGAGGCTGCTCGTCTTTATCTCGCTAAGCAAGAGCTACAGAACGCTAGTGATGCTGCTGTTCTGGCCGGTACTGCTACTTTAGCTAGCTCTGATAATGTTGACCCGCTGCAAGCACACAATGATGCCATTGCTGCGGCCGTCAAGATATTTAAAGCCAATACTGTGCTTGGTCAAGCTTTGAGCAACACAACTCTGGCCGCTTCGGCTGCTAGTTTGAACTGTGACCTAGATGAGGCCCGAGTATTTTTTGAGTTTATCAACCCAGTTACTTCTAAGGTTGAACCCTTGACCAGCCCTAACGGTAAAGTAGTGCGTGTCACTAGTAGCACCACGCGTAACTTGGCTTTTGGTAATTTTGTTGGTATCAAAAGCCTCAATGTTAATGCCATGTCAACCGGTGCTGTGCCCAAGTTAGATATGGTAATTTGTTTTGATGTCTCTGGTTCGATGGACGATCAAACTCCTGTCACTTTTGTCAAAAGAAAATGGGATGCCACTTTAGGCGGTGGCAAAAATGTCTATCTTCCGGTCACTGGTGCCAACGGCCTCATGCGTGGCAAAATCTTTGATATTCTCAAACCGGCAGCCACTGGTTCTAGCTTAAATGCTTGCTATCCCCAAATTCTCACTGAAGCTTATTGGGAAGCCAAATGTTATTCGTCTGAATACTTAGCTCAGTATTATGGCGTGCCTGGTTTGCGTTCTGGTGGTATTTATCCTGAAGCTGGCAGAGCGCCAGGTAATTTCCCGCCGGGGACAGCGCCAACCTTTGATGGTATGAAAGTGTTTACCGATGTGGTCGTAAACATTGATGGTCAACCTAGTTTTGGTGGTGCCAGTTACGGTGGCTTTGCGTTCCCTGATGTTGCTACGTTGACAGAGGCTGCTCGGGGCAATCTTGAGTCTGATGGCGTTTATAAAAGTAGTAAAGCAAACACTGCCGTGTTCGTCAGTCCGCGGGCGGGCTATCAAAAAGCATATTTTGAAGCAGCCGCGAAACAGCTAAAGCCCATGAAAGATGCTCAAAGTGCTCTCAATACCATGACTCAGATTCTAAATACTGATGCCGACGCTCACTTTGGTTTTGTCGCCTTCGATTCAACTGTCGGCATTGATGCCAATAGTACTGAGCCTTGGTATGACATTGATGACTACGCACCGTACGGAGCGAAGAAAGGTTACCCTATTCCCCACGTGCAGATTGACGCTGCTGCTGGTAAGACCGCTTATGCCGAGGTCAATAGTGCCATCGACAAATGTGTGCCAATGGGCTCGACCAATATCGGCGGTGCCGTTCACAGTGCGGTAGAGGATCTTAAGCATCATTCGCGCTTAGGCAGCACAAGGGCGATCGTTCTTTTCACTGATGGTGAGCCCACGGTTCCTAGCGGTCCCCTTAGTTCAGACCCTAAGGCCAATGCCCGTATGGCTGCGGTTGAAGCTCGGGACGCTGGTGTGGCAGTTTATACAATTGGTTTGGCGCAAAATCCTGCCATCATTCCCGATCAAACTGAGATTTTGAATGACAAGAATAGTGACCCAACCACTGGTGGTATGGCTGCTATTGCTGGTCATGGCGGTACCTTTAACTCAGTCACCGACAGTTCTCAGCTGCGGCAAACCTTCGCTAAGATTGCTCGGCGCTTAGTCAAGCTGGTGTCCAATTAGTTTTTGTCAGTATAGATATTGAAGGAACAGCGCTATGTTAACCACCGAGAGAAAACTATTAAGACGTAGAGGAGCGAAGGGCTCTCTGGCTGTTGAGTTCGTCTGTGGCTGCCTGCTTGCTTCAGTGTTTGTAGCCCTCGGTTTGCACCTAGGCATTGCCATATTTGGTGCTTATGCTAACGATCGAGCTTGTCGCGATGCTTGTCGCAATGCTGCTCAAGGGCAAGATTTAGCTGAAGCAACCAAGCTTGCCAATGTCATTTTGAAGAGCTATCAGGCTTCTGGATTTCTCTCGGCTCCGAAGATGTCGGCACCGATTGTATATCAAGATTTTGCTGGTAAGGCCTTGCCGCATACCTCGCCTTTCGTGCAGGTGAGTACTTCAACCGATGTATTGATGCCTTTGGGCACTCTCAGCTTTTTCAATGCCGGCACCCTGCAAGACAGTAAGCTTTCGTTTGTCAAAACCTATACCTTTCCTATCGTTCGAGTTAAATAGAAGAGCTAAATGGGAGTTTGCAATTGGAATGTGCAGTTGAAATTTAAATTCCAACTTTCACGTGATTGACACGTAGTACCCCCTACACTTATTTAATCGATTGGATTTTTACTAGCTTAATCTTTATTTTTCCCTCCCTTCCCTTACTAATAAATGGATGTTTCTCCTATGGCAAATTCTAGGAATACGAAAGAACGTTCAGCTTTGGAAAAGAGCCGCAATATTGTTGACTTAGACGGGGCCATTGGCCAACTTGATGATGCCCAGTTCTTTCTTCAGTCGTTGCTGATTGGCTTAAGCTCAGCCTTGGTTTTGAGCACTCTCTTCTTTGTGCCAATTGCCCTGGCTTTCCCCTTGGCTCTTGTCACTGGCCATTCATCCACCCCAGCCGATTTGCACCTAATTAGCTCATGGATTGTCTCTAGCGTAATATGTGGATCTATTGCCGCGGCCGTACTAGTCTGCTTTCTCAGCTTCGTTCATGCCTGGCAAGTAGGGCAGTTTGGGAAGCCATACGAGCGCCGCTCTATTCAACTGCCGCAGAATTTTCAGCAGGCCTGTGAGCTAGTTGGTTTTTCGCTGGCTGAGCTCGATGGTTATGACATTCTCGTGGCTGATACTCAGGCTGGGCACTTATTGTTAGAGCTACAGCAAACTAGTTCGGCTACCAACTATTTGACCGTTAATCTTTGTACTCTGACTAATGGTGGTACTTTGGTTAATATTACAGCTGCGCCAGCTTTGACCGGACGGGCTAAGCTCTTTAGTGCCTTTTACTGCGATCGCGGTGTTAATGCTGATAATGTTGACTGTCTTATAGGTTTTCTCAAGCCTTTTGCTCGTTTAGAAGACCTCAATCTTAAGCCAAAGGTAGTAAAGCCTAAAGTCGGTTATGACCCACAGGTGAGGGATCGCTACGCTCCGCCTAGCAGTCTGGGCGGTCAAAAACTGTCTTACTGATTGCTTCAAAGAAGTATAATCCCTCTCTATGTTGATTATTCGCAAAGCACGGGAAGCCGAAGAAGATAGTGATGCCACTGATATCAGGGGCATCCTCGACGTGCATTTTGCCGCGGTCCATGGCGAACCGGTTGATTATTATGACGAGGAAATATTAGACGATTGGTCTCCTGATGTCACAGACAGTCGCATTGAGAACTTCGCTAATAGGCCCCAGCGCTCAGACGAAGTGGTTCGGGTGGCCGAAATGGACAATGCTGTTGTTGGCTTTGGTATTCTCGTGCCTCGTTTGAGCGAGATTCGCGCCTGTTATGTTCATCCTCGGCTCTCGCGGCAGGGTATTGGGGTGGCGCTCTTAACTGAATTAGAGCGATTGGCTGGTCAGTCTGGCCTTGATTGGCTCAATCTCAATGCGGCCTTGAACGCTGAGCCCTTTTACCTGGCCAATGGCTATGTGGCTGATGGCCTTGGAAAGCAGCTTTTGCCGGGTGGTCGGGAGATGAGCTGTGTACGAATGTATAAATTTTTGGTCAGCGAAACTTCTAAGTGGAGTAGAGGAATTGTGCCGTAACTTGTTGTCATGAAGAAGTTGCTATGTTTTTGCTCTGATTTTTTGATTTAAACCGGGCGCAGGCGTAGAATATCCCAGTTGTCATAAACTAGCGCCTTTTTGTAAAGGGCTGCTAAAAAACGTGGGAGTAAAGAAAAATGGCTCAAGATCTGGAGACAGCTCAGGCAAAATCCAGGGAGGTACTGGAGCTTATCGGAAAGAAAAAGCTCACCCAAGAGGAGCGCGATAAAGTTATTGCCGATTCTGTTCGTTATTGGACCGATCACGTCAATGCTGGCTTCTTGAAGTATCGAAAATCAGTCAGCACAGACTATACAGCTGTTGAGTGGGAAGATAATGGTGCTGTCTTCCGTGATATCAACGGTAAAGAATTCATCGACATGTTGGGTGGTTATGGCGTTTATAACGTTGGTCACCGTCACCCTAGGGTCTTGAAGGCTGTAACCGAACAGTTAGAGCGCCAAGCGATTCACTCGCAGGAACTAATTGATCCGCTCAGAACTTATTTGGCTTATTTAGTTTCGTTGATTACACCAGGTGATCTCAATTATTCATTCTTCTCCAATTCAGGTACTGAATCTGTAGAAGGTTGTATGAAAATGGCTATGCTGGCCACTGGACGCAAGCACTTCGTGGGAACCGTTGGCGCTTTTCACGGTAAAACTCTTGGTGCACTTGGTGGTACATCTAAAGCCATGTTCCGCGAACCGTTTATGCCGCTCTTGAACTGGAGCCATATTCCATTTGGTGATATTAAAGCCTTAGAGACAACACTTAGCTGCGCTGACTTTAGTGGCGATAGAGTGGCTGCTTTTGTGGTCGAACCAATTCAGGGCGAAGGCGGCATAAACGTTGCCCCTCCCGGTTATTTGGCCGCCGCCCGCGAACTCTGCGACAAATATGGCGCGATGCTTGTTTTTGATGAAGTGCAAAGCGGCATGGGTCGTACTGGCAAAATGTTCTACTGCGATTATGAAGGTGTTGTGCCTGACCTAATGGCTCTAGGAAAGGCCTTCGGCGGCGGTGTTATGCCAATTGGCGCTGTTGTTGGTAATGAGAAAGTTTGGGCGAAGTATGTCGAGAATCCTTTCTTGCATACCACTACTTTTGGTGGCAACCCACTGGCCTGCGCAGCCGCCATCGCGACAATTTCAATATTGCTTGACGAGGACTTACCGAAGCAAGCCAAGGAGAAAGGCGATTACATAATCGAGAAAGTGACACAGCTTGCTAAGAAATTCCCTGATGTGCTCTCGAAGATTCGCGGTGTTGGTTTGATGTTGGGTATGGAATTTACCGGTAACGATACTGGTTATGCCGTGGCCAAAGAACTGTTCAGTCGCAATATTCTCATTTCTGGTACTTATATCAATTCGCGAGTCTTGAGAGTTGAGCCGCCACTGGTGATCTCATATGAGCAGATCGATATGTTCATCAAGGCTCTCGAAGAGTCGCTAGCGGTAGTATCAAAATTGGAAGTGGCTCTAAAGTAAATTGAGCGTAAGTTGAGCTTGAATTAACGACCAATTCAAATTTAGTTGGTTATTCATTAACGAGAAAAAAGTAGTTTCCATGGAAACTACTTTTTTCTGTTAATAGAACAGTGGATGATATTGGTTTTGTTTACAGTAAACCTTCGGTTCTATAGCTGCCTGACCGTTCCTGCGCCAGTGAATTTTGAATGCGCTTGAGTTGATTTTTGGCTTCATAGCCAACATATGGGTCTTGGTCGTCTTTAAGCAATTCCAGTACATGGTTGGGGCAATTGCTGTTGTCGATTACTCTTAATTTGACTTGCGCCTGACTGTCTTTTGCTAGCAGGGTAAAAGCTTCGGCTGGTGTATTGATATTCTCTGCTACTGCTGCTCGAATTTCGATGCTTTCGCTTTGAGCTAGCTCGGCCAGTTTTGAGGGTGGGGTGCTTAGACGAGTAGCAATCATTTTGAGGAAGGCAATTTTTTCTTGGGGGGAGGCGTTTTCAGGTGGACTGTCGAAAGCTGAGTGCGGCGTCAGTTCTTTGGCTGTGTCCCGGGGGCCGTTGGGGTTGGAGATACTAGGGTTGAATTTGAGGTCTTTGACTGTGTCTTTTTGTTGCTTGTAGGCTTTTTGAGCACCATCACTGTTTAGTGATTGCCACTCGCTATCAGCTTTACTGCCATCATTGATGCCGTCTGGCATGACTGCGTCAAGGCATGTGTAAGAAGCAATAAGGTGATTGGAGGTCGGGTTGAAGCGATTGTTGGTGAGTAAATTTTGGCTCTTGCGCTCGGCTTCGACCACATCGCCCCTGGCACACAATGCCGATTGCGCTTCTGAAGCTGTCAGTTTACTGACGTCACGGGTGAGATTTCTTAGTACGTCAGAGGGAGTATTGGGGTTAGTTGCTACCGAAAGACGAACTGTATTATCGACATCGTTTGCCAGTTTTCGTAAGGTTTCAGGTGGCGTCTGCAGGTTTGCGGCCACTGAAGCCCGCACTTCTGGTGAGACAAGAGAGGATAGCCAGGCTAGTGTAGAGGGGGAGGTAGAGACGTTTTCGGCGGCGCGGTTGAAAGATTCTTCTGTCGGCGATGAATTGCTTCCTATTAGTGTATCGTCGGGAGTGCATTGCCATTGAGCTGCCAGTAGGGTCGGTTCTTCCTCTGAATAACCGCTGTAGAGACGTGTTTGACCCTCTGACTTAGAGGGGTCTGTGAAATCAAATTCTTTGCTGCGTTTGCTCTCGTTTTTTTTCGACCTAGCTTTTGCCGCTTCGTTTTTGTCCACTTCTGCTTTGATGGAATCTAGGTGGTGCCAAGATGAATCGAGTTGTGAACGTGCAAACGATGGGTCGACCAGGTTTGCGGCGTCACGGCTTAAAGTCGAAGGAGGCAACGCCACTATTTCAGGCTGCCCGGCTGAGAGGAAGCGAGTTGATAGGCTGTCTTTGCCTTGATGCAATAAATTGTGAATGGTATCGGAAGCAGTATTGTTTTTGTCTTCAGGCTCTGGCAGTGTCTCACTTTTCACTTCAGCGCCGTTACTAGCTGGGTTTGATGCCTGGCGAGCGAGGGCCTTTTGCGCCTCGGTTTCTTTCTCTCGTTCGGCATCTTCGACTATGTTTTTCAACAGTCGAATTATCCTATCTTTAAAGGATCCCATCCAACACTAACCCCGTATTCAGCTTCTCAACCTAGCTGTTAATATCGCCGACCTTACACCTATATTGATGCTATCCCAGTGACCAAGGGGCTGGGTATAGGTTCGACCGTATTGTTGTTATGGCTAACCTATAGGTTCGCGTGCTCTATACGAATCCCGTACAAAGTTATAGGGTAAGGCTCTATCTGCGGCTTCTTTATCTGGGTAAGAATATAGACGAGAGCTAAAATTCTATAGCTTTCCGGGAAACCACTCTATTTAGTAATTTGCCTTCTTGGTTTCCCGGCAATATTGAACCGTTTTGACTCTGCTATGAAGAGCCGATATTCGTGGATTCCTTTTTATTGAGGCCCTTATGAAGTGCGAAACCATTCCTGAACTAGAGAAATTCCTTACTATTCAGGAGCAAGCCTTGGGTCAGGATAGCCCAGAGGTAGCGGCCACAGTTTCGAAACTGGCTGATTTATATTTCAATAAAGGTATGCTGGAAAATGCTGAAGCCCTCTATAGAAGGGCTCTTGAAATTATGGAGAGAACGCTCGGGCCTTATCGCGCGGAAGTAGCGGATACAAAGAAGTGTCTTGAGAAAGTCATGACTGTGAGGAAGAAGAGTATTCCATCTGCCATTTATCCACGGCCTGTTAGCGACTGGAAACAGTCAATGACTGATTCTTCAACTTCTCTGGATGCTATTCCTCAGTCTATGGCCTTGGGGTGGCCCACTGGTTTTCCAGATGAGCATGAAAAGGAAGCTGAGTTAGAAGTGGCTTCGGTTCGGCAAATGATGGGTAAAGATCATCCCCATGTAGCCGATTTGCTAACTAAGTTGGCCGATCATTATTGTCGCCGCCGCCTCTATCGCGAAATGGAGCCAATCTTACTTGAGGCACTGCAAATTCGGGAGAAATCCCTTGGCGGAGAGCATCCTTTAGTTTCGACATCACTAAAAAATTTAGCTCGACTATATTATTTTCAGACTCGCTTTGAATTGTCTGAGCCACTTTTTAAGCGCGCTTTGGCAATTAGGCAAAAAGTTTATAGCAAAGATCACCCTCGCTTTGCCGATGTGGAAGAACAGTACGCTAAGCTACTGCGCAAAACCAATCGATTGGCTCAAGCTCAAGAAATGGAAAATCATGTGCGCGCCGTCCGTTGCCAGTTTGTTATTGGCTGAAACTCTTTTGGCTAAATTACTGGGTTTTAGAGCCGTTGGACTTAAGCCTTTTGACTAACGCAGCCATGTCGTCATAGCGACCAAAAGAGGGCACGAGATAGGTGCCTTGGCAAAGGTTGCGTACTTCTGCTAACAGTTCTTCGGCCAGCTCTAAACCTTTTTGCGAGCCAGCTTCACCGGCATCGGCCATTTGCTTCCTAACCTTTTCTGGTATAGAAATACCGGGCACTTCATTGTGCAGATACTCGGCATGCTTGCTTGAATGCAAGGGCATAATGCCGACCAATAGCGGTAAGGGGAGATCGCCGAATTGTTCTAAGAAATCGGTGAGGTCACTAACTTGATAGATTGGTTGTGTCATGACAAAGTGCGCACCAGCTTCGATTTTTTTACGAAGGCGCTCAAGCTCCATAGCACGGTTCTGTGCTGTGGGGTTGAGGGCGCAGCCGATAGAAAGATTTAGTGGAGTTCCTATGGTATTGCCAGCGATGTCTTGGCCCGCATTCAGTTGCGAAATTATGCGAATTAAGCCAATTGAGTCGACGTCGTAGACAGCTGTGGCATGGGCGTAATTACCTAAAGCTGGTGGGTCTCCAGTGAGTGCTAGAATGTTTTGCAATCCCAAGGCCTGACAGCCCAATAGATCGGCTTGCATACCCATCAAATTACGATCGCGGGTGGTGAAGTGGATAATTGTATCGACTCCCACCTTTTGACTTATCAACTGGCAGGTAGCTAAAGAAGACATCCGCACTCTAGCCATTGGGCTGTCGCCAACATTTATGGCATCGGCACCGGCTTTGAAAAGCAAATCTGCTGCTGCCAGAATTTTCTTGGTGCCCGCACCTTTCGGTGGGTCAAGTTCAACAGAAACATAAAAGTCTTGTTTGCGGTTTCCGGCCTTTAGATTTTTTAGATGGGTCTTTAGTGAGAGGCATTCTTTTGGTTTGTCGTCTGACAAATCGAGTGAGTCAGGATGAAAAAGTACAGTTTCTGGGATGCTAGAGCCCGCGCTAATCTCAATATGTGATTGGGTGGCCTTGGCCAAGTAGGCATCAAGGCTTTTTCTCATTTCTTTGATGTGCTCTGGTGTTGTACCGCAGCAGCCGCCGACGATTCTTGCTCCAGCTCTGAGATAGGGCTCAATGTATGAGGCACAGTAGTGCGGTTTGCTCATGAAGACGGGGCGACCGCCGATCAGGCTGGGTTGACCGGCATTCGGTAAGCATGAAAAAGTAAGTTTTCCCGCATCGAGCTTGAGTGTGCGAATTGCTGCTGTAAGGCGAATTAGTGAATCGAAAACTGGTCCAGGGCCCGCACCGCAATTGATACCAATGACATCAGGGGCGTCGTCACCTAAATCACGAATTAGGCGAGCGACATCTTCTGGCGTTGCTCCAAGTAGCGTGTGTCCCTCTACTGAAAATGAAAGCTGCGCCACTACCGGTAGTTTGGAAAGACTACGAGCGGCGCGTACGGCAATTGCTGTTTCCTCTAGGCTCGACATTGTCTCAATCATGAAAAGATCGACGCCGCCGGCAAGGAGGGCTTCCATTTGCTCTTTGAAGGCATAATCAAGTTCGTCTAGGGCGGTATCGCCAAGTGGGGGTAAGAGTTTGCCAGTGGGGCCGACAGATCCAGCGACGTAGGTCGGCTGACCAGCTATTTCACGGGCGTTCCGGGCAATTTTTGCGGCCCAAACATTGATTTTCCAGACATCATTTTCCAGACCACTATTGGCAAGTTTAATTCTGTTACCAGAAAAAGAATTTGTTTCAATAATTTCAGCTCCGGCGTTGATGTAATCAACGTGAAGTTGCTGAATAGTTTCTTGCTTGGTCAAATTGAGATGCTCGAAACAGGCCTCAGTTGAAGCGCCCCTTGAGTACAGGAGGGTGCCAATGCCCCCGTCCGCCAATAATGGCCTTTGTTTTAAGGTTTCTAAGAAAGAGTTAGATGAGTTTGACATTTGCTAGATTTAGGCGCCTGCGCGGTAAGTTTGAGTGTAGGTGTAAGTGTAGTTGTTACTATTAGCGATCTCGCTTGGTCTTCCTGCTAATATACCTTCTCATAGCTGCACTAGTCCGTCTTTCGACTTCGCAGTTGGTTGTCCTCGTCATTAAAGGGTTCTCAGTGACCGACCCCACGTTAATCAGAAACTTCTCCATCATTGCCCATATTGACCACGGCAAGTCTACATTGGCCGATCGTTTGTTGGAGATGACCAATACCATCGCCAAGAGACATATGCAGGCCCAAGTGCTTGACTCGATGGATATCGAACGTGAGCGCGGTATCACAATTAAGGCCCAGGCAGCCCGTATGGATTACATTGCCGATGATGGCCAAACTTATGTTCTCAATTTAATTGATACACCTGGCCACGTTGACTTTGGCTATGAAGTGTCACGTAGTTTGGCCGCCTGTGAGGGAGCCCTGCTCATTGTCGATGCTACTCAAGGGGTAGAAGCCCAGACCTTAGCCAACGTTCACTTAGCCTCAGAGAATAATCTTGAAATCGTCGTAGTTATTAACAAAATTGATCTACCTAGTGCTGAGCCCGAGCGCATTCGCGCCGAAATCGAAGATGTAATTGGCATACCGGCTGATGAAGCAATTCTCGCCAGTGCCAAAAATAATATTGGGGTAAAAGATGTTCTCGAAGCCATCGTCAAATTTGTGCCGGCACCGAGAAATACAGTTAATGAGCCTCTGCGGGCGCTGATTTTTGATAGCTATTTTGATAGCTATCGGGGCATTATCGTCTATTTCAGAGTGAAAGACGGCGAAGTTAAGCTGGGTGATAAAATTCGCTTCATGGCCAATGATAAAACCTTCGACATTGCCGAGTTAGGGGTTTTGCGCCCGGCTCAGGTCAAAGTTGATCGGCTTGGACCTGGTGAAGTAGGTTACCTGGCTGCTCAGATCAAAGATGTCGAGACTCTTGTGGGCGACACTATAACTTTGGTATCTAATCCGGCTGTTGAGCCTTTGCCTGGTTACCGCCCGGCCAAGCCCATGGTCTATGCAGGCATTTATCCTGTCGACAATGATCAGTATCCTGATTTGCGCGAAGCTCTAGACAAGCTCAAGCTCAATGATTCATCTCTATTTTTTGAGCCTGAAACCTCTGATGCTTTAGGCTTTGGCTTCCGCTGCGGATTTCTTGGATTGCTCCACATGGAGATCATTCAAGAGCGGTTAGAGCGCGAATACAACCTCAATTTAATAACCACAGCACCGTCGGTGGTGTATCGCGTAACCAAAACTGATAACAGCGTAATCATGGTAGAGAACCCGGCTCTTCTACCCGATCCGACTTATCGGCTATTCATAGAAGAGCCTTTTGTCACTGCAAATATCATTACACCGACAGAATATGTCGGTACCTTGATGGAGCTTTGTCAGCAGCGTCGTGGTGTGTATGTAGACATGAAGCACCTTGACCCTCGTCGTGCCATGCTTATCTATGAATTGCCATTGGCTGAAATTATTACTGACTTTTTTGATCAGTTGAAGAGTCGCTCAAGGGGCTACGCTAGCCTTGATTATCTCTTTAAAGAATTTAGAGAAGAGCGCTTGGTCAAAATCGATATTTTGATTGGTGGCGACAAAGTTGATGCTCTTTCGGCCATTGTGCACTATGATCGGGCTCACTCTGCTGGGCGCGCTATATCTGAAAAATTGAAGAAGCTAATACCTAGACAGATGTTTGAAGTGCCTATTCAAGCAGCTATTGGTGGCAAAATTGTGGCCCGTGAAACTATTTCGGCTGTGCGAAAAAACGTACTAGCTAAATGTTATGGTGGTGACATTAGCCGTAAGAGAAAGCTTCTTGATAAGCAAAAAGAAGGCAAAAAGCGCATGAAATCGGTGGGCCGGGTAGAGATTCCACAAGAGGCATTCATGGCGCTGCTCAAAATCGACGAATAACAGATTTTAGTTTTACTGTTTTGGTAAAGACCGTGGGCAAGAAAAAAGACGATCGCATAGGTAAAGAAGACCCTGAGTTTGAGAGAGCAAGCGAACTGGCCCGGCGCAAGCTTTTGCAAGATGCCTGGGTGGCACGAAACGCTCTTTATCTCGAATTATTCGGCGAACCAACCTCGGTATCACCTGCTAATTACGGTCCTCCTGTTTTTAAAGATGACGTTGTTGCAAAGAAAGGCAAAAGCCGCTTAGATAGCAGCGATACTTCTAGGCCTTCTGATGATTCTATAGAAGGCGATCAGCAGCTCGCTGTGTTGGCCTATGGTCCTGATCCATTTAAACCGTACTGGACTTATGTAACTGCTGGTATTTCTAGCCCCTGGGTGCAAAGTGAAGCTCAAGAAGTATCTGGTTTCGGTTGCGAATTGATGATCAAGAGCCCTACCAATAGTGCCTGGGCTCCGCAGCTTTTGCGCACCATGGCCTTTTATATTTTCAATCATGCCGGTACTTTGAGTCCTGGCAAACGTATCAATCTTGGTGCGCCCATTGCACCAAATTCAGATTCACTCTTGCGCAGTGCCATTATTTGGTATGCCGATGAAGCACCAGACGCCTGGTATCAATTGCCATCTGGTGGCTTTGGCCTATTCCTTGCTGTTGGTGTCACCGAGGCCGAGTGCACATTTGCTGATTCGACCGAGAATTATGGTACCTGGTGCATTGAACAGTTGTTGCGCCGAAAGGGACATGGCCAAGTGACTAACCCTGAGCGTTTAGACATGATGACTGAGCATGACACCCCGGCGTTGCTTGAATCAATCAAACTTTTCGCTGATACCTTTAGGCAGTTTGATGTTGAAGCTGACTCTGATGCCTTGTAATACTCGGTGCTTGACTACGATTGATAAGATCTGAGTATTAGATGCTCAGTTGGTAGATGGCAAGTGCTCTCCAGTTGTTTTAATTCGGATATTTGAGTCCGATTCTTGTCGGCTGTGTTAGTATTGCGAATTTCTAATCTGTTGTTTCTGGTTTAGGTAGGCTTTAAGGTATCCATCGTCCAATTCCTTCCAGTTCGCTGACTACCTGGAGAGATTTTGAATTTTCTGCGCAAAGCTTTTGCCATCGGCTGCTGTTTACTAGTTCAGCCTTGGTTGTTTCTCTCGTGGGCTTTTGTCTCACCTGCTTTTGCCTCGGCTAATTTGCTCACTGGTGAAGCTGCTCAAGCCTCCGAGATTTTAGGAATTCGGCAAGAAGTAGAGCAGCTTGTTGCACTTCGCAGCACTGAGAACTTTTCGAAGCGTGAACAACCTCAGCTCAATGCTAAGCGAGCCTTCGTTTTGCGCAAAATATTCGAGGCTGTACTTCAAGTTCAGGCTGCTGAAAACCGCCTAGAGTTTGAGCTAGAGTACACCTATAACGTCTTGAATCGCGAACAGCGCAAAGTAAATACGGTTAACCAGGCTTTCAACGTAGTTAACTTCGCCCAGTTGAGCACGCTATACGGTCTATTTGAGCCATATTCGCGCATGCACAAGCAATTTAAGCAGTCAGCTATTGGCACTTCTGTTGGTTCTGGACTGGCGATTGGCTTGCCTGTGCTAAATATTTTGTATAACCGTTTTGCCAAAGCTTCCCATCTCACGCCCCCTACTTTCATGTCTAGTGTTCTTGACGGTAAGCCAGTAGACGGATCTAATTTGCCACCGCTAGTAGTGCGATATTTAGACTCGCCTATACCTGGTGCTGATAGTAACAAAAGCCGCAGAGAGATTTTGAATGGTTTATGGAAAGAACGTTATCATGCGGACATGGTTAAACCTGAAACACTCTGTGGGCTTGATGATGGCAAGTCAAAGAAATCTTTCGTTCTCAACTCTCGTATTGTTCTGCTCTGGTCTTTGCGAACAACCATCGAAGGATTTAACAACGACCTGCTCGCTTTACTCAATCAGGTAAGAGGGTCTCAGTTCTCGGACATTCAGCAGGGCAGAATTGGCTCTTTTACTGCCTTTGGCGGTGGTGCCGATGAAGCTGTTCGCTTGCTTCACCTAGAACCAGTTGTGACTGAGCTTAGGTCGCTCGATAGCACCACTGTCAATAATGATAGAAAGACTGAACTGCAAATTACCCTCTTGGAGACTTTGCTGTCAGGGTTTCTTGATATGCGTACCGCCTCCGACAGGTGTCAGCAAGAACTCAACTATCAATATGATGTTGTCTTAGCTCACTTAATGGGCCGGCGAGGACGTTTCTTGCAGAAGACTTACCAAGCTAACTTTATTCAGACCGGTACTCATGGTGCCTGTGCCGGTTGGAGCTATTTAAACGGATATCCTAAAGCTGGAAACCAATTATTCATCATCTCCAATTCGATCGGACTTGCTCTCACTACTGTTTCACTCTTGGGTACCCACGGCGGCTGGACCAAGAACAAGAGTGAACCAAACTCCTTAGCAGATTTCTTTGATTTGAGATCTAACGGCAAGCATGGCTTTAGTCCGATGGTATGGAACTATCTCAACTCAACCTCACCAAAGCGAGCTGACGGTAAGAGCAGACGTCAATTTCTCCAGGACCTTTGGTCTAAAGAGAATGTCGCCACCATCAATTTAAAGAAGAGCGGCAACCTGGAGAAGTTGGCCAGTATGCCTTCTTGTAAATGGGACTCAATCAAGTTAGTCAACAATCGCATAGCCCTTTTGACTTCATTGCAAGAGCAATTCTGGCAGTTTGATCAAGAACTCTTGGAGTTATTGCGCAAAGCTTGGCCTGATTCAATTGCTTCAAACACTTCCGGCGCATCGTTGCCTCTCAATGCCTCTGCTAATGGTGCGGCGAAATTGCTCGGAGTTCAGGGTTTGATGGTGGCATCTACTAATGAACAGATAGATGAGCACTCTAAGATGTTGATAACGCGACAGGTCATGGAGGGCTTCTTAGATGCCAATTCCGATAGTAATATTCTTGGTCACCAGATTGTAATTGAAACTCAGGTTAGAGATCGAATGGAGCGGCAGAAGGATAAGATGGTCCAGCTCGCCAACATCGCTAACTTCTATCAATTGGGTATTCTTGGCGTGATCTCTGATTCTATGGGGCTATCGTCTAATAGCAAGAACGTGCTCAATGCCGATCGTGTCAACATTGTGTCTGGCTACTTGATCGCCAGTTTTGCTTTAGCATCGGTTGCTGCTAGTCATGGCGGATTTAGGCCAGGTAAAGCTGAGCCTAATGGCCTTGGTGCTGCCTTTGGAAAAGAGTCAGCCTACGTCAAAATGTCGCCTCTTATGATGCGATATCTCAATGGTGCCTCGCCGCTGAGTAAAACTAATTTGTCGCGCCGAGAAGAGCTGGTGAAATACTGGAAAGAGACTAAAGTCTTTAACGTAAATATAGACCGTGAGTCAGCCGTGGAAGCACTTTCGGCCGAAGGAAGGGCGCACCGCCAGTGGTGTGAGACTATTAAGCTAATCAATAATCGTGTATTTATGCTTTATGATTTGCGGGCCGTACTGCGAACCAGCAATCAAGGTTTCGACGAGTTGATTAAGAGCTTAGACTGATAAGTACTTTTTTTTGAAAACACCTACGAGGAGAATTTCATGAATGATGGCAGTGACGTGGATAACAATTCTGAAGATAAGGAAAGGAACGAAGGACTAACTCGTCGTAATTTTTTGGCTGGTGCTGCTGTAGCGGCATCTGCGATTACTGCAGGCGTTAGCCACGAAGCGAAAGCTGCCAGCTCAAAGGGAGCTTCTGGGCGTCCGAAGACGATGCTCGTAAAGAACGCTTCTGTGCTTGTGACAATGGACAAAACTCGCCGTGAGATCAAGGGCGGCGGTATGTACATTGAAGATGGTGTGATCAAACAAGTTGATACTACTGACAAGCTTCCCAAATCAGCAGAATCTGTCATAGACATGAAAGGGCAGCTGGTTCTGCCAGGCCTCGTAAATACTCACCAGCATCTCTACCAGCATCTAACTCGTGTAGCTCCTGCTTGCCAGGATGGAAATGTCTGGAACTGGTTGCGTGTGCTCTATCCGATGTGGGCGCGGATGACTCCTGATTCTGAGCGCCTAGCTGTACAGGTTGGTCTTGCTGAATTGGCGCTCTCTGGATGCACCACTGTTTTCGATCAACAGTATGTCTTTCCTAATGGCTGCAAAATTGACGATGCTATTGGAGTGGCACAAGACATGGGAATTCGCTTCCATGCCTCACGCGGAAGTATGTCTCTAGGCCAATCTAAAGGTGGTTTGCCACCAGATAGCTGTGTTGAGAATGAGAAAGATATCTTGAACGACTGCCAACGAGTAATCGACAGGTATCACGATTTGAAGCCCGGTGCAATGACAAGAATTGTGCTTGCCCCTTGTTCTCCTTTCTCTGTTACCGACGATCTCATGATTGAGTCGGCAAAACTGGCTCGGCAGCACAAGTGTGGTTTGCATACCCACCTTGCTGAATCTCTTGATGAAGAGCGCTACTGTCTGAAACGTTATGGCTTGCGCCCGGTTGCCGCTATGGAAAAACTAGGCTGGCTGGGAAATGACGTTTGGTTCGCCCATTCGGTGCACGTTAATGATGCTGAAATAGCCCAGTATGCCAAGACTGGTTCTGGTGTCGCTCACTGTCCGTCATCTAATATGCGACTGGCTTCAGGAATGGCTCCAATCAAGAAGATGCGCGATGCTGGTGTTAAGGTTGGTCTAGGAGTTGATGGATCTTCAAGCAATGATTGCTCGCACATGCTCGCTGAAGCGAGAATGGCCATGTTGCTTGCTCGTACTCTATTGAGCGAAACTGAAGGTGGTCCTCCAGAGGCGAAGAAAGAGTGGATATCTGCTCGAGATTGCCTCGAAATGGCGACTCTAGGTGGTGCCGCTATTCTTGGGCGAGATGATATTGGTTCGCTTGAGCCAGGAAAACGCGCTGATTTCTTCGCTGTAGACACTAACCAGAGAAGCTTTGCTGGCGGTAGTATGGTTGATCCAGTTGCTGCCCTGGTTTTCTGTGCTCCGCAGAATGCTTCTTACACAGTCATTGACGGTAGGGTAATTGTCAAAGACGGGCAAATTACAACCCTCGATCTTCCTATAGCCATAGAGAAACTCAACAAAGCTTCTCGACTGGTCATGAACGTTTAAGTTCAAACAACCGCTCAAAAGAAAGGCGGATACTCACATTGAGTATCCGCCTTTTAGTCTAAATTTAGCAGTCTTAGAAAGTCAGCTCTACAACAGCCTTGCCACCGGCAATAGGTGTTAGCTTCTCTGGCTTTTTGCCAGCATCGAAGTTTAGTTTTTTCAAGTCGATGGCGCGAACTGTCAAATTATCGTATGAGCGGAAGTGTAGGACACGATTGGTCAAATCTTTAACCAGCACCCACTGTGTGTAGTCGCTGTGGTCAAGTTGATTGTCAGCTTGGCGCACATCACCAAGGGGAATGTCTACTGCATTCAAAATATGCAATGTCAGATCGATGCCGTCCTTGGCATTGGTGGTCGGCTTAGCAAAACCGATCATAGCAGCGGTGCGCACGAACCGTGATGGCGGTGTCCAGTCGCCTGGAATTCCGAGGAAACCACCGCCTTGACCAGGTGGGGCTAAGACAGTGTTTCTCACGTGAATTGGCTCAGCGTTTGAGGCTGAGATGTTTACGTAGTTATTGAGATTGGTTTTGTGCCAGTCAAAGGTGGGTGCGTTGGTGAGTACGCTTGTGGGATTGTCGTAGATTTTTTGCTGACCATCGACAAATTCGATTACGGCACTAGCTCCGCTGGCATCGTGAATAGCTAGGTGAGCAGTGGGCGTGCCGCCCCACTCGGCCATCTGTGGTGCCCATACCATAACTTTGGCTATGGCCTCTTTTACTTCAGCGACCGTGCTAAAACTACCCAATAACCAATGATCGAGATCAAGTAGACTGATGGTACTACCTGGGCCGACCTTGGCTACATCCTGATAGACCGCGCCAGGCATCCAGAGCATACCAACTGATAAACCTTGTTCATTCATGCCGTCGATTGCTAGAGGCATGTTGTTGGCATCAACAGCAAGGTAGCCATATTTTGACTGCCAGCTCAGAGCCTTTCTGCCATCTGGGGTCTGAGATGAACGTGGCTGTCCTTTGGGGTATTTCCACACCTGCGACTTCAGGTCGGCGCCCCATTCCATTGATCGCCCCACGATTTTTGTGCCATCAGTTGTTTTTACAAGAAAGTCGGTACAAGAATTTGAGGGTAAGATAAACGCACTATTAAGACCGATTACTATTAAAAATGCTGCTGCTAATCTCAATCTAGTGTTCACTGCATCGCCTCTTAGGTTTCGTAGTTTAGGCCTTATTTTCAGAGCCGCTTTTGACGTGCTTAGTTCGAGCCAGTGTATGAATCATGTAAGCGCAATCGATCTCTTGATCTCCTCGAATTACAGATACAGTCGCTTCTGCTATGACTAGAGTCTTTCCTACCTTGATGATACCGCCCCGGCCAATTAACTTAGAGCCGTTGGCGGGATAGAGAAAATTGACTTTGAATTCGGCTGATAGGCATTCTTCATCTGGCGGAAGAACAGTGTAGGTGGTGAAACCAGAAGCCGTGTCGGCCAACATGGCGACAATGCCACCATGAAAGAAGCCATGCTGCTGTTGTGTGGCTTTTGAGAAGGGCAGATGCACTTCAACATAACCGAGGCTAATTTCTTCAATTGTGCCACCAAGGGCATGCATTACACCTTGATGCTCAAAGCTCTTTCTGATTTTCTCTTCGAAGTTTTCATCTTGAACTGTCAGTGGGCCGCGAATGGCCCGACGCTTTGTAGCGCTAGTGGTACTGGTCGTTCCTGAAGTACTTGACGTGCTTTGCATGATTGTGTTCTGTTACCTAAAAGAATGGTTTTGGGATGGCTGTTATTTGCTTGAGCCAGCCGTAGCTTTTTCAACGGCTTCGGCAACGCGACGATAAACACAGCCATTTTTAACCGCCAACTCAGTGGCTAGAACTGCTCCACCGGCTGCTCCGAGAATGGCGTTGTGAGCCAGAGCGGTGAATCTCACCCAGTTGTCTTCTGCTACCACTAGTTGACCGATAGTAACGGCCATGCCGTTCTCGGTCATAACATCAAGTTTCGGTTGCGGTCTATCAGGGGCGTCGATAAAGTGAATTTGATTTTGTGGTGCCGATGGTAAACCGCGCACTCCTTCAAACTCATTCCATTTTGCCAAAATAGTTTCTTTGTCTACGGCTTTTTCAAACTGTACGTTGACGTAGGCTGTGTGTCCATCGCTCACAGCAACACGTACACATTTCGCTTGAATTTTAGGAGTGCTCGCGTGTTCGATACCAGAATCAGTGAGCTTGCCCCAGACTTTAAGTGGTTCTTGCTCTGACTTTTGCTCTTCTCCGCCAATATAAGGAATGACATTCTCAACCATTTCAGGCCAGGTCTGGAAGGTTTTACCAGCTCCTGAAAGGGCTTGCTCGCTGTGAACAAAAATCTGTTTTATACCAAATTCTTTTAGTGGTGTCAGGCCAATAACATAGCTCTGAATTGAGCAATTGCTTTTTACCATTATGGCGCCTGTGGTGTAGCCGCGCTCTTGACGTTGAGCTTTTAAAATATTGAGGTGATCAGCATTTGCTGCTGGTATCATCATTGGTACCAGTTTGTCCATTCTGTAAGCTGAGTTGCATGATGTGACAAAGACACCGCGCTTGGCTAGGTCATCTTCTAGCTTCAATACTGCTGCCTTATCAATGCTCACAGCGCAGAAGACGATATCGACGCCAGCAACAACTTGGTCTAGGTCATCGGCGTCAACTACGGCAAGTTTGCCGATAGCTGATGGAATGGGGAAATCCATGAACCAGCGACCAGCCACTGATTGCTCATAAGTTTTGCCAGCAGAACCAGCTGAAGCTGCCAACTTTGTTACTTCAAACCAAGGATGGTCTTTGAGCATGCGGATGAGCTGTTGACCGACCATGCCGGTAGCTCCAACAATTCCAACCTTGAGGGGTTTGCCATTCAGTTCGAATTTGTGCTCGCCAGTGGTAGTCGTTACTGTTGCTAATTCTGCTGTTTCTGACATGTCTTGATCTCGCGTAGAAGTGAATATGGCGTGAATACGGAGTGAATAATTGCAGGATGAGCCCTTAGGCTCAGTGCTTCAAAAATATGTCATTTGAGTATAACAGCGCTTTGCTGCACAGCCGCCGACTGTGAAGGGATCTTGACGATGAATTAGAGGCAAATAAGAATGGCGCCAAGAGTGCTCTGCTGAGCTTAACTAGTCGATAGCCCGCTGTTGAGTCAATAGATCTTGCAGTATCTGGTCGCAGTCGCTATAGCGTTCCTGCAGATTTATTGCAGTGGCTCTAGCAACTATTGAATCCATCTGCTCAGAGATCGTATTTAACTCGGCTTTGGGATGAGATACGCTAATTGGCTCGGGCTGCTTTCCCGTTAGTACGAAACTTAGGGTGGCGCCCATGCTGTAGATGTCGCTTTGGCATACAGCTTGTCCTCGAAATTGCTCAGGTGGCAGGTACGCTGGTTTTCCCACAACGGAGCCAGTTGCATTCGACTCAACTTGTCGTGCTACGTTGAAGTCGATTAGCTTTAGCAAACCATCGCTGCGCAGAATCAGATTTTCAGGTGTGAAGTCTCTATGCACTACGGGCGGTTCCATATTATGTAAATAGCTCAGTATTGTGCACATTTGCTTGGCTAGCTCGCTAACAAGCTTTTCGGGCAATGGCCCTTTGTCAATCACCAGCTGTGCTAGAGTGGCACCTTCTATGTGCTCTAAGACTAAGTAAGCCCGGTGATCTTCAACAAAAAAATCAATTAGCTTTACTATCTGATTGTGTGTGAGTTTTGTGAGAATTCGTGCTTCTCTTTCGAAACTATCTAGAACACTTTTGCGCACGCTAATATCGACATAAATTGGTAGTAGAAATTCTTTTAAAACTATGACTTGCTCTCTCTCCATGTCGAGGGCTTCATATGCTGCTCCCTGCCCCCCTACGCCTAGTGCGCCTGTGACCCTATATCGGTGATTGCATAAAATAGTTCCTTCAGTTAGTGGGTTAAGCCGATCTCGTTGGGGCGGTGCCAGTAGAGCTTGAAGCCATAGTTCTGTGTAGCTATGCTCCATCGGTGGTTGAAGCGCCTGTACTGCTTCTGCCTGGCGGCTGGTGGTTGGCGCCCAGCGCTCGATCGCTTTCAAGATTGTCGAGCGGTCATCCTGCGAAACGACAGCATTTAGGTTGAACGTCACTGAGTCACCTGATTTCAAAACGAATTCTAATTCTGAGAAGTGGGCCTGTGTCTTAGTCCTGCGCTCATTCAGTGCGATTGCGGCTAGTTCAGACCAGTGAAACCCTTTGCTCTGCCACTTTCGGTCACCTAACCAGCGAAAGGCGCTAAGGCCTAAGGGCGTGAATTCAAGGTGGGTCGGCTGCTTGAGAATTTTAAAGGCTAAAGTTGCGGTGGCGCCGATAGGTAACGCGACGGCGCCGATCAGCAGGGCTTGATTGGCAATATGCCATGCTGTGGTTGTCGTTGCTGTGGCAGCCAGTCCTGAACTTTCTTGCCAGGCAAAGAAGTCTTTGATAGATGTGGTGATCTCGTTTCTGTAGAATATTAGTGGGGTCAATAGCAATACATTGGCGGCGAAGGCGATCACTAGATTTTCTTGATTGTTGTCTTGAGTCGTTGATTTGTTTCTGCTTTCAAGCCACCGCTCAAAGCCAATCAATGGTACATAGGGAATAACTAGCTTTTCTTCAGACTGATCAACGTTTGAATGGTCAAATGAAGCTACGGTCCTTCTCCAATACCAAATATACGGCAGCGTAAAAAGGCTGAAGAATATAAGGGCGCAGGCGTTTTCCGGAACTTTGCTGACTTGTTCAGGTTCTAGCCGTGTTTTGGTTTTCGCTGGCGTGTGGAGAAGCGAAGTGTAGAAGTAGTAGAGTAAGAAAATAGTTGTCAGCCAAACGACTGTGATGTGAAAACTGCTGTTGACTGAGCGGTAATTGTAATAGCAGGCACTTGTTAGAATCAGCCAGTCTGTGCCATTGATTGCGAGCAAAATTTTTTGATTGATGACCGGTTTTGAATAGTTTGATAAATAGTCTGATGAGCAGTACTTCGTGTGCTCTAGCAATTGACCTAGGCTGACCGACAGCCACGTTAGGTGCACCAAGATTAGTGCAACTGCTAACAGCAAAATTACTAGTTGAGTTGGGCTGAGCGTGCTGAATGGATTGAGTGGGCTTGCCGGTTGGAACCATGGCATTGTCAGGTCAAGATAGAGTAAGGCAATAACTGCCGTGAGGGAGCCCAATGCAACGTTTGGCAGTGCCGGCAGAGATCCGTCCACTGGCGCGATTGGCCCTCGAGTTTTTAGCGATTGCTTCTCGATAGCCGTCAGTTTTGGTTCCGGTTCGCCAATCATAGAAGACCCGCGGATGAACGCTCTCTGGCAGAGATTTGCTCAAACATAGCTTTATACCCCAGTTCGTGAGAACGAAACTGGCAAGGGGTGAGGAGACGATTGGTTGTTGCCTGATAACTGGTAAATGCCAGAATAATGTCAATTCCTTCAAATATTTCGCTTACCGTGGGAAAAACCACAGTTTCAAGTCTCAAGCTTTGAGTTAATCTGCTATGGTGAATAAAGATAGGCTGCAGAGGGTTCGTTTTAATCTCTCGATTTAAGAGCTGTAGGGTAAAAGCGAACAAATCAGTCACTAGTTGACTGAGAGGGGGCATTGATGAAACCGTCAATCTTGCAACGGTCATTCTGGCAAGAACTGTGGGATACCGTGAGCTCGTGGCTGCTTGGACCTGAAGCCCGACCAGTGGTGATTCCAATTAAAGTTAACGAGCACGATAGTCATGCTCGCCGTGACAGGCGCCGCTAAGGGCCATTTCTGTAACCGATTTCTCTACTTTGCCGCTAGCTTGTGGCTGCGCAAGTATCGCGCCGCTCCGTCTGAGAGCAAATCTCTATGCATGCGCCAGCGGTCGCTAAAGAAAGATTGGGCAATTTTTTTATCGAGCATGTGAGTGTGCAGCAAATTAAGAGCGTCTTTCTCTTCCGCTGGCCCTTCGCTGTAGATAATCTTGTCTCCTTCGCGCTTTACCCCTAAGACTTTGCTGAAATACTGAAACGACGAGTGTTGCTCTCTCGGCATATGACCGCTAACAATTATCACTTTGACGTTGTTCCAGGCGGGGCCTAGCTCTTTTTTCCATCGGGCCACTTTCTCGTCTTGCTTCGCTATTTGGGCGCTGACAGCTTCATAGGCGTTTTCTAAAATCTCGGGACGCAAGGCTTCGACGAAGTCGTTAAGTGTCTTGTTGCTCACCTGGCCGCTCTCTAGGCTAGAGTCAATGAACTTCGTGCTCTTATCGATAATGACGTTCTGGCGTGCCATGGTGGGAGCTGAGTAGTTCTGCATGGCCAGTTCTGGCCTAGCGCATGCCGTTAGCTCTTTTAACTCGCTTAGGTCGGCTTTGGCTTTGGCGCTCAGAGGCTTATCTACATTGTTTTGTAGCAGGCTAAAGATGGCTAAAGGAATGTGGTCGATGATTTTTAAGGCCGTATAAGAAGATGGAATGAATGAGACTTGATCACGTTTATCACCGAAAATCAGCTCCATATGGTCGCCGTAGCAGATGATTACGGGAGTGGTCTGAGCGCTCAGTACATTGGCCTTAGCCTCACCGTAAAGGAGACGGAACTTGTCGTTGAGCTTGGTTAGCGCCGCCATATCGGCAGGCTGAACACTTCCTTTTGAGGGCTCTTGCGCTGATTTGGCGGTTACGGGCTGGGCGAAAAGAAAAATAGTTGCACACAGGCCGGTCAGCAATGTCGATTTGAAATGAATCAAAATATCCTCTACTTGTGGTACGCAGGCGCTAGCCTTTCGTTTTCAGGGAATATTCTCTCATTTTTGGGGTGACTTGACGACCTGCCTATAACTTTAGCTAAGTATAAATTCTCAGACTATCAGCTTCGGGGATCCCAACTTTTCAGAAAAAAATGGTTTCCATGGAAACTAAATCAAAACCGAAAAACGAAAGGACCAGCACCGCA
>JAGOSY010000046.1 GCA_018062085.1 bacterium | reverse complement strand
GGTAGACAAAACAACAGAGCACTGCGAACGAATGATTTTGCAAACTCCAAAAGCCCCTGAATCTCTAGCAGCCTAATCATCTCTGAATTTGGCCGACTGCACCAGATGCGGTTCGTCGGACAGATACCGAAGTTTCGCTACGATGGACTTGGGCGGCTCAGCTGGAAGCAGATGCCAGGCCTCGACACCATCGATTACCAGTACGATTTGAACAATCGTGTGGTGCAAGAGATTCATAGCCCAGGCCCAGGTGGTGGCTTAACGCAGACTCAGACCTACGGCTATGTCAGTTCGGGGCTATTCAGCAGCTGGACTAGCCGGACTGATGAGCGCGGCCAAAGTTGGAGTCGCACGATTGATGCCAACGGCCGCATTCTCACCCAGACCGGTCCGACCGGCACGAAGACGATGACCTATACGGCCCATGGTGATTTGGCTACTTCGACGGATGAAACAGGTATCGTCACGACCTATACCTACTCAGGCTTGCCTGGAGACTTGAGCTCAATGGTCGTTGATGCTGGCGTTGGCAGGCTCAACCTGACCAGTAGCTTCAGTTATGATTCAACGGGCAACCAGACAGGCTCAACGAATGCGCGTGGTTTCTCGAAAACCATGACGTTCGACAATTCTCGCAGGGTGACGAGCATCACCGAGAACGGCATGGGTATTGCCACCGCTTTTACTTATGACGTGTACGGCAACGTGATTTCGACTTCGAAGTCGAATGGCCTACAGCCACAGACAACAAGCGCTACCTACAGTGGCATTGGCGACCTTACATCCACGACAGACCCCATGGGCTTTGTCACCACTCATGCGTACAACGCCCTTGGGCAGCGCATTTCGACAACCGACCCTGAGCTGCGGCAGCGGCAATTCCAGTACGACAGTGCTGGCCGTTTGCTTGTGCTGATCGACGCCAATGGAGTGGCCGAAGAGACCAGAACGTACAACGCGGCTGGTTATTTGGACTCGATCAAGGACGCTCGCAACAACTTGACGACCATTTCCAGAGATGGTTTTGGCCGAGCACTTCAGGTCAACTACCCCGATAGCAGCTTCGAGGCCTATACCTTTGATGTCAGCGGCAACCCGCTCACACACCGCATGCGCAATGCCAACGTGATCACAAACACGTTTGATGCGCTTGGAAGGATCGCCACCAAGTCGCCGCAAGGTCAAGCTGTGGTTACTTTCAGCTATGACAATGCCAGCCGCCTCTTGTCGGTCAGCACCCCAGTGGTGGCAAACAATCCGGCAAGTGGTGTTTTCTCTCACGGCTATGACACCGCCGGCAGGCTCATCTCTGAGACCAACCCGCAGGCTCAAGTGATGGGTTACACCCTTGACGCCAATGGCAATACCACGCGCATCACGCACCCAGGCGGCTATTTCGTCGATCGAGTGTATGACCAACTCGATCGCTTGACCAACATCAAGCTCAATGGTTCTGCCAACAGCTCTGTTGTTTTCGGCTACGACCAACTCTCGCGGAGGACAAGCAAGAACTATCTGAATGGGGCCAACACGACCTATTCTTACGACCTCGGCAACAACCTGTTGACGATGAATATTGCCTTCGTGGGCAGTGCCTGCAACTGGACCTACACTTACAACAAAGTGCACCAGATGCTGTCTCAGAACTGCTCTGACACTAGCTATTACTGGCGGGCAACTGCTGGCACCGTCAACTATGCGGCAGCCAACAACCTGAACCAGTACCCTCAGGTTGGTGCTCTTGCAGCCACGTACAACACGCTTGGGGCCTTGGCCACGTACAATACATGGACCTATTCTTACAACACTGAGCAGATGCTCACTGCTGCCACCAAGACTGGCAAAAATGCATCTTTCGTGTACGATCCCAAACTGCGGCAGATTCAGAAGACGGTCGGCAGTACAAAGACCAAGTACATCTACTCTGGCTCGCACATGATGGAGGAACGCAACGGGGCAACCAACGCCCTCACTCGCCGCTATGTCTTTGGTGGTTCTGAAGAGCCCGTCTTGCAGATGACCTCTGCTGGCGTGGTTACTTACATTCACCATGACCACCACGGCTCAGTGATTGCGCAGTCAAATGCCACCACTGGTGCTGTCGGCAACAAGTACAAGTATGGCCCCTTCGGCGAAAGTGCAGCGACGCTCCCAGGGACCACGATTGGCTACACGGGCCAACGTTATGACACAGAGCTTGGGCTTTATCATTACAAGGCTCGGTATTTCCACCAAGGATTAGGTCGTTTTCTCCAGCCTGACCCAGTTGGTTACAAGGCTGGCATGAACTTGTATGCTTATTGCTCGAACGATGGTCTGAACCATACGGACCCGGATGGGTTGGAGGAGGATTTTAGTATCAATGGCCCGCTAGGTGTTTTTGGTCCTGGAATAGGATATTTAGCCCAGGACCGAAATAACGGTCATGTTGCGACTGACGCGCTCTTGCATGTAGCAGGTGGTGCAGTCGCTAAAGGAGTGGGCGTCGGCGTGAAGGCTGCTGCACCATATGCTGCCGGCTCAATTACGGCTGGCTGGCAAGCCCTTTCTAAAGCGGTTTCTGCTTCAGCAAGCAAGGCTGTTGCGGCTGCTGCTCGTGTGACAAAAGGGCAAGGTGCAGTCGATAGAATGATTGGTCAGATGTCTAAAGATGGTATCGAGCACCTCGGAAAGGAGATTGGGGCGAGAGCTGCCGATGGAACGAAAGTCAGGCTTGATGCCGTTGGGCGGCTCAATGGGGATCTGATTAACGGAGAATCTAAAGCTGGTTATGCCGGAGTCAAGAACCCTCTTAACAACAATCAGGATAATGCCTTTTCCCAGACCCTAACTTTGATTGGTAAGAAAGCTCGGGAACTTGGTTTGGAGGGTAAAACAATTACCAAGCCTCCCTATATCTATCGGGAATAGCTCCGCTGTCTCTTGATCTTTAGTAAAGTACAGCTGAAACAGTAACTGAGAGAGGCACCCGCAAAAGGTGCCTCTCTATTTAACCTTAGGTTAAACCCTGACTTCACAACCAGTTAGACTGTTGGAATCTTGCACGTTGCATAGTAGCCTTTTGACATGATTTCGTGATAACGTCTCGCCAATGCTCCAATTTCTCATTGACGAACATAAAGAGGGTAATGTGACACCGTATATTGAGCTTAAAAATGCTTTGTATAGAGAATTCGAACGACAGCTAAAGGAGCTTGGCTTTTGTACAATTAATAAGGCAAACCCTGGAGTTCTTGAGAGGCCGCTCGAAGATAATTTTCGTCTTAGGGCGACAGTGCTCGTTGATCGGATTGGCGAAGGTATCAAATGTCAGTTCGTTGTGGGTCTTCGATGTGTTGAAGTTTATGAGCACCTAGACAGACAAACTGTGAAATTGTTAGGAACTGGTATGAAATGGTCGCCAGTTTGGGCTGAGAATTTAGTGCATAGCGCAAAGACTGGTACGCCGCTTGATGAGTACATAGAGTCTCCTGATGATATTCCTATTCTAGTGCGGGTTGCTGTAAAAGTATTTGAGGAACAAGCTTTTAAGAAAGCTTGTTCCCTTGCAAATATCCAGAGATTATCTAATTTGATTTTAACTGGAGATGGTCCGGGCATGGTTCAATTTCGTTTTCAGCCTGTAGTCCTGGCTATGGCTGGTCGTAAAGTGGAGGCGATTAATTGGATAAAAGACCATTATTTATCTGATTCTAAAGCAGAAATTGACAGCCAGATTGGTCAGTCGCTTTTAGCTAACCCGCTATTTCGATTAGATTAAACGTCTGTTTACTGCTACTTTAGATGGAATTTTCTTAGAGTGCCACCTTCACCGGTGGTGGCACTCTTTTTTAACGCTTGAAAAGCCTCTACTATATTATGTTTTAGGTTGAGCCAAGAATACCGAAGATGAACATTTTAGGCTATATCCTCAAGAAAAGCGACACGACCATGCGGGTTTGAGTGGCTTGGGGCAGGGAGTGCCAATAAAAAATTTCGGCTATCTTGCAAAGGGGCTGTGTAGTTCACCGCTTCTTGAGAAGCTTCTTCCCGTCAGCCCTTAGCGCCCCAGTCGGGCTGACATAGCGGTAGAGAGTTTGGCGGCTTATGCCCAGCTCCTGGCATAGATCATTGACCACCGTGCCTGGTTTGCCCATTGCCGCTTTGGCCAAATGTACCTTCGCTGGCGTCATCGTGTGACGACGGCCGCCGACTCGTCCACGTGCTCTGGCGGCGGCTAGCCCGGCCAGTGTTCGCTCAGAGATAAGCGCCGCTTCGAACTCAGCTAGTGCCGAGAAGATTCCGAACACCATTTTGCCAGAAGCTGTGGTAGTGTCGATATTGGCACCCTGGCCTGTTAACACCTTGAGCTTGACTCCGCGCCCTGACAGGTCTTGAATGAGATTGACCAAGTGAGTTAGGTTGCGGCCAAGGCGATCAAGCTTCCAAACAAGCAGCGTATCGCCTTCACGCAGTGCTTTGAGACAAGCATCTAGCCCAGGGCGGTCGTCTTTTTTGCCTGAGGCTTGGTCCTCATACATTCGCTTCTTGGTGACACCAGCAGCCACGAGAGCGTCCTTCTGGAGGTCGACTGATTGGGAGCCGTCAGCTTTTGATACCCGCATATAGCCTATTAGCAATTTTTTTTGCCCCTCTTTTTGAGTTGTCATTTATACGGCCATTTGCGAGACAAATTATTTTCAAGCAAAAACAGTCGATTTCGTGTCACTTATCCAGTCACTTTATCAATGTTCTATAAAGCCCAAGAATTTAGTTAAGTGACTAATCGTTTGAGCTTGTGTCATTCATACAAACTTCGGTGCTTCAAGGCCGTTCTGCCGACAACTACCGTTGACGGTTGGAAGTACGAAAACAGCCGCTTCTGCTTAATTGTTGCCTGTATAGCTCGTCGCTGCATTTGACTGTTTTCAAAAGTATGCCTGGAGCGATTTCGCGAAACGTCACAGAGTCAGAGTTCGATAACTTGCTATAGGGAGCTTGTACCAGCTGCCCCTGCAGGTTAAAGTAGACAGTCTTGCTGTGTAACGCATCGGTTTTCATGCTGCATTGAATAACACCATCATAAACAGTTTCTCTGCCAGGTGCTGAGAAGTTGATGCCCTCGGGCAGAGTAAGGAGAACATTGCCTTTTGACGAGAGCACTACTGGTGGTTCATCGTTGCTCCTCAAAGCCAAGTAGAATAGGGGGTCTTTGCAATATAGTGCCAGGGCCTCTTCTTGTGAAAAGTAAGGACCTTCCAGTGGGTGAATTGCTATGTATTCTGGCTTTATCAGATATTTGAACTCTCGATCTAGTGCACACCATTTACCTGAACCGAGACAACCGACTGCAATGTTGCCGCATAGGTAGGCAATCTTCAAATTAGGTGGCGAAACTATTTCACCCTTCTGATTAATCACAATTCCAGTGCAGGTTTTGCCGGTTGCATCCAGAACATTTACAAGTGCTCGACCGTTTTTAAAATCGGTTACCGAGTGGAATCTCGGTTCGATCGCAACTTTACCGCTGGCGTCGATGTAACCCCAGCAAGAGTTTGTGCGAAAAGGCGCAAGGCCATCACTAAAGGTCATGCCAACTCCTTTGTAAGCATCTTCGACACAAACTTTTTGTAGCATGTGGTTTCTTGTATTGAGCACCAGCAACTGTTCATCAGCCTGCCTTAGAACTGCCTGCCCGTCTCTTGCTTGGCCTAAGTAGCTAAATGAGGCAGGAAGGACAATATTGCCGTTTCTATCACATAACCCAAAGTACTCACCACTTTTAAAGGTCAACAGTGCATCTGAAGGAAGTGTGTCTGGCACAAAAGCCTTGTCTGTCTCAGCCTGTTGACCAAGCCAGTATAAATTTTCAAAAGTTGTGCCTGCTGGAACTTCTGTTTTTATCTTCATTCCAGACCGATTGAACAACAGTCTCTCTTCTTTGCAGGTAAATCTATCGGCTGGATTGGCACTACGTTGCCAAAGAAGGAAAAGGCCATGGCTTAAGTAGCGGATGTTCGGATAGGCCGCTGCCACTATTTGACGGCCTTTTAGATCCGTTAGGCCATGGTCGTTTCCATTCTCCCGATAGATATTTGGAGCAAAAGATTGTGCTTGAGTGTCAGCAAAGCAGCAGATGATAGCCAGAGCAATAGCGACTAAAGAGGTCTGCTGCTTCTTATTTATCACTTCTATTTACTCCCCTGGGCTATCGCATCAGCCAGCTACTATCTACGCAGTCGAGTGTGAGGCCTTGCATAGGTATGATTTCTTTGTTCTTAAGAGTCTTGAAGACGTGGAGTTACTTGCTCGTGCCTTGCAATGGGAGATCGTTCTGCAAGTGTGATGCCTGATCGAAGTTTTCTCGCGCTTTAGATAAATTCTTAAGAGCGAAGAATGCGTTGCCGCGAGCTCTGTACGAGTCTGGATCCGTTGGAGCCAAATTAACAGCCTTATTTGAATCAGAAAGAGCTGCATTGTAATCTCCCAGTGCGATTAACAAATCTGCACGCTCTAAGTAACTCCCGACAGTATCTGGCGCTAGCTCTATCGACTTGGAGTAATCCTCTAAGGCACCTTTGAGATCGTGCTGTTCTGCCCGCTCTTCGGCTCGATTGTGATATGCGTATGGGAAGTTGGGATAAAGCTTGATTGCTTGATCATAGTCGGCAATTGAGCCACTGGGATTGTTACAGTATGATCCTGCCAGTCCCCGGCAAAAGTAAGCGAGCCAAAGGGTAGGATCCAGTTCTATTGCCTTCGAATAATCTTTGATTGCCATTTGATCGTGCTTTAATTCAAATAGGATTTTACCCCTATTTAGATAAGCGAGGGCAAAACGCGGATTCAAATTTATGGATTCTCCATAGGCTGCGATCGCTTCGACCTTGTGGTTAGTCTGTTCCCGCTCAGTTGCATATTGGAAGTAGTCTAAAGCTTCTTTGTTGAGACTTGGCTGAGCCTTTGCTGATGAAGCTCTCGACAAAAATTTGATAGTAGCGCTTTCGTCTGGATCGTAAGCCAATTGCCAGCTGCTGACGCGTAGTCCGTAGATATCGGTGCGAATATTTAGAACAAGTTTTACGCTATGAGAGACTAGCGCCGGGTCTGCCAGAGAGATGAAAGAACCGGATACTGCAACTGCTGTGGTTTTGTTGTCCACGAGTACGGGACTCCAATAATAAGCAGGGACAAACACAGCTTGGTGGTTAACACCTTTAGTGTTTGACCAGAAAGTTCGGTCGAATGAACTTACGACTGCTTCGTCCATCCATCGAGACATGGAGTCATGACTAGTCATTGACGTTGATGGAGAGTAGTCTAGTGCTCGCGGGAGCCACCACTTTACAAAATCTGTTGCAAGCTTTGGATCTGTCTGTTTTGTTGTCACCGGTGTACTTGTGCTGCTGACTGTCAAGATTCTCCCAATTAGGACAGCGGCAAAGACGCTTAGACCGCATAGGAGCAGCGCTCTAAATCTTCCAGTTGTTGAATGAACGATAATGCCAGACATATTCACCTCGCTACTATCTTATTGCTTGGTTCAGAAGTGTCAATCGTGCATATACGTGTTGTTTCAGAGATCTTTGCCGAATCCCTTGAACCGCGATGGATCAAGCTTAGTGTAGAGCACTGTGTGCTGAATGTTTTTGTGGCCGAAGTAGGCTTGGATGGCTCTTGTATCAACACCCTTTGATGCTAGCTGGTAGCCCTTTGCGTGCCGAAGCATGTGGGGATGGATTGGAAACTCAATTTCGGCCAGCTTGCCGGTTCTGGCTACTAGCTTGTGCACAGAGCTGGTGGTAAGCGGTCCTTTTCGCTCGGAGCAGAATACAAATGCTGATGTTGCCGAGTCTCTTTTCAGTTTTCTGAGTGCTCGCAGTTCATCACCTTCTAAGTAGTGAACTGATGAATCGCCGTTCTTGAGCCGGTTTACGTAGAGTTTCGCGTTATCCATATCGACTTGATCCCATTTCAAGTCAACGACTTCGCCGACACGAAAGGCATGTCGATAGGTCATTAGGATCAAGAGAGAATCACGGATTCCGTATCGACCTTGCGTCTTGGCGGTGGCGATCAGCAATTTGACTTCATCGGCAGTTAGAAATTCGCGAGAGCGTCTTACGAGATTTTTTTGTTTGACGGGAGGACCGGCAGGGTGGAATTGCAACTTTCCCGAAAACGATGGCTGGGACTTTTTCATTGTTGATTACCAAAGGCAGTTGACCTGTCAAAAAATTTTAGCAGCATTCCCGAAAAAGGTTGTTTTCGGGAATCTTTAATTGCCGAGGGATTCGAACCCTCGGATGAGCTTGCACCCATCAACCGTTTTGCAGACGGCCACCATAAGCCACTCGGTCACGCCGCTACAGCGATTTTCCTTCTCAGGTTTTAGATTTAACACTAGATCGCTTCCCTGAACGCCTTGAGGGCACCAGAGCAGCATTTTAGCGGTCTACCAGAACTCCTTCCTGCCAACGTTTTACTCGTGCAGCTCGCGATTGCAAGCTTTGTTTAGTTGCCTCGTTGAGCGAAGTGTAGCTCTTCCAATGTGATTTTTCCGCTGCTAGACTCCTGGCTAGTTTCGCAGTTTTTCCTGAACCGTTGAATTGCTCAAGTGTTTGCACTACTTCTGCTGAAAGGCCGAAGCCGTGCTCCTCCGCAAGCTCAAGCATTAATTCCAAGAATCCCAGTGGGGTATCCGTTCGCTTGTTTAGGACATAGCTGGTTAGCACTTCCCAGCTAAAAGCTGCATGCAGAGCTGATACTTTTGCTAGTTCACGCAGAGCCTTTATCCACCTTATTTGAGTGAATCCGTTCAGTAGTGACATAGAACGTCCAAGTCCATAGGCCGAAACCCGATTCTCTTCTACGGCAGCAATTAATATATCGAGTCCGAACCGTCTTAGATCATCATTCTTTGCGACCAAGACAAGAGATAACCACCAAGAGCCGTTTTCACTTAGTGGCAAGTCTCGATCAAAAAACAAGGAGAAATCATCTGGATTGAATGCACTTATACTGTTGATAGTGAGCAAGAGAATCTTGCTAAGTCGTGCAAGCAGAGACTCTCTATTTTGCAACCAGATGAGGCAATATTCTGTGCTGTAGTGGTTGATTAGATTGCTATGCAGCGCGACTGTGGCATACAAGTGGTATCGGCTTTGTTCGAAATTTATTTGAATATGGTCCGCTATCCAGGACGAACGTGCGAACTCAGTAGACACTGGGAAATTTATTTTTCCGTCGATTTCACTGCTGAGAAAATCGGGCAAAATAGTTGCGATTATTCTGTAGTGGTCCTTGGCCGTCTCTTCTACTGCAGCTGGATTGAACTTGTATTTTGCTGGTTCGATACCGTCTGGCAAGTTTGGGATTTTGTCCGCTTCGGTAATGCAAATGTCGCGTGGAAAGCGAGATCTAAACGCAGCGAGAGCAAGTTCAGGCCTTTCGATTGTGTCTATGCCTCCTTCACCTAGGGCAAATCTGATAGATTTGCCAAAGTCACCCTTAATGTCTTGAGCCTCAATCAGTGCGCTTTTTCGTCCTTCCGGTGCCAGCCGCAAGAGGGCTTGAATGAATTCTGGGGCATCGGCATGGAAAGCATTGGTTTGTGTCTCGGCAAGCCAGGTTTGAAACTTGTTGGGATCTGTCCAGCCGGAGTAATTTCCGGAGTGGCTTAGCAGCCTACCTGCCGATTGCCATATCTTGACGCGTTCCACTAGGGCCATAGGCTCTACCCAACCGCTTTTGTGGGTTGGTGCCGCCAATAGTGGCAGGCTTAACTTTGCTCTCATTCTGGCCGCTAAACCAAAGCATCTAGCAGAGAAAAGCGTTGGTATGAACCATACTTCAATGTTATCGTTTTGGGGGCCGTAGAGCCAGACTTGAATAGGAACAGCAAAAGAAAGTCCGTTTGTGCCAAGGCCATAGCGTGCCACATCTTGCAAGCGAGTCTGTGCATTGCGGATCTTGCTTTCGAAGTCGTGAGTTTGAACTTGCCAGAGTCTAGAAATGCCGTCGAGCAGAATTTCCATTTTCTCGGGTGTCTGCTGGTTTGTTAGTGATGCAGATGTTAGAAATATTAGATCTTCTAACTCGGTGATCGGTGTGATTCGTTCATTTGCATTCAATCTAGGCGATTCTGTAGAGAACAAATCTACTGGAGCATTTATCAGTTGAGCCAATTCATTTGCTGACATTCGTGTATTACTGCTAGTTATGCTCGCAATGCCTGCTAGTTGGGAGAGGTGCTCGTCGAGATCTTCATTTATTGCAGGTGGAATTAGTTCTCTCACTTCTAACTCGAGTGGCAATTTTTTGTCGTTTGGTAAACTGGCAGTTATTTGTGTTGACGCACTCGCTAGAAGCTTGGATGCCGTGCTTCTGTTCGTTCCTTGCAATAAGTCTAGATTTTTCAGCAGCTTTGCTCTGGCAGATTCGGTCTCTAGCAGTTGGTGTTTGCTTAACAGCTCCAGGG
Source organism: bacterium (assembly GCA_018062085.1). Classification (GTDB taxonomy): domain Bacteria; phylum Cyanobacteriota; class Vampirovibrionia; order Obscuribacterales; family Obscuribacteraceae. The sequence continues at coordinate 13,457 of JAGOSY010000046.1, read as the reverse complement.
CTTGATTATGAACTGCTTTGCTCTTGCTGCTAAATGCCTCAATCAGTGCTAGCGTGACTAATTCCTTTTTTTTGTCTGCCGTTTTGTCGGACTGGCTAATCAGTCTCTCAATGAGTTTCAAGGATAAAAGAGAAGGCTCTGCGTCGCTATTGCGAAATGTTTGAGCAAGGCTTTGGCACAGCTCTTCGACTGGAATTACTTTGTGCTCTAAATCAAGAAAAATTTTGATGGCATAGCGAGAAATATATTTATTGGCGGCGCCTACTAAAGGCAAGTAGCTGGTAATGAACTTAGATTTCTCTGGGCAAAGAACGCTATTTAGAGAGCATAGAAACAGTGCAACTGATTCATCAGTCGCATATCGCAGTTGTCGTTTCTCTGGTTGCTCTGCGCTGCTTGTGAGCAACTGGAATGATAAATTTATCAAGCGATTTCGGTCAATAATTTCTTGGCTCGCCAAGTTGCTAATACATTCAAGCCAACGTTTCGTATGTTGCTCTGCATCAAAAGATTGATTCTCTGGTGTCTGGCTTTGCTGGAGTAGGCTATTTGTTACTGCTAATGCGCTAAATGAACCGTTTGGAAATTTGTTGCTGGTCATGAAGTTGCGAAACCACATGTCATTGACGCACTTAACTGGAGTGCCAATAGCTTTGAGCGTTGCTGGCAGAGTTATGAAGTCAAAGAACTCATTTTTCAAAATGGCTGTTTCACTAATATATTTGGCCATATCATCGACAGAGCTCAGTCCAATAGCTAGAGTCTCGTAATAAGAAGGCTTATGCTTTACCTGCACGAGGCCGGCGTTCTCAAGGTCGACAACGGTTTTCCATTGGAGCCTTGGTGCATAGTCAAATGCATACGTGGCCCACTTATTAAGCCATTTGGGTTGCCGGTGGCTGAGAATGCGATAGGCGTGTGAGGGTGCTGGCAGCCCTTTTGAACCGGCTTCTTTTAGTGCGACAAAATCGCAACAGTATAAAACCGCAACCTTCGCGGATTCTATTGCCTCAATCGTCTGATGATTAACTTGCTTGAAATGCTGCACTTGGTTGAGTTCTAAGGCAAATATTTCAGGGAATTCTTCTCTGTATTCAAATGTTTTGTTTATCTGCTCTGCGGCTTGCTTCCAAAAGTGCGCGATAGCTTTAAGAGCGGAATCTTGAAGCGCATGTCTGTCTTTCTCTGTCATTTCAGACAGAGTCTGCATTACAACTTCAGTGTTGTTGTCTTCAATGAATTGTTGGAGGTTTTCGGCGGTAATAGCATTCATTATTCAGTCTCTTGAATCTTTATCTCAACGGCCAAAACATGGCTACATGGGCCTCGGTTACCTTCATATTTTGCATGCCAATCGCAGGTACAGCGGAAGCTCTCGTCTTTAATTTGTACCAAGTGATCTGTTTTGTCACCACTGACGCTGGCAATAACAGTACTTCCATGATCAGAGGTTTCTGTAATTCGCACAGCTCCATCTTGGACAAGTCTTCGTGCCTTGTTCACGCGTGGGTGAAGATCTTCGACAAGTGATAGATCAAAAGGCAATTCGCGGTGGAAATAGGAGTTGCTGGATAAGTCATAGCCAACCAAACCTCTCGTGCCTAGGATCTTAAGGGCATTTCTAATGTCATCGGCTTTTGAGCCAAGGCTTGCGGCCAATAGATCTGGGTCAAGACTGTTTTGCCAAGCAAGATTAGCTTTTACTTTTGCAACAGTAACGTCGGCAACTCGGTCGGCGAGATCAGAGAGGGCTTGTCCTTCCCCTGAAAACCCGCGTGCTGCATTTGGACTGAGCACCAGAAAGAATTTTCCTTCCTTGAGAGTAACTTCGAAAGCGCTGACGTTAGCCGCACTCGAATAGGTTTTGACCCCAGTCGCATGACGCAAGAGCGGCTCGATGGCCTTGAGTCTACTGATGGCGCCTACTGCCACAGAGCCATCTGACGGTCTTTGGCTTAATCGATAGCCACGAGCCAATGGAGTTATGTAAGTCACCACTCCAGATTGCATGATGTTTTGCTGAGGCAGTGAAAGCAATAGTTTGTTTAGCTCCACTACATCCATTTCGATTGCTGGTTTGACCATTGTTTGATAGGTTTGAACTTCAACAAAGCTTCTCAGCCAACGGACAGGCAGTTTTACTTTGCGCTCAATAATCGTCTCTTCAGCTCGGCTAAGCTCCACAGAGTCCATTCCAATCTTGAGCCCGACTTTGTCTGAGTTGCTCAGGGAAGCCATAGCTGTTCTCATTGGAGGATTGAAATCGACGTTTGTGGTGCCCTTGGAAAGCCACGAGCCATCGATAGCTTGACCGGAAAGATCAAAGCGAGCGTAGACACCGCAGCAAACCGAAAATACTTCAAATCTTAGTCGTTCTCCGTCACAAGTTACTACCGGGTCTGCTGCTGCAAGCATTCGCTCTCTTATCAGACCAGGTGAAAAAAATCTGGTCCGGCTAATTGCCGATAGTGCGAGCAAGACATCAGCGGTCACTCTTGGATTAAGCAACCGACCGTCGAAAAAGTATGGATTTCTCTCAATACCGCCGAAGGTTGCGAGTTTTAGATCTTGTCCTTCGCTTTTCTCCGCAACTGTAGAAGCGAATCGGTAGGCGTAGCTAAAATTAACTGCTGATGACAACCGCTGAGTCCTTTTGAATCCGATCTAACCTTGGCGATATTTGGCTGCTCATGATGCTTTAGATCTTTTGGCCGAATCCTATCATGGTCTTGCGACCGCGACTATTTAATTCCGGTAGAAAATTCACTATGTTCTGTTGATGACGACCTATGGGCTTTTGACGTGTTTCGTACTCTGAAAACTATCGGTTGTCGAGTCTTTCTCTACCAGAGTTTGGTAAAGCGCGCGGTCAATCACCTGCAATCCTGGATAGCTAGCGTTGATGGGGATATAGTAGTAAACAAATTGAGTCTTTTGTTTCTCTGGGCAAATTTTTCTTTCTTGCAACGCAGTTTTGTCTTTCCACAGAAGACCTCTGTGACTTTGGACATATTCTAAGGCGGTGAATCCTCAGAGAATAGACACCCCTAAGTCTAAGAATATGGGACAAGCTCCTGCCGCTTCAGTAATTTTGCGGCCTCCTGGTTTCGCAAAATGAGTGATAATCATTGGACCCAATTCGGAGGCTGCCTTGGGAAAGGAAGCAGCAGAGCTATCAAAGTTAATTGAGCAACCAGAAATAGTCGCTCCATACAAGAGTGCTGCGTCACGAATTGGTTTGGTTGTGTTCATCAGTTTGCTGCCGGCCTGGGGTATCTGGGCTGTATACGTCGCATGTTGGCTTCTGCGCGGAGTAATTCAGGGTGGACTATCCGACTACCTCGATTTGTTCCTGCTATCCCTCTTGTTTTTGACCCTGCCCGTGATAGGAATAACCGGAGTTCATTCCTGTCTAGACAATAAGATTCGCTTCTCATCTGTGGGGATTACATTTCCATTCAGATTTGTTTTGCAGCTAGGGGGCAACCTGCGTAGAGGCTGGCACATGCTACAGCAAATCGATTTTACAAATAGCCTTGCCCCTTCAAGTAAGCCGGACTTCATCACATTTCACTTCAAAGATAGTGAGCCCCTAAGACTGGAGCTTGGTGGGCTGGAGGAGCGCGATCTGCGCGAGCTGATAATGACACTCGATGTCTACGCGCCTGACGTGACCTATGTTCCACCTCGTGCGTCAGTCGAACTCAGCATGCCAAGTCTCACTGGCACAAAATCAACATCATTTACCCAGCTGTGGGAGAGCGAACTTAGCAGCCGTTTCACCTCTACTGCATTCGTGCCGTTGGAGCCTGGAAGTATTCTTCAAGCTGGTTCAATTGTGGTAGTCGGGCAGATCGCCTTCGGTGGTTTGTCAGCGATCTATCTAGCCCGTCGTAAAGACGGAACGAGAGTGGTGCTTAAGGAAGCAATCGTGCCAGCAAACGCAAACGAAGAGACTTGCAAGAAGGCTCTATCAATGTTTGATCGAGAAGCACACTTTCTCATGGGCCTAAAGCACGCACGCATTGCCAGAGTGTTCGACCACTTTATAGAAAAAGGTCGTCACTATCTTCTGCTGGAGCATATTGACGGAACAGATCTCCGCCGGGTTGTGCGTGATTCCGGTCCACAGCCTGAATCATTCGTGATCCGATGGGGAGCGGAAGTCGCCGACATTCTCGAATACTTGCATTCGCAGTCACCCCCCATAGTGCACCGCGATGTCACGCCCGACAATCTCGTTCTTGCAAATGATGGTCACATAACCCTAATCGATTTCGGGGCGGCTAACGAATTTGTTGGCACTGCAACCGGTACGCTCATTGGAAAACAATCTTATATAAGTCCAGAGCAATTCAGGGGTAAAGCTCAAACAGCAAGCGATTTATACTCGCTAGGATGCACAATATTTTTTTTGCTCACCGGTGAAGATCCCGAGCCGTTATCCGAGTCGAGCCCGCGCCTGAAAAACTCAGCCGTCTCAATCCAGCTTGACAATATTGTCGTCTCTTGCACTACAGAGGAGACCGAATTACGCATTCGAGATGCCAAACTTCTGGCACAATCATTACGACAACTGATAAACAGCGACGCACGCTTGGGCGCCAATGAATGAATCTGACCTGAATTTGCCAGAAAAAGTAAAAGACAAAGGAACAAATGCTCTCGGGCGAATTTTTGCGCACCTGGAGAGGGCGAAAATGCGTTACATGTCTTTGCTTCTTGTACTGTGGGTAGTTGGTATGCTCACCCTTGGCAATGACAGATTTAATGGCGATTGGAGTACCATTTCGGTATACATTCCCCAGATGTTGTCCTTGTGTTCTTTTTTAATTGTCATATTGTTTCTATTAGCTGCTCGCCAGCGTGAGCGTTCAACCATCAGTTTTGACAGCGAGCAGATTACAATCTCTCACAAACAGTCTAATGGCAAAGTTTCAAGCCAAATTATTCCCTGGTGGAAACTAAAAGCGATTACCAGTGAACAAAAACGCGGATTGACTGGACGTCAAGATGTTGTAAGAATTGAGTATATAGATGGAGAAAGGATTGAGCTCAATCTTTCGGATTTGATAAACAGTGTTTCGATCGGAGCGTTTGCCAACGCTGCAAGGCTTCTGGCTCCAAATGCAAAAACATCTCTGGCAGTTCCCGGTAATTCAGCTGAAGAATCGATTTCCTATACGCAGTTGTGGCTGCAGTATTTCTCGACACCGAGCAAGCGGGAGCGAATAACTGACTTAACCGATGGACTGATTCTCGACCGCAAATATAAAGTTATTGGACGACTAGGCAGTGGTGGGCAGGGCACCGCTTATCTCGCTGTTGTAGATGACGGGAAGACGCATACTGAGGTCGTATTGAAGGAATACATTTTGCCTGTCCACAAGGGAACGGCAATTATGGAACAGACTCTAGATAAGCTTAGAAAGGAGACCGAGTTACTCCAAAGGCTCGACCATCCGAGCATTGTCAAATGTCTTGGCTATTTCGTCGAGGATTATCGGGGTTATGTCATTCTCGAATACGTGGACGGTGAATCGCTGAAGGAGATCGTCGCCGCCGAGGGACCCTTTACTGAAGGGCAGGTAATAGCGATTGGTATCAATTGCTGCGACATTCTCGATTATCTGCATAGTTGTGATCCGCCTGTTATTCATCGGGATATCACCCCGGACAACATTCTGCGCCAGCTATCCGGAGAGATTAAACTGGTAGACTTCAATGTCGCCCACCAGCTCGAAAGCAGCGCCACCGCGACAGTTGTGGGCAAGCATTGCTACCTCCCTCCAGAGCAATTTCGTGGAAAACCTGTGCCGGCAAGTGATTTATACGCTCTTGGCGGCACAATGCACTTTCTGCTGACTGGTTGCGAACCGGAGCCGATTACGGCCTGTCACCCAAGAACTAAGCGAAGTGCACTTAGTTCTGCAGTAGATGAGGTCATAGCTAGAGCTACCTGTCCAAAACTTGGAGGACGCTATGCTTCAGCGGATGAATTCAGGTCTGATTTACGACTTCTAACAACTCAATAATCTAAGTGCCGACTGGGCTGCGCCTGCTGTTATGAGTTGATGACAATGACGGACTCGCCGCTTTCAAGTATACGTAATTGCGTATAGGTGGCCATTCGAAAACCAAGTCATAAATCGCGCGTCGAGTTTTCCTTCTGCTAGCGCCTGGCTAGGCGCTAGGGCTCTCGAAGAATTTCTTCCACCAGGGCTTTTGGCTTTCTTCTTGAAGCTTTTTAAGTTCTGTCTCTAGCTTGAGTCGTTCAGCAGCTTCCTTATCTAACTTCTCTTGAAGTTCTGGCACTGTCGACTTCAGTTCGTTCTCCAATCTGAGCCTTTCTGCTGCCTCTTGGTCCAGCTTTTCTTGTAGCTCTGGCACCACAGACTCTAGTTCGCTCTCTAGCCGGCGTCTCTCTGAAGTCTCCTTCTCAAGCTTGCCTTCCAACTCAGGCACGATGGACTCAAGTTCGGTTTTTCTCACCCTGAGAAGATCTGTTTCTTGGGCTGCCTTCTCGAGGTGAGAAATCGTTGACTCAGTATTGCTACTGGCCTCTTTTAGAGATTCTATCTGCTTGTTCAGGGCAGCAATTTCCATTTGCTTGAGCTCGGCTGTTTTTCTCTCTTCTTCAGCTCTCTTCTCTAGGTCGGGAAGAAGTTTCACCTTTAAGGTAAGAAGCTCCTGCTCTTTTTGCATTAGCGCACGCGATTGATTGTCTATGCGCTCAAGGAGAGGCTTCATAAATTCTTCGGCGATGATTTTGATTCTGTCGCGCTCTGTATCCTGCCACCTTTGATCATCGACAATCGACTCATCCTCGAAGTCAACTTCTTCAGCGTCGATCTCTTCTTCTGTAAGAGGATCTCTCAACGGCTCATTGACAGGATTTGACTGGGCTAACCGCTGCAGGCCTTCTAAGATTTCTTTATTGGGATAGATGCGCCATTCCTCTAAGCCATGAGAGGTCTTGACCCTGATTCCTTTGAGCTTCCCACCATCGAGGCGATACATCACTGCCCTTTTGGTCAAGTTCAATGCATGCGCTGCTTCTCTTACTGTGATTGTTTTCAAAGGGACCTGCTCCATATATGGTGCATATAAAAAGGTATGCCTGTAACTTTGCGCCAGTACTAATTATATTCATAATCTGATTTTTCTCAAGTAGGAAGAGCTGAAATCGACCACTGATTCATCATTTTCCTGCCAGGGTAGGAAGTTTCGGGTTGTCTTTTCTTCGCACCGCAGGTGGCGGCTTCTCTCCTCTTCTCTCGGCTTTTCCTCCCCCTGAATCGATTTCTCACCTTCCTTAACTGAAACTCTTCTCGCGGGTGGAGGCCGATATCTTCGTTCCAGTCGATAGTTTGGAGATTATCCTCATTTTCTTTGTGCTGACTTTGGCTTTCCTTCTCGACGGTTTTCTCGGTGACTTCTCGGCGTTTTCTCGCCCCGCGGCTGTTGACTTCTCGCCTCGGTCGCTAATCCTCAGTTTTGGCAATTGGTCGTGTCTGCTATTGCCCGCAGGCCGGCATTTTCGCCGGGCGAGCGTTCTGCCTTTCTTCCTTCTCGGCTTATCTTTGATTTCCTTCTTGCCCAGGAAGGAAGTGGGAATCGCTTTCTTCCTGCCGGTTTCCTGGGGGTCTGGAAGTATCCAGTCGCACCGCATATGGTTATCGGACTCTTTAGTCGATTGGTGCTATTTTTCCCGGGGTGGTAGGAAATTCTTTTGGGCCGCTAAGTGTCAATGGCTTTGCGTCTCGGCTATTGTCTTCTCGTGGCGAGAAAGAAAACAATTGCCACCATATAGCACCACATGGTATATAAATGGTTGTCCTTCTCGGGTGAGAAGTGGTATCGAGAAATGTATTTACTTGGCTTTTCCGATTTCACGCCCCCTGAGAAAACTAGCTTAAACAGCGCTTCTAGAAAGAAGACCTCAGTTGAAACGATTTCTCGCCAGATCAAAAAAGCGATCCAGGCCCGATCTTAAGATCCAAAGTATTGATCATTCGGTTTGCACCTTATATAGTGTCATTGATCAACACTTGGCAGGGTTGCCTGGTGTATATGCAGTAAGTGATCCTGGAGATGGTTCCCTAGAAGGAGAAATTTAGATGGCAGTCGCTGGCAGGCGACGGGCAATCACTATTAAGACAACACCCTGGTTCCTTTTACCTAGGCCGTTTTAGGTGTTGAAAATCAATTTCAGATAAAGTGCCTGACGATTTAGCCAGACATGCTTTGCTTTGGATACCTTCCAAATGTTCTTCTTACTAGAGACGTTGAATAACATGACTTACAAACCAGATTTAACTGTTGAACAGCTTCATGACGATGCATCTAGAGCATTTTTGCTAAGACTGTTCTCTGATCGTAGTGCCTCGGCCGTGCGTCGGTTGAACGGTGGTGGCTGGCGACAAGTAAGTCGGTTCCACTACGTGTCGGACGAGGAAGTTTTTGAAGCTTTGGAAGACAAAGCCATCAACTTACGAGCAGTTTCGCTAAACGAATTGACCTCGTGCCTAGTTGTAGAAATTCCCGCTGATTCAAGATTTTGTGCAGCTAATCAGTTTGCACAGCTGTTAGAGATTCTTCGAAGTGTTTCGTTGGAACCACGAGTTTATAAGGCTGCTGGTTCAGATGCTATTCATCTTTATTTGATGCTTACCGACAGAGTTCGCCTCGATGATGCTTGCGCGGCTGTTTCTAAGCTGTTTGATCGCTCTGAGCTTGAGCTTAAAGACGGCGACTTAAACGTTTTTGGACCTGAGCAAGTAGTACCTCTCCCGCTCCAAGCTGGGTTTGCATGGTTGGCTGATGACCTCCAGATCAAGGTTCTACGGGATGAAATTCCTATGGACTCGGCTATTGCACTCTTTACCTCTGATTTATCAAAGGCTGCCTCGCCACCAGAAGCCCTCATGGCTTTGTTATCAGCGACAGTTCCAGAAGTGGGTGCAGTCGAAACTCCAGAGTTATTACCTAGTTCTGTTCTCAATTTGGAGTCAGAAGGTTGTTTGAATTTGGAATTAGTAGCTGAGGGCGAGCGCGAACCTGCAACAGAAATGGTCGTTTTTGCTGATGCAGACTACTGCACTCCTGAGTTAGTAAGTGATTGCTTGCAAGAAGAAACACCGATGTTCCTCGAGCTTCAGGAAACTACTGACCTGTCTCAAAACGATTTAGTCATCGAGACTGATGACACTCAATCGATTGCCGAAATAACTGTTTCTATGGCAGCAGAACTTGAGCACCAAGACTTCTTTGACTTCACGCCTATAGATGAATCTGCACAAGACGATTGCGGTCATCTAGCAATTGAAGATATACAACAACCAGAACTTCTAGATGTGTCTGATTGTCTGCCAGTGAACGATGATTTCGCTGCCGAGAAGGAAATTTCTCAGGGTGAGAAGAATCTGGCTGACAAGGCAATTTCTAGCATCGAAACTGACGAAGGTAAGCAGCTGTTGCTGTTTCCTATCGCCGCCCAGGCATTCTTGCAGCCACAACACTCAGGTGGAGCAGCTAAGCCTAGCCATCGTAGCCGGGGCAGACCCAATAGTTGATTTTCGATTCTGAGACCGGACTCCTAACAAACCAATGGCTGGTGCTTATGACTGACCTATCTGACTACATGAAGCTGTTTCGACAAAACGGTTATTCGGATGACCAGGCCGCGACATGCATTGTCCGCTTTCAGCTAATCAAAACATTGAAAGATGAAATTGAACGCCGGAACTGGACTCAGGCAGAGGCCGCCAAGGCCATCTCAGTAGCTCAACCGCGAATTGCTGAGGTAATGGGACTTAGAATCGATAAATTCTCCGTTGATTTACTCATAAAGTATCTCCACCGGCTCGGCAAGCAAGTCTCCTTGCAAGTCAAATGACAAAAAGTTTTTCGAGATTAGACAGGATCGAGTTCTTAAATCATCCGATCCACATTCAAAAGGAGGTAAGCAGCCAAAACCAATAAAAAAGACATCACTGGCAGGCGATGTCTTTTAAGACCCTAAACGGATCAGATATGCAGTTGTATCCGGGTTTTTGTCAATTCCCTGAGATTACACAAGCATAGGCTACTGATCCGGCTACGTCAACACGTCTCAAATTAGAAAGAGAGACTATTACGACCGGACTTATATCTTTGGCAGGCAATAGTGCCGCGCCAGTTAAATTCTCACGTCTAAAATACTTTCCGGCTCACACAAAAGAGACGGCAGAGCGCTTTGTCTCGTTATTCCATCGGTATGCATATATCTATCGGCCATTTTGTAGCGGAGCGTGGATTTCAGCCAATGAGCAGTGGAGTCTTACGGATACAGAGATTCTTAAAGCCATTGCTTGTGTGCATCCCAAGGCTTTCATTGGCACGAGGTCGGGCAAGGCTAGCAAGTACGCTGTTCTAGATATTGATGCCGGCAGCCGCTATCACAGTAAAGAAGGGCTCCAGAAGATAACTAGCTTGCTTGAGAAGGCTGGGATTTCTGAGTACAACCTTTATCGATCGTCTGAGTCCGGTGGTTGGCACCTCTATATATTCTTTGATGCGCCGGTCAGTTCGAAGGATTTGCACCGCCAGCTCTACCACTTGCTCAAGCTGCATGATTTTGAAGTGGCCAAAGGCACTCTTGAGATATTTCCGCATCCTGGTGAGAACTCGGTTGGCCAGGGCTTGAGGCTTCCGCTTCAACCTGGTTTTGCTTGGCTCAATTCAAATAGTCTTGCTGTGAGCGAGGAAAGAGATGAGCTTAGTCCAACAGAAGCGCTGAACAAATTTGTCAATGATATGGAGTGCAACGTCAATCCATATCATCAGTTCCATCGGCTTAAGGCTTATGTAGAACAGGTCGCTTCAACCAAGCAAGTAATTGTCGCTCGGGCTGCTAACAGCACCAGAATGGCTGAGATTATTCCGATTCGGCGAGATTTGCCCGAAGAGGGATCGGCCGAGTCGATCAAAGAAGTGAAGTCTGTATTTAAGAAGTTGCCGCCAGGTATCAAATGTGATGTCTGGCTTCGCGGGCGGCAATATTACAACCATGGGTTGAGTGGGCCGTCGCAGCGAGCCGATGCTGTGCTATCGCTTTCGCACTATCTTTTCTATGGTGATCCTGAGCGTATGGTTTCTCCGCTCGGGTACGGCTATGAAGATGAGCGCAAGTGGTTAATGGAAGAGTTGCTCCGGGCTAAGCACCATGGGCAGAGCAAAGATATATCTGCCGGTCATTCAGACGGGCTAAAACAAATTGAGCGGGCAGCAAATTGGGTGCCACCACATAGGCGGGGGCAAGAAGCTCGCAAGTATGAGTTTGAGGTGCCGGTGGTCTGGGTGATGGCCAATGCCAAACGGAAGGCCACAGCCAGGCAGAACATTCAGGCGGCAGTTGCCGACTTTGAAGAGATGGGTCAACCGTTCTCTACTAGAGACCTGAAACTGAAGACTTGCTGCAGTACTGATACCTTGGCCAAGCATGCCGATTTATGGAAACACGCACAGGAGCGCTTATCTGGAGTCTGCTTGGCAGCTGATCCAGGCGAATATAACGCTGGGGTGCAGGCGACTGCGAAGCAAAGTCAGCCTGCTGCACCGCTTGATCCAAAAATTATGCCGCCCGGTCGCTTGGCAGCTCGTCGAATAGTTTATGAATTGAAGATGAGAGATCAGCGTCAAGAGGCTCAAAAGCATGAGGCTGCTGTAAGGGCTGAGAAGGGGCTTGACCAAGAGTGGATGGATAGAGTGAACTCTCTCTTGAAGAAGGACCTCTCAGGTGGTTCTCCTGCTCAATTGAAGATTCAGATCAATTTGTTGGCTCGTGAGTTGTTAATTGCTCCGTCTGAAGAAGATTGGAGGTGGTTGAGTGGACATATTTCGAGTCTTAAGGAGCAGCTGTTAGCTAGCGGCCAGCCAGTACAGCTGGTGATTGGGTTGATGCCGCCAGCGTCTTAGGTGCTAGCCTTATGGTAAAACAGTTAGATAGTCTGGAGCGGAAGTTTTTTCCGAGTCAATTTCAAATTGATTTACTATGTTGGCTGCGATATTTCTTTTGTTATTAAGTGGAGAACTTGTGCATGTTCGATTTCAATGATGAAAGTTTCGCAGAAGTTTCTCCAGGCCAACAGCTGATTTCAATTTTGAATCGTACTGGTGATTATGAGCGTGCATTTGAGACGCCGATTAAAACGCTTGCTCATGTGCTGAACGCGGAACGTATTGTGCTGGTCGAAATTCTGGATGGAGAAACTGTTGTCACACATTTCTATTCTCTAGATGACCAGCCAATTGAGGCTCAGGCTAAATCGTTGGATTCTATGAAGGGGATGCAATTCATTTTGAACTTTCTTGCCGCACAGCAAGCCATAATTACTTTGTCTGAAGAGCTTGCCAATTCAGATGATTGGAAATATTACTTAGAGCTGTGTGGTGGTAAGTCGCTGGCTAGTCACCATCTTGCTCTCATTGCAACACAGCTAGCTGGTGCTGCTTATGGAGTGCTTGTAGTTCAAACTTCTAATAAAAATACTCTTTCGGATTTTGATAGAGAGGTTATGCTTGGATTGCGGGATGCATTGGCTGTATCTATTGACAGACGTAATACTTTTAATCACTGGAAAGCCAAAATTGAAGAAGCGACTGCTCTGCAGAATGAACTGATTAAATACAAGCCAGCCGAAATTCAAGATGAAAAGTCATAGCGGCCCTGGCTGAACGCTGAAAAATCAAGTCTGGAAAGCTAGAGTAGGAAAGAGTTTTAGACGACGGCATTTTGGGATAATACATAAGGAGCATTATCGGAAGCTTAGATGCGTGGTAATATTCTGGTGTTGCATACGGTGCTCATTTAGCAGCAAAATTTGAAAAATAAGCAAGGGCTCTAAAATGTGCAAGAAGCGCGTGAAGAGCCTTTTAAAAGAGCTAAAAATTGCAAGATGAGCCTATACCTTTCCTTGATAAACAGTGTACCTTCTTGGCAAGCGCAAATACGGTTTAAATTTGTCTGATCAATCACTTGTTATTATGTCTATCGATCGCTCTAATTTCAATCCAAAACAACATCCTAGTGGTTGCAAGTTGGCTTCGATTGGCAGGTGAGCTAACATTGGTGCATGAGCAGTTCAGATTCACAAAATTTAGAAACACAGGCCTGGCATGAACTGGAAGCCAAAAGCCTACTTCGAGCCAATGCTCAAAGTTTGGCTAAAGCACAGGAAAGCTCATCTACCGGAAGTTGGAATGACTGGGTCGCCAAAGATTTATCCCAGGGCGATTGGGTGGTCGTGGAAATGCCTCTTGCCGCATATGAGTTGCCGCCAACAGCCGCAGAGGGTCGGCAACGATTCGCGTAAAATTGGGCCATTTTCCGCTTTGAAAGCTGCTCAGGCGCTCAATAGTTCTGCCTTTCCGGGTTTCTAACTCAGGCTAAATTAAGAGACTGCGAACAGAATTTA
>JAGOSY010000007.1 GCA_018062085.1 bacterium | reverse complement strand
TAGCATTGACTAGCTGTCTTGCAGTCAGCAGCGCATCGGCTCTTGATTCTGATATCTCAGATGCCAAAGCTTCCAAAGATTCTAAGCGCCCCAAAGTTGGCCTAGCCCTCGGCGGTGGTGGTTCAAGAGGCTCAGCCCACGTAGGCGTTCTCAAGGTTTTACTTGAGGAAAATATTCCAATTGACATAATTGCTGGCACGAGTATTGGTTCGGTAGTTGGCGGTTTCTATGCCTCTGGAATGCCCATGGAAGATATCGCTCAAGTATTCGAAAAGAATACCTTCACCAAAGAATTTGCACCTATGCCAATTTTGCGGCTGCTAATTGAGCCAACGGTAATGTCGCTAAGATTGTTTGGCTATCGCCCATACGACGGCCTCTACTATGGCTGGAAATTCAGAAAGTATGCTGACAAAGCTGTCGGTGATAAAAGAATTGAGCAATTTAACATTCCCTACGCCGCCGTTGTCACCGACGTCGTAAGCGGTAAGAGTTGTCGTTTGACAGAGGGCGACCTCGGTGTGGCTCTGGTAGCAAGCACAGCCGTGCCGGAGCTAAGAAAACCAGTGCAGATAGGCGACCATCTTTACTGTGATGGCGGAGTGATCAATAACGTTCCAGTCAATCACGCTCGTGAGATGGGGGCAGACATAGTCATTGCAGTCAACATTGATGAGCACTTGAAAGACCGACCAATAAAAGACTTTCGCGCCCTCGGTTCTATGGCCCGGCAAGCACTGCGCATTCAACTTGCAACTTTTGATGCACCAAGCGCCGCCAAGGCAGATATCCTAATTCACCCTGATACCACTGGTATCAACCTAGTTTCCTTCAAAAAATCTGATGGCAAACGTGGTATCGATGCCGGTATCGCAGCAGCAAGAGCAGCAATGCCAGAAATTAAACGCAAACTAGCTATGGCTGGAATAACTCCAACAAAGCAAATTGACTCAGCCAAATAGAGCTTGCCGAGCAATAGCTCCCGAGACAGCGATCAATCACCACATTCGACAATCTCTGGCAACCTCTGATTTGGAGGTAGGGAAGGGTTTAGAAACTTCGCTTTCTCGATATTTCGGGTGGCTGAGAACGGATCATTCATCTTGCTAAAAACAAATGCAAGGGCAAGGTAAACTCGAGCCGCATTAGGATCAACTACTTGAGCCTGAGCAAGATCATTATGTGCAGCAATCCATTGCTTTAATTGAATATGAACGCAAGCTCTTTTGTAAAACATTTGAGCATCGCGAGGATTCTGACGAATAGTCGCGTTGTAAGCCTGAAGCAACTGTTTCGGATTACCTGGCTCTTTGAAATAGTCACAGTCGAGAATCAGCTTCGCTGGGGCAACGGTATCACCTACCGCTGGCACGTCAGTTTGCTCCGGTAGCTTAGTTTGCATTGCAACACTTAACGAGCCAGAACTATCAGGCTCAAGTTCCTCTTTGACAAAGGGGGGAAGTTGCTGTGGATTGACCGGAGGAGCAGACACCACTAAAGCGCGTCCTTCCCACTGACTATTGAGAACAGGTGTCTGGTTGACCTGCCTATCGGCTAATACTTCACTGGTGACCCTATCCTTCAGTTCAGAGAAAGCTGCCCCAAGCTCTTTAGGCTTGCCGCTGCCGCGCAAACTATCTATTAGGTGTTTGGTGAAAACACCGTTCTTGTAGCGGCGCGACTCCCACGACTGTTCATCAGTCTGACTCGAACAGATAACCAGCTGCCCCGACCCCTGAGCAAGCGCACTAGCGTCAAAATTCGCAGCCCGCTTCAAACCCTTGCCTCCGGGCCGGAGGGCACCACTATGACAGGCATCCAAAACAAGCATTACTCGATCAGTTAATACTCTCTTACTAGTTGCATCCAAGACACGCTGCATCTCAATACCTGAAGCAAATAAATCTTCTGGCTCAGAGTCGTAGGCAACGAGATAATTGTCGCCGCGTAAATCCATTTGCGCTGGGCTACCGTGAGTAGAGAAGAACAGAACAACAAGGTCGTCTCGTTTTACGACTCGGGCCAAGAACTTGCTTCCTAACTCTGACATCACTCGTCTTTGAGAGGCCTTCTCATCTAACAAAATACGCACATGATCTGGTGCGAAACCCGCATCTTTGATTAAGAAGTGATAAAAGTCGGTGGCATCCTTAACGGCATAACTCAAAGGAGGAATACTTTTACTCTTGAAATTACTTACACCAACAATCAGTGCCCATTTGTCCTGGATCGGCTTATCTACATGAGCCTCGACACCCAGCTTCGATTGCTGAGCAAAAGTAATATTAGTAGAGAAATAGAGAGTTCCCAGAATCGCTAATAGACGCGTAATAGGCTGACGCATTAAGTTCACCCACTAAAATGTTCCGCCTATTATAGAGCCAATAAGCTAGGTTTACGAGTCGAAGCGGAAATATTCATCGTCGACTCCTCGCACAGAGGCAACTATCCTGCCCAATTGTCATCATAGAATTCACCCCCTTGACACAATCAACCTGATTGATAGAATGGTTGAAGGTTCAATTTTGATAATTTAGAACCATCCCATTTTTTTTCGAGGTAACGGTCATGTACTCCCGAAGTAAGTCGCATAGCAGGATATAGATTTAAGGGCTCACAGCCCCTGCTTTGTACTTGGGATACTTGATCTACACTTGATCTAGACCTGATCTACATTAGATCTACACTAGAGCCACACGAGAGCTACTGATTAGGCTAACTAAGCCTAACAGTGCCACGGCTTCTGTAGTTTTGTCGTATCCAAACGGCTCAGCGTATCGCTCCTGCGCATATGTATGTACCGACGCATACACTCTAAGCATCCCTTTAACTCGCTGGCAGCGAGCTACTTTGCTGCAAGCATTTGGAGAAATCTATGTTTGCCAACTTGCATAAATCGTTCGAGAAAATAGGCGCCGATGTCTCAATCCACCTAGCAGTAGATGAGCTTGTGCGCCACAGAAGAATGCGCCAAACAGCCCCAGTACGCCTCGATATAATCACAAAAAAAGGAGTAGAAATTTTCGAGGTCTCAATTCGAAAAGAGGCGCTAACAAACCTGGAACTTTCAACAATCGAAGTGCGCCCACAAGACAAGCATTTACTGCTGCTCTCTAGACAGCTAGATAGCGACGGTGTTGCAGTCAACAAAGAGCACTTCCTTTGCGGCCATGATGAACGTCACCTCTTTGTTGCTTCAGTAGAGGGTGTATCTACAGTAGCTGCCGCTAAAGCTTCACTCAAACCCAAAGAAATCTTGCACAAAGAAGTAGGCTTGAGTGACGAAAAACGCAATCGTCGCAAGACAAAAGCATTCAGGCGCCAAGGAGAATGGTTCTTCATTCCAGCATCGCTAGTGGTGCCAGCAAACCTTGTACGCTCACAAGAGCCCCTTGTGCGCGGCAATGGTAGCAAAGCCCACATCGCCCAATATGCCTATCGCACACGCGGTGAGATGGTGATGGTATGCGGCCGCTATCCACAAGGACTGACCGAATCTCAGTACAAGACACTAATCGCTAGAGACAAACCAGCAAGATTCCTCAACTGGAGGCAGATGGTAAGAAATGCTGGTGTATTTGTCAGAGGCACAATCAGACACCCTGATCACGCCACAATCGTGCTCGAAGACTGGCACCGTGTCTTGATGAATACTGAAGCCAGAACAGAAGCAGTTGCTTTTCTTGATTGAATGGCAACCTATAAATGGGAATAACCGATCTAGCAATTTAAGCTAGAAAGAAACAGGCCACATATGACAATCAAAATAATTGCTTCGCCCGAAAACTGGATTGAGGGCAATGCCATCGAACAGCTCAATCAGACAGCCATGCTGCCTGGCATGAGCCAGACAGTTGGTATGCCCGATCTCCACCCAGGCAAGGACACACCAATCGGTGCTGTCTTTGCCTGCCAGGGGCTCATATATCCGCATCTTGTCGGCAACGACATCGGCTGCGGTATGGGCTTCTGGCAAACTAAACTGCATAAGTCGCAATGCAAATTAGACAGCTGGACAAAGAAACTCGGCGCACTAGAATCAAGCGAAAACAAGAGTAGAGCTGCAAATAATAGCAATAGCAGCAATAAAGCAACTGACGACTATGAAGAAATGCTCGCCTCAATTGGGCTCGCATCATCAAACTTCGACAACTCACTGGGCACCATTGGCGGCGGCAATCATTTTGCTGAACTACAAAGGCTACAGTCAATAGTCGAGCCTTCTTTGTTCGAGGGAATGGAGCTCAGTAAAGACTCACTCTACCTCCTCGTGCACAGTGGCTCACGCGGCCTAGGAGAGCACATTCTCAGAGGCCACCAAAAGCATTTTGGCAACGGCGCCCTCAAGGCCAACTCAAAAGAAGGAGAATATTACCTAAGCCAACATAACGACGCTGTTAAGTGGGCTAAGCTAAACAGAGAAATTATTGCCACCAAGTTTATGAATGCACTCCATACTCATGGAAAATCCATACTCGATGTCTGCCACAACTGTGTGCTTCCATCTGCAACACATTCTACAACAACTTGGCTACACCGCAAGGGCGCAGCACCATCAGATCAAGGCCCTGTAATTATCCCCGGCTCACGGGGCACTCTCAGCTATCTTGTTGTGGCTCGCGGCGAACAAAGTGAAAATCTCGCCACACTGGCCCACGGCGCCGGACGCAAATGGAAGCGTTCCGAATGTCGAGGCAAATTAGAGCCGCGCTATACAAAAGAGAGCCTAAAGCGCACCGAGCTTGGTGGTCGCGTCATCTGCGAAGACCGCGCCCTGCTGTACGAAGAAGCACCACAAGCTTATAAGGATATAGACATTGTGGTTGGTGACTTAGTCGATGCCGGTTTAATTACTGTGATTGCCACCTTCGCCCCACTGATTACATATAAAACGGGAGCTATCAGACGATGACATGGTTACAGATAAGTGCCGGTCTTGGCCCCGATGAGTGTTGCTTAGTGGTGGCAAAAGTCGCAAAGCTGATTGCGGCCGAGGCCAGGCAGAAAAATACAGAACTGCAACTAGTCGAAGCTGTAGAGGGGAAAAGAAGTGAGACTTTTCAATCGCTACTGTTCTCAATGCCAGAAGGCGAAATTCCCAATTGGCTACACGATTGGGTAGGAACAATCAAATGGATTGGTGGCAGTGCTTACAGACCAAATCATCGGCGCAAAAATTGGTTTATCAGCGTACAAATTATTGAGCCGCCAGCAGAGGTGAACTTCCGCCAACAAGATGTGCGCATTGACACCTGCCGAGCATCAGGCCCAGGAGGACAACACGTCAATAAAACAGAATCGGCGGTAAGAGCCACTCACATTCCTAGTGGTCTGGTTGCTGTTAGTCAAGATGAGCGCTCGCAAAGTGGCAATCGCAAGCTGGCAATTGAACGCCTAAAACGTAAGCTGCAAGTGGCAAACGAAAGTGAACAAGCTGGTGCGCGCAAACAGCTACAGCAACAACACACTACCTTAGAGCGGGGCAATGCCGTAAAGATTCTTACTGATGAAAAATATTACGGATAAAATCTTCTACTTATTTGATTTCAACGCCACCAAGATAGAATGCCGTGCCACGTCCAACACCATATTTCAAAGTTACGTCCAAACCTTTTCCTTTTTCCTCGTTGGCAGATACAGACTCAAGGAACTGTTGAAACTTGCCGGAATTAACAAAGAGGCCAGTAGATTCCACACCGCAGTCTTTGATCAATCTTGAGGCATCAGGCAATCTATTTTGATCGAGGGCGGTGGCAGCATCGATAGCAAATAAATTGTCACACCGGTCTAATGTCACTTTCTTAGCAGCCAGTTCTTCGGCTTTCTCTTGCTTGGCAGCAGCAGTAACCTGCGCAAGCTCTGGATGATGCTCTGTGTCCCACGAGGCAGACAATTCATATACAAATCCAGTTCCAGCAGCATTTTCAAGCCAACGAACTTGGGCCTTAAACCCCAACGCTTCAACACTCTTAACTTGTGCATCCAACTGCTCGCTTTCAAATTTGGGAAGAAATGCTCCGACCATCTCTCCACTGCCGGTAGCTATCAAAACAGAACTTTCACCATTAGCTGCTGCTTCTTTAGCGGCATCTGGTAGTCTATCAAGAATGGAAACATCACCGCTCGAATCAGCGTGGTCTAAGCGCTCACTGCGCTTCTCCAGCGGGCTGCGACCATAAACTTCCTCAGTTAGCTTGCTGCCAGTAGAGTCGGGCTGTTCAGTTACGATTTCAACGTTGTCTTGCTGCTGAATTTCAGAATGCATAGAAAGACCTCAAATAGAAGAATGTGCCAGCGCCTCATGCAACTAACTTAAACTCGAAGTCAAACCGATTGGTGACGGAGGCGTGACCAAACTGTGACTACTTTGAACCCGAGGGCGTGAAGCAAGCTTTCAATTGATATAAAGCAGAATGAGAATTCTCTTCGCGCTTACCACGCCCTAGGTTGACGGGTTCAAGAACGGCAGTGAAACCTTGGGCTTCAATTGCCTCAGCCACTCGCAAAACCACAGCAGGAGAAGGATAATTTAATTGCGGATATGCAAAATTACGATAGTAGGCTCGGCAATCAATAACTACTGTATTCTCGCCCCGAGCAGATGCCTCTCTGACCATATTTGGCAATTCAACAAGGACCTGATCGTGCCTGCGAATGGTGGCTACTTCAAAAGAATCTATCCGTCCATCGACATACCGCGACACGGTATCTGCTGGACTTGTTGCACTTGTAGTATTTGTTGTACTTGCTGTACCTATTGTACTTGTTGCATCTTCCAGCTCTCCGACGCCTAGGCAATAAGCTATTGCTGAGACACCAACTGCAATCGTCGGTAGCTCTGTCTCACCGGCAGCGCCGGTCGCAGTGGTTGGGAGACTACCAACATTGCTTGTGCTCACAAATCTGCAGCTCGCCTGAATCTCAGTTTGCATACTAAAAACCTCAAAAAAAAAGGAAACGCATGGGTCTCATGCAGCCAACTTAATCTCAAAGTCAAACTGATTGGTGACGAAAGCGGGTCCAAACTGTGACTGATTCAAATGAACTATTTTCGAACGCCGAGCGTATTAGAGAAAGACGAACGCACTACAAAATGCGAGTGAACTTTGCTATGACTGACAAACTACCTATTAACCTCCTAGATTTGCTCCACCAACGCACGGTGGAAGGCGAGCGAATTGAATACAAGGCGGGATGGAATCCTGACCCTGTAATAAGAACACTGTGCGCCTTTGCCAACGATTTTGAAAACCTAGGCGGCGGCTATCTGATTATTGGGCAAGACAGTGATACTAATGGACAACCACGATTCCCACCGATAGGTTTACCGAAGAATCAGCTTGATAAGATTCAGCAAGAACTTTTAACCCACTGCCACTTAATCCAAACCTCATATTTTCCAGCCTTAAGCATAGTTAGCGTAGAAAGTCGCAATCTAATGGTGCTTTGGGCACCTGGCGGACAGAACCGCCCTTACAAGGCACCGGCTGCGGTGACAGCACGGCACAAAACGTGGCACTATTATGTTCGACGATACAGCAGCACAGTTGAAGCCAAAGGCGAAATAGAACAAGAGCTACTAAGTTTGACCGCAAAGGTGCCGTTCGATGACCGATTCGCGCAAAGGGCATCCGTCGGTGATTTGTCACGAGCCTTGATGCACAAACACTTGCATGAGACAGGTAGCGCCTTAGCAGAAGACGCCAACTCATTGACACTCGAAGCGTTGGGGCGACAGATGAATATAGTTGGTGGCTCAACTGAATCACCAATGCCAAAGAATGTCGGGCTTTTATTTTTCAATGAAACACCAGATCGTTTCTTTCCCGGCACACAAATAGATGTGCTGTGGTTCCCGCAGGGTTCGGGCGGCGATGTCTTTACCGAAAAGACATTCAAAGGTCCTATCTCCCGCATGACAAAAGAAGCATTAGACTACATTCAGCGCAACTACTTGCATGAGACTGTTGTCAAACATGCCCATCAGGCCGAAGCGCAGCGCTTTTGGAATTTCCCTTTCGCAGCGCTTGAAGAGGCTCTGGTAAATGCCGTATATCATCGCTCTTACGAGCAGCGCGAACCAATTGAAGTAAGAATTGAGCAGGATGAATTGATCGTAATTAGCTATCCTGGCCCAGATCGATCTATCAAACTAGAGGACTTACAGGCGGGTCGTGCAATCAGTCGCCGCTATCGCAATAGACGCATCGGCGAATTTTTGAAGGAGCTAGACTTGACTGAAGGTAGAGCCACGGGGGTCCCCAAAATCATCAAAGTGATGATGGCCAATGGCTCACCAGCGCCAGTCTTCGAAAGCGACGACGAACGTAATTCTTTAGTCGTGCGGCTTCCCTGCCATCCGCAGGCTACCGGGGAAGTTACCGCGGAAGTCACCGCGGAAGTCACCGCCATACTGAAAATCGCCAATGGCGAAATGAGTAGACGAAAACTACAGTTAGCTCTCGGACTAAAGCACGCAGAGCATTTCAGAAAATCTTACTTGCTTCCAGCATTAAGAAATGGATATATAGAAATGACCATTCCGAAACAACCAAGAAGCCAACTTCAGCGCTATCGACTGACAGAAAAAGGGAAACGATGGCTGTGGATACGCGATCGAGAGGAATGAACTTCTCCATCAATCGTAAGCACGTGCATCCTCAATAGCCCGAGGCCCTGTCTCTATGTATGAAGCAAGCACGGCCAAGCTCACTGGTTCAAAATCCCAGTTCTCTACACTGACATTTATTTGTCTACCGGAGAACTGCCACCGGTCATGAACATGGCCGTGTATCAACCAGCCACCTTGATCTACCGGACGCTGACTATAATACTTCTGCTGAGGTTCCGTTTCTGCCCGATAAGGAAAGTGGTGCAAGAGAACAGTCTGACCAGCAATCTCAATCTCCAATTCAGTATGCACAGAGCTGAAACCAGCTTCCCTGTATACAGGAAGCCATCTCTCTGAATTGCCGATTTTCGGGTGACACCGGTCGTGATTTCCCGCTATCAGAATTTTTGTGCCCTTTAGCCTAGGCAAAGTCTCAGTCACTAGCTGCGGATGCATGGCAAAATCGCCCAGATAGTAGACGATATCATTCGGGGCGACAACCCTATTCCAAGACGACTCCATAACAGCGTTCATGTGCGAGACCGAATTGAACGGTCGATTACAGTACTTGATGATATTCGTGTGCCCAAAATGATGGTCTGACGTAAACCAGGTGGGCATAAGCACTCCTTCAGCAAATCCGAGTTCCAATTTCTGAACAGCTCTCTCAACCACCCAGCTTTCGAAGCGCTTCATCAGGAACTGTAGACTTCGGCTTCGACTTCTTCAATTCTCGATAGTAATTTACAAGCTTATCTTTCATTCCATACTTGACCATCTCATCAAGATTGCCAATCGCGCTTAGATCAATAGCGTCTTTCAACCGCCAAAGACGCAAAGAATTATCTTTGTCTCCAGAACGGGCCGCAGCAATGGCAATTCGCGACAGCCAATCAGGTTTTTCCTCGCTTGTTAATCGCACCGATGCAGCAGGCCAAATTTCCTCGGCGCACCGCCAGTCAAAGACATCCAGATAACTTTCGAAAAGAGTAAACTGCGAGCGCTGTTTCAAGTCTTTATCGTCGCAATTACATGCCGCCTGAAGCAATGGAATTGATCGCTTCGCTTCCTGGCAGTGGTTCATGATCCAGCCTAGCGTCAATTCTCTACTGGCATTGCCTAGAGCTAGACCTTCTGCTCGCTTCCACAATTGCTGCCGTTGCTCAGGCTTTGCATTGCGCGCCATACGCCACAATATACGCTCTTCTGTGTAGCTCCAGATCTTCAACTGCTTCAACAGCTGCCATAGCCGTTCATCAACTGGAGATAGATAACCAGTCTGATCAGTTTCATAAGTCTGCTCAAGATCGCGCACCAACTTGGTGCGATATTCTATACTCGAAGTCGAAGTCAAATTCGACGCCTCATCAAACTCGCTCCAAATGAACTTAATAGCAGCCTGGTCACTTTCATGGCGTCGCAAAAACTGAGCGTAAGAAGACACGATCATCGGCAAGTAAAATTGAGCACTCTGGTCTTGCCTTGAGTTTGCTAGCTTTGACTTTGCTAACTTCAACGCTCGCAGCCAAGCTAAACGCTCTTGTTCAGTCTCTTTACGCCCTCTATAATAATCAGCCCGACCTTGCCAGTAGTCAATTGAATCTTCGTTCTTAACTTCTGCCGCTTTTATTTGCTGCTCAAGAGGCCGCGTCGGAGTAGCAGCTTGAATTTGCCCGGCCAGTTGCGACAGAGCGTATGTCGGAACTTGACCACCAGATACTTTCGACAATTGCAAAAGAATAGACTGAGCCTCTTTGCTTTGCCCTACTTTCTGATAGCACTCAGCAAGCATTGAGCGCACCCACACACTAAAATGCTTAACCTGAGGAACAGCGCTTAAGTTAGCTGGCAGAGCCGAATATCGCAGCAGACCGTTTTTGATTTCCTTCTCGTCTTGCGGAGTAAATGGAATAGTTTGAGCACGCTTCAAATAGAAAATCGCTTCAGCTGGATGCCTTGTATGCAACCATTCAGCCACTTGGTAGTTGCGATAAGCAAGCTTAGGCAACACAGCTTCGCAGATCCAGTGAATATCTGATTTCTCGGCCGAATCATCGGTGGCCAAAATAAACCACTTCAATCTACGAACATCATCGGGCTTGTCTTTAACTTGCTTAGCAAAATCTGCCAAGATTTGCTTTCTTCGTCCAGCCTCTTCGGCAAAAGTCATACGAAGTCGCCACCAATACTCTTCATTGAATGGATATCGCGTCGTTATCCAATTGTCGATAGCATCAAGGGCGATGGCATCTTTCTTACACTCCGAACACATGTGCTTGACTAACACATATCCCCAACCAGGTTCCGCCATAGGCAGCTGCTCTAAATAGAGCTTTGCCAGATCCCACTTTTCCTTTCCAATCAAAAAGTCAGCCGCTTGTGAAAGCTCACTTTTCTCCTCAGCATTGGCTGCACCTCTTACTGCACCCAGCTGCTTGATAATAGATTTAGCAGCCGCATCATTGCCTTGGCGCACTTCATCCTTCAGCCTTTTCAATAAGGGAAGGTAATCAGACCTCTTAGCAGTCATAGCTGGAAGACTTGGCGAGGGTTTAACTTTCTTAGAGTCAGACGCCACCGCAGGCTGTGCAATCCAAATCAAAGAAGATAGAATCAAGATTCGCAGAACCGTAATTTTCATGCAACCTCAGCCTTCGACGCACTCCCCCCGACATTGTCACATGCTACCCCAAATTTGCTCATACAGGCAACGATAGACCTGCTAGGATCTTGCATGGAGCTTGTAATGACCCGGCAATGACCAGGCGACAATTCGGCCATGCTCCAAACCCAGAGGAAACCACAATCAAGCACCTACCAATCGATGATGTTTTGCCAGAGGTGATTTCCGGCCTGACAAGCACAGATACGGGTGCTCTAGTCCTGATTGCAGCACCTGGCGCAGGAAAGACCACTAGAGTTCCGCCAGCGGTGCTTGATGCTGGGTTAGCCGAGCTTACTAATGGGACCAGTCAGAGAACCCAAGGCCAAATAGTAGTGCTCCAACCGCGCAGGGTCGCAGCCAGAGCCGCAGCCACTCGTATATCAGATGAGCGCGGCACAAAACTCGGTGAGGAAATTGGCTACCAGGTTCGCCATGAGAGCAAAGTATCAGCGCGCACGCGCATAGTTGTTTGCACCGAAGGTGTTTTTCTCAGACGCTTGCAAAAAGATCCAATGCTTGAAAATACAGCTGTAGTAATTTTCGATGAATTTCACGAGCGCAATCTTGACAGCGATCTGGCTCTAGCACTAGTGAGGCAAGTGCGCAACGAACTGCGCCCAGATTTGAAAATCATAGTGATGTCTGCCACCCTTGACGCCGAACCGGTCAGCCACTATCTATCAAACTGTCCTGTGGTGCAAAGCCCAGGGCGCACCTATCCAGTTAATATCGAGTATCTTTCATTTCAGCCCTCCGCAGTAAACCTTGAGCAGACAGTGAGCGATGGCGTCAAGAAAATGCTAGCCGCTAGCGACGGCCATATTCTTGCATTCCTACCTGGAGTGGGGGAGATTCGTAAAACCCAAGAGTTGCTTGAGCCAATTGCCGAGCGCGAGAATCTTTTGCTACTTCCCTTATATGGCGACTTACCATTAGAAGAACAGCAGCGCGTGCTAAATCAATCGGCTCAGCGCAAAGTGGTGCTTGCTACCAATATTGCCGAAACATCACTGACCATTGACGGAATTACTGCCGTTGTCGACAGCGGCATGGCAAGAGTCAACAGGCTCGATACAAGGCTCGGACTTAATCGTCTCGTCCTCGAACGCATTTCTCAAGCATCGGCAGACCAACGAGCCGGTCGCGCGGGTCGCACCGCCAGCGGTGACTGCCTTAGGCTTTGGACTGAGCGCGAGCACAAATCGATGTCAGCTTTCAACTCGCCAGAAATAGAGCGGGTTGATTTGTCTGAATGCGCCCTCCAGCTACTTGCCTGGGGAGAAAAAGATCTGCAATCTTTCACTTGGTTTGAGGCACCACCACCGGCCAGCCTCAGTCGCGCACTAGAATTACTTGACCGACTTGATGCCCTAGAAAAAGATAGCCTGACAGAGCTTGGGCGAAAAATGGCTCAACTGCCATTGCAACCAAGACTAGCGCGCTTGCTCGTGGAAGGAGCCAACTTAGGTCAACTGAAAGATACTGCGCTGTGCGCGGCAATGCTCTCAGAACGCGATCCACTTAAGCGCTCTAGCGAAAACAATGGCGCCAAACACAAGTCTGAGTCTGATGTCTTAGATAGAGTCTGGGCACTCAAAGAATTTGCAGAGCAAGGGCACAAACATTCGTTTGCTGGTGAGTTAATGGTCAATCCAGCTAAGCAGATTCTGCGAGCAGCCGAGCAACTGATTCGGCTTGTTGATCAGGTCTCGCCCAGCAAAGCCCCAGCCGTGCAAAAGTCAGCCCAGCAAGCAGAACAATCAGTTATGCGCGCAATTATGGTGGCATTTAGCGACCGTATTTGCAAGCGAAGAGAACCCGGCGGCAAAACGGCAATTATGGTCGGTGGTCGCGGAGTCAAACTTTCCAACGACTCAGCAGTAACCGATGCAGAATTCTTTGTGGCGGTTGAACTAATAGAGACTGGTCAATCTGATGCAACCGTTAGACAAGCCTCAGCCATCGACAAAGGCTGGCTGCCCAAATCACATCTTACAACTAGCATAGACGTATCTTATGACACCATTCGAGAGAAAGTGGTGGCATCAAAATGCACTAGATTTTGTGATTTGGTTATTGAAGAAAAAGTGGCAGCGCTTCCACAAGATATTGACCCAGGAGAAATATTAGCCAAGGCACTAAGTGCAGCAAATGTTGACGTTGCGGCCCTTGTGGATGACCATGCAAAACAATATCTAGCTCGCCTAAACTGCCTGCGCGAGAACATGCCAGAACTTGAATTACCTCAGTTTTCAAACGAACCTTGGCGTGACCTCTTGCCACTATGGTGCATGGGTTCTGCCAGTCTTGCGGAACTAAAATCACACTCATTCGCGTCCATTTTGCAATCACAATTAAGCCACGAACAACTCACAGCAATTGAACAGGAAGCACCGGCGCAAATACCAGTACCAAGTGGCAATCAAATCAAACTCCACTACGAAGACGGCAAGGCACCAGTATTGGCGGTGCGCATACAAGAACTTTTCGGCATGACCGAAACACCAAAAGTGGCAAGGTCGAGGCAACCAGTCTTGATGCATCTACTGGCGCCAAATTATAGAGTGCAGCAGATTACACCAGATCTAGCTAGCTTCTGGAAGAACACTTACAGTGAAGTTAAGAAAGATCTGAAAGCCCGATATCCAAAACATTCTTGGCCAGACAATCCGCTTACGGCACAGGCTGAGAGTAGGCCTAAGAGAAGAAATTAAACACTCAACACAGTCACCATTCTCAAGACTTCTCTATACTTCAGTTTTGTATGCGCGGAGCGCGCGAAGTGAGAGCCACAATGCGCACGAGCTGCTCGTCCGAAAAATAAGGACAGGCACTCTGTAGCTGCGGAAAATGCAATGCTTTCTCAGCAAATCTATATGCTGTCACGACCATGAGAGCAAGGACATCGGCTAAACCTTCCTCCGCATAATCGAATTCAGGAAATCGCCCAACTAAGCAATCAAAAATACTCTGCCAGTCTTTTATAGGTGATTCAACCAAAGCATCGATAGCCTTGTCTTTGAGATGACTATACTTAACTGGATCCGTCCGCATCGGCCCCGCAGGCTCAAGCGGTTCAAGTGGTATAGGTCCGCCACCATCGCCAAAGTCATATAGACCAAGAGCAGTCTTAACTTTACGACCACCACCAGCTCCAGCACCCTCTGTCTGAAGTTTCGGCTCTGGCGCTTTGTCACCATCGTCACTCATTCCCAGAGTATACAACAGGAACTTGGTACCGAACCACGCTAAGGCTCATAGGTAATCTTCTTTGCCCAGCGAATTGTCTGCAATGCCTTCTTCACTTCACCAATGTGCTTCTTATACTCAGCTGGTGGGGCAGAGTAGACTATTTCGGCGTCAACCCAAACATCTGAGTCATCAGGATTATGATTAAAGAGAATTTTGTAGACATTCAAATTATCACTCTCATATCGCCCAGTCAGAGCAATCACACGTTTGCCGTTGATAGTCTCAGTTTGAGCAGTAGTGAAAAAGGTCTGAATTCCGATAGCTGAACGCTCTTCTGCAGAAACAATGTGGGGAGCGCTCCTTATTACAGACTTAAAGACAGTTTCGTCTGCATAACGCATACCCGAGCTAGAAAAACGAAGTTCAACCTTGCTATTAGTCTTTAATGTCAAGGGAATGTTGTACCCGTTGGGTGATGAATACTCCAACCGCTGATACATCCACGTGCCCGGAGGCAATTTCATGAAAACCATCGGCATATCATCAACAATAGCCGGCATTGACTTTACTACGACAGGTGCTGGATCACGGGGAAAGTGCCTCGGAACCGACGGCGGATAAGCTAGCCTCTTAGCAAGCAAATGCGACGACCCTCTCGTGTCACGCCGAAACTCAGCTGTTTCACTGGGCCAATCTATAATTCGCGGCGGCTCAAAGTACATTCATCCCTCCCGTTGAGAATCAGTGCAGTTTCACTGGGTATCTAGCAAGCCACTCCTGCAGAACTGTCTTCCACAACTTTAGCTCCTTATCGGCTGGATGTCGCTTAATCCAGTCTCTCAATTCGGGATCTGGGTTCAGGTGCTCAAATTCAGTAGGGCTCAATGTACGACTACCCTCCTTAAGCCTTTCTGGAAAAGCGAGCCACTTAGGCAACTGCCTTTGTAAATAATTAGGATTCTGACTCCAAAAATTGACCAAGGGCATAAGACCAGCAGCCTCCGACTCTACTCTAATCTTAGGAGAGAAAACACTCTCTGAAATTGTACTGATAGGAATCTTAGGTACACCGTTGTGATCTCTAGATTCTTCCCAAGTATTGTCGACAGCTAATAATCTCCCATCCTCAGATAGCTCACTTAGGACCAAGAAGTGAGCTCCTCCATTCTTCATGCTAGTAGGTGGCATAGAACAATCCAACCTCACAATAGGTGGCCACTGGCCAAGTTCCTTTGTCGCTCTAAGAGCGGCCGCAAGTTCAGATGCCGAGAAGAGAGCAACAACACCGCCATCTCTATTGTTGAACTCGTAGGCTCTACGAACGTTAATACTAACCGCTTCAGTTGCAGTTAAGTGGGCCGCCGAGATAACAAAATGGCGCTCATCCTTACCGGTCATTCTCTGGGCGAGGGTCGAGAGGTCGGTATCAACAACCTGACGTCCCTCACCGCTCCCCCAAGGCAAAGAATTTCCAGTCCGAACCTCAACTACTTTGCCATTAGCTGCATTCTTTAAACTCTCATAATCCTTTAAGGTTGGCTGCTCATAGCGAAATCCACGCGGACCAAGGACCACATTTGTCGCAGTAACATCAAACAGCTGAGATGCAAAACCTCGCGAACCATGGTAGAACTTTTCGAACTCATAAATTGGCACATTTTTAATATCATTCTCGACATTGAATCGCTTAGCGAAAAGATCAGGTATCAGATTATTCGGACAGGCAGTCAAATCAACCTTGATGCCACCATATGTGGCCTCATATTTGCCTGTCAAAATAACATCGGTAACTAAACGAGCCACCGCTGCTGGTTCACGATAGTGCTCACGCACCTGCAAAGAAGCAGTAGCACAAATTGCCAAATTACCCTGACTAATAGTAAATGGCTCAGCCACTTGATGCATCAATTGCTCGGCAACCTGAACACGCCACAGAGTATCACCTGGTTGTTGTTTACACTCCGGGTAGCGAGCCAACACATCAGAATCAGCCAACAAAAGGCGACTTAGTTGCGCGTAAGTATTGGCCATCTCACGCTGCTTTTGCATCGCGCCCATATGGCTGCGCGCAGAGAAGTTTTTCTCAAAATTATCCAAATCAGCAGAAAACTGCCTCAGCTCATTCGGTTTCAAAATTGCAGCATCGGCCAAGCGCTTCAACTCGTCGCGGGCAATAGTCAAATCTTGAGGTGCCAGCAGATCTTGAACAGGGGCCAACAAATTGTCACTGCCCTTTCGAGCCAGCTCGGAAGGGGCAATCGGCTTAGGCATATGGTTTAGACGTGACTCGACATGGCCACCGAAATCAATCTCTAAACTATGATCTTGCGATTCATCAAGTGAACCCGAACTAGCATTAGTTCTTTTCTTGGCGATGGCATCCATAATGGTGGAACCAATTGAGCCAACTTCACGCGACACTTTGCCGTCGCCAACACCTTGCGACTCACCCGCACGTTCAGCAGACTTAAGGCTATCCTTTTCTTTTTGGTCGTCGCTCATGCACTCACTCGAGAAATACAAACAGAACGCGAATATGAACAAAATTAGGGATGCCGCCTCTATTATTACAGAAAAGCACAAATTGAAAATCGCTGTTGCATTTTCTTTTGCTCGTGGTATATTGAAAAAAGGGTCGTGCAATTCGTTGCACAACTTTCTGTTCGCGGGATTGGCACATTGGTTGTGCTCTAGCCTTCCAAGCTAGCTAAAAGAGTTCGATTCTCTTATTCCGCTCCATTTTCAGGTGAATAAAGTGAAGACCATGATAGGGATTATGAAACGGAATAGTGATAGAGGCAATTGCTCTATCGTTCGTTTTGTCACACCTATTATGAGATCAAGTCACCATGTTATTTTTACAACCAGCACTGCCCGAGCGACGTCCACCAGCGCCTAATGCCTGGGGTCTTAGTTTAGTCAGAAAAACTCTCGGTTTGCACCCGAAAGTGAAGGGTGCAAAGCCCTTAGACTCCACCATTTCTCAATTTCATATTTGCCCATGTAGCTCAAAAGCAGAGCGGTCGCCTTGTAAGCGACAGGTAGCGGGAGCATTACCACGCCTTGGGCTCCATTTCTCTGCTGCACCAGCAGAGGCTATTGCTGCGGTTCTCGCAGCAATATACGCGCACGTGGTCTACTGGATGGGCAACGTTCTTCTAAAGCGTTTAAAGCAAGTTCGATTCTTGCCGTGCGTGTGGTGCGCTATAGCTCAGTTGGTGAGCACGCCAGTTAAGTGGATTGTCCCTGGTTCGAACCCAGGTAGCGCAGCCATTCTCCACTATCGTCTAACAGTAAGACATTCAGCTCATAACTGGAGCGATGTTGGTGCAAATCCAGCTAGTGGAACCATTTTTAGAAGATGCAATTCGTTTTGCAAAACTACCTTCACAAATTATTTTGCGTATTTACGGAGCTGTGTTATGCTGAAAAAAGTTGAAAGTTACAGGAATTTATTTCCAATGAAAGCGGTTCTCCAACATTCAGATAGACAGATGAGTGGCTGCCAGCCTTGCCGGTCGTCATCAGACGCCTGCGCAAATACATGCGCCAATGTCTACGAAATGAATGTCTTAGGAGTATTTGGAAATGAAACCTCAACAAAAATTAGTCCACGAATTATATAGCCGTTTTAAATGGCCGTGTAGTTTAGTGGTAAAACAAGCTCCCGATAAGAGTTGTAGCGGTTGTTCGATTCAATCCTCGGCCACCATTTTTTCAATGCGTTTTTAGCCAGCTCTGTGTACTTAGCCAAGACAGCAAGGCAACTGATTGCAAACCAGTCATGCGATGGTGCAAATCCATCAGTACACTTTATACCGGTGTCGTCTAACGGCTTAGGACGCTCCCCTGTCACGGGAGTAATGCGGATTCGATTTCCGTCACTGGTGCCATTCTCTTTTGAACTGTATTTTTCAACTATATTTTGGAGACGATCCGGCTAGATGAGGAGCTTGTCTTGAAAACAAGTGCCCGACAGGGTTGTAGGTGCGAGTCCATACCGTCTCCTCACTTTTGGAACAGTGACCCATGGGGGCAAACTCTTTGCTAGAGAGTCGGGCCAATAGCCTAGTAGGTTCGATTCCTACCTGTTCCGAAATTTCACAAACACACTCAGAACGAGAAAGGAAAAACTAAAAACTCAGAGACACGAATTAACTTAGACGACTTAAACCGCAGACAGTAACTGCCTTGCGCGCGGATGCACTTGCTCATTTTCCTTTTGCACGTGCACTTTTAAATCAGCAATGACGGCAGCAAGGCCGTCAGCAAACTGATGGCAAATTCCGTCAGCACTATCCTCGGTGACCGCAACTGCATTCACCACAGCCAGTATCGTCTCAAAAGCCTTACCAGAATTCTCATGCTCGCTTTCCATCTCGACTAAGCGAACAAGCAAGTTAGGCCCCGCTGTCACTTCGACAATCGCCGGGTCGGCCGCTTCACTACTTTCAAGCTTAAGACAAGCGGGAAAGAGAAACTGCTCTTCGTCACCTAGGTGAATCTCAATTTTGCACTTTACTTTTTTGAAAGTCTCAAATGCTTCACACAACTTTTGATTCTCGGCACCATACTCAGCGGCAATTTCGCCCAGGAGCAACTCAAGGCGCGGTAGTTCTCTTCGCAAAAGAACATGATGCTCCATCAGAATATTCTGAATCAATTCCTTAAGACTCAAGGCCACGATATGCTTCTCCCAAATGCAAGATTGCAGGTGAAGCGCTAGTTTAGCACTATGAGATAATAAAAAATCGGCGGAGTAGGATTTGAACCTACGTGCTTGTTACAGTCCTGCTCTACAGGCAGGCGCAATCGACCACTCTGCCATCCGCCGATGGATGCTCGCTCATGTAAATATGCATGTACACGAGCGCGTCAGTAATCACGAACACAAGTTCGTGCAATGAGAAACGCCAATTCGCGCTGCTCCACAGCAGCACCATATTTAGCGCCACATATATTTGCCTAACGGCACACAATAATGGCTAGCCTATACAAGCCAGACAATCGTCGCAAGGGGATATTCGGAAAACAAATCTATTTGAACAACACACGCACGACGACCAGAACCTAGCCTCGATATGAGCGGCGCCGATAAGTGCTTATTGATAGTGTCAATTGCTTGTTCATAAGACGAGATTACCACGGAGCGAAAGAGATCGCAAGAGTTTGTGTAATGCAATGAATCAGATTTTCTCCTTCGGCCTAGAAGAATCAGAATCAGAAGAAGAAGAAGAAGAAGAAGAAGGTGATGATCCAATCTGCATCTCTTTGTCCAACCTCAAAGCAGCTTCTTCACCAACTCTATAAACTAGCATCGCGCGAGATGACTCGCGTTTTGACTGGAGAATCTTCAAGCGCTCAAATTGCTCAGTCGTCAACTTTCCTCTCGCATTACTCGCCCTATTTTTGACGGCCCGAACCAGCTGAAGCGCTTGTATTTCCCGGCAATTCTTCAAATAGCTAACGAAAAATTCAGCCTCACCGCGAACCAAATGATATAGAAAAATAAGCTCAGCCTGCGTGTTCATTGCAGCAATTCGTTCAGCCTGCGAAATTGATTTGCCTGGTGCAAAAATGTTTGCGCCATTGTAAGTTAAGGTTTTGGAGCGGCCAACCCTAAGATAGCTTGGCCCGTTTTCATGTAGCACCGGATAGGTCGGTTCAAAGTTCGGATCGGTAAGCGCCATATTTGGCGGACCATACCCCGAGCGTTGCCGCTTGTCTCCAGCCGCTGGCAATGGATTAGCTAGAAGCCCAACAATCGTACTATCATCCCAACCACTCTTCTTAAGCTTCTCTACAACGAGCAAGAGGTCAGGCGACCTCTTTGTATAAGCCTGCCAAAGCTCAGTAAGCAACTCCTGGTCGCGCGTAGAATAATCTACACTTTTATTCTCGGAGCTAGCGCCCACCTGAACACTGTCAGGAGAATCGGTCGCTTCCTCGGCAATTGAGCGCCCGCATGAGCAAACCAATACGACCACCAGGCTCAAACCCGCAGACTCAATTAATCTGAGAAATCCCCATACGCCAATTGACCGCCAGCAAGTAATCATCCACCCAGTGTACACCAACACTCTTATCGCAAGCAGTTTTGAAGGAACCAAGCAACTGACTGTTTCGATTGAACTAAATCAAACAGAAAAGCGTATTAAAGACAACCAGCATTGAGACGCAAAACACCGACCCAAATCGGACATTTCGAAACCACTTATTGCACAAATGTCCGAAACTGCTATAATCACCATACGGCGTAGCCGGGGAGTGCCAATGGCCAAGCTTGAAGCATTTCAATATCCCGGGTTTACCTTAGAAATGTACCCGGAAGACCATTCGCCACCGCACTTCCATGTGATTAAAGACGACTGGAACATAAGGGTTAAGTTCAATCTAAGTATTGTCAAACAAAAAATCATGTGGGATTGCAAGTACCCAGCTAACCTAGCGGAATGCCCGCTCAAAAGTAGCGAATTAAAAACACTATTCGACTTGATCACGCAAAATCGCAAAGAGCTAAACAAGCAATGGAAAGCATTACATCCCAGTCGACAAGAATAGAACAATGACAACAGCCCAGAAAAAGTTAATAGTAATAGATCCAGACAATACAGTGCAGAAGGAAGTTATCAATCCTGATCACTACCTTTTTCGCATTGAAGTACAAGCGAAGGAGAAAGAGCGCGATAGCTTCCTTGTTCTAAAGTCCAGTACCTTAAATCAGATTGCTGACAGAGCAATTAATCAATCACGCAATATGCAAAACCTTAGAATTGTCTTTGTGCGTATAGACTCAGATACTGATAGGTTCTTCGATAAGGTGCAAGAGCTCAACGCACCAGAACTATTGCAAAAAATCTTCCGAGTAACAGCAGTCGAACAAATCAATAGAATATTGAAAGCATGGCATGAAAGGCAAGCAGACATCAAAATTGCTAACGCTTATGTTGAGCAAGATGATCTTATCGTGCAAGCCTGCGATCTGAAGCGCTATCGAATTAAGTTTGCCGATTTTGCAGGACTGGCTGAATTGCCAAAAGGACAACGCAAGCAATTTCAAATAGGGGCAAATGGAAATCAAATATTTTGGCCTGGTACAAATACAACCATCGACCTAGATGTTGTCCGCTACAAAGTAGATGAACAATTCAGAAAAGCAAAGAACTCTGACGCATTGTCAGACTATAAAGACTACCTAGGCCAGGCAATAAAGGCAGTGATGTCGACGCATCACTTGACCCAGGCAGCTCTTAGAGAAAGCGGCGGTCCAGCTGAGCGGCACCTATATCGTATCGAACGAGGCGAACAAGAGCTTACATCACCAATGATCGACCGATTGGCCACGGCCCACGGTCTAAGCTCTCAAGACTACATCGATGAGCTAATAATGGCTTGTGATCAGATTGTTGAGGAGGAAGCGGCCAGTCTCTGCAAACACTGAACGGACTCTATACTTTCCAACTGAGAACTACGTCTTTGCATTTTTCGCCCTCAAGCGCTGATGCAACTGCTCTGCAGCCAGCTTGCGCTCACGAGCACGACCGTCACGCATGGCATCGACCAGCGCCAAAAGCTCGTACAGCGCTCGCGTATGCTGTCAAAGTGCCTCTGGTCAACGTCCCCCGTTCAGAAGGAAAAGCATATTGCACACCATGAACTAGAAATTCCTCAAGCGCCTGCACTCTTGGTCTCTTCTGGGCAGTGTCGAACAAATGAGCCCGCGCTGCGCGATCTAAGGCGTTGTGAACTTCTCCAACACTCATAAATAGATCATGCACCAGCCCGAGGGAGACCAATCAGCCCCGCCAAGCGCAACAATTTTCAGCAAAACTAGTATGTTTTGAGGCTTTAACTGCATTAAAATCTCCATGTGTTCATGATTCATGAACTATGAACATTCTGTAGCGAAATGCCCAGAAAAGGCAAGTATCCAATCAAGACGCGTCTGCCTTCTTTCGCATCTCAATGCATTTGCCCTGTTGCTCGACACAAGAGCGATAAAGGTCGGCAGTCTCTTTAGAACGATTGGGACGAAAACTCATTCGCCGAAGAACCTCAGTATAGTGCTCCTGAGCATCGGCAAACTTTCCTTGGGTTTGCTCCTCTTTAGCCAAGTCAGCAAGCCTTCTACAAGTGTTAAACGACATCGAATTATATTTTAGTTCGGCTTGGGCCACTAACTGCTTTTTCTTCTCAATTTCAGCCTGATTATGGAGAATCTTTGGTTCATCAGCACTAGCGCTAAGATCTTGAACAAAGGCGCATCCGGACAGAAGTAGTGAAGATGAGAGAAGACAAAATGGTCGCTTAAACATTTGATAGCACCTCGTCACTTCTTCATTCTTACCCATATTTCATGCATATCTGTCTCGCCAGATATCTCGTAATCGCCCATAAAGCGAACGAAAAAATTCTGCTGAACGAGTAAATCGAGCACCACTCTTTTCTGAACCATGATCATGGCTGGCTTTCTCTCAGCAATGTCTTTGCCATAGTTGGCAATAACCAGTTCAGTCATTTCTTGCCAGCGCTTAGCATGAGTTTCATTCAGGCAATAATCAAGAAACGGCAGCAAACAAAATATATAGCGACTGCCCTGCTGCCTGCCGCTTTGCAAAATAGCAGGATAGCCGGGCCCAATGCCCGTACCCATAAAAAATGCACCATCAGTTGGTTTGGTCTTATCAACAATGAAAAAGAAGAGCGGGTCCAAGTCAGATTTCAGACACTTCCCCTCGTAACCCAATGGTCTCATATCAAATAATCCCGCACCCTTGCGACAGTCTCTCTCAATGTTTATGACTTGGTAGGTGAGCGAACCGGCAAGGCAGAGCATGGCACCCGCAAGCACAGGCCGTGTTAGTTGCTGCAGGCGCAGGCGAGTCAGCACTAGGCTTAAAACTATGCTGAAGATCAAGCCATCAAGCATAAAAAGCCCAGCACTCATTGGCAAAAATCTATAGGGCCACGACTGTGCACCATAAATGTAATGGAAGAGAAAGCTCAAGGAAAAGGCAGCCAACGGAGCAATCAATGGACTGTAACGGGACAATGCAATGGCAGCTGATAGAGTCAAAATCAGATGAAGGAAGGGTAGATAAAAGTCACTATTTGTTCGCAGCATTAACAATAGTGTCTCACTCGAATAGCTCAAGCCACTCAAATAAAGTGGCACTACCTGGTGAAAGTAGACATCCCAAACAGCTGGGGGGAGAAAAAGACAAAGCACCAAATAAACAATAAAGACTGATATCAAGCTATAAATTTCAGGCCTGACAAAACTTCTAATAGTCTTAAATTGACAATAGAAAAACAGCTCGACAATAAATGCTGAAGCCACAAACTGCGGCTTCAAAGCCAGGCCCACTCCCGCCAGCAAACCGCACAAGACTGCATCAAACTTAGAAATCGCCTTTGGATTGCCGACTTCACTCTGCCAAACAATGCTACGCAAAACGAAGTAAGGCAAGTAAGAGAGAACAAACAAGTGTTCGCGCTCACCAGTGTTAACTAGCAGGTCTTGGCTAAAATAGGCCACAGCAAACAACATCGGCAAAATCGCAACAAAATCTTGCTTGCTCAAGTACTTATAGGCTATCCATAAACTTAAAAAAGAGCTGGCGGCGCTTAAGCCCAGCACCGAGAAGTTAATAGCGAGCGGGCCGGGTAGATGGAAAAGTCTTGAGATAAATACTGGTATCAAATTGAGATACATAATTAGTGGCGGATTCCACTCAAAGAAATCAACATAAGGCAATTTACCCTGGGTAATCATTTCAGCCATGGCAAAGTAGGCGGATTGATCCGGATAAGTAAGCAGTGGATGACCAGACCAGAAAAAAGCTTTGTTCAAAATCAAGATGATAAAGGCCAAACCAATCAAAAGCAAAAAGAGCCGATTGCCTTTCTGTTGCTGAGACTGTGATTGAGATTGATCGTCAATAGT
Organism: bacterium; assembly: GCA_018062085.1. Lineage (GTDB taxonomy): Bacteria > Cyanobacteriota > Vampirovibrionia > Obscuribacterales > Obscuribacteraceae. The sequence goes on along the minus strand of JAGOSY010000007.1, from coordinate 191,781 downwards.
TGTTAGCATTGATTTGCCTTATTTACTTCTCTTGACGAAGAATCTAAACTGCGGATTAGACCCACAGTATTCATGGGGCTGATGATTGCCCAGGCTGAAATAATCTCCGGTAGTATCAACCTCTAAATAGCCTTTTCGCAATGCGCGGAAAAACTTTTCGCGGTCGAAAGTATTAAGAACTTGATCATCTGAAGCAATGAACAAATCAGTCCGCTGTTGGGCAATTTCAGACTCAATATTAGACCAAGTATGCGCCTGAAAATCTTTCATTGGTCCAGTAAAAGTAGAATTATCACTAATCCACTTGAACAGCCAAAGCGGTCTAGACCAGAGCAAATAGCCACCAGGTTTTCTTCCAGAAAAAAGAAGCAAGGGATAGGCCGGCTCGACGTAAGGGCTCAACAAGGTGACACTGTCATTTACTTTAGAGGTCTTCTCTAGGGCTAATTCTAGTGGCAGATTTCCTTTGGTGATATTGAGGCTCATATAGTCTTGTAGCCTAGAGCGATCATGGTCGAGCGAGCACCAAACCGCCGTTGTTGACGTCAGCGCAAGCACGACTAGCACAGATTGAAATGCCAATGGCGACTGCAATATCTCTGAGTTCTTTGACTGTGGTGCGAACTGAGCGAACCAATTCACCCCCTGCCTGACAGCGATGATAGCAGCACTTGTAAAGATGGTTGTGATTGCAAAAATGGCCACGATAAAGTCATGAGAGAAGCCTTGGCCTTCAACCATGTACAAGCCCAGACCAGAAAGCATGAGGCCTGTTAACGGCACAAAACAGCTATGCTTTCTACTAAAGAGAAATGCGACCAGCGCTGCTGCCACCAAACAATAGACGATATCTACTCGATTGGGAGAAGTTAGCGGCGCAACCATTGCCGGGTCAACAATAGAATAGTTGAGCCATTTAAGTGGCATTGTCCACTGCCAGAAAGCAGTGTGTACTGGCTCTTGCAAGCTTGTCAAATAGAGAAAGTTTATAGCGATAGTAAGAATGAAAGTAAGCCACTCTAAAGAGAACAGACTGTGCCACCTGTGGGAATGCAACAGTAAAACAGACTCTAAGATGACGAAAACTAACAAGTAGGGAATATCTAAACAGGCGGCTGCACCAGCTATACCACCAACTAAAGCAGAAAGAATCATTGGTAAAGCTGTTCGGCGCAAGACCATCGCTTGAAGCGACTCTGCGCTCTGACTCGAAGCAGGTAATCTATTATGAGCAAGCCAACGCAATAAAAGCCAAGGGGCAATGGCAAGCATCAACACATACTGCAACTCACCAAAGTCGAAGCGAGCGATAAGAGCAGACAGAAGCAATCCAAAAGCACAGGCGATTGCAAAGTCTTGAATTTCAAACTGCTGCTCACCAGAATCGACAGAGAACAATGCTTGAGCAGCAATTGCAGCAAGCAAAATTAGAGAGGCAATAACCAGGCAAAAAATGCAGAGCGGAATGAAAGAGGCGGGAATGACAGAAAGACCCAATGCCGCCAATGCAGCGCAAAGCACATGTAGAGACTTTAGAGATTCAAAAACAATAGGCTGAGACCAATCCCAAAAATCAACATAAGGCAACTCGCCCTTGGCCAGCAAGCCAGAAGCAACTATGCGCATAGCCAATCCACCTGAAATAAAGTATGGATAGCGCCAAAGGTCAAACAGCAAACATCCAAGGGGCACCAAGCCAAAACCCAGCAAGATAAAGTAACCTTGAGCTACTTTCCTTGACCCAGGTTTTTGCCCCTCACAATTCATTCAAAGACAACCGTTGCGCTCAATTAATCCAGTCAGCGCTTCCATCATACCTTTGAAGACAACGTGGCTCGTTTGCGCCACTGGATCAATTCTTCGCACCGTAGGCTTAAGGGGTGAACTAGATGAATAAAAACCATCAGAGTCGGTATCTTCTGGCTCACACCGAGGCTCCAAGTCCACAGCTAGGTAGCTGCCATCCGGCAAATCGAAGAACACGAGCCACTTACGTGTGTCGGTGCAATTCAATCGGCGCTCCGCCAAGCGCTCAGCCTCCAGATGCTCCTCAAGACTCAAACCTTTCTCTGCGCACTTCTGTCGTAGTTCCTCCATTTCCTTTGCATAATAGTCAGTCTCACCAGGCGAACAAACCCGCTCTAATTCTGACATTGAGCGAAATGTGCCAGCCGATAGGGCACTAAATTTGATACCATCACATTTGCGGTAAAATGTACTTAGCTCACCGGGCAGGGGCATGCCACCAAAACTATTGTTATTACGCAAATCTTGCAATGCTTTCTCAAATTCTGTGTGGGCCAATGGAGGTTTGACGACACAATTCTCACCCAAAGAAGCCAACAAATTATCTAGAAGCCCAGCCTTGCGCACAGCCCAGCCAAGCTTTGGTCTGATTGTTTGGTTATCACCTACTTGTTCAATACCAACGAAGCCACCGATTAGCTGCATCTCGCGTGATTGCGTACCTGCCTCGAAGCGGAAGGGCACAATCGACAAGCCACTAGGAAGCTCGTTCGATATCAACCCAGGAACATACTCAAAAAAGCTTGGGGCGGCAGCAGATTCTTCGTCAGATTCGATTGCGAACGGCTTATTAAGCAATGGATTGACAACATTAAATGAACCGGTCTGACCATGACGAATATAAGGAATCAAACGAGCAATCCAACCGTTAATTCTGTCCCATCCGTAAGCTTGCTTTAGTTTGTAAATGTTCTGCCAATACTCCGAGTCGACATCTCCGTTGGCGGCACGCACAAAGTGATCGAGAATAGGCCGCAAGCTTGAAAGCCACCAATCCATCTCAAAATGCGCCAAGATTTCAATTTTTTCTCTCAAGCGTTGCCAATCGCTGACTGAACCTTCTAAAGTAATTGAGGGAATACCGCAGATGCAATAAACGACATACTCAAAGTATGCCTCATAGGCATCGAGAATTGTAATTGCGCACACCGTTTTCTCAAGGGGCCCGGTGGTGCTAAAATCAGCCATAAGCTCGTCATAAGTTTCGCCAATATTTGCTTTCAACAACCCACCAAGGCCATCAATGAGCCCTTGCCAATCACTTTCTGGAGAATCGGGGTTAAATCCAACAACACCAAGAGCAAGCTGCATTTTGCCCTGGTGCGAAACTAATCTTTTGCGCAAGCTCTCCGGATTGTTATGAACATGCTGAGCGACGCCCTGCATGATAGTTATCCATAACATATCAGGCGAGAGCGAAAGGGGACGATGCTCCGCAAAAGCCGTGTGCACGGCCTCAATAAGGGCATGATTGGTAATCTGACGAACAGTATTAGAGTTGTAACCAGAGCAACTGAGAATGGCACGAAAGCCCTTTCCCTCCGCCCCACTCAACAGAGCATTGATTCCCTCATAAGCCTTCCAGGTTTCCTTCGAACTTGTAACAGCAGCCACGTCATGAACCGGAAACGTAATAAACTGGTCGCTTACTCTCTTGGTTATCATTTGAAACCTCACAGCCAATATTCGAAGTAGACCGCCGTCCACAATATGCCACAAACTGGCTTAAGTGAAAAACTAAGGCAAAGAAAAATGGGCAAAGCCATTTCTGACCGCCCATTCTTCTGCACGATTTGCTTGACCCTTAGCTAGTTAAATATACAAACTAGTTAAAGATACAAGAATGATGAAGTTCTGTTAGAAACCAATTTAAGCCCATAGGAACAGCTAAGCCAATAGCAATCGCAATAACTGCGGCAATCAGTTTCGTCCGTCTACCAGAGAGTGCCGACTTACCTCGCATCAAGCAAAGAGCCAAGGTACAGCTGCCCCAGACTACCCCTAGTATCTCGATGGCATTGGCAACGAGATTTGCCTGAGCCTCCAGGTCAGCTAGATAGTTAACCCTAACCGTACCGGCAGTGTTCACTCCATTCACTACCATAGCGTCCTCCCCTTGTGGCCCGATGGTGCCATTGGTAGCGCCTTGCATTAACTGATAGTTACTGCCATCGGCCCACTCTGCGCTGGAAAGAGGTGGGGAGATAGCGCCATTGGTGGCTCCTTGCAGAGTAGGCGCAGTGCCGTCACTAACAGGCTGGGTGGCTGGAGACGACTCATAAACCGGACTTGGCGTGGAGATCGCACCATTTGCAGGGCTACTCTGAACAGCAAAAGTAGTCGCCTGAGCATTGTTCTGAGCAGCGACAGAACTCTCGGTTCCTTCCACAGGCATGCTGATCACCGGCACAGTGAGCAAGCTCTTGCCGCCATAAACTGCGCTATCGACCGCTACAAACGAGGTGAAGTCTGACATCAACTTATGGTCTAAAGCTACTTTGGTGATAGCTTTTTCAATACTAGGGTTAACCTGCCCCTTAGACAAGCCAGCTAAATCTTGATCGGTCAAGTTATCTATTTTCTGTCTTGCCCAGACCTTTTCAATTGAGCTGTTGGTAGTGTCTCTCCATGGCAGTGTAACAGCCAGGGTCTGCTGATAAGGACGGCCATTGGCATACCCAGTGAGCACAACTTTGCCCTGTCCAGCGCCGCGATAGCGAGCAGTAAAGTAGAGTGGCTTGTTGGCCCAAACATCACTGACAGCACCTGGATAGACATCATAAAGCTCGATACCCTCAGCCTTCAAATTAACATCAGTCAGTGCTGGGCTGGCAATGCGCGAGTAGAACTTTTTACCGACCTCTTCAGCTGAACTATCGAGTAATACATAGTCAGCCTCACCGCCGCCTAGTCTCGAAACATTATCGATCAGAGTGCGGTTGACACCGTCACCGGTGCCGAAGGCAAACCAGCGTGAGTCTTTTCTTTCTTTTTGAATAAGACTCATGATCTCAATATCGTTTCCGACATAACCATCGGTCATGAAAGTAACTATGCGCAACCGTTTGAGATCATCACCGGCTTTGCTCTTTTGCTTCAAGACGCGCTCTACAGCAGGGGCCATCCAAGTGCCACCAGTGGCATTAAGCCTACTAATAAAGCTATGAGCCAGCATCTTCTCGGCCATACCGGCCTGAACCGGGCGCTCCGATAAAGTCGCAACTTGATCGTTAAACGCCAAAATCTGGAAGGTATCTTGAGCATTCATATGATTGACGATATAGTGCAGAGTTTCTTTGGCTTTCTCAATTGGCCTACCACTCTGCGAACCGCTGCAGTCAATCAAGAAAATCATCTCTTTAGGCGCAGCAGTAGCTGGTGTTACTTTGGCTGGTGGTAGCAGCATAAAAGTAGCGTAGCCATCTTTGTCTTTAGCAGTCTCATCACGGTAAGTCAGATAGCCACTCTTAAGAGCATCAGGATTATCTAACTCGTAGGTCAAAACAAAATCTTTGTTTGGATAGTTCTGTGATTTCTGCAACGACACCACAGAATGACTAGCATTTTGCTTATCTACCATAATTGGAAAAAGCTTAGAGCTAACATTTTTAATTGGCATACCGGCATTAACATCAACATTGATAGAGAGATTTTGAGAAGCGATGGTTGGTTCTATACGACCTTGGGGGTTCGGGTCTGAGCCAATCACCAAGTTGTTTCCAGAAAGCACCTGTGCAAGAGCATTAGATGAACTAACAGCAGCAGAAGTATCGCTATCGACAGCAGTGTTTGGGAAAAAGCGAGGACCAATTGTCGTTGGCATAGCAAAAGTATATTTGCCGTCCTCAAATTTGAGCAGCTCAACATAAGAAAGTTGCACTACAATCGACTTACCGGGATCGATATTAGCCACATGTTGAGTAAAAATATTGGTGCGTTCCTGATTTAGTAGAGCGGCAGTGTGCCCAGTATTCTTAGCATTGTCATAGATTTGTCTTGCCGCTTCTCTTGTCTTAATTTCACCCTTAATAGTACGCTCGCCGATCTTAATAGTCATATCATCTACGGCACTATCATCAGAAAGAGGGAAGCTGTATACCGCTTCTATTCTCTCTTTATAAGGATTTGTGAAAACCTGAGTGACATTCACTCTGGCCACATAGCCACTCAACTTTGCATCCATTGTTGTGTGGCTAAGTGGGCACTGACCTATGGGTCGACCATCGGCACCAAGGGCAGCAAGTGGTGCCATATAGTCAGGGTCTACCTGGGCAACACTAGCTTTGGTGCAGATACCATCACCGTCATAACTTACAGCTACACCTCCGACGGTACCAAAAACTGGGGCTGGCGCTAGAGTGGGCGCCACAGAGTGAGCGAAGCTAGAGATAGTAGTAGCCGCTCCGATGAGAGAAGCAGTTACGGTCACAGCCGCAATTGTGGTCTTCATACTTTTAGTAAAGTGGTGATTTTCAGGCGAATTTTTCTGCTTATTGTTTCTCTTACTTATGCTGTAGACTGGCCCAACAAGTGGGCTGCGCTTTGTTGGCGCTTGAGCTGAAATTGAGCCAGAAGTCGATTTAGTAGTAGTAGTAGTAGTAGTAGTAGGTTTAGTAGCAGGGCTAATAGCAGAATCTTCAGTTTGTCTTTGTTCATCCTTAGTAATTTGCATTGCAATATCCTCAAATGCTTTCGCACGACGGCATAGCATCAACACTTGCACAAAAGAGCAAACGCGAATGACATACCATGGCGCTCAGCACGCTAGTAGTAATAATGTTGGTAGTAAGTGTGCCGGCCCAATGCTCTTAGCAAAGCTATCCACCAAGCGTGAGCAATGCCTTTGGCAAAGCCAAGCTAGGCAGATCTAACCAGGCAAGACAGTACAATTCAGGTCGTCGTAGTGCCTGACGAGCAGGCACTACGCAGAACAGCAAAGTGCTGCAAAGCATGGCAATTGTGACCGCAACAAATTTGCTGAGCACTAACATGCACGGCCTCAGAATGAAGACATGACTGCAAGTGTGCATTCAGAGCAAAGCGCTGAATACAAAGCAAATATGATTGACGGTCAAACCGTGTTTATTTTCGGTGGTAAGTGGCGGACGAGTCAGAATAAGTTTCTGACTCGTCAAATGTAGTACCAAAGCTCAACCTTGTCAAGCCCCAGGCTAATCTTATTCCGCCGAGAGCTAATTACACTTGCTGCAACTTCCAAGTACCAACTTTGAATTGCCAGAGCATGAGCAGCCCCAACAGCACAGCAGGAATAGCTACCGCATACCAGCAGCCAATCGGCCCCATGCCAAAGGTAATAGTGAGCAACCAAGCCAAAGGCAGACGAATCACGGCCAGGCAAATAACTGATGCCCACATCGGCCATTTTGTATAGCCCGCACCATTCATAGCGCCCATCAAAATCAGCCATATAGCCACAAATGGTTGAGCTAGGCCCACTACTCGAAGATACTGTACTGTATATTCGAGCACCAGCGGGTCGCTCGTCATTGCCCCGGCCAACTGCCGAGCACCAAAGAAGAGCACCATGGCAATGATACCATTCAGCCCAGCACCAACTAAGGCCACCTGCCAACCAGCTAATGCTGCTCTTTCTGGCTGTTTAGCACCAAGATTCTGACCAACGATTGTGGCTACAGCCATACTCAAAGCATAGACAGGAAAACCACCAAGCATCTCTTCAAGACGCCAACCAATGCCCCAAGCAGCTTCAGTTGCAGTGGGATGCATGGTGTGGGCAAATATCACCAAGAGTACGCCGTTGCCGCCCACCCAAGCTAAATCTTGCACGCACGCTGGAATGCCAATTTTCATTAATCTCTTGAACCAATCTACAGATGCTTCACTGATCATCTTTCTCAAATTTAGGCATTCACCTAAATCAGAGCGCTTCAATAGAAAGAGCGAAAGAGTTAAGCCAAGAATGCTGGCGATACCCCAAGACATGCCAATTCCAGCCACACCTAAGTGAAATGGCTTAATGCACAATAGATAATCTAAGGCAATAACTTGAGCTGTAATGAGCATCATAACTATCATCGGCACTCTGGTATTACCACGCGCCCGAAAAATAGAATTGCTGACCCAGAGCACTGTGAATGGTAGCTGGGCTAACAAATCAAATTTCAAATAGTCCCAACCAAGCTCTTCCACTGCAGGCGAAGCACCAAGCAAATGCAAAAGTGGCCGACATAAAACTAGCCCTAGCCCCGCAGAGCAGACGCCAAACAAAACGGAGAACAAAAGCGCTTGCCGAGCAGCCACAATGGTTTTCTCTTTATCGCCTTCACCCCAGAATCGACTAACGAGCGCGTTCGTACCTGATGACAGAGCCACTGCCAGCAGTATCATAAAGATAGATATCTGCCCACTGACACCAACAGCAGCTTGAGCTTCAGAGCCAAGTTTTCCCGCCACCCAAATATCAGCAAAGCTGGCAAAAGCAATCGTCACCATGTTCAAGAACAATGGCCACGAAAGTGTCCAGATAGCAAGCCACAGAGAGCCCTTGGTGATCGCTTCATCACTAGCTACGGGGGATTTTTCGGTCGCATTATTCTCGACCAAACCAACATCTACATCGACTTCCATGTTTAGTTCACTTATGTGTGCGTTCATCTGTTCCTCTTGGGCGATTTGAATCGCCAATCTGTTCTTTACTATGAGACAAAATGCTCTCTTAAAAGCAAAAATCAACTTGCTCAAAAACGAAATATGCCCCGTCTCTTGTGAAATTGGGCACAAAAAAACCAACAGCGTGCGCCGAGCCCATAGGGCAAGAAGTCGCAGACCATTGGTAGTCAGTTAATGTCTCATGCCTCTACATTACCTTCTTTTTGAAAAAAGGCAATAGTTTGTTAAGGCTTCCTCCATTTTGCATCGACCCTAAGTCTGATTCTTTAGCGAAAATAGATCATTACTCGGAATGATGGTGACAAGGGGCCGTAGTACTAAAATAATAGTGCAAGAGAAAAGGATGTCTAAAGAATAAATGAAAAGAGAAATGGTTAAAGAAACCAATAAAAGCTTCTCAAACGGCCGATCCCAAGCATAACCCTCTTAAGGGTTGATTTTCAGGAGATTCGGCCGTTTCTGTAATGTCAGCGATATTAATGGGTATAGCAATTGCAATTGCTCACAGCTTGCAATTACTCAAAGAGTATAGTTGATGCACCCATTCGACAGCTTACCCTTATGGGCATTTTTCACCACTGTCCTTTTACTCTCTCTCCTTTGGACCGAATGTGGCTACAGGGTAGGAGGGCATCGCCGAAAGAAAGACCCGAAAGAGCCTGACGCACCACTTGGTACAGTCGTGGCATCAATTCTTGGTCTGCTTGCCTTCATGCTCGGCTTTACTTTTAATGTTGCAATCAATCGCTTCGATGACAGACGCGAGGCGGTTTTGGATGAAGCCAATGCCATTGGCACTACTTATTTACGGGCCGATTTTTTTGATAGTCCCGCCAAAGAACAAGCAAGAAAACTACTGCGCGAGTATGTACAACTACGCGCAAACGGTGTTCGACGAGCAGCCGAATTTGAACAAGTCGTATCAAGGTCAGAGCAATTACAAAGTGAGCTCTGGTCAAGCGCGGCAAAGCTCGGGAAAGAGCGCCCGACTCCAATATCGGGGCTTTACATTAGCTCTCTAAACGAAGTAATCGATATGCATGCCAAGCGAATAACCCTGGGCATGCACTCTCGCGTTCCTCTTTCAGTTTGGCTCGTACTTTTTGCCGTCTCTGCCTTAGCCATGGCAAGCGTGGGCTTTTACTTTGGTCTCTCTGGTAACCGAAGCTGGGTAGAAACTATAGTCTTAATAGTGACATTTTCACTAGTTATGCTGCTGGTAGCAGATCTTGATCGGCCGCAAGAAGGCCTGATCAGAGCCAGCCAGCAACCAATGTTAGATTTACAAAAGCAGTTGGGCCCACCATAGCTCTTCTGAATCTATCTAAGCGGAAAAGATGGGGTCTTGCGCCTTGCTGTTTTAGTGCGAAACTCGCCAATCACAGTGCGCACCTGAGTGAGAGTTTCGCAAGCAGCTAGATCATCGAAATAGAGAATGTTGGCAGCCACCTTAGAGACATCAAAAGACATGTAGAGAAGCATCAACGGACTAATCCACAGTTCGGTGCCAATTGTTCTGCGGGTGCGGTGGTAATCGCCGAAATGTCCTTCAAAAGCAGAAAGAATCGAGCTGCAAATGACACTTTCATAGCCACGCATTTCGAGGAAGACATACTCAGTGGCCTCGGAAAATTTCTGCACTTCGGGCATATCAGGGCTAAGCATCAGCCCACCAAGAAATGCCTTAGACTTGATTAACTGTGCCACCGTTTCTAGTGCATAGAGGTGACAAAGATCGGTTTCAGCCCCAAGCCCTAAGCATATCAATTGACTCGGTGTATCTATTCGCAGTGAAGCAGCCAAGCTCATCATATCTTCAACAGGACTACCAATACTCGACTCATCGCCGCGCATGAGCGAATCAACGCCACCATCCATAAGCACCATCATGTCGAACTGCAGATGTTGCTGCAAAAGCTCATAACTTTGCACAAGCTCTGGTACCGAGGTCGGACGGATACAATAAATCGGTCTATCTAAACGCTTGCGGCTAAGCCACTGAGCCAAGTAGCCTTCAGGAAAATAATACTCATTGCCTTTCGACCCGGCAGTGACTTCAACTACATTTTCGCTAAGTCTTTTACCTGATATTTCACCGTGGCGAAAAGAAAAAGAGAGATTGGCTAAATGCACGTTGATGCCCGCGTCAAGCAAGGCAAAAAACAACGGCAGGCCCATGAATATGTCAAAGCCGCCACCAGCTCCGACAAGCAAGACATTCTTACAGCCCTTCAATTGTTTGATAAAAGGCGGCTCTAGCACTTAATCACCACAGCAAACATTTTTATGTACCCAGATGCAGCATGGACATATCCCGCCAACCCAAGAAGCCGCAAACAACTTAACAATGTCTGGTCTAAAATGTCTGGTCTAAAATGTCCGGTCTAAGATGTCCGGTCTAAGATTGCCTGTCTAAACCAGCCGATCTTCTAAGAGCAATCAAGACTAGGGTAATCCCCAATAGAGCTTTAGGCGACCTCTGGGTTACAACAGTAGGGCCTCTATAAGACAATCAGGACAATTACTACACCTTAGACACATTGATTAGTACAAGGAGCACACAGCTGCTTGTCTGAGTGCTACGGTGAAGAAAGCGAGGCCAAGAAAGCAAGGTGAAAAGAGCGGGGGGGTGAAATCATCTGTTTTGCTTAACTTAACTCCAACAACAGCACTGACAATCGCGAGAAATGTCGAAGCAGTCAACCAACCTGGCTTGACAGCACTGAGCGCGAACATATTGACGCGCGCCCAGACTTGGTCAGACAAAGCCCGTGCTCTCAAATTCGAAATGGAATTCAAGCTGGTCGAACAAGAGCGCCGCCGAGTGGCCAAAGAACTTCATGATGAAGTCTTACCTCATTTAAGTCGCCTGGTGCGCGCGCTGCAATCAGCAGAAGAAAAAGAGACTGCCCCAATAGTCTTGGCACTACACGGCCTCAATCAAACGCTACGAGACCTATTGGCAGAACTACATCCAGTCGATCTTGAAGAACTTGGCCTTAGCTCAGCCGTTCAAAACTTGTGCCAGAGATACTCAAGGCACTATAGAACATCGATTATTTTTCGGGAAGAGAATGAAACGTGCGGCCTATCGGAGCTACAGCAGCTAGCGGTTTATCGCGCCCTGCAACTAGTCTTGAAATTTTTTGCTGAAAGCGACAGCGAGAAGGTTAAGTTGCTGGTTCGCTATCACTATGCCAATGGCACAATGCGCCTGGGTCTAGGAATTGACAGCAAAAAATACTCTATTGCAAAAGTGCTTCTGCACTCAATGCCAGATCATGAGCTTGATGCCTTCTTCACCTGGTGCAGCCTAGCCGGAGCCGAATTGCAATTTACGACCTGGAGCAAGGACCAATCAAACAACTTCCTTGTCCTCACTGCTTCCGATTCTAAATCTGCCCCCCTGCGCCAGACAAGAGAACGCATTGATATAAATGACCAGATTGACCAACTCAGTAGAATTAGACTGAACGAACTTGAGCAAATTATGGCACTAGCTCAAAGTGAATGGACAGACCTGCTAGAACAAAACTCAAACCTGTCAGAGCCGATGACTATTGCCCTTGAGCGCAAGAGGCTGTTATCTGAAATCGAAAGAATAGTATCGCCTGACTTCGCCCAAGTCGAAGCTTTAGCGATCGAACTAGCAAATTGCACCTCTGGCAGAGCGGCAAAGACTAGTATTGCCGCTGCCAAGAAACTAGTCGATACAGTTATCAGCGAAACTTATCCCCGGCAATTAGAGCATCTCAACTTAGTTTCAATGATCAAACTGTTAGTAAACAAATTCAATAGAGCAACTCTAATTAAGCCGAACTTCGTCGTCGGGCCAAGCGCGGCGAACATCAAGCTAGAAATACCCCAAAAGCTTGCAGTCTACAGAATAGTTCAAGAAGCACTCAACAATATAGAAAAACATTCAGAAGCAAAAACTGTCTTAGTGCTGATCGAACCTGAACAAGACTCGCTAGTTATCTGTATAGAAGACGATGGGGTCGGTTTCAGCCAACAACAAAACTGCTCACATCGTGGCTTAAAAAATATCAAAGAACGAGCCGAAACGATTGCCGGCACAGCCACATGGCAAAATTCAATCTCTTATCAAAGTGGAACACTTTTAACTATAAAGATACTCCATCAAATCTAATTAGGGTGATCACTAGGCACCAATTGAGCATTCCATGATTACTGACCACTGCCATGTTTGGAAAGATACAAACAGCAGAGGCCAACTATCGACGGGAATGACCATGTCAATAATCAACTTACAAACCAAAGAAATCAATATCAAAATTGTCTACTATGGCACTGGTCTGGGAGGTAAAACAACAAATCTCAAATACATCTACAGCCAGCTCTCTCCAATCACACGAGGTGACTTGATCAGCCTGGCAACAGAAACCGAGCGCACTCTATTCTTCGACTTTATGGCCCTAGACCTAGGAAAGGTAAAAGAGTTTGACGTAAAGCTTTCACTGTATACGGTGCCTGGCCAGGTCGAATACAACGCCAGCAGAAAACTAATACTCAACGGCGTTGATGGCATAATTTTCGTGGCCGACTCAGACGTAATGAAAGAGCAAGAAAATATTGAATCACAAATAAATATGCTAGAAAATCTGGCCGCCTATGGCTTAACCATAGACAAGATGCCCCTGGTACTTCAGTACAACAAAAGAGACCTATCGACAGCAATGGCAATCGATAGAATGGAGAAGAAATGTAATCTCTTCGATGTACCAAGCTTCGAAGCCATAGCTTCTCAAGGCAGTGGTGTCTTTTCTACCCTGAAGGCAGTCTGTCGTCAAGTTTTAAACCGGCTACAATGAGGAAAGTGTGATCAATATCGCAATTAGGTGTAGCCTCAAAGCTAGGTGTACTAAATGACCATCGTCATTGCCGATGACCAAGAACGCGAACGAGTATGGCTAAGAGAGTTACTCAAGGCCAGCCTCGGCCAAGATACAGCGGTGCTAGAAGCCAGCAACGGTGAAGAAGCCATTGAGCTGGTCAATTTGAAAAATCCAAACTTGGTATTTCTCGACATTGAAATGCCAATATTGTCAGGCATCAAAGCAGCTGAAAGTATTATGACGAGTCATCCAAAGACAGCAGTAATTATGCTGTCAAATCATTCTGACGAAGTCTTCGTGCGCAAACTATGGAAGGTCGCACCACCAGATGGTGCCTTTGGCTATGTGCTAAAAGATTCGACAGATCAACAAGTAGTTGATGCCGCCAACGCTGTACTTAGCGGAGATTGCTGGATACATCCTCGCATTCAGCGAATTATTCGCCGCAGCGAGAGTAGCGCTACGGCTCTAACCGAATCAGAGTTTGAAGTACTCGGCTGCATTGCTATGGGCTTCACCGACAAAACAATAGCGAGGCGGCTATACATTACAGACAAAGCTGTGCAAGCACGACTTAAATGCTTATACGGCAAGCTTGGCATCGCCCTCAAAGGCGCCACTGAAGAAGATGAATACAATCACCGCTGCCGGGCTCTAAACATCGCCTTTCGCCGCGGTCTAATTAACCGCAGTGAACTAGAGCAATGGGAGGCTAACAATGAACGCTACGGCTGAGATTGCTGCTGTTGCTTTTGCCACCATTTCTTTGCAGCTTCCATGTGCTCTTCTGTACCACCACTTACTGGCCTATCCATCAAATAATCCATAATTCCATAGGTCGCAGCAACCCTGATAGAGAGCGAACCATCATATAGTGCCGGCCCAAGCACTTTCGCCGTCTGACGATCTCGACTGGCAGCCAACACTCTAAGCAAATCAGCAGAGATCTGATCGTTCCTTCCCTTCGAAGTTAAATAACGATCAGTAATCACAGAAACAGTCCAAGGCCTTTCAATGAACTTAAGATGTTCCACCGCCCGAGCAAGCAAAGGATCACCGAATCTAGCTGGCCTATATAAGCCATCTTGGCCTTTCACCTGAACTCCTAATGGATGTTTAGCGACAAGATCAAGAATGTCCTCTGACAGCTTAGGATCTGAAGCCACTAGTTTCTCGCCATTGAGAATGCGTTTAGCTAAATCACCAACTGTAGTCGACTCTACAGCGCATCCTCTAACATACGAGACTTTGCCAGACTGACTTGACAATCGCTTAAGAACTTTGGCTGCCTCAGCTGGGTCAATTTCTTTCAGCAGAATCGCTCCGTAAATTCGCCCCGCCGGTGTCCCCTTCTGCAGCAGAAGCAAAATACTATCTCGCCCTACATTTCCGAATTTCAATATCTTCTGAAAAATCAGCCATTGACGGCTCGGCTGGTTGCTATCACCGCTCTCACGCTCGATAACTGCAGAGGCACGTTCAAGCACCTCGACCTCAGCGCTAGTTAACTGAGTTGAACCACACCGTTCACCTTCACACCGCACGCCTTGAAACGATGCCTGCACTATGACTAACGCACAGGCAGGATAAAGCCACAAAGAAATAATCCTGTTACCTAACGAATGCCACGCCATTTCGTTTTCTCCAAATTTGGCCGCAACCAATTAAATATCGGACCCAAGAATCTATCAACTAATATAATTCACACGGCGTGCTTGAACGTATAGCTCCTGTCCATACCTTCTCAGCCTTTGATGAAGAATCGCCTTCGATTTCAAGTTTGGCTGAGATGCTGGCATTCTGATTTTCCTTGCAGAAGTCAACTACAGTGTTCCACGACCAAGTACGGTCTTCTAAATTTATCTCTCGCACGCAAATGTCGCCGGGCAAAAGCTTGAGTGGCATCGGAAAGTTACGCTTCCAGTTAATCTCGTTTCTCTTTACGGGGAGAACTTTGCTGCCAGCTTTCACCTCAAACGAAATATTAGACCAACCCCAAGAGCAATCTTCTGCCCAAACATTCATCGCTGCCTTGGTCTTATTTTGAATCACAACAAAGCACTTCTTGTCTCTTAAACCAATCCTCCGTGCCTGGGTAGCACCGCATAACGTGATGGTAGGCGCATCGGGAACACTTGGTGCAGCTAGAGCCGCAAGCGCCGGAATAATTGCGCCGAGTAGAAGCACTGAAGACATTAGGATGACAAATGCAATGCGCATACGGAACCTTAGGAGCAGGGCAAGCCAACTGGTTAGCCAATAACATTCCCGTATGAGCTGGAAAAGAAACTAAGGTTCTGAGACATCCATATTAACAAATCACAATTCGTCAAATGCCGCTCCTGTATAATAATTGACTTGCTCCAAATTGCTCGCAAATGCTCAAACCCGGATGCTGCATAGTTATGAAATTATCCACGCTCCTATCAATCTGCTTACTTTGCGCCCTAGCACCAGGCCACAGTAATCCAGCTCTCAGTTCGCCGACAACTAGCGCTCCTGGCGCTGCCATGAAAGAGATTGAGCACGGCCGCAAGTTAGCTCTGACAAAACAGTGGCAAGAAGCTAGCAAGTATTTTCAAAAAGCGATAGCTCTCAATCCTCGCCAACCAGAAGCGTACTATGAAGACGGCATTGCTCAGATGGAGCTTGGTCACTACAAAGAAGCATTGAGCGCCTGCGAGCAAGCACTGTGCATTGAATCGACCTACATTCCGCCATATTTGACCATGGGCGATATCTACGCAAAATTGCATCAATATAGCAAGGCAATTGACAATTATTCAATATACATATCGGGCTATCCCGATCTTCCCCAAACATATTTGTCTAGAGCTAAGGCTTATGAAGCACTAGGCAAAACCGCGCTAGCTAAAAGAGATCAAAGCCTCGCCCGCAAAGCAGAAAAACAAATTGACCTCCAAGTAGAAACAATGTTCAACCAATACGGCATCGCCAAAGAAAAGCAAGCAGCTCTGAAAGCTAGATACAAAAATGATCCTTTCAACAAACAGCTAACAATGCAGCAAATACACATCGAAGGCCGAACCTGCTTTTTGAAAAAAAATCCTTTCTCAAGGCGCGACTATCTTTACCGAGCCAGACTATACAGAGATACAGCGCAGACAGAGAAAGCCATAGCTGACTTTACGAAGGTAATTGAAATACCACCAAATAAAGGTGGTCATGTTGACTGGAATTTAGACCAGACTCTGTTCGACCGCGCCAACCTCTATTTTGCCATTCGCGACTATGCCCGCGCTATTGCAGACTATTCAAAAATTATCGAACTAGACGACGATTCTGAAGATGCCTACAAAAAAAGAGGCGATTGTCAATTTGCGCTAGGTCAATATAAGAAAGCACTAGACGACTATAATCTAGCTCTAAAGCATGAAGTTGATCCAACTGCGGAGTCATACAGAGCCAGAGCTAACACCTACGAAAAGCTTGGCAAACCAGAACTGGCAGCCAAAGATCGCAAGTCGGCGCTAGAGGCACAGAAAAAACGCTGAGCACTTTACTTGCACTCGGTAGTGCCCCTATACAACAGACGCAAAGTGACACTGTTGTTAGTTAACAACAGCAATTTCTGTCCAGCATCATAAGACATAGAGTAAGTATCACTCTTGCCATCAGTGGAGCTCTTCAAAATTAGCTTGCTACCTTCAATGCGATAACTTCCCATCATACCGCCGCCCACAAAATTATCGCGCACGACCTCCCAGCGCCCGCTTCGACAAAACAAATGTAGCGGCACAACAACAGCAGTCTTACGGTCAGAAAGCTGCTTCCATGTGGTGCCCGGTAGCTGCGGCAGAGAACCTAACACAACAGGCTTAGAGGAAAGATCTGCTTGGTTGTTATTCGTTTGCGGTAGCGGAGAAACAGGTGAACTAACAAGCGATCTAGCGGCAGTAGCCCTAGTGCCTGCGCTGACTGCCGACTGAGGTGAAGACGTGCGATTGCGCGGCCAGGTTCGACCGAGGGCTTTAAGTACCGGCAAAGCGGCATCGGGTGGATTCTCGCTAAACCGTTCTGGTATCTCAGCTAAATTTGCCGCTTGACCCGGACGGGTATCTTTCACTGTAATTTCAACACCCTCAGTGATAGTAGGCATAGTCGGTATCCAAACACGACAATAGTTACCGCGTCCGGCAGGAAAATCACTACTTAAATAAGGCACCACTATTGCTGTTTCCCAGCCGTTTACATTGTTGCGAAAAACTTCTATGACATCGCCTGGTTTATATCTCTCGCCGCTACACCAAGCCGACAGAGAGAAAACGGCTATAAAAGCCATGGCAAGAAAAAACGAACTGATAACCTTAACGGTAAGGCAGTGTAGACCCAATCGCTGTAAATACATTTAGACTCCTGAAGACTGCCGTATTCTTGTAGCCTTCTCACAATTTTCTTCGCAACCAAGACCATTTAACAGGTATTGCATCAGTGGATGCCTGAATTGAAGTCAAAAAAATAACATTCCGAGAAAGAAGCAAAGCCGATTTGAGCAGGAGTTGACCGCCAACTGCCCCCTTGTTATGCTAAGCCCCGCTTAACTCTTGACGAGGCTACCAATTGCGCTCTATTTTGTATGGCAGCACAGCTGCAGCACTGTCTTTACTGTCTGCATTCGTGGTTTCATCTGCTGCCAATGCTCAATCAGGTAGTAAAATTGACCCAGTAACTGAAAAAATTTCTGCAAAGTTCGCTACTAACTTCTTCAAATTGGCAGCAAAAACAACCGATAGCAACGTTGTCATATCACCATACAGCGTCAACACAGCCCTTGCGATGACATATAACGGTGCTGTTGGTAAAACTAAAAATGAGATGCAGAAGGTACTTGGATTCGAAGGCCTGAGCGACGATAGTGTCAACAAGCAAAATGCCAACCTCTCTAATAGCCTGATGCAAGTCAATCCGCTTAGCGAATTAGCAATTGCCAATGCCCTGTTTGCTAAACAAGACGCTGTCTTCAATCAGAACTTTATCAATACCAACAGAACACATTACGGCGCTAAACTAGAAGGTCTAAATTTTGCCACTGCCAATAGTTCTGCTCTTAACAAAATAAATGACTGGGTCAAAGAAAATACAAAAGGCAAGATACCGACGATTCTAGACAAAGTACCGAAAGATGTCATTTTATACTTAGTCAATGCCATTTATTTCAAAGGTACTTGGCTCCATGAATTCAAGGAGAGTGAGACGCAGCCTGCTGATTTTAAACTCGCCAACGGCACGAAAAAATCGATACAAATGATGAATCGCTCTGCCAAAATGTTGCACTTGCAAGGCGACAATTTCCAAGCAGTGATGCTGCCTTACAAAGACAATCGTCTACAAATGTGCATCTTTCTTCCCTCTCAAAATTCAAATATTGCCGCTCTGATTGCCCGATTTAACGAACAGAACTGGCAACAATGGATCAGTAAATTTAGTAATAAGCAAGGCCATCTAGCCTTACCGCGCTTCAAAGTTGAGTATAAAACCGAACTGAGCAAAGTACTAAAAGAGGCCGGTATGCCCTGCGCCTTTGATGAAGATTGTGCCGACTTCAAAAAAATGATCGATCAAGATGTATTTATTTCAAGGGTGCTTCATAAAACCTATCTGGAAGTCAACGAAAAAGGCACTGAGGCAGCAGCGGCAACAGCAGTTGAAATGATGCCTCGCGGCGCCTTCGTCAACCCAACGCCACCATTTAATATGATTTGCGATCGGCCGTTTGTGATTGCCATTCGCGACCAGCAAACCGGTGCCATACTGTTTATGGGAGCCATTGTTGATCCAGCGGCTGCCAATTAAAATTCAATACTGTCAATGGACTATTTGAGGATTAGTGTATGTCGGAGCAAACATCGGAATATTTGCCCAAAACGGTATCACTGACCGACCGATTGGATCATTCGCTTCAACCATGGCAATTGAAACTGGATACTTCCGAGTTTTGATCATTGAATCGTTACGACCAAGCGAGAGCGCTTCACCATAAGCACGGAACCGCACGATCATCTTAGACTTCTTATCTAGATCAAACTCACCAGCAAGTGTGCCTTCCATCGAACCCTCTCCGGCATCATCAGATCGAGGAGCAGCGTAGCTAGAGTAATCGCCAGTAAACGAATAAGTCAAAATGTCACCTTGCACCGACTTCTTCTTTGCCTTAAAGATAGCTCGTCGCACTTGCTTTTCGGAAAATGCAGGCATTATATTCCCCACATTATTTAGCAAATGAAACCGCACCATTCTAGCGACCAATGATCGAGGCAATTCGAACCCATCTAAACCTCCACTTTGTGCAAGAATTTCCTCGACTTCTCTGCGCATAATCCACATATGATCACGACCAACACTGCGCTCAGATATGGTGGAGTTTGCCGGCAAAGGAAGAATGCGACTGTAAACACGCACCACAGATGTCGATGGAGCAACCGATAAAGAGCTTTTGTCGTTGGCCAAGCGACTATTGAGTCGAGCACTCTTAGCGATCGATGCTTTATTAGATTCAGAGAGTCCTTTAGCTAAAGAGTCAAGAAAATATTTGGGATCATAAGGCAAACCGACTTTGTAGTCGTAGACAACACCATCTGCTCCAACCACATACATGCCTTGATAGGTTTTGAACTCCTTCCAAAAACCAGGAGGAGCAAACTGACTCATGGCCCGTTGCCCTATCGGCTCAAACCATTTAGACTGGGCCGAAATTGCGCCTCCGTAGCGGCCTGGCTGCAACTCCTCAACAGAAGCACTAACAGCCACAAAGTTTTTTTTGATGAAGTCAACTACTTCCTGGTGATTCAAGAGCACACGGCTCAAGTGACCGTTCCCTCAGGTAGCGCCAAGCACATTACCATCCATTATCCAGATGAATAGCGGTTTGCCTAACTCTTGAGCTCTAGCGCGAGCAGCTAGCAGATCTGATTGCCAAGGAATCTCCAGAAATCGCTCTTCTTCTTTGCGAGGCAAGACTGCTTTAATTTTTTCATCCAAAGAAGTTTTAGGGGCTGGCTTCCGCACTACAGGTAGAGGGCAAGATACTAAACCAGAAGAGCGCAAAAACTCTGCAGCGCGTGGTTGCAGAGCTATGGCCTCTCGCTCTGAAACCGGCTCAAACAGTGTACTTGGCCCATCAATTGTAGCGAGACAATTCTTCCAGACCGCTTGAGCTGGCTCAAGCTCCCAAGGCTGTGCACCAAGCACAAAAGAAATGATCTTGCCCTTACCCGGAATAATCAAATATTCCTGACCAGAGATATAGCCATTAGCGGCGAAAGTGATAGTCTGCGAGTAGCCCTTTAATCGAGCACTCTTCCCAACCAAGACGTCACCAAAAACAGTCTTCTTGACTCCAGTCAACTTAGAGTAAAAGGCCTCGTCCAAAATCTTAGAAAATTGCTGAGCACTTAGACCTTTGGGTGCATCGACAGCAGAAACAACAATCTCAGCCTCAGTACCGCTAGCGGTCTTACCGCTGATCTTAACCAGACTGTCCTTGTCAGGGCGCCTCTGGGCTTTCCAGGAGCGCGGATACTTAAATTGTAATCCAAGCAAATTCTCAGGATCTTTAAACTCAACCAAGTCTGCACAGTTCGAGGCCACCCGACCCTCAGCATCAACTTTACTGGGATTTACAACGACAGCAACTAAAGCCGCTGCAATTGATAACGCTGCACTCACACAGAACCCACTCTTTGTTGCAAATTTCATAAGGTGTCCAAAGGCATCCACATAAATAAACAGGGTATCCATTTTAGCAGCAGGTTGCTGCTAACGCCGAACAAATTGACCTTAGGTGTCGCCCTTGCTATGCTAAACCCCGTTTAACTCTTGGCGAGGCTACACATTGCGCTCTATCTTGTATGGCAGCACAGCTGCGGCACTTTCTTTAATGTCTATGTTTGTTGTCGCTTGCGCTTCAACTGATCAATCAGAAAGTAAAGAAGAAGCGGTGAATATCAAAGTGTCAGAAAAATTTGCCACTACATTTTTCAAGCTGGCAGCCAAGAAGCCAGACAGCAACATTGTGATTTCACCATACAGCGTGAGCACAGCTCTGTCGATGGCCTACAACGGCGCTGGTGGTAAGACCAAGAGCGAAATGCAAAGCGTTTTAGACTATAGCGGTCTCCGCGATGAAGCTGTCAACCAGCAAAATTCAAGTCTTTACAAGAGCCTGATGCACGTCAATCCAATAAGCGAATTGACAGTTGCCAACGCCATGTTTGCCAACAGAAACTTTGTTTTCAACAAATCTTTCATGGACAACAATCAAAAGTATTATGGTGCCAAACTCGAAACACTAGATTTTGCCGACCTCACTACAGTAAGTAAAATCAATAATTGGGTCAAAGACAATACTAAAACAAAAATCCCAAGCATACTCGACAAAGCAGCACCAGATGCCATTCTATATTTAGTCAACGCCGTCTATTTTAAAGGTGTTTGGTTGGATGAATTCAAGAAAGACGAGACTCAAGCAACCGAGTTCAAGGTCGGAAACGGTAAAGAAAAAACTGTTGAGATGATGAATCGCTCGGCAAAAATGTCTTACTTCGCTGGCAATAATTTCCAGGCAGTCATGCTTCCTTACAAAGATAAACGGCTGCAGATGTGCATCTTCCTCCCCGATAAAAAATCAAACATCACAGCCTTCATCAACAATCTCACTAGTGAAAACTGGAAGGAATGGAACAATAGCTTCAGAAAAGAAGAAGGTCACTTAGGCTTACCGCGTTTCAAAGTTGAATACAAAACCGAGTTAAGTGAAGTACTAAAGGCCGCAGGTATGCCATGCGCATTTGAAGACAACTGTGCTGACTTCAAAAAGATGATCGAGCAAAATGCCATGATCTCTCGAGTGCTGCACAAGACCTATTTAGAGGTCAACGAGAAAGGCACGGAGGCAGCAGCTGCCACCGCCATTGAAATGAGCGTCACCAGCGCGCCAATGAATCCGAAACCGCCATTTGAAATGGTTTGCGATCGCCCATTCGTAGTGGCCATTCGCGACGAAAAAACAGATGCTATTCTTTTTGTTGGTGCCATAGTTGAACCACCAGCCGCTGACTAAGATGTAATAGGTTGTTATATGAAAGTTCTTCGCATCTATTCTGCAGGAATAGCACTAATCGCATTGAACAGTTTGGCAATGACGCCAGCCAGCTTAGGGCAACCTCAAAGTTTGCCAGTTGAAAGCTCAACTGATGAAGGAGGTGGAGTCTCTGCAAGTAGTACTGGTGTCGTATATCCAGACAAAGGCGGTAGCAGCAGACGAGAGAAGATAAAAGACGAATTGCCGCCCGCTCAACGCTCACAACAAGAGAAAGAACGTGTGGCCCAGGTAGGATTTTCAGTCGATCCCAGAGTGCAAATACAGAAGTATATAAGCACACTAAAGATTCCCAAAGACAGGCCTATACTTGCCCGCGGAAGCGTCAACTATATCGAGAGTGATGCCCTTAAAAGCTTGTTTCCCACTTCGGTATTCTATGTTCTTAGATTTCCTCAATGGCCAGTAGCGATGGAAACGCCGCAGCCACTAGGCAACAACAATATTTTCGTGATTAGCAAAGAGGCTAAAGATCTCACTTTAATCACCGACACAAATAAAGGGCGGTACAAACAGTTTCTAATTGCCAAACTTCCCCGCATACAATCAGACGAGAAAGCAATGCAAGCCGTCAAAGCGGCTTTGGTTCTTGTAAAAGAGTTACATCAAGATGGCATGTTCAGGTTTGAGACTGAGGCCAATTCTCTCTATGCCAGAAGAACCGGCGCTGCCACCCATGCCGGAGGCAAACTAAATGTCGTTCCCCAAGGGGGCAATTCAGGCACCCTTAGCGTCAACATGGTCGTTGATGGCCAAGGTGCTGTGAGCGATATTAAGCATGAATCGAATTTGCAAGAAGGCATGCGCCCCATCTGTCAATCAACTAAATTATTAGATCCTGACCCAATTGTAAGAAAGATGGCAGAGCAAGACATTTTGATAATGGGTAGCCCAGCCAAAGAATACTTAGATTGGCAACGAACACAAGTCTCACCTGAACTGCGCCAGGCCATAGATCGCATTTGGCAACGCATCATCAAAGAAGGGCGATAGTTTTCCAAAAGGCATTTTTAGGCAAAAATCGGTCCGATAAATACCAAAACTGATGAGTAGAAACGCCCCGCTTCGAAGACCAAGCGGAGTTCTAGGGCATTGAGCAGGAACTCAAAGAAAGCGCAACCATAGTATCTTGAGCAATAGGGAAACCATTGCATGATACCACTATAGCGGAAAACCCCAAGGAGCGAACTATGACACTTTGTCCCATAGCGATGATGGTGCACTGCACAGGTTGCCCGTTAGTAAAATTCTGCCCAGCTAAAACAATTCTTGGTGACTTTGGTAAAACTGAGGCTGAAAACAAAGACAAGTCTGCTGAATCAGATTCTAGCTCTGATAAATCGACGGATTAATCTAACTTAGGGACAAACCTAAGCATTTTAGAAGTTAAGAAATAGAGCAGGCTCGAGCGCTTGCTCTATTTTTTTTGCACTGGCCAATGAAATTTAGACTAATGCTCAAATCTTATACCAGGCTTCAAAAACATCGGGCTTGCAATAATGTTGCAACAATTGCCAAGTATCTTGAAATCACCCCCCCTTTGAGGCCACTTACCATGCTGCAAAATGCGGTTCTTTCTATGATTGGCGACTTTCACATTGAAGGCTGTGAAACCTTAGAAACGAAGGCTTCATCTCCCTTTGCCGCGTGCGCCAGCAAAAACGTCTCTGGCCACCAACCAATCGAGCCATCCCAGGCTGAGGTCGAATGGTTCAAAGACCTACTAGAAAGAGCCGCCACATTTGGCTATAGAGAAGCCTAAAGGACGTTTGGAGCTGACCTAATCTGGGCTAAAAAAAAAGACAATGGTGAGGATGCAGCGTGTCCAGAGTAGGAAGAGAATCGGGCGAGTCGCCTTCATCGCGACAAGAAAATTTCTCTCCTAGAGCTGACGATGACTCAGAGCAGAACAATGATAAGGCTTCACAGCGTCTTCTGACTGAAGCCAACCGCGGTCTAGATCTTGGTTTTCTCATATCGAGAAATGAGACGAATAATACCCCTCAAGAGTCAGCCACAAGTGAGCATCTTGGTCTGGCAAAAAAACTCTTAGGCAAAGACCTAGAAAACATACTGCAAATCGATAGCGCCAGCGGTAAGCCGCAGAGCAAGAACCCACTTGTACAGCAGTACTTTGAACGGCAAGAAGCCGGCGACCAGAAAGCCGCTGAGAGAGCGCTTTTACAACTTGGACACGAAGCAATCGGAAGTAAAAGCAATGAAGCCAAATCGGCTCTAGCAGCGCTGCAGCTAGTAGAAGCAATGTCAAAATTGCAGAAAGGCGCCAGTGCCGACGATATCCCCCTCAGTCAACGGGGGCTGACTGAACTGGCAAAATTGGCGAAACCCGGAAACACTGCAGAGTTCATTCTCGATAACTATGCCAACGGCAAAGATGGCCATAATCCACTTAGGGACGCCCAAGTTAAATGGGCACGTACCGCAGCCCAAGGCGGCGACGACGCTGTATCGGCCGCGGCCGAGAAATCATTTACCCAAGTTTTAAACCCTGCCGGTGCAGAAGCGAAAACTAAAGCGTTAATTGATCTAACAATTGCCAACTACACTCTCAGCCCAGAGGCACGAAGAGAGCAGGCACCGTTGATGCATCTGGCCCAAGCCCTTGACACAGCTTCAGCAATTGATGAAACCATCCAAAATGCCGGCCATCCCAATCGACTAGAAAAAAGCCTTAACATGGCCTTAAAGCTAGAACAAAGCGGTAACCAACCAGCTGCCGCAATGCTCAACGCCATCGGTGTCCACTCCAAAGCTGATGCCCACAATTTAGTGCAACAGCTATCTCAGCCAGGCGGACGGGCATTGACCGACCTACAATCCAATTTGAGAGACTGGCAAAGTAGTCAGGGTTACTCGACAGCTCCAAGGGACACAACACCAACGGCATCTACCGAAAAAATTTACCAAGATTTCTTCAAAAATCCCAATATTCCAGACAATGTCAAAGAAAAAATAGATTCCCCGGCCATCCTTCGCGTACCACCAGGCAGCGCAGACTTGCGAGACCTCTCCCATGTGCACAAAGACGATGTTCATACCCGCAACGATATTCTCACCCGCCATTATCTGAGCGGAGACCAAAACGCTCGACAAGCAGCCCTCGATGGATTGAGAAGAGAGGTACAGCAAGGCAACCTCAGTGCCATGCAAAGATTGACAGAGCTGTCTTTATTTGATGGCTCGCTTAAATTGGCCGACGCCAATCGCAGAATTAACCAGGCGCAAGACCCAGTGGCGCAGCAAAAAGCCATCGAAGATCAACAGCAGGCGCTAAACGACCTAGCAATTATGGAGTTAGGAGACAAGAAGCGCCAAAGCGGAATCTCAGATCTGCTAGATCACGCCCCGGCAATGGGTGTCAGCAAAGCAGAAATCGACCAAGCTCGCAGAGAGGCAGCATCTGAAGAAAAAGCTCAAACAGAATTAGCTACAAAAGTTCTAGACCAAGCGGTCCGAGGCACCGCCACTGGTGAGGCAAGCAATAATAGCAGGAACAATAATAATACCAATCGAGATGCTCTATCACAACTAGAGCAAGTAGATAGTGAGCCAGATTCAACGGCAAAAATGGTGAGCAAATATCTATCCGGCAGCGGCCAAGAAAATCGCCGTGTAGTTGAGTTCGCCCATGGCACTAGAGACGCCAAAGAGCTAGCGGAGGCGCTAGATAATCCCGAAAGAGCAGCAGCGGCCTTGCGAAAAATAGATAGACTAGCTCGCCAGGGCAACAGCACTGCCGATGGTATTATGCGCTCACTCAACGGCGACCAGGCAGGCCAAGAGATGTTGCAAGCGCTAAAAAAGGGCAACGAAAAAACTTTCAAAGAAAACTTACAAAAGCCAGAGGTAGTAGAGGCTATACACCGGGCCTTAGAGCCCTCACTAAAGCTGTCCCAAGAACTAAAAATAGTCAAAGCTGAAGACCTGCTAAAAGCCTTTGCCGATCCAGTAGCCTTAGAGACAGCGCGTGAGGAAGCTCGAAAGTTCTCCAAGGCCAACTTTGATAGCGCCGACCAAGCTCTAGCCAATTTTAGTAAACGCAATCAATCGAGCGAGCAGCGACAAGAGGCTCTAAATAATTTACTCGAAACCAGTGACAAACGTCTAAAACATTTTAACGACTACGCCTTCGAAAGCGTGCGCCTCAACCTAGAGTCAATTGATGCTGTCAAGAAAGTGCATGAGGCCATCAATAAGGCTGCGCAAACTGACGCAAAAGACGGCCATCTTCAAGTAGCGACAGCTCTCAAAGACTTGCAGAAAATGGCCTATGACGGCAACCACAATCTGGCCCATCGATATCTCAATAATTTGCGCGGCGACAATAATCAGTTCAACCTAGAAGACCTGACCAAGCGTTTAGAAAGCGGAGATAGCCAGGTACTTTCAGACATAACAACGCACCTACCAACTGGTGAGCGCGAACTAAACGACTACCGTGCCAATCGCATAGTTCGCAATTTGGGGCCCGATTCGTCACTCGAGGCGCTCACAGCAGCGCGTCAACAACTTGAAGAAGAGATCAAACAAGACAAGAACAATCTAAACGCACAAGAATGGCTAAAATGGACATCTTCGGCTCAAAACGTCAGCCAGCTTTCCCTAGCAGCTTCAAACAAAGATCTACCTAAAGCTGAAAAAGCAATTGCCGAATTGAATATGGCGGCCAACAATGGCGATGGCTTTGCCCGCGCCAGCCTGGCTGCAACATTGCTTGGCCGAAGCGATACGCAAGGCAAGGCCGTCTTCGAGACCGCTGGGTTTGGCAAAACCGCTGACAAACCCACATACATTGCCAATTTAAAGGGTCTGCCTGCAGCAGAAGCCGAACAGCTAATGCTGAAAGCAATTGAGGGGCTTGAACAAGCACTGCCTCAGGGCAGTGAAGAAAAAGGCAAGAAACTCTCAGTCGAAGAAGCTGGCACACTCGCGGTCGCTCTTGTGCAGGCAAGAGCAGAAAGAGAAACGAGCAGCAGTGCCAATAACAATGATAAAAATAACAGTGCCGATAAGCCAATGGCATCAAGCAAAGTCGCCGCTGCTATCGAGTCGGCACTGACAAAGGCCATTGATGGACCATCGCGCAGCAATGTCATGGAAAGTATTTTTAGTACAATCCGCCATGAACTGCCCGGGGCAAATCACCTAAGTTCTCTTTATATAGAAGGAAGCGCTAGTGATCCTATCTTAGCAAAGCATTTCGACTCACTAGCGCAGTGGGCACGTCTTGGCGACGATGCAAGTCTCTCAATTTTAGCCGGAATCACCAGTGGTGCAGCAGATGATAACAGCATCGCCAATCCACTTTCTTATGTAGGTCAAGGTCAAGACGAAAAACCAATATACAGAGCTAAAGATCCAATTGCAGACAAAGCCAAAAACATACTTACGGCAATAAGTGAACAAGCGGACAAACAAGAAAAAGTTATCGACTCGCTAATCGCTGTATACGACAAGACCGGTGACAAAAATCAACTATTGTCAACTCTTGGTGCCATAGCCGCAAAAGTTGAAAATGCACCAATAGAGAAAGTGCGCAGCGTTCTCCACAAAGGCATAGAAAATTTACGTGATTCGAAAGAAACAGACCCTAGTGCCAACAAGTCTCACACGAGTGCTGTGGCTGGCCTGATGTCGATGGCAAAGCACTGGAATCAATCGGATATTAAGCTTGTCCAAGACCATTTGACCCCAACTATGATCAGTGGCTTGCGCAAGAGCGCCCCAGATGTACCTCAGGAGCAGCGCCGTGAGCTAGCAACTGCACTAGAAGCAAAGCTCACTAGCAAAGAAACTGATGCAAAAGCGAATAGCGAACGGCTTAGCGCCCTCAAGGCAATGGGTTCTTTGGGCCAGAGTCTTGATAGCGCGCAAGTCAAAGCAATCGCCTTATTTGGCGGCAAAAGTGGTCAAGAAAGCCTTTCTAAGCTAGGTATCAACGGTGAAGCGGCCATAGAGTTTCAGGCTCAGGCGGGCAAAGCGCTGCTGCGCGTTGTATCAATGGCAGACAATGCTAGACCTGGCAGGGAAGGTCCTAGAGAAATAGCTTACAAAGCCTTTAAAGACAACGCTTGGCCAAACCTAGACGAGGCAAAAGGCGAGCAGCAAAGTATCATCGATAGCAGTGGCAAAACCAGAGAACCACGAGATCTCAGAGAAGCCTTACTTAACTATGCAGAAGGCCGACCATTTGACATTAGCCTGAGCAAAGAAATCAGTCGCATTGTCTACGACGCTGGCCTCAAGCGGCCCCCAGCTGGCATACTGCAAGATTGGGGCGTTCCCGCAGAAAACCCTGATGCTCTTTTTGTTAAGGCTGATCGCATCGTTAGCAATTACACCAGTAAAGAGAGCAGCGGTGAAGAGGTATTGAAACGAGTAGCTAGCAATATAGATCTAGTTAACTCACTACCTCCAGACTTGCGTCTAAAAGTCACAGGCAACCAAGAGCCAGTAGACAAAGCTCAAGTGGCCGGTCAAATGCTCAACGCCACTTTGGCAGAATCGCGCAACAAAGCACTACTTGAAGATCTGCCAAAACAGCTGGCCAGCCTAAGTCTTGTCGCCAGCAAAGAAGTCGCCGACTTAACAAAAGAGCACACCACATTGCGCCGTGAGCAGTCGCACAATTTGGCTTTACTTTCAGACCATACAAAAGAGGGAGTATCGTTCGGACGCCGCATAACTTCAGTTTTTGGCGATGATACCATCGACAAGTTTGAAGAGAAGCAAGTTAGTCTTGTCAAACAGCTGCCTGTATTAAATATAAAATCCGAACTTAAAGCACAAGAATTGTCAGAAGTCGGGCAAAAGAAACACGTTCTAGATCTAGCAATGCAAATCGGCAATCACACTGATTTAGAAAACAAAGGTCGACAAAAAGAGGCAGACCAACTAGCCTTAAGTATGTGGCAAGAGCATGGTGCCATGCTACAAAAGCTGGCACCAACAGTTTGGCGCGATTTAGTGGCATCAGACGGTCAGCAGGTTGGTCGCAGCGCCTTAGGAAGACTAAAAGACGCTTCGATGGGCCAATTTGACACAGTACCAAATTATGATAGTGGCTCAAAGGGCTTCAAAGAAGCGCTAAAAACCCTCGAAGATATCAAATACAAACAGGTAAGGGCACCAGAAGGATTTACCTATACAGCAGAGTTTGCCGACACCGCTGCTATGCGCGCCCATGCCCTGCACAGACTAAGCGATGATGACGCCTTCCGCGGGCTAGACAAGGTTAGTAAAACCTTCAACCAGGCTCTGCCAGAATTATCAGCGATGGTTGATGCTGCACAGAAGGGCACTAAATTCGATACCTTCGTTGCCTCGGCCCAAGACAAAGCAGCAATGCTTAAGAATGCTATGAATAGCGTCACAAAAGAAGAATTGGCTGATGTACGCGAACGCATCACCAGTATGCAAGAAGTTGCCGACCGAATGAAGGCTAACAAGGCAGATTCTAACCCTGAGGCACTCGCAGGACTAAACGCTAGAATTGCCACCTACAAACAAATGCACGACATGCTCAACCCCGAGCCCTCGGTCAACTTCAACCCTGATAAAAATGTCAATAGCCAACTCAAAACCCTAATTGATAAAGTCACAGATCCAAACTTTAAACCTGACACCTTTGCCAACTGGGCCAAAACTAACGGACCAGTAATCGCCGCCACAGTAGTTGCAGTAGCTGCCACTGTCGCGGCCTGTGCCACTTTTGGTGTCAGCTCACCACTAGCAGTGGCAGCATGGGCTTCAGTTGCCGGCTTAGCCGCTTCTGAACTGACCAAAGAAGGTCTCTATCAAGTCAACTCAAACCTAGGCTACAGCGGCTTTGGAGTTTATGGCGAGCGCTCCAAAGCAGGGGCTTGGTCTGCAAAAATTGGCGAGCGAGATAGTTGGGAAAACGTCAAAACACTCGCCACCGAAGTAGCTGGACCTTATGCCGGACAAGTAGTGTTTGATACAGCCTTGGCACTGGGCACCATGGGTCTAGCTAAATATGCACTTTCTGGTTTCTCCACAAAAACACTTTCGACTGAGTCTATGAAACAGCTAATAGTCGGAGAAGGCAAATCGATGGCTCAGCTGGCCGCCCAATCGGAGCGCGCCGCCTTGATGGCACAAGGCGATAGCACCGCCGCGCACTTCATGCGTGACTACATGAAAAACCTCGGAAAAGAGGTCCTAATAAACTCCGGCTTTACTGCCGCTCAAATGTCGCTTGAAAAAGGCATTGAAGCAGTGACGCCAGAGCAATTGAAAAGCATGTTGCATGAAGGCAACACCGGTGTCTCCTTCGGCATTTCCACAAGTCTAGCAATTGGCCAGGGCCTACTGGCATCACTGCGCCACGGCAGAGGTGGCAAAATCAATTTCGAGGCAAAATCACCAGAAGGAGAAAAAGCCTTTATTGAGTTCTATCGCAAAGAAGGCTTTGATGTAAAACCAATTCTAGCTCCTGGTGAAAGCAAAGCGGCACGCTGGGAAGTACGCTCATTCAATCAATTACCTGGGCAGTCGCCCTTTGTACTTGAACGCGGAACCGGCCTACCCGAGAAAGACCTTTTCCCCGGCGGCGCCAAGACCGTTGCCAAACTAGAAGGAGCGAAGAAACTAGAGCTACCAATAGAAGTAGAAGCCCATGGCGAAAAATGGCGGCAAACAGAGGCCGGTCAAAAAATGATAGGAGAGCTCGAGCACTATTCTGAGGCTTTTATGAAAGGCGATTTCCAAAAAGCACTAGCAATAGCTACAGACAAATCTAGCGGCCCAGCTAACTATGAAATCAAGAAACACCCAGTTGAAATATCACTAGAAGCCTTGAGCAACCCAAGCAATGCCGACAAAAACTTGGTAAATGCCCTTAAAGATATGGGCGACGTTAGCAAAGCCAGCCGTCGCGAAGGAAAACTTCTGGCAGAACTACCCCAACCAATTCTTGAAATTGAAACGAATGTCAAAGTTGACCTCTTCGATAGTTCGGCAAAAACAATTGACGGCAAGGCGCTGAGTGCCGAGCAGCAAAAAAAACTTGCAGACTTCAAGGCCAGCGATAGTGGTCAAAGAATTTTGCAAGAAATGGCAATCAACTCAATGGAAGAGCGCATTCACTTGCGGCAACTAGAAATGGACGGCAAGGTAGTATCTCCTTCATACGTCAAATTCATAGCCGACAGCCCCAACCCGAGCCCAGACCAGCTCAATGCACTGAGAGGCAAGTACGACAACGCCCACAGCGAAAGCGGTGGACGCTCAGCCGCGACAATGGAACAAGAGGCAATACTTGCCCTGCACGATAGCGACCCGCAGCGCTGGAACGCAAAGAACCTGCGCCACCACTTCGGTAATCAGCATGCCGATGTGCGCGAGCCGCTCTTTAAGTGGCTTGAAAATCAACAAGCGCTGCCGGCCGTGCATCCTACCGCCGAAATCGTAGCGGCCTGTAACCATATCACTTCGCGGCAGAACCGAACGAAAGGCTTGCTAACGGCTCCAGAAGCGCAGGAAACGGCAGCACTGGCATCGAAGACACTAGGAGAATTACTACTTAGCTCGAAAGTACATCCAGACACAGCCATGGACATTGCTGATGCAATGATGATCATGGCTCGAGAAAATATCACAGTAACTCCAGAGGCAGTCAAATCACTCTCCCAACTTCCTCCAGGGGATTTACCCGGACTAACTAAAGAGCACCTCCATACACTAATTAATGCGCTGAAATATAAAATGGTTGACGGTGTTGCTCTAGCAAAAGGAATACCTAATGCCGCAGAATATTTTGCGGCATTGGCACCCAATGTTACCGCTGTATCTGAAGTAGTCAGCGCAGCAAAAGGCCATCGCCCAGCGGCACTCATAGACGAGCTAGCCTCCCTTCAAGTCGATCAAATTAAGGCCCTTGGCGGATTGTATAAGAACAAACAGATCTCTGATAAGTCGCTAAGCTCGGCAGTCGAACTGATAAACGGCAAAACACTTGACTCAAGGCTAAGCAAGATAATTAGCCATGAAGAAGTTACTCAACTGCTTTCGCAACCCGGCAAAGGCACGAAGACTTTCGAAGCGATAATGTTAGCAGAGAGTCTGCAACAAACCCACAATACAAACAGAAGCCCTGACATTGTGCGTTCGCTACTAACAGTAGAACCCAATACAGCTATGCACATAGCAGAAACTTTCGGTAACGCAGTCGTACAGTCAAAACATATTGAAAAGTTCATTGATTCAGTCAAGCTGCTCGATTCTCGCTCGTCAGAACTATCTGCTATGAACCTAACTCGATTGGCACAAAATAAAGATCGCTACAGTGAAATTGCAGGCACTAT
The DNA here is from genome assembly GCA_018062085.1 of bacterium. GTDB lineage: Bacteria > Cyanobacteriota > Vampirovibrionia > Obscuribacterales > Obscuribacteraceae. Next base: position 159,004 of record JAGOSY010000007.1, on the reverse strand, counting down.
CTTTTCAGACCATTCGCCTCAGACTTTAAAACACATTCTGGACATTGCGGCCAATACCGACGCCAATAAAACGCTATTGTCTGAAATCAGTGCATACAGAGAAAGCTCAGCTGGGCAAGCGAAACTAATAGATGCAATTATGCAAAAGTCATCGTCTGTGCTAGCGAAAAGCCCCACTACCTTAGAACGCCTCGAAACACTAAAGGCTATCAAGAACGTCGAACTCAATAGTAATGAGATGAACTTGCTGACGTCTAAACTGCAGACCCAACAGTTGAGTCCGACTGATGTTACTAGGTTCACAAAGCTGAATATAAATGGCAAAAAAGTAGCCGCAGAGTTATTCGATTCGACTATGCCCGCCCTAAAGAACGAGCGAATATTTGAACTTGCTGAAGCAGCAAATGCAAAACCAATAGAGCTTAAGAAGATCAATTCACTGATCGCAAGACTAGATCCATCAGATCAACAAGCAATAAGTGAACACCTGTTCAATCAGAGAGAAAAGGCAGCGACAATTCATCAACGGCTTGCCAGCCTGAGGCATCTTGAAGATTTTATATTCACACAAAAGCACCAGCTCAATCAAGATCATATTGGTAAAATTGCCCAAAATTGCACCGAAGCAACTGGCACTCAGCTAGAGTATTTTGCACACCACCTTCCAGAACTTCTCGCCAACACCAAAATTGACGGCACAACTCTCACCCTCGCTAGTTCACCTGAAATTCTAGCACTCGGTTCCGGCGGTGGAGAGAAAGTAGAAGCGATTCGAAAAAGAATTGACCTTGGCGAAATTACAGATGTGAAGTCAGCAGAAGAAGCACTAATTGGCCTGCGTAGCGAAAAACCAATATTAACAGTAATGGCAGACAAAGTAGTCTTGGCTGAACAGCATGGAAGCCTCGGTTACAGGGAAGGAGGAACCAACAACGAAAATGGCACTCAAATGCGAGGCACGCTTGGGTTGCCAGCCTATGCCAATTCAGGTCAACTGCGCGCGGTATACAACATGATGAACGAACCTTACTATGCCAGAGACTTAGCTGGTAACAAATTTGCCGGAGTCATCGAATTTGGCTCAAACGGACGCGCCACACAATCAATCCCACTTAATAAAGTCAAGAAAATGGGCTGGCTCCTAATTCTTGACTAGCATCTGTCGACTACTTAGTTGAGGCTTTAACCGGCAGCGTTAAAAGAAAATCAGTGATTAGCTTTACTTCTTTCTCTGGTATTTCTGTTGGTGGCATAGCAAACTTCGTTGGAGCATACTTGCCTTTGCGTGCGGCCGCATAAATGGCACCACTGGCAATGCGGCTTTCAATAAAGGCACGACTATATCTAGCACCTACACCTTCGAGGTTCGGGCCAGTACGCCCACCAGATGAACCAATGGTATGGCAAGCGGCACAACCATGAGTAAGGTAAAGCTCTTTGCCCTGGTCACTAGAAGCGTCTACCTGACGGGGCTTAAAGTGAAAACCTGGCGGAATCTCGTCAGAAGGAGCGGGCTCGTGACCTTTGAGATCCCATTTCACAGTACACTCAGGTAAATTAGAAAGATAAATTGCAATTGACTGTGCTTGATTTTGGGGCAGGCGAACGTGGGTCATCAATTCGGCAACGGTAAAATTCGAAGGCAACTTCGATTTACCTTTACCAGAACTCAAACGCCGAAAAACTTCATCGATGGTGCGATATTGGCCAATGCCGTCTAAAGGTGGCCCAATTAAGCCGCCATCCCCCTCGATAATATGACAGCTCTTGCAGTTCATACTGGCGGTCAATTTTCGCCCAGAGGTTCTAATTGTGCGGCTCGCTGGCTTCTTCGCCTCAGCAGCAAGGGCGCCCGTGAGCATTAAGAGAGAGAGCATTAATAGAGAGAGCAATGATAGCGAAAGTGCGGAAAGTACCAAAGACCGGCAACTGTGGTGCGGCCAAGGGGCCACTTCTGGATGCCCAAGCCGGAGCAACTGATAGAACTGCCTATTCATCGCGGTCACTTGACATACCCTCTTAGTATCAGCAATTGCAATAACAGTAGCCGATCAGGGCAGCTCTTACCATCATTGTCAGAGCTAATTGAGCATTTTCATTAAATCCCTAATTTTTCGCAGCCAAGCGTAACTAGAGAGTCACTCAAAACGTCGCAAAGAAAATCACCAAGAATATCAAAAGAATAACTGGCATGAATCCATTTACGCAAACTAGCTTAAAGAAGCCACTAGAGAGAGCCAAGCAGCTATCAGAAGAAAAGCATATCGCCGACTACAAACTGATCTTTAGCTTACCGGGGTACCACACTAAGTCTAGCGAAGCACTAGTGTGCGAAGGCAACACAACAATAAGTGGTGACCTGCTACTTTCTACAAGAAGTGGCCCCCTTAGCAAGAAGAAAGTTGCCATGCTCTTTTGCTTTGGCGACCTCACCATCGACGGAGAACTACTTATTGACGACTATGAGTATTGGCCGTTGTTATTTGTACAAGGCAATCTCACATGCACAAACTTACTTAAAGGCGGCATGCCACTGATAGTGTTGGGAGACATCAAGACAACCTATTTCATTGGTGAATACAACGACGGCCCCCTGCGCGTGGGCGGAAAGCTCGACTGTAAAGGCTACATTCCCCGCGTAAAAGATCAGGGCGGTATTGCCGGTCATGTCATAGCCGGAGGTTATACTTGTCCCGCCTTCAATGCCGCCAAAGATCATGGACGAGAAGCACTCTCAAGAATATTCAAAGCAGAAGCTCTAGAAAAAGGCTGGCTGGATAGCAGTAAAATCAGAGCGCTGGGAAGAGCAGGGAGGTCAATTTGGCTAAGCCCTGAGCAGATTGCCAATCAGATTTCTAATCAGTCGACAGCGCCAGTTGTGCCACCAGAGAAACTGGTACTAAGCGGCGGACTAGACCCAACCTCACTTGGCGAGCTAGTTGCCGTAGCAGATATAGACACAGAGATATACAAGCTCATTGAAGAAAAAATTGCTTTCGATCCAGACAAAAATTCGTACCCATTATCATTTTCTGAGCCAGTGCGCTTTCAGCTTCAGGCCTACCCAAAAGCAAAAGTGCTGGTCTTGCCGCCCGATTGTGCCTTAGCCGGGCTACTTATATTAGATTGGCAAGAACACTGGGTACAGCAAAACCAAGTAATAGCTGTATGCTGCCTGGGTGACTTAATTGTCGATGGTGACATAGTCAATCGTACCCTCGAAGGTGGACCGCTACTATTTGTCTGTGGCAACTTAAGGGTCGACAACCTAGTCAAGGCTGGTGCACCAGTAGTAGTGCTTGGAGACGTAGAAGCCAAAGGCCTTCTTATCGGTGAATATAACGATGGCACCATGCGCATTGGTGGTGATCTTACAGCCAATGCCTATTTGCTGCTAGACCACGATGGCTTTGTTCGCGGCAACACCAATGCACCAATGTACAGCGACGAAGACAGCGAGTGGCGTGAAGTGCTGTCTTCGTCAGTGTTTCCCTCAGAAGATGAAGATTACCCCGAGGTTGATCTAATTTATGCCGCTCACAAAGCCGGTATGAAAGTCTTTATCTAATTAAAAACCGGCTTCCTTTTTCATTATGTAATCAACGCCAGTATAGCCACCATCAACAATCATAGTAGTCCCTGTGATAAAGCTAGCCTTAGCAGAAATCAAAAAGCTTACTAGTTGCGCAATCTCTTCAGGCCTGCCGTTGCGACCCAAAGGGGCCAACTGAGCCGCCTCAAAGGAAGCTTCAGTATTCATGCCAGTGCCGCTAATCCAACCTGGTGCAACACCAACAACTCGTATCGCCCTAGGTCCTAGTAAATTGGCCAGACTCTTGGTCAAGCTGATCAAGGCCGCTTTGCTCGCAGCATAGGCCATACTATTGAAAGAGCCAATAAAACCGTCGGTACTAGAGATGTTGACGATGGTGCCGCCGTCGCTCAAATTATCTTTGAGCCTTAGAGACAACAACAAAGGAGTATTCAAATTAACTTCAAATGTGCTATCCCAAGCAGCAAAATCAAAGTCATTGAAATTCTCAGGTAGAAATACGCCAGCATTATTGATAATGGCATCAAACTTTATGCCTTTAAGGTCATCAATCAACTTAAGTGTATTGAACCTTTCAGAGAAGTCTACTTGAAAGATTTCTAGATTGCCTAGTCTATCCTTAAGTGCTTGCGCCTCAGCTTCGCCTGTATTGAAAGTTCCATATAACTTGAAACCTTCCCCGGACAATTCCTCGGCAATTGCTTTACCAATTCCTTTCGAAATACCTGTAACAAGCGCAACTTTAGAATTTAAGCTTGTCACTGCCAGTTATACCCTACGCGACGCCGTCCCCTTGGACCTGTGCCTGGTCCAATTATTGGCCGGTTGCCTTTATTAAATAGACGAGGGCGATTAGGAGCAAACGGCAAGACTGTTTCAGCAAATAGATCAGCCCGCACTTTTGTTAGCCAATCAAGATCATTGACCGCAGCCGATTTATCATGCACCCAACCAACCGGAGCCGGCCAAGCCAAAGGCTGAAAGAATGAAAGCCCACCATCTTTAAGAGTATAAATGTCAACTGGACGTTTGGCCAGCCGCTGAGGAAGCTGAAAGGCATGCTGGCTATTTGCTTGGTTGAAATTAGTTACAGCTATACCACCGGCAGTGGCATAGGCAGGAGAGTCAAAAAGGACATCAGAAACTTTGCCTTCAATTGTGCGCACAATCAAGAAGTAGCGCTTGTCGCCAGTCCAGTAACACAAAACATTATCAACTTCATCAGCAGGCTTGCCCAAGAGTGCAATCGCTTGCTGCTTAGAAATGCCCAGCTTGATCTTCGCCAGTGATTGCCCAGGCACGATCAAGGTTGAACTATTTACAGACTTACTTGAATTTTGAGAAAGACTAATCTTGGCTTGGTCAATATTACTTTTTGCTTGTTCGACCAAACCAGCCGCTAAAATTTCAGGGGCAGTCAATTGCCCTTTATGAACCACCGCAAACTGAGGCACTTCGCCCCCATCTTTGACCACAAAAGAAAGACCAGGTTTGCTCTCATAGCTCTTGTAAGGCCCGGCCAAATCCGAAAACTTCATTGCCCCGCGATTGGCAGAGAAGCTGTCAACTCCGATACCGCTACTGGTGACAAAAGCTGGCGATGAAAACAAAATTTCATTGACAGAATCGCTGGCTAATCTAAGGGCAAGAAAGTATTTGCGGTCAGCTGTGCGGTACACAAGTGTACCTGAGTTCTCACTACTTGGCTTACCTAGTAGATTTTCAACAGCCTGTCGGCTCATACCAATACTAGTGCGCCCAACTGATTGCCCTGGCACAATCAATAGACCAGGTTTGATATAGGCGGGAGTAGGGCTGACACCAGCACTCGTCCCCATTGTTGTGCCGCTGCTTCTTGCCGGTACTGTTGCTACAGAAGCAGGTGCTGCTGTTGTCTCAGTGACTAGCGGCTTAGTTACTTCACGAGGAGCAGCAGGTGGTTCTATATTTAACCCTGGCTGTCTTGATACTGGAGTGGCCGCGATACAAAGATCGTTCCCCTTCCATTTACTTTCTAATACCGGTGTTTGCAGACGACCTCGTTCGCGCAAGACCTGATCTTGTACTTTTTCTTTGAGATCACTAAACATTTCGCCAACGGTCGTCTCTTTGCCTTTCTTGCGCAAAGACTGTAGCAAGGCCGCTGTAAAGACACCATTAGCGCCAGTCTTGCTCTCCCACGACACCTGGTCTTCGGCACTCGAAGCAATTACCATACGACCAGAACCAATGGCCAACTCTGAGGCATCAACACCGGTGCGCGTCAAGCCTTTCGATTCAGACTTTACGCCACCACTGTGGCAAGCATCGAGAAAAATCACAACTCGATCACAGTGCACCCGATCTTTAATATCTTTGGCCAAGCGTTGCATGGGCACGCCGGTTGTGTATAGATCTTGCACATCTGTATCGTAAGCAACCAAATAGTTTTGACCGCCGACATCAAGCTCTGCTCCACTGCCATGAGTCGAGACAAATATAACTACCAAGTCATCGGGATTAGCAACCCGAGGCAACCAGCGGTCACCAAGCTCAGAGAGTATGCGCCGCTCAGTGGCATCTTTATTAAGCAAAAGCTTTACGTGGTCAGGGGCGAAGTCTGCCTCTTTAACCAAATAGTCGGCAAAATCTTTGGCATCTTTAGCTGAATACTTGAGATTGAGCGCAGGATTAGCAAATTCACTAACACCGACAACCAGGGCCCACTTATCGCGAATTGGTCGATTAACGGCAGGCGAATCAACAGAGCTAGAGTCATTGGAAGCTCCCGTCGCCTTCTCTTGGGCCATGGCCGGAGTAGAGGCAAGGAAAAGAAGAGTCAGAAATAAAGCCGTGCAACGCTTGCGACCCAGGCTGGCTCTCTCTCTATAGTAGTCTTGGCTCAAATTTACGCCCATTCTCTGAATTTCGCTCAATTATAGCTCTTATAGGAACCTTGTTTTAAAGCCTGACTAGGGCTTAAAGTAGAAGTATGATTCACCAGCTAGTCAAGAGAGAGGAAGGCCGATACTGGCAGCTTAGTTGCTGCCTTGGATTGCTCTATCTTTTGCTTCTCCCGCAGGCTGCGCCATGTAAAGCTACACCAAGGAAAGCCGCTCCCATCAAAACAGTATCAGGTGTACAGCCCTATATCACCGTCAACTTCCCTAACACCGAAGTTGGCAGCTACTGCCTAGTTAAGCCCGGACCAGTCTACACTGCGGATGTGCGACTGACCGACTACAAGGCCGCGCGAGGAACAGTTAACATACCGGTAAGCGCACGATTGTCGCTCAAGCTCGGTTACGCTGTGCACGGCAATACTCGTCTTCTGAAGACTATTCCTGCGCAGGCCGTGCGCTATCTCGATTTAGAAGAAATGGAAATAGACAACGCTGAGTTTCAAGATCTACTTCATTTCACTGATTTAGCCTGTCTCGACATGAGAGGCACCGATGTCAACGACGGTGGTACCGCTGGTCTGAGAAATCTTACAAAACTGCAAAATCTAGATATCGGCTTTTGCCCCATCGGCCTTGCCACAGTCGAAGAAATATCGAACCTCAAAGAGCTTCTCCGCCTCTCGTTTGCTAGCAATACGCTAGGCGATAAGGCCGGACCAATGCTGGCTAAATTGAAGAAACTAAAAGTGTTAGTGCTCTCCACAACAGTTATGACAGATAGCTGTATCAAAGATATTGCCGTCCTTAGTGACCTTGAGGAACTAGGGCTTGCCCGCAACAACGTCACTGACAAATGTATCGATAGCATCCTAAAATTGAAACGACTAAAGCGACTCAATCTTGCCGATACCAGAGTTACCCTTGCTGGTCTGATGAGACTCAATCAACTACCAGCACTGACACACTTGCTGCTGCGTAAAAGCCAGCTAACGGCAGAGCAACTGAAACAGCTGCAAAAGCGCTTGCCATCGGTGACGCTTGAAGAAGGAACTAAAGCAAAAGACCTTACGCCTGATTTGTTCAAGCCGCTACATTAGGACTTAAAGCGCTACTCAATAACTAATAATCACTTAAATTACATTGCTCAAATACAGTATGAATTCCTCTAAACCACCGCCGAGCGGAACTTTCACCAAGTCGACGATAAGCTTATACCAACCATTAAGCTTCAAATTTAGCTTTACTTAACCTAACCGTCCACGGCCGCTAGCATACCTACGTTAGGCGTACGGTGTATGCTCAGTCACTCGAGGGCAACATAGGCAATAGGAGATACTGAACGTGGTTAGAAAGAAGGCTATTGACGCACACGTCTCCACTGATCCAAAGTTTCACCATTGGAAGAGCCGCTTTAAGGCAGCCACAGGAGCCTTCGAAATGGGTATGCCAGCAGAGGCTCGTACTCTAGTCTATCGCTCGATGATGGAAGCAGAAGGACTAAAAGACAGTAAATTTGCTGTTCCTGTTTGCCAAGTCGGCTTGGCCGTAATCAGCATGGAACAAGGCAAACAAAAAGAAGCAAAAGAATTATTTGAAAAGGGCCTTCGTGCTCTAGAGCATCAAACAGAAGACGATGCCCAAGAGGCCTACGCTGCTGGGCTAAGATTCTTCGCTATTTGGCACGAAAATAACCACGACTTAGAAGAAGCAGAAAAATGTTGTCGTCAGTCAGTGGACATATTGAAAAAGTTCGGACAAGAAAGCGCTGTGCAATTCGCTTACTCACTATCTGACCTTTGCTATGTACTCATTCGCAACGGTAAGTTGGAAGAAGCAGAAACTCTCATTCCAGCAGCCATTGGAATACTCAATGTTACCGTTGGAGAAGACGATCCAACCTACGACTGGGCGAAGATGATTTATCGCATCTGTCTCAACAAAAATGACGAAGCTCTTTGGATGGAAAACTTCGAAGCGTCGGTCAATCACCTGCAGCTCAAAGTGGGTGAAAAGAATCCTAATTTAGTCAGGGCACTAAGTGCTTACGCTGAAGCATTGAAGAAACGCGGCATGACCGAGAAACTTGAAAGCATGAAGGAAAACTTTACTGCACTTATGAAGGCCTAAAGATCGAAGAGTCTAGAAGCGATCAGGAGCAGCCTCATGCAGTTAAGCAAGAAAACATATAATTTACGGTTAGCGTCTATTCTCACAGCACTGCTGGTTCTAGTTGGTGGTGCCGTACTTGCTTACAGTTCAGCGGCTCGCAACAGTCTGCTTAGATCAAGAGACCAAGTGGCAGATCAGCGCTCACAGCTACAACGTACATACAACGAACTCGACCGCAAAATACAAGAGTTGCAGCAACAGAAATACACCATCGGTCGCTATCTGCAAGACAGTGATCGTTCCTTACGGGACATAGACAGAGCATTAACGGCAGAAGACCAAGCTTACCGAGATATGCGCTAGCAAAGAGAATCGCTCAATGAAAGAATGTTCTAAACGGTCAAAAATTCTAGCAACACGGCTCAGCTCTTTTATGCTCGCCCTGATTGCCTCGACAATCAGCATTAGCGCGCAAGCAGAAGCAGAGAAAAAAGCACCAGAGGCCGAGCAAAAGCAACCTATAAGTATCGAAATCGTTAACGGCATAAGCTCCGAGAATGCTGACAAAGAAATAATAGGGGCCTTGAAGAAGCTCCTCCATGCTCTAGAACAAAGAAGTATCGAACAGCTATCAGCCTGCCTTAGTGCCGACGTGACAACTTGCGACAGCAAGAGCGGTAAAGCTCTGTACGGCAAAGAGGCGGTACTTGAACACATCAAGAAAAATGTCATTGGTAAGGACGAGGACGGCAGAATTGCGGTTAAACGCCTCGTTGTCTACGACCCTTATGTGAGGGTAAAAGGCGAAACAGCAATGGTTTCGTTTCGTGCCACCAAAGAGCTAGGCGATGGTTCGAGCAAGCTAGAATCATGGTGCTCAGAAGTGTACGAACGAAAGAGTGGAGACTGGCTTGTATTGCGACTAAAGACAGACTGGAAGCCAATAAAAGGTAAGTGAAATGAGCAAAAAGAATTCTGATAAAGACAAGGCTCCGCAAAAAAAAGCAGAAGCTTCACCAAAAGCTGAAGGAACCGTTCGTCTTAAGCGCAAAGAGTACGAAGCCGAACTCGTGAAACTACAAAGAGAGCTTTGCTACTTACAAGAATGGGTCAAGGCAACTGGTACCAAAATAGTAGTTGTCTTTGAAGGTAGAGATGCTGCCGGCAAAGGTGGCACTATCAAAGCCATTACAGAACGCGTCAGCCCCAGAGTATTTCGCCTTGCTGCGCTACCGGCCCCATCAGATCGCGAAAAGACGCAATTATACATTCAGCGCTATTTGGCTCACTTCCCCGCCGCCGGAGAAATCGTTATCTTTGATCGCAGCTGGTATAACCGCGCCGGCGTCGAAAAAGTAATGGGCTTCTGCACAGACGCCCAATACGACAGGTTCATGAAACTCTGTGCTCAGTTCGAAAAAACCTTGTTCGTCGACAACGACATCATATTGCTCAAGTACTGGCTCGAATCAAGTAACGAAGAGCAAGCACGACGTTTCGAAGCTCGCATCGACGATCCACTAAGACAGTGGAAATTAAGCCCAATGGACCTGCCATCACGCGAACGCTGGTATCAGTACTCCAAGGCTCGAGACGCCATGCTAGAAGCCACTGATACTGATTTTGCTCCATGGCACATAGTTGATTCGAATGACAAAAAGCGCGCTCGCTTGAACCTGATCTCTCACCTATTGAGCCAGATACCATATGAGCACGTTAAGCACGAGAAAGTAAATTTGCCAGAGCGTAGCAATAAAGGCAAATACGATGATACAGAAAGCCTGAAGAATCGGCGCTGGATCGAGAAAAAGTACTAAGTAAAGTAAGTAAGTTGGTATCCTGAACCGATGTGGATTGTAAGACTAGCGCTCTCCCAGCCTCACACATTTATTGTGATGGCAATTTCAATTTTGCTTTTTGGCATAGTGTCATTAAGCCAAATGGCCATGGACATCTTTCCTACCATCGACATTCCCATTGTCAGTTGCGTTTGGACTTACACTGGCATGTCGCCAAAGAACGTAGAAAACCTTGTCACCACAGTTAGTGAACGAGCACTAGCCTCCACAGTAAGCGGCATATCTCACATCGAATCAATGTCGCTGAATGGTATGAGCGTAATTAAGATCTTCTTGCACAAAGGCTCAGATATCGGCTTGGCCTTAGCCCAGGCCTCTTCGGCATCATCTGCCTCACTGCGATCAATGCCGCCCAATATGTCACCACCTTTGGTTGTACAATCCTCCGCCACCGATGTACCGATTATGCAGCTCTCTGTGGCCAGCAAAGAACTATCTGAAGCAAAACTGTTTGACCTTGCCAACCAATTTATTCGCAGCCAACTGGCTGTGGTTCAAGGCGCCACCATTCCTTTTCCTAGTGGTGGCAAGTATAGACAAGTCTCTGTCGACCTCAATCAAAAAGCTTTGTACGCTTACGGTCTATCACCCAATGATGTTGTCACGGCTATCAACAATTCTAGTGTTATTGCCCCAAGCGGCTCGGCAAAAATGGGTAAGTCAGAATATGTAGTGACACTCAACAACAGCCCCACCAAGATAGAGCAATTAAATGAAATCGCAGTAAAAAGCAAAGACGGCGTTAGTGTCTTTGTTAAAGATGTCGCCTTCGTGCATGATGGATTTCAGCCGCAGCTCAATATAGTCAATATAAATGGCCACCGCGGCGTAATCATGAATATTCTCAAAGGCGGCTCAGCTTCGACCCTGACAGTAGTAAACCGCGTCAAAGAAGTTCTTCCTCACATCCGCACGATTTTACCGGCCTCAGTGAGCTTAGATATACTTACTGACCAATCCAAATTTGTCCAAGAGTGTGTTGATGACGTTGCCTTTGAAGTAATCAACGCTGCAGTGCTAACAGCCCTATTCATGCTGGCCATATTGGGCAGCTGGCGCAGCACACTTATCGTTATCACCTCTATACCGCTAGCTATTCTATCGGCCATTATTTGCTTGAAGCTCACCGGCAACACAATCAATTCAATGACACTGGGCGGCTTAGCCCTAGCAGTAGGTATGCTAGTAGATGATGCCACTGTTGAAATTGAAAACGTGCACCGACAAATGGGCATGGGTAAAAATGTCGTGCAGGCCATTCTCGACGGCGCAGAAGAAGTAGCTATGCCAGCACTTGTATCAACCGTTTCAATCTGTGTTGTTTTTCTTCCTGTTTTTCTCTTGTCCGAACCTTCTCGTTCGCTATTCGTGCCCCTGGGCATGACAGTCTGCTTTTCTATGCTTGCTTCATATGGTCTTTCGCGAACAATTGTTCCGCTCATGTCAAAGAGTCTCTTCGGCAGTGAAAAACATCATTCAAAAGAAGGCACCGACGAGACAAAATCTAAGCCCGGATTCTTCTTAAGTATTCACCTATTTATCGACAGGAACTTTAACAGAGCACGTGATACATATCATGGCGGGCTAGTCTGGGCCCTAAAAAATCGAGCAATTGTTGCTGGTCTATTTGCCTGCTTCTACGCCGGGTCTCTATTTTTAATGCCGCACCTTGGCCGGGACTTTTTCCCGCCCATTGACGCCGGGCAAATCAGGCTCCATGTTAACGTTCCGGCTGGTACCAGGGTCGAAGAAACAGCGGCAATTTTCTCTCAGATTGAAAATGAAATCGCCAAAATAGTTCCAAAGAAAGAAGTAAAAATCATCACCGATAACATCGGCTTGCCGGTGAGCGGTATTAACTTTGCTTTTTCAGACAGCCAGACAATTAGTGAAGCAGACGGCGAAATTCTAGTAACTCTAGAAGAAGAGCGTTCACAGCCTACGGCCTACTATCAATCGGCCATTCGTGAAATGCTTAATAGCAAGTTTCCGCAATGCTCGCACTATTATCAACCAGCAGACATCACAACACAAATTCTCAACGCCGGTCTGCCAGCACCAATTGATATCAAAATACTTGGTCTAGATGCAGCAAAAAATTATCAGTTAGCCCTTGATATAAAGCGCGAAGTGAAGAAAATTCGCGGTGCCGTTGACGTCTGCGTACACCAAGTTATTAACGCCCCTGAGTATTTGTTCAGTGTTGACCGCACGGTAGCCAGCCAAATCGGCCTCAGTCAGCGTGATATATCAAATTCACTCTTAATCAATCTAAGCTCAAGTTTTCAGGTTATGCCTAATTTCTGGACCAATCCAGAAACCGGCGTGCAGTACTATCTATCGGTGCAGTCTCCCCAGCGCGAGATGAATTCACTCAATGATTTGGCAACTATTTCGGTAGGCTCGGCCACAACAGCCAGCAACAAGCAGCAGCCAGTGCAACTTTTGAGTAACCTGGCAAAGCCAACTAGACAATACACGCCCTATGTAGTCAATCATATGAATGTTCAGCCCAGCTTCGATATTTATGTCGATACTGAACAACGGGATCTAGGCGGAGTAGCCGACGATGTGCAGAAGGTTGTTGACCAATTCACTAAAAATGCCCCACGCGGCACAAATATTAAGGTAATGGGCCAAGTACTAAGCATGAAGACAGCCTTTGCCGGCCTATTAATAGGCCTCGCTGGTGCTGTGGTTCTCGTCTACCTACTGCTCGTAGTCAATTTCCAATCATGGTTAGATCCCATAGTGATTCTCACGGCCATCCCTGGTGCCCTAACAGGCATTATCTGGAGCTTGTTTGTTACCCAAACCACACTAAGTGTGCCAGCCCTCATGGGGGCAGTAATGTGTATTGGTGTAGCTTCGGCCAATAGTATTTTGATGGTGACTTTTTGCAACGAGCAATTTAATGAAGGTAAAAGCATAATGCAAGCCGCTTCAGAAGCTGGCCTGCAGCGCTTCAGACCGGTTTGCATGACCGCCATAGCAATGATTCTCGGCATGATTCCGATGTCACTGGGTACCGGTCAAAATGCAGCAATTGGCCGAGCCGTGATTGGCGGATTGTCTGTAGCAACATTCTCAACCCTATTTTTAGTGCCCTTAATGTACACCGTCCTCGGTGCCGGTAAGAAGCACGCAGAAAAACTGGCAAAATCAACTGAGAGCATAGATTAGTGTCTACAAAATTTTCTATTAACCCTATTAACCGCAAGTCAGGCAGTAGCAAAGTAATCATCGTACTTGTTGTATTAGGTGCCATATTGGCAGTTCTTTTTGTCGTAGGCGCCTTGCCAAAACTGAAAGACAAACGAGCCCTCAATGCCAAAGAAGAAGAGAACGCTTCAGCTGTTCCGGCGGTGCAGACTATTACTGTTAAACCGGCAGACCTTGATGAATCAGCAAAAATGCCATGCAATCTCGGCGCCATGCAATTCGCCACTATCTATGCCAGGGTAGATGGATACCTTAGTGGTCGCCTAGTAGACATAGGCGATCATGTCAAAGCCGGTGAACTATTGGCCGAAATAGATACACCAACTGTAGATGAAGAACTTTCGCAAGCGCAGGCCGACTTGCTTGAAGCTAAAGCACAAGAAGCCAGTGCCATGGCCAATTTAAAGGGGTCGAAGGCTGAAGTGGAGAGCGTAGAAGCTGACATAAAGAAAGTGAAAACAGACCAATCGTATGCTGCAGTAACAGCTGATCGCTGGGGGCATATGGCCGATGAAGGTGCAGTGAGCTTGCAAAGTCGTGATGAAAAAATGCGGGCGCTAGGTTCACAAAACGCCGCTCTTGAAGCAATACAAGCAAAGAAACGCGTAGCTCAACAACAAGTGCAGGCAGCGATGGCTCAAGTAAAAGTAGCTCAAGCCGGTGTGGCCGCAAAAAACGCTATTCTCAACAAATATAAGGCTCAGCAATCATTTAAGCACGTGCTAGCCCCCTTTGACGGTGTCATAGTCAGTAGAAAAGTTGATCCGGGTGCACTAATTACTGCCGGCAGTCAGTCGCAAAACCAAGAAATAATGCAACTGGCCAAGTTAGACGTTCTGCGCAGCTATATCAATGTGCCGCAATCAATTTCTCAACACATTAAGCCAGGACAGACAGCCGAATTAACTGTAACCTCATATCCGGGGCGCAAGTTCTTAGGCACAGTGACCAATGTCTCTGGTGGCATAGATCCACAAACACGCACGAGGCAGGCCGAAATAAAAATCGATAACTTCGACCACGCTCTGATGCCGGGCATGTACGCCGAGGCGAAGTTGACAGCTGTTCGTGCCAATCAATGGGTGCAAGTACCAAGCAGTACCGTGATACCAAAGAACAACACAATGCAAGTGGTGTTAGTCAAAGACGGCAAGGCTCATTTTCAAGACGTGGTGCTTGGTCGCGACTTTGGTGACATCATTGAAATTAAGAGTGGTCTGAACAGTGGTGACACAGTGATAGGCAGCCCGCCAGACGATTTGCGCGAAGGCGACGCTGTACAACCAGCCAAACTCGCCGCGACTGAAGATAAGGGCGAGGCGAAATAGGAACCCTATGTTGGACGCCCATGCTACCAGTAGCAATTCGATCAATCGGCTTTACAGGCGAGTATTTTCCAGCGCTCTAGCAGCAGTGATTTTGGCAACCCCACAGCTTCTGCCACTGAGCATTGGCAGCGCTGCTTACGCTGAGTCAACAAGTGACGGTTCTATCGATCCCAAGCCCGTTCCACTACGTGGTCCTATAGACCAAAATGTACGAAATAAATTAGACGACATTGTCAAACAAGCTGAAGATTCTGAAGGCGCTATGTTTGTCGGATCAGACAAAGTAGCAATAAAAGCCCCTGTTTTATCGGCGCTGATAACCCTGGATCAAAATCTCTCCCCTTACGGCATCGATGCCAGCGGCAACGGTCGCGCTATCACCTTACGTGATGTTCTCACCTGCGAGCTAGCCAACAATCTCGATATCAAAATTTCACAAAGCGACGAACAGTCAATGCGCTGGAATTATCGCAGTGTCCTCGGTGGATATTTACCAAGCCTGACAAACCAAGTTACTTACCAAGGCATCACAGGCAAGTATGCCAGCCCTTTCGGCGCCCTAGCCAACGTTGGCAGTAACTACCTGACAATTCCCTCAGCCTTGACCTGGAACTTCTTTGATGGCGGCCACACTATATTTGGCTCAAGGCAGGCTAAACAACTATATAAGGCAGCCAGTTCTGAAGTTCAACAAACCACCAATGACATGCTTCTAGAAGGTGTGCATCTTTACTATCAACTTGTCTTGCAAGACGTACTCTTGCAAATAAGAGTGAAGGCCGTTGAAACTTCACAAGCGCTCTACGACAAAAATGCCATTCAATTTAAATATGGTGCTAATACCAAACTAGACTTGCTACAAGCTGAAACACAATTGGCTAACGACAAACAAGCACTAATCAGCCAGCAAATTGCTCGCAGAAAAGCAGCAGTAAAATTAGCCACCAATCTAAATTTAAATTGCGACGAAGATTTATTGGTAAGCAACAAACTAGTCGAGACGGCTCGGCTGGTCTCGGCCAATGCCAAAGTGTCAGATCTGGTTCAGGTTGCTATCGACAATAGACCAGAGCTAAAGAAATATGAGCAACAGAGACTAGCAGCTAAAGAAGCTATCCGTGTTGCCTACGCACCGCTTCTACCACAAATAAGCGGCAGCATCGGCCTAGCTACCACCGGTGCCAAAGCAGCACCCATAAGCGGTGGTGCCAACGCCAGCTCAGCTTCTACCGGCTCTTTTGGCGCTGGCGGTTTCACTACTGGCTCGGTCTCGGCGGTGGGTTCATCTGGTGCAACGAAAAGTTTCAGCTTGGCTGAAATCTACATAATTGGTCTAGCTGTCAATTGGAATATTGGTGGACTTGGCCTAACCGATTATTCAAAGATACAAGCAGCTAAATCTCAGGCCCGCAGAGCGCAACTAGAATTTGCAAGGCAACTCGCCTTAGTCTGTAAGAATGTGCGCGACTCTTATCTTGAATCTCTAGACGCCCAAAATCTAATTGGCGCCAGCACTGCAGCCGTCAACTCTTCGCGCCAACAGCTACGTGTTGCCATCAGTCGTCTAGAAGAAGGTGTAGGAACTGATTTAGATGTGGTCAACGCCCAACGCGACTATACCAATGCCCTAATTGCCAAAGCTAATGCGATCGTGCAATTTAACGAATCCCAGGCCTTTTTGCTGAGAGCCATGGGTAGAATCTCAGTCGACACACTAACTAGTGGCCGAACCATAGCTAGGTAATTTTCGCAATGAAGTTAAGTTTAGCAATTTCTAGCCCACTAATTAGCGACCTGCGAAACTACAAACCTGATTGGCTATCAAAAGATTTGATAGCCGGTCTGTCTGTGGCTGCCGTGCAAATTCCAACAGCCATTGCCTACGCTCAGCTAGCAGGAATGCCACCAGAAATAGGCCTCTACGCCAGTATTTTGCCAGTTATCGTTTTTGCTTTGCTCAGTTCATCTAGACAGCTAGTGGTTGGTCCCGATGCCGCCACTTGTACGATGGTGGCATCATTAGTGGCACCACTAGCAGCTGGAGACAGTGTTCGCTATATTGCTCTCTCGTCAGCACTATCTTTAGCCTCAGGCCTAATCATGGTCATAGGCGGATTTGCAGGTATGGGATTCATTGTCAACTTTTTTGCCAGACCAATTCTAATCGGCTTTCTCAACGGTATCGCCGCCAGCATAATAGTGGGACAAATGGGAAAATTGCTCGGTATTAGCTTGAGCAAAAGTGACTTCATTCCTTGCATAATAGAACTAGCATCGAGCATCGGGCAGACAAATATTATGGCCTTGGCCATTGGACTAGGAACTTTTCTGCTGCTCGTGATAGTCAATCGCCTAGCACCAAAGGCACCATCAGCCCTGATCGCCATAGCCCTAGCCACAGTGGCACTAGTTATGCTAGGCGGTGAAGCATTGGGGGTCAAATTAGTAGGAGCAGTTCCTGCGGGTTTGCCGCACCTTGGCTTACCAACCATTGGCTATCACGCAGGCCAAGGCCTGTTCGTAAGCGCCCTTGGTCTGGTAATCGTTAGCTTCACAAGCGGCATGCTGACAGCTCGAAGCTTTGCCGCCCGCAGCCACACGGCCATCGATGCCAATCGCGAAATGTCGGCACTAGGAGCGGCCAATCTGGCCTCAGGACTCTGCGGTGCTTTTGTCATTACCGGTGCCGACTCGCGTACAGCCGTAAACGCTGCTTGCAATAATAAGACCCAGCTCGCTTCGATCTTCGCCGCTTTGGCGACAGCGGCAGTCGCGGCATTCTTCACTCAGCCACTGGCCTACGTGCCACTGACAGCACTAGCAGCAGTGCTAATCTACTCAGCTGCCAAGCTATTAGATTTCAGCTCATATAGAGAGTTGAAAAATATCGACATTCTTGAGTTCAATCTATCAATTTTAACGACTATTGGTGTCCTAGCCCTAGGCGTGCTTCCCGGGGTTGCCTTTGCCATAGCACTGGCTGTAACAATCATTCTTATGCGCATCTACAAACCTGAAGACACGCTTCTTGGCGCCATTCCAGGCAGCGATGTCTTCACTGACCTCACTGCCAATCCAGACAACCAAACTCGTCCAAACATAATCATCTGGCGCTTTGACGGCCCCTTAGTTTTCTTCAATGCCGATTTCTTTAAAATGCGTGCCCTGCAGGTAATCGAAGAAGCCAAGACTCCTTCTCGCTGGTTCATTCTCAGCCTAGAATCAATATCGCAAATGGATAGCACCGGAATTAAAGCACTGGCTGAACTGCATGACGAATTAACAGCCAAAGGCATAAAACTTTTACTGGCACGACCTAAGCTGTATATGCGTAGATTGCGCGATGGCTCTCAGTTGAAGGAACACATTACCCCAGACACTGTTTTTAGTTCAATTCACTTAGCGGTGAGTTTTATCGAAGACCAAGAGAAAGCAGCAACATCAGATTAGAAGAAAGCCGTGGTCACGAGCAGTGATCAATGCTAACTTTAGAACCTATCATCCCATGGAGTCATATTATGCAACGCTCCTTTTTCTTGCCCTTAATAGCTCTAGTAACTTTTATTAGCTGCGAAGCTTTTATCAGCATGGAGGCTTCATACGCCGCCAGTGAAGTAGAGCCAGAAACACAAAAGGGCGGCCTCTCTGTACAAGCAAAGAAGTGGCAGGCGGAAGAGTGGGTAGTCAACCGCACTTCACCGTGGCTCTTGCCCGGCGAAGCAGTCAAACAAAAGGAGCAACACAAAGGACCAGTGCGATCCTTCGTCAAGTCTGTTGCCAAAGGTACAGCCAAAGAACTAAAGACCAGTATGCACAACATGGCTCAGGACATGGTCTTCGTCTTCTCAGTGCAAGACATTGATCCCTATGAGAAGTCAGCTCCCACCGACAAACCAGCCATCGTCTTAAAATTCAACCTTGTTGATGGCTCAAGCTGCTACCTGCGTCGTTTCCCTGATGGCAGCTATGCCATCGAAGATGGTTTCGCTGATGGCACCGTGTTATTGCCTGAAGAGGGTGCTTCATTCCTTGTTAAATACCCTAACGGAGTCAACGGTAGGCTAGTTCGCAAGTCGAGCACTACCACTGTTATCTATCGACCAGACAAAACAATTACGACCATTGCTAAAACTAACTCTGGCGGCTTCACTGTGCGCAACGACAAGATGGGTTACATTGGCGAAGCCCGCCCAGACAGAACCGGCGTGCACTACGAACTTGGTGAATGGTAGCTCAGCGCCTTTACTTTGCCAGTTTTACCCAAGTTGACATTGTTACCATACGACTGGCCTAGACCATAGGCTGTACGATCATGGTAACTACCGCGGCTCTGAAAAGTACCAAGGTTTTTCTTGTCCATGAACTTTTGATTGGCGCTCTCTAGCTGATTGCGCAGCACCATTAAACTATTGCTTGGAGTACTACCACAGACTTGCTTCTCTTCGGCAATTAACTGATTGGCTCTCTGCAAAATTCGATCGGCGGCACCAACTCTAAAGCTGCGCTTCTCATAAGCCTCTCTAAATAGCCAGTTGCTTTCTTTTCTAATCGAATCGATTAACCAGCTAGCAATCTCCATGGTGCAGTCAATATTTTCAGCGGTGCCAACAAATGTCGGGTGCCACTCTTTTCGATCGCTATAGTAACCACTGTAGATAGGACGCATGATAAAGCGAGTGTAATAGAGAGTGCAAGCGGCATGCATAATCGTGCGAATCCAAGGGTCAAGCTTGAGGAAAGCATCATATTCAATGACGTCTACGTCTTCAGAAATATCAGTAACATGAGACATTTCAAGGTTGTGCTTAGACAGCAGCTCCAAGGCAAGCTTCATGGCTGAATTGCGTTCATTCTCATTCTTATTACCATCAGCCAAAGCCAAGAGCTTACGAATCTTTTGCGCCATTGTATTAACAGGCGAAGAAGAGGAAGAAGAAGACGCTTCATTGATTGTCGGCATATACGGAATATCCTAAAGATATGCGAGTGGTTGCATCTAGGTTGCGGACAGCACATAGGAACATACTTTTAGCACTTGCAAACTAATGCAGCATTAGTGAAAATGCATTTGCGGCCCAACTTCAGGGCATCTCAGCTACTTAAGCAAAATCTTAGCTCTTATAGGGCTTTGAACGCCTTTGGGTAAAGGCTGAAGAGGGAAACTACCGCGCACCACCTTCAATACCAGTTTATCGTTAGCGACACCGGCAGATTGAGCGATGCAGCTGTTTACAAGGTTTCCGTTCGCCCCGACGGCAAGCTCCACCACCGTACCGTTAGCCATTGGTTTGGCAATGAATTTACGCAACTTAGACTGAGTTTTGGTGCGAAAAGCTGTTAGATATTTGGTGAGGGCTTGATTAGCCTCCTCACTCATTTCTTCACTATCATAATAGGTCACCGCATACTCTTCTGAGACAGGCTCCACAGCTTCTGTGGAACTCGCATTAGACGGACGGGCCTCTTGCACTTCACCCTCTTCGCCAGCGAGAGAACCGTCGTCGCGATGAGGGTGCTTAGACTCATACAAGAAACCGCTGACAACAACGAAGGCAAACAAAAGAACTGCACCGGCAATGAATACTGCCACTAAACCGTTCCTAAAACTAGCTTGCAAGCGGTTGAATTTAAGTCGTTGAAAATTTCCCTTAATTTGCTTGGCTGGCATGACCGCACGCAGCTCCCCAAGAAAATCATGAGAATTAATAATCACAGTTGCTTGGCTCTCAGGTTCGATGAGCACAACCTTATCGCCTTCAGACCCTCCGCCCTTAACCTGCAGACTCGACAACAAGAAACTAATGCTATCGCCTGAAGCACTAGACTTGGCTGCCTCAAACTTATGAAGATGCTCACCATCTATAGCCGAGATAAGTAGATCATCCCCTTGAACTGAGACCAAGGCACTGATTGGCTCACCGCTATCGGCCTGATACAGCCGAGCCGGATACTTCTTGGGGACTTTGTCATCATTATTAGCGCTTGATCGACCGACTGCCATTAACTCACTTAATTCTCTTAGGACATAATCTCCTGCTTCTATACCTATTTAGTGCTAAGTTTAACCATGGCAAAATATGGGTTCAATCGCAAGCATAAGCTAGAAGGAAAAGTTCAATGCAGTATGAAACTATGCACGAAGGCTCTAATGCTGTTCTCCGCGTCGATCTTCAGCGCGGCGAGAAATTCAAAGCCGAAGCCGGAGCCATGGTAGCTAAGTCTCAGCACCTTTCAATTAAGGGGCATATGTGGGGCGGAGTATTTGGCGCCTTCAAAAGATCATTCTTAGGTGGCGAATCGTTCTTCTTTCAAGAAATCACCGCCACTACTGGCGATGGCGATATTATCATTGCCCCATCGGTGCCCGGTGACATAAAGATATTGCCCATGCGCAATAGCGAAGATTACTATATTCAAAACGGCTGTATGCTTGCCGGCCTAGGCGACATTGAGATGGATACAAGAGTACAAAAGTTGACGGCCGGAGTATTCTCTGGCGCTGGCTTCTTTGTACTGCATGTCCGTGGTCACGGCGAAGTAGCAGTAGCAGCCTTTGGCGCGATTATGGAAATTCCCATCGCCGCAGGAAAAGAATATATTGTCGACAACGGACATGTAGTAGCGTGGTCCGGAGACCTCGAATATCAAATAGTGAAAGCCGGGGCCAACTGGATTTCAAGCTTTACTAGTGGCGAAGGTCTAGCCTGCAAATTCACAGGACCAGGAAAAGTCTGGATACAGACAAGAAACCCCAAAGGATTCGGTGCCTGGGTTCGTCGCTTTGTTCCTAGCAGGGGGTAAAGTTCCGTCTGATGAGCGAAGATTTCAAAGCTCGACTATTTGAAGCAGACGCAGCCGAAGCTAGAGTTGTTACACTGCAGCTCAGCGCTCAAGGCCTCTACATCAAAGAAATTGATGCTAACTTAAGCCTAGATGATCTCAAAATCGAAGCAGCCGGGCACGCTGGCGATCGCTTCAAAATTATCGACGAAAAACGTGGCCTGGTACTAATTACCCACGACGATCAGCTACTGGAGCAACTAACCAAGAGTGGCTCAACGGCTATCACTAAGCTAGCCGACGTAGCAAAAAAAAGCGTGACGCAACGTCATAGCCGCTTTAAGCGCTACTGGTTAACGGTATCAGCAGCTCTAGCTCTGCTTGTAATTGCTACAGCCTTAGCGATGGATCCACTAGAAGCAGCGCTGGTTGCCAGCATTGACAACAAGCTAGAAGCAAAAGTAGCTGATTTTCTCCCTAAGCCAAAAAACGAAGAAAAAGATACAGTTCAATCTAAACGCATAAACAAAATTGGCCAACGGCTAGTTGCCCAGCTAGACAAATGCCCATACACATTTCATTTTCAAACAAATAAAGACCCTGAAATCAATGCCTTCGCCTTTCCCGCTGGCTCCATTTACGTCAACACTGGTCTCATAGACGCGGCTCAGAGCGACGACGAACTGGCCGGGGTAATGGCCCATGAAATTGGCCATGTCTTGCATCGAGACGTTTTGAGAGCCGCTGTCAGAAGAGTTGGTCTGCTCTCTTTCATAACGATTCTAACTGGCGCCGGAGCCGGCTCAGAGACAGCCGAGAACATGGCCAATATGCTTTCTATGGCTGAAGGTCTAGAGAGCTTAAACTACAGCCGCAAGCAAGAAACAGCCGCCGATATCGAAGGAATTAAATTGGTGACCTTGGCCGACTACAAAGGCGAAGCCTTCATCGATTTTTTCCAACGACTAGAAGCAGACAAAATGACAAAAGACAATGCAATGCTCGCCATCATCTCAAGCCATCCAATGAACAAAGAGAGAATAGCCATAATCAAAGCAGAGCTAGAAAAGTTTCGAAAACAATTACCGACAAAAAAAAGCACGAAATAAACATTTACTAGGCACTAGCAAATCTCAGCGCGCACCAGGCAACCCTGGCACCCGCCGAGCACCATATATAATGGCAGCATTATTATAATTATTACCTGAGCCCGCACCTGCTAAATTTGACGGCAAGAAAGACGGATGCGTATATAAGTACCCTCCTGGCAGCGGAATTTTCTGTTTATTCGCACCCGAAGGCGACATTGTGTACAATCCAAGATTCTCGAGTTTTGACTTATCGAAATTAACAAAGACGATGGCCTTGCCATCGTTAGACCACTCAGGGATGGCACTAGTGACACCAGGACTAGTTAGCGCTTGCTCTGCCCCGGTACAAACATTCACGCAAAAGACCCGCCAATCTGCCCCGCCGAAATAACGCATAAAGACAACCCTATCAGCACTTGGCGAAAGCCAGGGATCGTAGTCTCCAAGTTTGAAACTAAGGTCACTAGAAGTTGCTGCGATTTGAGGTTTGGTTAGCTGCCTCAACGCACTGCCATCCAATTTCATTGTGTACAAGCAACACGGCGAGCTATTCGAGTCTAACGGCACAACGGCAAAAACAACTCTGCCACCAACACAATGAGGATCGGAAACCGCCATACCCAAAGGTGTCGGTAAGCGCTCTGTCGACTTAGGCGATAAATGGTGCAACCTCAGCTCAGGCAACGACTTCAAATCAGATTTATGCACGTACAATATAGTGTCGTTATCAACCCAACTGCTATTAGCATTTAAAACATATGGGCCTGTCGGTTCAATAGATAGTTGGTGCGAGCCATCAATATCGGCCACAACCACCTCTGTATGCAAATAATCACTGCCATTCTCTTCTGCTATTCCACCGCTAAGCAGACGATTGTAGCGAGTAAAAGTAATGCGCTTGCCGTCCGGAGATACCCTGGGGTGCGACAATTCGCGTTTCTCGTCAAACAAAATCGGACGAATGCCACTGCCATCAAGCTTCGCTATATAAATTCCAAATAGGTCATGGCCCCGATAGCCAAAAAACCATGGGCTTGAGGCCACGATATTCTGCCAGAAAAATCCTGTCAGAACCAGCATCCCAACCAGTAGCGCAATTACTAGTGCTTTTAGTCGTGGTTTTCGTCGCATCTTTCAATCAAGATGCTAGCTTACAGCAGCAGGCTCCAACACATTTAGAGCCGGCACAGCAGTACCGTCAAAGTATGTCGCTAGTTGATCAAGAGAGAACTGCACTCCTGAATAAAAATCGCCAAAATCGCCATACTTAGAGCTAGCTTCATCGAAACGCATTTCATAAATAAGCTTCTTGAACACCATTGGATCATCAGCGTACAAGTCAACTCCCCACTCAAACTTATCAAAACCGATTGACCCAGATATGACCTGGTTAACGAGGCCGTGATAGGTTCTGCCAATCTTGCCGTGCTCAATCATCAACTTAGCACGCTCTTCGTAGGGCAGGGTGTACCAGTTGACAGCTTCGCCACGCTTCTTATCCATGGGGTAGAAACAAACATAACGTCGTTGCGGAATGCGAGCCCAGAGACGACCACCGAAGTGTGGAATTTTAGCCTGGGCCATGACCATTTCGTCGAAAGCTTCAATCCACTCAGGGGAGCCAGCTTTGAGCTCACGCTCTTTCAACGTGGCATGAATCTTGCCAGTTGCTTCATAAAGACCAAGCTCAAGCACTGACACATAGGAAGTAGCCGGAGTGAGGTAATTAGCCAAACGCAGCTTATCAAAAAGCATTTGCGCGTGGGCCATTCCCTCATAATTTTTACTGTAATGAGTGAGCATAAGGTCGGCCTTATGACCAAGCATCTGGGCCAAACCAAGGTCGCTATCTTCGCCATCTTTCAAGGTCGCTAAAGCTGCACTTGCTTCTTTTAAAATCGAGGCACGCTCATCAGCAGGCAGCTCGTCCCAAGACAAGCGGTCGAAATCAAACATACGGTGGAGTATCCACCAACCTTCCAATGATTCGGGAACGCTGGGATGACGCATTGGCGTAGTTCTCCTTGATGAGATAAGCAGGTTATATGCTAGCGCAAATGACTTGGCAAGCGCCTAGATGCTAAGCAAGTATTTGCAATCGCGCAGACTTGACAACAAGAGCTCTAAGCCATCGATAGCCTCACTTCTCAGGAATCGGCAAGAAGAGATCGTCTGGAGGCAAATCATAAAGAGCACGCAAAGTAACGAAGTCATTGCGCGTAACCGGGCTAATATTCGAGTACTGCGCGCGTTCCCGCCAGCTAACTGTTACTCCATGACCGCACATTACATCGCTCGATTCGCTGCTGTGTTGACCCAGACCAAGCACGTGACCAAATTCATGAGCGCTTGTCTGACGCAACTGCTTGGGAGTCTGCGCCCCCCACTTGCGCAAATACTCAGTCTCGACATGAACAATGCAGCGAGCACGGGCCACGCCAGTCCAGGGATAGTAAGTGCGGCCCACTGAGTCACCACCACTCTGTGGGCACCAGAAATACAAAACATCGGCCTTTCTGGGATCATCGACAAACTTGAATTTGACAATTCCTTCCGCTGCGACCCAGGCCCAGTCGTTAATGCCTTCTTTGACTATTGAGGCATAGCTAGGAACATAGTGATCTACCCGACTCAAGTGCTCGAAAAAACCCGGTCGATCAAACATTGAATAGAGTGTTCTACACTTATCAACAGTAAGATCGGGGCCGACAAAACCTGGTGGCAACTGCAAACCATCGGCAATCCAGATCTTGATCTCCCCCTGCGACTTATCCCAACGCATCAACTTACCGTTTTCTAGCTGCGAATAAGGACGAATCGAACTAAACTGCTTCTTCCAGTCTTTAAGAGCCTGAGCCGCCAGCTTGCCCCACTCGGTACCCGGATCTGTCATCACCACTACGCGACAAAGGGCATGTTCTGCGATCTCCATCTGATTAGAACTGAGCGCAGAGACAGCCAAATAATACTGAAACGACGCATCCCCGGGCTTCTTTTTGACACATTCCTGAAAGAGCTTGCAAGCTTCAGCATAATTTCGCACCAGGTACATCTGCAGAGCTTTCTGCTGCAATTTATCTAAATCAGCCGATGCGACAGCGGAACCTGAAGGGCGACCACTCTTTTGTTTAGCCTTAAGAGCGAGAGCTTCTTGATTGACAGCAGACGAAAAGCACCACACTAGGAGCAGACCGCACACTGCAGCCTTGAATGAAGCCGCCCTATCAATCATTCGTGTAATTCCGATGACATCCACCTTGGGTGCATATTCAGATTGAGGTTCAGATTCATGTTCTTATTCACCCCAAACTATTGTGGCTTTCATTCCCCCTTGTCTGCCAGTCAAAACCAGTATGCCGGAGCATTCTAGTCGAATTCACCCCTTTTCTACGGTTCATAACAGCCGACTGCTGCTAGAATTAGCCCCGAGGAGTGGAAAGTGAGCAACAAACTTTGCAAAAATTGTGGCAAACCACCGCTCGCCGAGCACGCAGGGTCAGTCACATCTTTTTTCTTTCAGCACAATTACTGCCAATGTGCAGTAGAGCAAAATATAAGAGCGAATGGCAAAGAGAAAGGCCATTCTAAAAGCAGCCCGCTTTGTTCAAACTGCGGCAAGTCGCGGCCAACCAACAAACGCGCAGGTTCGTTTACATCGTTTCTATTCAAAGAACTTCGTTGTAGCTGCCCTGGCCCTAGTGCGAGCAAAGAACGTACTCAAACAGCGCACCGCCTAGCGCAGAAGAGACAATTCACTGAAAGCCTAAAGAAGCAAAAGCTTGCTTCCGGCCAACCAACAACACAGGTGATTCTTCCGACAAATACCATCATCGGTGGAACTTATCGCATTCTCTCTCAAATTGGCATGGGAGGAATGGGAGTTGTCTACTTAGTTGAGCAAACTTCTTTGCACAAACAGTTTGCCTTAAAAGTACTTTCTCCAGATCTAGTCAACGAACAAAACTGGCTGCGCTTTAGAGCTGAGGCCAAAACTATGGCATCACTAAATCACCCATCGTTTGTTCATGTATATGATCTAGGGATACATGCAAGTTCAATTCCATTCTATTCTATGGACTATTTAATTGGTCGCAGCCTAGAAGAAATGCTAGTAGAAGAAGGCTCGCTAAAACTCGAAGCAGCCCTGAATATATTTATAGAAGTCTTAAATGGACTTGCCTATGCCCATCGAAATGGAATTATACACCGCGATATTAAGCCAGCCAATATATTACTTTGCACCACCAGCGGTGACACTCAAGTCAAGATATTAGATTTTGGTATTTCCAAACTAATTAGCTCAGATGCCAGCAAAATACAAAGCATGACTCTGGCTGGCGACATATTCGGCAGCCCATTCTACATGAGCCCAGAACAGTGTGCAGGCGAGCCAGTTGACACCCGCTCAGATATTTATTCAATTGGTTGCGCACTATTCGAAGTTTTGACCGGTTATGTTCCATTCGAAGGTGGCACGTCGCTCGAAACCATGATTATGCATCAGGAAGACAAAGCACCACAGCTAAGCGATGTTTTACCAGATAAGACTTTTCCAAAATCGCTAGAAGCAGTTGTCGCGGCTTGCCTGGAAAAATTACCAAGAGACCGCTATCAATCAGCCAAAGAAGTAGTTCTAGACTTAGAGCGTATTCGCGAGGGCAAAGAGATTGAGCCTAGTTCACCAGCTTATCGCCAGTTGTACAAAGCAGTCATAAATAAGAATGACGAAAGAGCAGAAGGCGAAGAAGAAGAAATCGATAGCGAACTATCATCAACCAAGCTGGCAAAAACTATTTCCTTGTCTGCCGCAGTCGTGGCAACCGCAATATTGGTAATAGCTGGAGTGAGCTTTTTCGCTCAGCCTGCTAGCAAGAGAGAGAACACTGCACAAAACCTTGGAACAGACCCGCTAAAGTTAAACAAATACGACACCGAAATAGATGGTACCGGCTTAAAAAAAGTCGAGGACGGCACTGAATTCTATTCACAAATGAATAATGGTGGTAACACAATTCAATTCAACTTTCCAAGAAATAAATCAATTGGCAAAATAGGCCCGGTAGGAAGCAGACTCAAGCTAAGAGAAGCCCAGTATACAGTGACTTTTCCGGCCCACCGTGAGTTAGAGTTTTATCCAAATAGCAATGCCTTTGATCAACCTCAAATATTCAATTCATTCAGACCATTCGACCTGCAAAAGTTGATAGGACCTCTTGAAATGGGCGAGCATGTCGAAGCGAAACAAGCCATGCCCTTTATAGCAAAGCTTGCTGGCATAAGAACTCTTAGCCTCCAAGCAAGCAACATTGGCGACGACCAAGTTGTCTATCTCAATCAAATGCCAAATCTGAAAACACTCGATTTAAGCTCTACAAAGCTTACGGGGAGAGGCATGGCAAAACTTAAGCGAATAAAAGAGTTAGAATCATTGAGTTTTAGCAACAACAGTGACTACAAACCCATGCTGGTTGCGTTACAGGGCTCAGAGAAGCTAGAAACACTATCCCTAGAGACTACAGACCCACCACTGGCTGGCACTGAAGCCAGACTAATAGCAAGCTGCAAAAATATTAAAAGACTAAATCTCGACGGAAGCCTAGCCTCAGATGAGGCTCTACAAACTCTTAGCAAATTGCCAAAACTAGAATTTTTAAACGTGAATGGCTGTGCGATAAGTCGTCAAGCAATTGAAAATTTCAAAAAGTCATATCTACCAAGACAAGTTCGCGTTTTCTTCTCTAAACAAACCATTGTCCCTTCATCAGAAGTCTTTGGCGGCGAATCACCGGCCGACTGGATTAGCAAATGAGTAAGTAAGCAATTAAGTAAGCATCCTCTCCATCACAGGTGCCACCATCAAAGAACCAATCTATAACCACCTTACTGGCGTCTTACTTGGCACCGCCATTGGTGACGCTCTTGGCCTCTACATGGAAGGCCTATCAGGCAAAACTATCTCGGCATCATTTCCCGATATCATCGACCGCTATTATTTGCTGGGCAATATTGGCTTTGTTAGTGACGACACTGAGCAGTCGGCCCTAGTGGCCCAATCACTCGTTCGCTATCCCCACGACAGCGACGCTGCCACTAAAGCATTTAAACTGTCGATGCTGGGCTGGTTTTCCCGATTGCCATTTGGTGTTGGCAGAGCCACGAGTCAATCGTGCCTAAAAATGCTCACTGGCGCAAAAGAAACTGGCATTAACTCAGCTGGCAATGGTGCTGCCATGCGCGCAGCTATCATCGGTGTTTTCTATCACGACAATCAAGAGTATCGCCTCAAAATCGGCAAAAGCATTGCTGGCGCCACACACCTTGACCAACGGGCAATCGACGGTGCGCTGTTCGTAGCTGAACTAGCGGCGGCCGCCTATAGCAACAGGAATTCACACGATCCAAACCGCCGCTACCAGAGCTTCGATTCGGCAATTGGCATCGTGCAAGAAACCTCACTTCGTGCCGCCTTAGACTCAGCCCGCAACCTCGCCGGGCAACAAGCAAATATAGAGACCGCCGCAAAAGAGCTGGGCTGCAGCGGCTTTGTCAATCATAGTGTCGCTCTGGCTGCTTTCTCTTTTCTGCGCTGGGGTGACGACACACTGGCAGCTTTACAGTGGACCATTAAAGCTGGCGGAGATACCGATAGCAATGCCGCAATTGTAGGCGCTTGGTGCGGCGCGCTTCTGGGAGAGCAGGGTCTGCCAGCCAATCTAATCGACAAAATTAACGATGGTCCGTTTGGACCCAGCCACCTCCGCCAGCTGGCTTGCGCCCTAGGTGACATTAAATTTGGCAAGACCCCGGCCACTCCCACCTACTTTTGGCCAACGGCTCTCGGGCGCAATATTATGCTCATTCCTATCATTCTCAGCCATACATTAAAACGGCTACTGCTCGTTGCCCGTAAAACTAATCAATGATTACTTTTGCGGCAATTTGGGCATTTATTGAAGGTAGCAACCAGCTAATAGCACAGACAAACACTTACTATGGCCGACAAACCCACAGGCGACGCACCCGCGAATAACTCCGCTCGGGCCTTAGATAGAGGCCAAGTTGGTGACGGCCAAGGCAAAGCTGATTTGGCGCAGTCGCTTTACAGCAAGCCTGAAGACTTCCGCCGCACAATAGGCTTAGCGCAAAACTCAGCCGATTCAATGAAAGCTTTTGACGGTACCGCCGGAGCACCGCAGCTGGTCACACAGCTACCAGCCGATTTCAGGTCTATACCAGAAGAGCGCCGCAAAGAAATAGCGGGCATGGCTGGGGAACTGCTAAGACCCTACACCAATAAAGCCGACGCTAACAACCGCGACGCCGATGGCAAAATTAGCTTTGGCGAAATTGGCACAATTATGGACCGCATCGCCAAGAGACCAGATTTGTCGGAGCTTGAGAAATGCCGGCTTTGGTCTGATGTGCGCATAGGTATGGGAAAAATGGGCTTGCCCATCGAAGACTCTGACCAAGTGCCTAAAATGATAGATTCTTGGCACGGCAAAAAAGACCCCTGGCACGCCTTAATAACCCTCGATGATGGTTACCACGGCAATCGCTTGATTAATATGACGCCAGAGAAAGCCACCCAGGCCATTATCGACCACGAAAATGGCGCTGACAACGGCCACTATCCCCTGTGGAAACAGGTAGGTTGGCAGGCCGCAAAAATCATTCGGGGCGTCAATCAAGGTGACATTGAATCTTCTGAAGGGCAGCTTAAAGCTCTAAGAGCTCTGCGCGAAACTGGCATGTTCTCAGACTATGCTAAAGAATGGAAGAAACAATTTGTGCGCAGTAAATCTGACTAATTTTCCACTTGCAGCTTGGCACCAATTACGGTGCGACTCTAACAATACCGGGAGCGGCAGTGGAAGCCTGTGCAGCAGTACTTTGTTGTTCAGCAATACGTTCTTGTTCAGCGTTCCGGGCACGAACCTTGGCAAAGTGCCTGAACATAGCATCGGGGTCATCAAAAATTCTATATAAGTCACGGTCTCTCGGGCTGACAGTGCCGTCCTTGACCATATATTGGAGTAGTTTGTCTACGATTCCATACTTTTCTTTGCCAATGAAACCTACTGGTATTTCACCAAGTTTTCCGGTTTGAATATGAGTAAGAGTATCAAGATTCTCAGCCGCCGTGCCGATGCCACCATCTTCACCAGTAAATGCCTGAGCCTTTTTCAATACTTCCATCCGGGTAAAGAAATTGCGATGGGTCAATGTTAGAGTCTGATAGCCATTGCCGCGTTTTTCGTGGGGAAGCTTGAGCACCACACCAATTGAATTACCGCCAGCCTCATAAGCTCCGCGATTGGCGCCCTCCATCGTTCCGGGGCCGCCGCCAGTCATAACATCATAGCCCTCTTGTACAGCCCGGCCACCAATATAGCGAGCGCGTTGATAGCGGAAATCGTTCTCAGCAAAGCGGGCCGAGCCATACACCGTCAAAATTGGCTTAGGATTAGGCCTATTGGCTAAGGCATCGAGACTATAAGTGAAGTCTTGGTGCCCGCCCACAATCTGTTTACGCCAGTCTTCTGGCATAATGCTCTTATCAATCTCTCGCCGCAAATTGACACTGGTGCGGTCGTACCAAGAGGGCAGCTCACGCCCCATCAATTGCTCAGCTTTAAGCGGATTGGCCTGACTAGGCTCAAAAGCATAACGCTTAGGAAAATTAGGTATGCGCGTGCTGTCAGCTAGTTTGGTCATATCTTCCAGGGTGCGTACACCGCGAATTCCACTAGTAGGAACGATATGTTCACTCAAAATATTAGCGCCGCCATTGAGGGCGCCACCAACAGACATAGCGACAATCGATTTAATGCGATCCTCGCTAGAGGCTAGGCCGCGGCCGGATAGCAATGAGTGGGTATCAGCACTAATTTCACCAGCGGCAGCTCCAGCTATAGCTGAGCTAACGACGTCATTACGCAAAAGCCCTGAACCACTGGCCTTGAGGCCAATTGTACCGGCCGTAAGAGAAACCATTGTCAGGGCAGAAACGCCAGCATTCTTGACGCGTTCGGCCAAGAAGTTGCCGTTCTCATCACTAGGAGTCAAGACTCCGCCAAAGACGGCGCCAAGCTTTGCCGATTTAATTAAGGCCGGAGCGGCACCTTTATTCAAACCGTAAGCAGCAGATTGCTCAAACTTGCTAGCAGCTCCAGCTCCCACCATCTTGTGAAAAATTATAAGCGGAATGGCCCCCGCAGCAGTACTGCCGACGACTTCACCAGCAAATGCCGCAGAACCCACTTCAGCGGGTTTGGGAGGCTGAAAGAACTGTACTTTTGGCAAGAATTTTGTGTCAGCAACATGATCAACAATCTGAACGACACCGCTCACTGGCGCTTGAATTGCCGTGTAATTGAAAGAATCTATGGCATGCTCTCTGAACTGAGATAATGCAGAGGCACTATCCGAGTTGGCTGTAGATTCTTTAGCTTCCTTGCTGGACACAAGGTCAGATTCATTTTTGGAAAGTTGCGGCAAATTTAAGCCTCTGGGATGAAGCAGCGATAGATAGCCTATCGTTTTGACAAGGATTCCTTCACCTGATTCCTGGTCCAGTATTAACCCAATCGACAGGTTACGAAATGGTGAAAATACGCTCCTTCGGCGATCCAATTGCTCATTCACCCCCGGCTCTTGCTTCGGTGCTGTGTTCTATCGATTTGCTATAATCTCCGAGCGCCTGGCTTTGGGGTAATCGAAAATGTTCATCCAGCATTCGCTGATAGGTGCTGGTGCCATGGCACCGACCCCGGAGCGCGTCGTAGAAGCTCTACCGTAGTTGTTTTATGCCTAGAGTACTAATGCTGCGAACCGCACGTTTTCGCTATATGGAGTTGGCAAATTGACAATTAAAGCTTCTGTCGCTTTGTCGACACTTCGTTCTCTTAGCGCTATGTGGGGCGGCAGTTTTCTTCTGCTTGTGCCAGGCGGTCTGGTAATAACCTATATAGGTGAAATTATTGCCGGCACCACCAAACACGGAGTGCCATCGCAGGTCGGGCTAATTGCCTTTCTCAGTGGTCTTGTCTTTCTTGGTTTCACATTGGTGACCGGACAATTGAAAGAACGGCAGGCTGTGAAAGAGCTTAACGCAGAGCAAACCTTGCTTTTACGCGCTAAAGATAAGGGCGGCGTCATTACGGTAGCTGAGGCAGCGCTCGAGTCGCGCCTAAGTATTCTCGATGCTAAGCGGGCATTTGAAAGGCTTTCGGCCTTGGGAGTATGTCAGGTTG
Source organism: bacterium (assembly GCA_018062085.1). Lineage (GTDB taxonomy): Bacteria > Cyanobacteriota > Vampirovibrionia > Obscuribacterales > Obscuribacteraceae. The sequence goes on along the minus strand of JAGOSY010000007.1, from coordinate 125,924 downwards.
ATGTGACTGAGCAGGGCGAACTATGCTATCGCTTCGCTGGCTTCCAGGCGGCCGCGGGCGGCTATGCCACATTGATGGCGCCGATGGAAGTAGAACTAACTGACCAACTAACGGACCAAGCCTATACTAAACGCTCCTGAACCCGGGGTTGACGAAGCTTCCACAAGCAAGCATCGGTAGCAAAATGATGCAGGCTGACTAAAAGAAACATCAATTTGAATGGATCAATATCGCGCATCCCGATAAAAAACAAGGCGCAAGGAATAGCGACTGAAAGCGTTAGCCCAACAAGGAAATAGCTATGTAGTTCAGCGCCGATAAAGGCAAGAATTGGCCTCAACTTATTCTCAGATGTTGCCTGGCTGAGCTTATAGTCTTTCCATTTATAAGCGACCACCACAGCTAAATATTGACTGGCGTGAAAAAAGGCTGGAATGAAGATCCAGAAAATATTATCGACAGCCTGACTGAGAACCACCGCCACTAAACTGACAAGCATGACCGCCACCGCTGGCAATGGCATCGTTGCCTCGCCAAGGGCAGCTCTTCGCAGCTGAGCGTTAAAGAAACAAAGCACGAGAACCAACAGGGCAGCGATGGCAATCCGCAGAAAGACAAATGGCAGATGAAATCCAGCAACAACAGCCACAGCAACGGCCAAGTACAAAATATCTTTGAAGAGCTGCTTCTCGTCAGCCCGCATGACAAAAGTGGAGCGCCCGCAATACATCAATGCGATACCATAGCTCTGGGCTAACACATGGTGCACAATCAAAATCAAATAAACACTAGTCAACCAGTCCATGGTAGCTGTAGGCCCAAGCACTCTACAAGCAACGAGCAAAGAAACAAGCATTGCAACAGGCAAAGCGAAAGCAACATGGCGATGCTTAGCGATATTCTCCGGTTCACCATAGAGCCGCCGCAGCGAAGCACCAAGATGCGGTTGAGACAACAGGTAAGTGCCAGCAAACAGCAGCGATGCTGAAAATTCATCGGCAGAAGGCCCCAACATACTACGCAACGGCGGCCAGAAATATAGCAGTGACAGCAGAACAGTAAAGCCACCACAGACAAATAACAAATCAAAAATGGGGCCGACAATATACTGCTTGCGTGGACAAGAATTTAGAGGCAGAGACTGAAGGTCCTCGTCAGCTGACGAGACAAACATAGATGCAGTCATCAGTGCACCTCAGACCAGGTGGCCTGCTGAAGAAGTTTAGTTTTAGAATTAATTGCGGAAGATTTGCCTGAAAGAATAATTGTGCTCTCGTCGCGTTGAGGAGATATAGTTCCACAAGATGAGCCCGCAGGAAAAACCAGGGTTCCAGCCACTGCCCCGGCTCCAAACAATGCTTCCTCCTGCTGTTCACGAATAGCAACTGTGGCCAAAACTGCAACAGAGATAGCCAAGCCAATCTGAAAGAGTCCAAGACGCAGATTCGATAAGCGCTGAGCAGACCCAACCCTAGCAAAAGTAGCGGCCTTGAGAAAGGCAATACAAGCCAGCAGAAGAAGAAATTCACTGAGCATATGCAACATCGATATTTTTGAAAACCCGATATCTAAAATACTGACTAATCTATCTAGACTGTCAGATACTGGTGCCAGAATTTCTAGTAAATCAAAAGCTGAAAAAGCGGCTGAAACGGCTGAAATTCCCGAACTATCGGAATCACGGGCACTCGACTCATAGGCAATGGCTGCACAAGGTAGCAGAAGCAATGCCAAACCTATAAACAACTTCCACTGCCGAGGAACCTTTGAAAGAGCAAACTCTAAAAACCGTGCCTTGAAAAGCGGAGCCTTGAACGGAGGAAACTTAAACCGAATAAGTGACATACTTTATCCTCCGGCGCGCATATTTGGCTCTTCTATAGCCGCTAACTAATTCGACATACCGCCAGAACTCTCTCTATAACAGTGCGCAGGCGATAGTTCAACCCACTGTTCTCGAGGTATACGCTTAGAAGCTCATGTTGCATCATTACTTTCGACTTCAGTTGATAGGCCTGAGAGAAAGCATTTGAGCGGTAAGCAGCTCTGCCTAGTTTGCTAAACTGGAACCAACCACCGAGGTTTATTCCCATTGAAATAGAGTCTCTCATCAAAGTCTCTAAATCTAGGGGGTTTTCCCCAGTATCGTAAATATCGATCAAATGATGAATCTCAAACGGTTGAGTATACGAACAGGTAAAGTCAATTTCGTTGCCCCTAAATCCATCAAGTTCATAAAATTCGATTTGCTTCCAGCCCTGTTTTGCATCAACAGTAGCAACAACACGCTCTACATCAAGCACAATGCCAATGTCATTTTTCACATTTGGCAAGATCCGTTTTACTGTTTCGATTGCATGGTCGCGACTGCGCAGAGAAACACTAGAGAAAGACTCAAATGTCTCTTCAGCAACTCGTCCAGCTGCGCGAGTAGAGTAGGTTTCAACTAGTTGCTCCCGCTGAGGGCCGCCCACAGCTCCGAGCACGGCTTGCACTTTAGTCGCCTCACCTTCTTTAGCCAACTGGGCAACAACGCTCTTGGCCAGACGAGCTTGCTTGCCGCCATCAATATGAAGGTGCAAAGAGCCCAGTGCGCTAAAAGAAGCGTAAGCCGGAATAACCAGGGGAGAAGAGGCAATCGAGCCACTCAATGGAGGGATGAACAGACTAGTTGAGGTTTGTTGATGCTGCATTGTCGCAAGCCTCTGATGGCGGGAATAACCTAGCAGTGCTGAGCCGAGCGAGGGCAAAGCTCTCCATAGATGACAAGATACAAGCAATCTGTGGCGGACATGTGTCACTGATGGGCGATTCTCTTAGTTCCCCCCTCAACTCCTATCGGCGACGGCGTGACCTGCCTATCTTACGGGCAAATTTCCGAGAGTCCGAGGCTCGGTTACGCCAGAAGTCATCATTAAATTCGCAGGAAAAGGAGCGCAAAAGTTCTTTCATGCGCAGCACTTTAGCTCTGAGAATTCTGTCGGTGAGGGCTAGCCTTTCTGTACCTTTGTAATCAACAATCAAATGGGTGAAAACCTCGGCTTTATCCTCCCAAGCGGCATCCATGGCGTAATCAGAGATGAAACCACTCTGCGGAGTAGCTTTGGCTGTATTGATGCGGTCCTTGTGGTAAACAAATCCAGGTCGATTCAATGACTTCCATTGATTGTCGAAGAGGCCGTTGAAGTCATCGAAATAGTCAATCATATGGAAGAGTTCATGATGCACCACACCCTGCTTATAGAGTTTGTTGCCAGCAAGCCCTATATTCAAATAGATCTTGTTTCGAGCAAAAGCAAGACCCAGACTGCCAAGCCAGGCAGCACAGGTCAGACCGCCCTCCCTTTCTCCATCGGACACCAAATCGCGACAGAGAATAATTTCATTGAGCTTGCTCTTTTTGATCACACTCGGCGGATAAATAGAAAGCTCTTTAACGAGTATGTTCTGTAGGTACTGCTGGCAAACTCTTTCATCGGCTGGCAGACAGGCGATGCCCAAGCCGGTGCGCTCAAGTTCAGTGACGATGCGAACGCCATAGACATTGAAAATTTCTTGAATTGTCTCTTCAGCGCTATTCATAGAGTCTTTTTGCATCAAGGGTCGGGCAATGTCCAGACCAAATCTTTCAAATTTTAATGGTGCCAACGATGACTTCATAGGAGCCAAGCAACTAGCCTATCGTGGGTTTCTTCAGTAGCCCTAAGGATTCTTCCCCAAAACTCAATTAACTTATCGCTGCTATGAGGGCAAAATGAGTTTGCTCCTTTAATAAACTGTTGGCTACGAGGGTTTCTTCAGGCTTGGAGCCAACTTCCGCAACGTCAAATTTCTAGCACTCAGAATTAAAGCAGCCAATAAAACTGTTGTCGCTATGAATGTCACAGACGAGAATCTAGAAAGGAAAATTCTTGCAGCTTCTAGTCGCCCTCCTGTTTCTACTAGCTCTTTATACCGCATAAGATTGGACTCAGATAAGTTAAAGCTGAAGGCCATCACTGTCCAATATTTCATTGCTATTTGCCCCTCTACTAAGGAATAAAGTGCTAGACCAATGAGGATAGCTAAGGCAAATCCTGCTACTGATAAGAGTTTTCTTTGGGCTATATTCATTCTAACTAAAACCAAATCAAGCTTGTATTCTGCTTAGTTGCAATAGTACTAGAGTCACTAATCTTGTATCTCGCTCTAATCTTGTACCACACCGTTAACTTCACTAATGCCAGAACCCCTTGTCTCAGGGTTCTGCGACCAAGTTTTGCTATCGCTATCAGTAATTATATAAATGCCGGGCTTCAGTACTGTATCGGGCTCACAAATCCAGTAAGCATTAGGCACGCCCCCTTGCCCAGGAGCTGTATGAGTAGACCAAGGGCCATAGACAGTGCCATCTTGATGCACCAAACCAATCTCACCCGGGTCTTGTCCGCGGCCATCGTTCCAATGGTAGTTCATCAGTCTTGATACTAATACTGGTGCCTTGAGGGTAAACCAAGTAGGCCGAGTCGGCAAATTGAATACTGCCGAAATATTGCCGTTCTTAAATATACTAACAACCGGCTCACGTCTATAAGCCTTCTGACTAACCGTTCCCGTTTTTGTATCAGGAACAATCTTGACCTTAGCAATGCCACACTTGCCAGATAAATCATTCTGTGACCAAGTAGCAGGGTCGCTATCAATTACAGTGTAATGACCAGGCGTGAGTGTCACTCTCGGCTCGCATTCCCAATAGGCATTGGGCACTCCACCCTGACCAGGTTGTCCCCGCACCGCCCACGGGCCGTAAGTAGTGCCGTCCGCATGCCTCAGAGCCAGAGTACCTGGAACACTGCCTTTGCCATCATTCCAGTGATAGGTCATGAGATAGACAACCGAAGAAGCTACATCTAAATCAAACGTTGTCGGCTGCTGAGGCTTATTGAAAACGCGATAAATATTGCCATTATTCAAAATTGTTTTGGGCGGACTAACTTTCACCACCGGCTTGGCTTCGCTTTGAACAACCGTGGGCTTCTCTTGCAAATCGAAAACGCTCTCTTCGCCTAAACCTTCACGAGGGGCCGTAGGTGGAGTGGAGAGGCACAGTGCCGAACCATCCCAGTGGCTCTTCATCTCCGGTGTCTGCAATTGCCCGCGATCTCTCAATACCTCATCTTCTACTCTGTCTTTCATATTTTGGAAAGCGGCACCGAGGGTGGTGCGCCCACTATTCTGTTTCAATGCTTCAATCAAGCAACTTGTGAAAACACTATTTTGATACTTCTTACTTTCCCAAGAAACTTGACTTGGTTGACTAGACGCTATCACCAACTGACCAGTACCTGCCACCACAGCGCTGGCATCCACGTTGGCCGAGCGGGCAAGCCCCTTAGCCTCAGCCGAAGCGGCACCACTATGGCAAGCATCTAAAATAATTACAACGCGATCACAGTGCACCCGCGCTTTAATAATGCGCATTAAGTCTTGCAATGGAATGCCAGTAGCGTAAAGCGACTCAGTATCAGTATCGTAGGCAACAATATAGTTGACTCCACCGACATCCATATCGGCCGGGCTGCCGTGACTACTTATATAGACAACAACAAGGTCATCGGGGTGAGCTAGACGCGGCAACCAGCGGTCACCAATGGTGGCAAGAATATTGGCGCGGGTGGCTTTCTCATTAACTAGAAGTCTAGTGTGGTCTTTTTTAAAGCCCCCAGCTGTAGTTAGAAAATTGTAGAAATCAGTGGCATCTTTGGCAGGATAGCGCAAATCGATTTTGCCATCAGCAAATTTGCTAATACCAATCACTAAAGCCCACTTGTCTTTAATCGGTCGATTAGTGGCAGGCTTTGAAGAGCTAGCCTGAGCTACGGGCTGTGCGGCATAGACCGCTTGAAATGAATTAGATTGTGCAAAAGGCAAAAGGTTAAAGGCAGCCGAAATCACAAGAAGAGACGGGAGAGCTGACGCCAACCGAACAAGAAGAGACATAAAACCCTCTACGTGCTTGACCACATATATTTGAACAGCCAAATAGATAATGGCCCATTTCAATAGATTTAACATCCTCCATCAGGCTTAAGCCTTAAGTTGTCGAGTAGCTTCTTGCCATTTCTAGTAGCTTCTAGGAGTTTCCAGTAGCCTCCCGTGCCCTTAAAATTTGCATTGAACTATTTTCGCAGTTTGAGCGTATCTGTATGAGTAACCCTTGAAGCAAACTGTGAGGTACTCATGAATACTTCCGATACCTGTCTATTGGCTAGCCAAGCACCATCGTCACCATGGCCACTGAAATTAAAATCAGGCCCTCACCAAGATTTACTGACGACCTGCGACTTTAGCGATAGCGTTCAAAATCAAGACGATAATGATCTAATCAACAAGTCGGTGGGTAGACTTTTGCACAAAGCCCTTTCAGCAAAAGATGTCCAAGAACGAGTGGCTGCAGCAAGACAAACCATTGAAAAATCGAATGGCGCATGCGGGCTAGCATGGCTGGTTCTAGCGCGAGAAGGGGTGAATAGCCCAGAGTCGGCAATGATCTATTCGCAACGAGCAATTGACCGAATTAAGCAAGAATTGCACGACAGCAATTTTGGCGAATATTGCCTCTACAACAGTACCTACACAATCGCCCTAGCAGACGCAGCAGAAATGGCTTTCAATGCCGGCCGCAAGCGCGACGCCACCGAGATGCTCAGGCAGCAATTAGACGCAGATGTAGAAGATGATCTTTGGAGCGATTGCCAAATTATACTGCGCGATCAGCTTGCCAGTTTACTCATTCAAATGGGCGAGGCCAAAGAAGCACAGACCTTCTTATACTCTCATCCAGATAATATCGAAGCGTGGCATTACCTCAACGCCCTGGCTCACTATGTCATTAGCGGCGATTGTCTAACAGCCAGAAGTGCTCTGGCCTGTGCCTTCAAAGCTGGAACTGTTACTGCGCAGAAGTTGCTCGGAAGCTACTCAATATTTGAGCACAATAGCGACCAGTTTGATCAAGCCATCTGCATCGAAAAGGCAGCAGCTGCTTGGCTCAGCAACGAAGCCGCCAGAGACTGGCTAAAGAATGTTTTTCAAGAGCCAAACTCAGTTGTTTCGCGCGAATCAGTTGCTATTGCCATTCAGAATAAAGACAAAAAACGCTGGCAACTTTGGGACAGTCGAGAAACCAGTGCTGCATATTTTATGGACCAAGAAAGCTACAAAGAGGCAGCAAAAGAATTCAAAGCGGCCTTAAGGGAAGCAGAACGCATTGACTACTCATACTTCCCTTTTCTCAATACAATCACCGGCCTGCTTGCCCTCCATGAAGAAGTAGAATTTTTGCCGCTCGCCGCCCTGACAAAAGAAGAATTGCGAAAGAAGATAGATGCGCGTGTGGAGAGATTTAACCCTGAAACATTCAAAATTGATTGCCACAAAGATGCCCTTTTGCCCTTGCATTTTCACTCATTCGCCACAATCTATAGAGAACTAGGCGACCTCGAAGCGGCGACCACGAACCTAGCTAAAGCCATACAAATGGTGCAAAATTCAAATTCAAATACAAGTACAGCAACAGCCTTAAGTCTTGCCGATATAGTAGAAATCAAACAAACCCTAGCTGAGCTTTTGTATGAACAAAGTCGCTACCCAGAGGCCCTGATGCACTGCAGACAGGTTCTGGGTATGCAAGAACAATACTTAGGAGCTACTCACTTTGATGAGTTAGCTACCCTTGAGTTAGCCCATGACTGCTGCCAGCAGCTCGGTGACCAAGCTGGCGCAGAGGCTTTAGCCGGCAAAATGAAAGCAATTGACCCGTTTGCTCTAGGTTAAAGCTACAGTTTCGCCGGAAAGTCTACCGTTTTTCGTCAAAAGTAGGTTCAAAATGTGTACAATTAAAGAGTGGCAAAAGGAAGCTCAATTTGTGATTCACCGCTTAGAAATTGAAAACTTCTACTCTATTCGCGATCAGCAGGTTATTGATCTGATAGCGGCGAAATCTGCAACGGCGGAAAGCGGTAGACTAGTTCCAATCGGCCCGGGAGCAAACGAATTTGCCCCGCTGATCATAGCACTATTTGGTCCAAATGCTTCGGGAAAATCAACCGCATTAAGAGCTCTATTCTTTCTTAGCTGGTTTATGCGCGATAGCTTCAACCACGGTATAGAGAAGGCTCTTCCGCTAAACAGATTCGCTGACAAAGAAAGCTTAGCTGCACCAACTAGACTGGCTATTCGTCTAAACGGTCCAAGCGATCCAACCAGAATCGGAAAAAAGGATCACAAATCGTGCACCTACGAATATAAAGTCATTCTTGGTGGTGCCAGTGGCTCACCACAAAAGGTCATTGCCGAATCTCTCAAATACTGGCCTCTAGAAACTCATCGACCAATCAACCTTTTCAAACGCGACGCAAACGGTCTGGTTAAAGCCCACAAGGCCTTCGGCTTGACCGGCTACAAGACTGCTCTTGAGAAAGTACTGAGAGACAACGTAAGTGTTATTTCCACACTTGCTCAACTGAGACATCCAATTGCTAGCGAACTATGTTGCTCCGCGACCAATGTGGCGAGCAACCTACACTTCACGCAACAGAACGATTTAGATGAAAATGCCATCGCGCAGCTCTACGAGCAAGACCCGACTTTACTATCGGCATTGAATAGCGAGATAGAACGAATCGACTTTGGTATTTCAGCAGTACAAATTAAAGCTAGCGACACCGGGCTCACAACCTGGGTGCACCACAATGGTCTTACATCTCCAATAGCATTCGCCCTCGAGAGCCACGGAACCAGGCAGTTTATAAAGTTTTTCCCATTGCTTTTTCATGCCCTTGCCAGCGGTGGTCTGGCAATTATTGATGAATTGGATATTTCCATACATCCTCATATTTTGCCGCATATTTTGAGCTGGTTTTCAGACCCGAAGAGAAATCCACACAATGCACAGCTGTGGATGACAGCCCAAAATCCATCGATACTGGAAGAGCTAATTAAAGAAGAAGTATATTTCTGCCAAAAAGACAGCTCAGGATGTACCGAAATATACGGCTTAAAAGACATTCAATCGGTAAGGCGCGATGACAATTTCTATCGCAAATATCTAGGCGGTGTCTATGGCGCCGTGCCGACCTTCGGATAGTATGAAATGCGAAAATACAAACTACAAAGGCAGCGAATATTCTTCGGCTGTGAAGGCCAGAGCGAACAGGCTTATGCAGCGCTCCTCCAAAAGTTTAACGATGGTCGGAGAAAGGATCTCTACTTCGCCACGACTGTATTGTCTGGGGGTGACCCTCTGACTCTAGTAAATCGAGCAAAACGAGCCATAGAGAAGATCGAAAGAACAAAGGAGCCATTTGACTTTCGAGCACTTCTTCTGGATTCCGACTTGCAGACTGGCAACCCCAAGAGTTCCCAGCAATCAATTGAGCTTGCGGCCGAAATAGGTCTTCGATTAATCTGGCAAGAACCATGCCATGAAGCATTTCTACTTCGACACCTACCAGGCTGCGCAAAAAGTCGCCCAAAAACTACAACAGAAGCCATCGCCAAACTCAAAGTGAAATGGCCCGTTTACAAGAAGAACATGGCCTCCTTAAGCTTGGGGTCAAAAATCACGTTTGAGGGGGTAGTTCAAGCCTCGACCGTAGAAACTGCCCTCGGCGAATTCTTCTTAGAGATTGGCTTCATTTAGCGCCAAGTCTCAAATATCTTGCTTTGCGAAGACAAAAACACTCTGAGCAGCACTCCTGCCCAGTTCACCTGTATAATCAGCCAACTATATATATACTTCTTTCTTCGAGGTTCTCATGAAGCCCAACGATACCAACGTGGCTGAAGCTACATCTACCCACCTGAGAATTGGACCTCATGACGACCTTGTTGAGAGCTGTGTCGACGCCCACTACGAAGCTCCAGACAGTGACGAAGCCGATCAATCAAGTGATATCGAAGAATCACTTGATGCCTACGTCGCCGTGGCCATTCTTGGCGAATCAGTTGCTGAGCGTGTCAAAGCAGCTCACAAGGCTCTCAAAGAAGCAAATGGCACTTGCGGTGTAGCGAACTTGATTCTTGCTCGCGAAGGCTCTGCCAGCCCGGCAGAAGCCTTAGAGTATGCCCAAAAAGCAGTTGATCAGCTTAAAGCTGAATGCAGCGACGAAGATTTTGAACTATACCAAGTTGACGCTGAAGCCTACACCCAAGCAGTTGCAGACCTGGCACAGCTGAACTGGAATTGTGGCAAGAAGACCGAAGCTGTAGAAATAGTCACCTCTTTCTTGCATGAATACAAAGAAGAATTGCCTGTCGAATTCAAAGCTATTCCCCGCGAACTAGCCATAAGCTTCTTGTTGCAAATGGGCGAATACAAGGCTGCTCAAGCCATGCTGCAAGACGAAACCGAAAACGATGAGCAGTGGCACTATCTCAATGCTTTGATTCATTTTGCTCTAACTGGCGATACCCTAATATCACGCAGTGCCTTGTCGCGGGCTCTCATGAAAGGCACACTGATTGCCGGTGGCCTCACTAAAGACGACGAAAACTTGCACGACACAATTGCCGCTTTCGGTCTCGATAGACACATTGAAGATACCGCTCCAGCCTGGCATTCAGTCAAAGGCGCTGTTGAATGGCTAAATGCTTTCTTAGAGCAACCACTGGCTCGCCACAACAGAAAGCTTGAAGAGATCGCTAAGTCGGAAGGTGACTTGCAGCGCTGGAAACGCTGGGAAGACGCTCTTGAAAGCGCCCAACACTTCAATGAAAAGAACAACGAGAAAGAAGCTAAGAACTCTCTAAAAGCGGCGTTGCGTGAAGCCGACCGCATAGATTACTCATACTTCCCATTCTTTGAAACAGTTTCAATTTTGATGGAATTTTCAGGTGGCGAGAAGAAGGCATTAGCCGACTTGCAGTCACAAGTCAAAACTCGGGCCCAACGCTTTGAAGCAGACTCAACCCTAGGCGGCCCCCTGAACGCCATGCAGCTACAAGCCTGCGGCACGCTGTTCGATTTCCTCCAAGACTACGAAGCCTCTCTAGCTCTGCATCAGAAAGCCACAGAATTAGTCACTAACCAAGTAGCTCAAAACGAACCTAACATCACGCTTGTAGATGATGTTGATGTGCGCAACGAACTAGCTGGCACACTTTTGGCTATGGAACGTTTTGACGAAGCTCTGCCGCTCTATCTGAGAAATGTCGATGTTCTCGAACAATATCTCTGTGCCAACCATGTCGAACTCCTAGAGATGTTAGAGCCAGCTTACCGCTGTCTCACTGGCCTAGGACAAGAGAGAGAGGCAGAAGCCATGCTGGAGCGCATTAACGCCATCGACCCTACCTACCTAGAGGCACTGGCGGCGACAGACCACGATTGCGACGACTGTGGTCACGAGCACCACTAGCTCTTGCCGAGCTCATAGCCTAGCTCATTGCCAAGCGGCGGCAGCTCTGTGATATATTTGTTAACTGTCAAGAGTCGCTAATTAAAAATGAACTTCCTTCACGCTCTCAAAGAAGCGCAGTACATATGGCAAACCTTAATGGGCCTAAGCTGGTTAGCCCTATCCCTTTACATGTTCTGCAAACCTGACGCCAACTTGATATGCGACACAGTTCCTGCCATATTCATGTTCGTCACAGGCAGCGTATGTGTCTTCTTCGGCGTAGAGGCATATCTTTTACGCGACGATCCAGAAATCTGGCGGTAGCCCGTCTATAGTTCAACTGAAATTGAGTTTGTAGTGCAAAGCTAAACCATGCCTGACCTTTGCAAAAATTGCGGCAAACCACCACTGGCTGAAAAGGCCGGCTCTTTCACGTCTTACTTATTCGTGCATAACTACTGCCAGTGCCAAACAAACCAAGCGACGGGCTCATCATCTAAATTAGAGCATCCGGCACTAGGTCAATCTGAAAATTTAAACGTTTGCGGTCGTTGTGGTAAGGCCATAGCAGCCAAAGAGCGGTCTGGCTCGTTCACATCGTTTCTCTTCAAAGATCTGCGCTGCCAATGCAAAGATCCGATAATGGCTAGACCATTAACTACAAAAGCAACAGAGAAAAGACGCACAAATACATCGTTTCGCTCAACTCACAAATCGACCTTTCAGGGTTCAGCCAAGCCAACTGCAAACGACGGACCAAATTTAGATAGAAGTAATAATAGTAGCAGCGAGCGTCCTAGTACTAGGCTCAGTTCAAATTCTAGCGGCAATACAACATTAAAATTAGGCACTCTCATTGGTGGCACATTCAAGATTCAATCAATCATCGGCAGGGGTGGCATGGGTGTCGTTTATGCAGCCGAGCACACCGGCCTGCGACGAGCATTTGCCTTAAAGATCTTATCGCCAGAACTGATCAACGAACAGACATGGAAACGCTTTCAGGCAGAAGCAAAAACCTTAGGGGCATTGCATCACAACACCTTAGTTAAGGTCTACGATCTTGGCATTCACGATCACTCGCTACCTTACTATTCGATGGATCTCCTAGAGGGCCGCACGCTAGAACAAATTCTCATTGACGACGGCCCTGTCTATCTAGACGAGGCCATAGAAATTTTTCTCCAAGTCTTAGACGGCCTTGTCTACGCCCACCGAAACGACATCATTCACCGAGATCTCAAGCCGGGCAACATCATGATTTGCACAGTTAATGGTGAAACAGTGGTGAAAATTCTTGATTTCGGCATATCAAAGTTTCTTCAACTTGGTCGGCATAATCAAAGTCTAACCATGGTCGGAGAAACTTTTGGTAGCCCATTTTATATGAGTCCTGAGCAAAGTATCGGAGGCGACGTTGATGCTCGCTCAGACATTTACTCAATCGGCTGCTCACTGTTCGAAGCACTAACAGCCTATGTTCCATTTGATGGCGAATCGCAGATGGAAATTATCATGATGCATGAACAAGATCGGCCGCCACTCTTGGCAGAAGTTGATCCAGAAACCAAGTTTCCTGATTCAATCGAGTATGTAGTAGCGAAGTGCCTAGAAAAGCACCCAGCCGATCGATATCAATCGGCAAAAGAGCTCTCAATTGATCTAAAACGTATCAAAGAAAACAAATATGCTCGTAGCTTCTTTGACGACAAAAAGCCATTGAAATCAATACCGCAGCGCCGCAATGAAATCGACTACAAAGAAGTTAGTCCGTCCAATTCGAAAAAAGCAATTTTAGTATTAGCTGGCCTGCTAGTCTTGGCCACAGTAACCATTGCAGTAACTATAGTTACCTATTCGCAAGTACTAACAAGTAGTATGCCTGTTAGCAAAAGAGAAGCAACCAAAGTCGAGTCTGCACCTAAGTTTTATTCAAGACTTTCAGAAGATGGCAGCACAATTGAATTTGAATTTCCTGAATACCAAATTGGCGAAATCAACACCAGCCGCAAAATGATTGGCGCTTTGCCAGCCCAAGGCAAACTGTCATTTCCGGCAGACAAGCGCCTTTTCTTTTTTACCAACGCATATAGCGCCATGCATCCAGAAATTATTAAGTCGTTTCGCCCGGACGACCTCTACAGCTACATCCCACGCTATAAATTCGAAAATAAGGAGCAGCTGAAAGACACCCTAATCAACCTCAAACAGCTCACTGGTCTCAAACGACTGGAACTAGTAGAATGTGAATTTGGCGACAGTGAAGTAGACGACGTCAATGCTCTAAGTCACCTAGGCTGCATCGATCTAAGAAATACAAACCTCACACCAGTCGGGCTTAAAAACTTTCATTTATTAAAGCGTCTAACCCACGTCTATTTCGACCTAAATAAATACGTTCCAGAACTGTTAGAAACAATTGCTGGCAACACTCAACTAGAAACCCTCTATCTATCCACCCCAGACAAGCCAATTGCGGAGAGCGACATAAAGCAAATACTAACGTTGAAGAATCTAGTCACACTAAATCTCGAAAATACCGGCACCACAGATGAAATGCTGATTCAGCTAGCAACCCTTCCTCATTTGAAATATATCAATGCGCGGGGTTGCAAAGTTAGCCGCCAAGCGGTAGAAAAAACAGAAGCAAAATATGGTAATCGCATTACCGTGGCAATTGATCCAGCAGAACTGACCAAGTCAATTAAGAGGGGCACAACTGAAGATATGCCAGACTTCTACGAAGCAAAGTAAGACGAAAACAAAATAAAACGAAAGCGGAATAAAAGGAAAAATCATGAAAGATAAAATCACTGTTTACGAAAGACCAACCTGCTCAAAGTGTCGCGAGATGGCAAAGCTGTTAAAAGAAGCAGGTGTAGACTTTGAGAAAATAAACTATTATATCGAGCCCCTGAGCCAAACAAAAATTGCTGAGCTATTAAAGAAAATGGACATGCCGGCCCGATCACTACTGCGCACAAGCGAAGCAATATACAAAGAACTAGGCTTAGCCAAGGCCGACCTCTCTGACAAAGAATTGATAGCACTCATGGCCAAACACCCTGACTTAATGCAGCGGCCCATTGTCGTTCGCGGAGACAAAGCTGTGCTGGGCCGCCCCACTGAAAATGTGCACGCTCTTTTCAAATAAGACGCTATTGAAATAAGATGCTACTGAAATAAAACGATTTGAAGCAAATTTAACACGATAAGTCAGAACCAATGGCAAGCAAGCAAAAGTCACGGCGCCACTTCCTTAGCAAATTCATCACAGCAATTGCTGCCATTGCCGCTTGCGACTTAAGAGTTATAGCACGGCAACCGCAATCAAAATTAGCCTCAGAACCGGCCAACGAACCCTCTGAAGATTTAGCAGACAGTCTTGAATTTAAGGGTAAAAAGGTTTTCTACAGTCTCCTGAAAAAAGCTACCACTAAGAACTGGCAGGCCTTACCCATTGGCGAACTAGTCGGTAAAATAGCCCGCGAGCTTGAAGGCACACCATACGTTGCTTCAACTCTAGAAATTTATCCCGATCGCGAAGTATGCTCTGTCAACTTGAGTGGCCTTGACTGTGTCACCTTTATCGAAACCACTTTAGCGTATGCTCGTATGCTAAAGAAAGGCGGTCGCAAACCCGCAGACCTGCGCGCTGAAGTGGCCTCGATTCGCTATCGGGCAGGCACCACAGGTGATTACAGTACTCGCTTGCACTATATGAGTGATTGGTTGACTGACAACTCAAATAAGCATGTTATCCAAATACTAGATCATCTACCTGGAGCTATCCCGTTCACTCAAAAAGTTGGCATCATGTCGACTCACCCAGCCAGCTATCTTCGGCTAATCAACCAACCTGATCAAGTAGCGAAAATCAAAAAGTGCGAAGCTGCTATCAATAGCCGCCAGCTCAGGTATGTGCCAATGAAAAAGATTGCAGCTATTGAGCCCCTCCTCACAACCGGAGACATTGTCGCAGTTTGCACCAGTCAATCCGGTCTAGATGTTGTTCATACGGGTTTTGTCTATCGTACATCTGATGGCGTAGCTCACTTTATTGACGCTTCGTCTGCGAAAAGTAAAATGAAAGTCACCCTAGAGCAAGGACCAATTAGCAACTCCTTACACTGGTCTAAAAATCTGACAGGAGTAATGCTTGCTCGCCCAAGAGAAACTTCCTGCTAGAATAGCCGTGAGGTCGCCGATGCCAGAGAATGCTTGTAAAGACTGCGGCAAACCATTCCTAGCTGAGCGAGCAGGCTCAGTTACCTCATTCTTCTTTCAGCACAATTACTGCCAATGTCACAGCCAGAGAAATAGCAGCAGTTCCAAACTAAGTGGAACGAAGCAGTCTAAAACTACAAAGCAAAGCGCAACCTCTGACAATCAAATTTGCCAGAGCTGCGGCAAGTCAAGACCGACAGCAAAACGAGCTGGCTCTTTTACATCGTATCTTTTCAAAGAGCTTAGATGCACTTGTGCAGGCCCTTCCAGTGGAAGTTCAGTCAGAAGCGCTGGGTCTGAAAATCACAGAGGGCGAACCACAACAGCTGTGCGAACAGCTCAACGCAGACAATTTACCCAAAGCATCCGAGACAAAGGAGCGACTGCACAACAAACAGTAGGGCAAGCAATTTTGCCTGAAGATTCGATCATTGGTGGATTTAAAATTATTTCGCTAATCGGTATCGGCGGTATGGGAGCAGTCTACTTGGTAGAACACATGTCTCTGCGTCGGCGACTAGCGCTTAAAATTTTGACTGCAGAATTGGTCAACGAACAAAGCTGGCAACGCTTTAAAGCTGAAGCAAAAATATTAGGTGCACTCAGCCATCCAACTCTAGTCAAAGTCTACGATCTTGGCATTCACGCTCAAGCAATTCCATTTTACTCTATGGACTACCTCAACGGCCGCAGTATTGAAGAGATACTAGCAGACGATGGCCCAATAGACCTGGAAACCACCATCGATATCATGCTCGAAGTACTCGATGGTTTAGCCTACGCCCATCGCAACGGCATAGTTCATCGAGACCTAAAGCCCGGCAATATTATGTACTGCACTATCGACGGTGCCAAAGCTGTTAAAGTCTTAGACTTTGGCATTTCAAAACTCATGGACCATCGCGGCACAGCCCAAGCTATGACAGTAGCCGGTGATGTCTTTGGCAGCCCCTTCTATATGAGCCCAGAGCAAAGCCGAGGAGAAGGTGTAGACCCCCGCGCAGACATCTATTCAATTGGTTGCACCTTGTTCGAAATGCTAACTGGCTTTGTTCCGTACGAACACAAATCATCAATTGAAATTATGCTGATGCATCAAGAGGCCGACATACCACTCTTGGCCGAAGTTAGCGACATTGAATTTTCACCATCAGTTGATCTTGTCTTAGCCAAATGCCTAGCCAAATCGCCAGATGCTCGTTACCAATCAGCCAAAGAACTTGCCCTAGATTTAGTGCGAATCAAAGAGGGAAAAGCAGTTCATGCTTATGCAAAAGGTTTTGCCCAGCGTGGCGCTATTATTGCAGATAAAGAAGATGCGGCGCAGGAAAATTCAACCTCGACGATTGTTCTCAGCGGATTAGCCGTAGCAACTCTCATTGTTTCATGCTCTCTATTTTACTTCTGGGCAAATCAACAAAAACGCATTTCAAAATCACAGGCTAAAGCGCCTGTCAATGCTAATTTCGACGGTGACCATGTTCTACCAGAGTCAGAATTCACTGATCTAACAACAGCAAAACCTGTATATTTTGCCGTGGTCTCTAAAGACGGTATGAGCGCAACCTTCAAATTTCCGTCTAATCAATCCCTCGGCCAGATTGGTTGCGACGCGGCCAATAACACAATGTTTGAAGCAAAATCACTCGTTCATCTCTCTCTCAAGGACGGCCTTAAGCTTCAGGCCAACAACTATTTACTTGAGCACCCAAGCCTATTTGAAGGATTCAGACCCAATGAAATAGCATGCCTGTCAGCCCCTTCTGGAGGCGAGGAAATCATAAAAGTAAAACCTGCCATGCCGCACATATGCAAGTTGACCGGAATAACAAGACTAGACCTACAGCTCTCGAACCTTGACGACAGCGATGTCACCCATCTCAACAAGTTTACGAGACTCAACTCGCTCAGCCTTAGCTTGACTGAAATCACAGGAAACGGGCTAAGCAACTTTCAACACCTCAAAAATCTACACAAGCTGTCTTTCAACTATAACAATGGAATTCACGAACTCGTAGCGGCACTCGCAGGCTCAGAAAACCTAGACGAGCTATCAATCGACTCACCGGACAAGCCAATCGAAGCAGAAGATCTGCAACGACTTGCCAGATTGAAAAATCTGAGTTTTCTCAGTATGCAAAACAGCGGAATTAACGACAAGTCACTGGAACTTCTCTACGGAATGCCGCGACTTACGACATTGAATATTAACGAGTGTACAATCAGTAATGCTGCAATAGAAAAGTTTAAAAAGTCATATGGTGGAAGAAAAATAGAAGTGATCAGCACAGAAACACAACTGCTCAAATCTAAAGGCGGGTTAAAGGGCGACCCCGAAACTGGCTTGTAATTACTGTGGAACTGCCTCCGAATTTTGTAGCTCAGTATAAAGAACATCGCAACCATTATCTGTGCAGCGGGTAATTTGCATTTTCCCACCCTTGATTGGCTCTCTGACTTTGTGAACTGTCACAACCTGATTACCAATCACAATCGCCACTGATCGGCCGCAATTTTCACGGGTGAAAGTTTCAAGGGGAACAACTTGCTGTTTAGCCAGCTCTAACAGCAATTGCTTCTTGCCTTGCACATCAACTTTCTTAGTCGGCTTATGAGCGAGATTTATTGGAATAAACTGGTCAGTGCTTAGAACAACAAAGCGCGGTTTATCTGGTAGGTTAGGCTGGGTTGGCTCAAGCAGACGCCCATCGTCAATCAAGATACGCTCACTCGCCCAAACAGGTTCAAGCGACTTAGAGTTTTCAGCCTCGCGCAGAACGAGATAAAGGCCATTGGCTAGAGGGACATCCTCAGCCTGCACAGCAACTGGAGACAGGTTGAACAGCAGGCTGACAAAAGCTGACAAAATCGCTCTCAAAAAAAATCTCTTGGCCATAAGCACCTCAATTGCTCTGCACATTTTACCCTTCGGAAGCTAAATAACGATTAGCAAAAGTTGACTACGCTTTTATCATCACCCTAATCTTAATGGTGTCTTAATCCAGCCTCTAATATTAGAAGCTGTAACTGGGTATACGAAGATAATGGCGTTCCTATCTGACGCTAGAAGAGGGTAGAGGGATGAAAGACTCAGCATTGGCTAGTAGCTTAATAGGCTTCATTACCCTAGGCATCTGGCTCGTACTCAGGCCAACGGTGTACCAACTCTCAGCCCCGGCCTGCCTTGCCTTTGATACAATCATCGTTTGGTGTTCAGCCCCAACAATTTTAGGCCTTTTCAGTGAGCTACTGCTCTTTGTTGGACTCGGTGCACCAGCTGCAACACAAAAACTATGCTATGCCACTGGACTAACAATCAGCAAAATAGCTGTACTAATCGACCAAATCAATTTAATCATTCCAGGCAATGCCTTTGCCTACCACGCTAACAGTCGAAAAGTTCTGGTCGGCAGTTTTTATAGTGTTCTCGAACAAAAGGCCAAAGCTAAAAAGTACTTTGCCACTCTGGCCAAAGCCCTAAAAGCCGATAAAGACCCATCAGCGCTGAAAGATTTATCTAACTGCCTTATGCTTCTTTCAGAATTGGCTCACGGAGAAGGTAACTACAAAGAAGCGAGATCATTTGCTGAACAATCGCTAGAAACCCTCAAAAAGACCGCACCAGATAAAAGCAGTGAAGGTGCCATGCTGACTGATCTTTGCGCCACTTATATGAAGCAAGGTCTAATCGAAGAAGCGATTAGCATAGGCCGAAGAGCGGTAGAATGTTTCGACATGACAGATAGTGCTCTCGATCAATTGCAAGCCATTGCTTACAATAATCTTTCTTTGGCACACTGTGAGGCTGGCGAATACAGAGAAGCACTAGATTGTTCAAGACGTTCACTAAAGCTTAAACTAGCAGCCAGTGCCAACAAGCCCAATCTTTCGGTGGCCATAGCTCACGTAAATATCGCCGATCACTTGCTCTTTTTAGAGCGCTACGACGATGCACTTGTTGCAGCTAAAGCTGCTCTAGAAATTCTCGACACGCAGGGTTTTGGTGACAGCATTATCAGAGCAACAACTTTGCAGAATCTGGGGCACGCATACTTAGGCCTGGGCAAACTAGAAGAGGCAAAAGCCAATCTAGTTAAAGGTGCTGCCAGTAAAGGCAAGTTCATGGCAGCGAAAGATCCTGAATGGGCCCAGCTAAATCTTGATTTAGCTCGCCTGTATGCAGCTCTAGGAGAGAAGACCACTGCTGATTCTCACTTTGGCAAAGCCGTAGACTTTGGTGAAAGACTGCTAGGCTTGAACAACCCCAAATTGGCATACACCTACAAAGAGTATGCAAAGTATCTAGAGACAACACACAGAGAAAGCCAAGCCGAAGTATTGAGAGCTAAGGCCAAAGAAATTGAAGAACGCCGGGCCAAGCGTAAAGATGGGAAATAATTAGGGCGTTGCCGTGCGCGAACGCCAGTTACGCTTTTCCAAAACTCTATAGTTCGAAACGTCAGCAACAGACTGCAAGTAACTAGCCAATTTCGGCAGTTCATCATCATCAAGAGCGCCAACATATGGTTTGACAAAAATGGCATTACCGAAATGGCGATTAACCTTGCGCGGCTCGTCTTCTAGAATTAGTACACGCGCTAAGTCATAGCCCTTTTTCTTGACCTTCTGTAAGTCTTTAAGATAGTACTCTTCTTGTAGGGTGAAATCAGTCCTGCGAGTGCAACGACTTCTATCCCAAACAAACAAACAAAAGCGGCGAAGAAAGATCTTTAGTGATGGTGTTCACGACAATTTCCAAATAGTCGTGAGTTGCCGATGACCAGCAAGCTAAATCATATAGCTCACTAACGGATTGCAGAAACTGATTGAGGTGTGGACGTTCATAAATGCGGTACTGCCCCGCGAGGAATTCACAGGGCCGGTCAAGCGGCTCTTCTCGCCCGTGAATGAGAGTTTCATCAATATCAAGAATGAGCAAAGGACGAGGTAGCAAGAGAAATACTCAATTGGATTCCAGGCAATGGCAATAAAGCCAGCCAAGCCCTATCATATCAACAATCTGCACGTTTCTAGCCAGCGCCGTAGAGATTTAACTACGAACCAGTCGAAGCGAAAGTACCTTCGTTGCCCATTTCAGCGGTCATATCACAATCAGTGTGGCCACAGCCACAATGTGGGTCTTCGCCAGTGGAGTCGACATTGCCGCAGAAATCTCCACAACACTCGCCGTCTCTAACTTTGCATTTGCAGGCCGTATGCATACAAGAATGCACTTCCGAAACCTTCTCTGTTTCAGTTACCATAAGAAACACCTCTATTGCTTTAAACTAAGTTACTGTCGAAATCAACTGGTCGCGCAGTTAGCCCGTCGTCTTCATCGGCACCGAATCTGGTGTCAGAACCTAACGGAAGTGGCTAGGTTTCTGGCAGAAAGGCCTCGTTGCCGTCACTACCTGCGACACTAGGATCAGTATTCTCCTCGTCGTGAAGGCCTATGGACAAGTTCTTGTCTCCTTTTTCAGCAATGTAACCACCTTCTAGATTGACTAGTCGTTCAGACTCATCGTCAAAATAATCACGGGCATAAATTTCACCAGTGCCGTCAGTCTCAAAGGGATGCTCCGGCTCATTACGGTTAGGCTCAACCGCTTTTCCCTGAACCTGCGTAATCGTACCGGGCATTGGGATACCACTGATACCGTTCGCTTTGGCCTTCCCTTCTTCGCTCTTCATGGTTACCACCTAAACGTCTTTTGCTAACGCGCCGACGTAGAGCAGGCTATAAGGTTCCAGTCAAAACAACTATCTTTGCAAGGTTGCAATACCAGGCTCAGAAACAGGTATAAAGATTGCTAAGCCACGCTCTGAGCGATCGGTTAAAACAAATGGATGACCAACATAGGTATTTTGACTCTGTCGGCCAAAGGCTGGAATCTCTCCGTACGGCTTGCGGTTTCCTTCAAAATCTAGCCAATAGACCTTAATTGGTTCGGCAGTCTTGTTGACAAATTGCAAGGTCGTTGCTGTATCACTGTTGAGTGAGCGCAGCGAGCCTTCCTGTGAAGGAGACTGTGCTACTAGTTGGACTACGCTAATTTCCTTAGAGCGAATTCTGCCACTATAAATATCATCCAGCAATCGATAAGCATCCGGGTCGTAAGCCCTAAGCCAATCTTTACCAGGCTTTGGTTCAGGAGCAATCTTGCCGTAGTCACCACAGGTGCCAAAATACCACATGGTTAGCTCGGCAAAGAACTCCTTCTCGTTAGATGCCGCATAGGCCTTTGGCCAAAGGCCCTTTGCTACAGAAGCACGATACTGCCTAGCAATAGCAGCTTGGATTTCACGGTCTAGACCAAACTCCATAAACGTATGAGAAAACTCATGGACACAGATGTCGCGACCAACATATCGGTCACTAGCTAATCGAAGCAAATTCTCTTCACCGCAAGAGGCGTAAATTCCGCCAACACCGCGAGTACGCTGATCAATTGTCAAATCACCATCAAAGGGCTTGCCTCTGGCGCTACGATATTCTGGCAGGTCTGAAGTTTGTTGATCTCTTCCAATGATGTGAAGCTCTGCGCCATTGCGGCAGAGGTTCGACAGAGCAGAAGGAGTGTTTTGTAGGAGTAAATTGAGCCGGCGATAGGCCTCAATCAAAGCCGCGTCAGCAACTACTGGTGGTGCCTTGATCGGTATGCCCCGATAATCAAGTGACTTTGTGTAGAAACCCATATCTGGTGGAGAAATTTGTTGAATAGGGCCACCATCAGAGGCATTTGCACTGCTCATATTGGCTAGCAACAAGACCAAGCTCAAACAACTAGGGCTCAATTTAGGCATCTCTCTGCACCACATAGTCTTCGTACACAACAAATAAACACTTACTTGAAGCCAAATACTCTTCATACATCGGCTTCACGTCAGACACCCAATCGAGTTTTCCTAAGCCAGCTCCAATTTTCGGCATAGCAACAGAATCTATATCGTTAGTCGCCGCCCAAGCGGTCAAACTGCACATCAGGCCAGCGCTGAGAGATCTGGAAAGCCAAACCAGTTCCCAAACCTTCCTGATTGCCTTCTGCCACCCCCTGAGCAATATAGCTCTGCGTGGCCTTTAGGAGATCGCCGGAAACATATTTGAGCACAAAACACCAATCCGAATTCAACAACTAGTCATTCTATCAAAACAACGGCATGGAGCTATGCCGAACGCTAACCTGCTAAGCTTAGTCGTTTCAACTATAAACCGGTAGATTGACTAGCATGGATTCAAAGAACTCCCCACTCCAGTTAAAGCCCTAACTGAATTTTCTGAAATCAACAAAGGAGCAGCTATGACCATTCTATCTAGACGCACACTGTTAAAACTATCGGCTGCGCTTATGCTCTTAGCAACATCTTTGCCGCCAGCCATGGCCAAGCGTGAAGATTCTCTTTCTTCTTGGAACGACACTGTAGCTAAGCAGAAAATAGTCGCCTTCGTGGAGAAAGTCACAAAAAATGGTTCGACCGATTTCGTACCGTCAGATGAACGCATTGCAACATTCGACAACGATGGTACGCTCTGGGCCGAACAGCCGATATATTTCCAGCTTCAATTTGCCATAGACCGGGTCAAGTCGCTTAGCCCGCAGCATCCAGAATGGGCCACCCAAGAGCCCTTCGCCTCTCTGCTAAAAGGAGACATTAAGGCAGCTTTGTCTGGAGGTGAGAGCGCAATCGTCCAAATTGTACTGGCCACCCATGCCGGTATCACCACTGAAGAATTTGACAAGATTGCCAGCGACTGGATTAAAACCGCTAGGCATCCAGTGACAAAACGGCTCTACACAGAAATGGTCTACCAGCCAATGCTGGAGCTGCTAACCTATCTTCGGGCCAACGGCTTCAAGACCTTTATCGTCTCCGGTGGTGGCATCGACTTTATGCGCACTTTTGCACAACGAGTCTATGGCATTCCACCAGAACAAGTAATTGGCAGCAGCGCCAAGCTCAAATTTGATTTGCGCAACGGGGCACCGGCATTGGTGCGACTACCCGAGATCAACTTCGTTGATGATAATGTTGGCAAACCAGTCGGCATCCAGCAGCATATCGGTCGAAGGCCTATAGCAGCCTTCGGCAACTCAGATGGTGACTTACAAATGCTGCTGTGGACAACGGCCAAATCTGGGCCAAGCTTCGCCCTAATCGTGCATCACACCGACGCCGATCGTGAATGGGCCTACGATCGCCAGTCAGCAATCGGCCGCCTAGACAAAGCACTGGACGCCGCTGGACCAGCTGGCTGGACTGTTGTCGATATGAAGAACGACTGGAAAACCATCTTTCCATTTGGAAGTAAGTGAATAACGGTCAAACTTTCAACCGATCTCAATTGATCTCAATCAAAGTCAATCAAGCGAGGCACAACATTTTTCAATAGCCACGGCGTAGCGCTATTGCCAAAGTGCATGCCATTGTGTAGTTGCTTGAGCATCTCCGGACGCCAACGCTCTTGCTCGAACTTTGAGTATTGCTCTGGATAGAGACAACTCTCTGGGAAGATAGCAAAGCCAGCGCAACCAGCACTTGTTGTACGCACACCATCGGAGGTGCCAAAGATGCTGGTACCCAAACCGAGAATAAATAGACTGCCACCACTCTTGGCCACCAATTGCACCGTCTGCTCTTTATCGAGTGAGTCAATTAGCTCAGCCAATTGCGCACCCTTGCGTTCAATGTGCTCTTTATCCAGTAGGTCATGAAACGGCATAAATACACCGTGATTCCAGAAGAAGCGCTGAATCTTAAGGTTAGCTCCTCCAAATCTGGCTGCAGCCATCAAAGAGAGCGGCAAAATACCCGTACCGCCTACACCATCAAGGGCAATAACTAGCTTCTGGAGAGATTGATTCAAACTGCGGCTTGCTTCGGTCATGTTAAAATCTTATCCCAAATAAA
The DNA here is from genome assembly GCA_018062085.1 of bacterium. Classification (GTDB taxonomy): domain Bacteria; phylum Cyanobacteriota; class Vampirovibrionia; order Obscuribacterales; family Obscuribacteraceae. The sequence goes on along the minus strand of JAGOSY010000007.1, from coordinate 101,406 downwards.
AACAATACACCAACCAGGTTACAAGTGAAAAACCAGCAAGAAATTGAAAACGCAGACAGTCACGGCGAAGAGCGGCAATACAACTGGGAAGAACGCTATACGCAGCCCAATTCGGCCCCCTGGGATAGCGGGTTACCTGCCCCAGAGCTAGAAGAATATTTCGCCAGTCTGGAAGGCAAATATCCCAAATTAGTCTTAGAAATTGGTTGTGGTACCGGTACTAACGCTATCTGGATGGCTAATCACGGCTGTGCTGTCACTACCACTGAAATTGCACCGACCGCCATGGAAGCGGCAAAGAAGAAGGCCGCCGAGGCAAAGAAGCAGATAGATTTTCACCTCATTGATATTTGCGAAACCACACCAGTTGAAGACGGCACTCAAGACTTCGCCTTCGACCGCGGCGTTTACCACGTTATTGAAAGAGCTAAGCGCAGTTTATTTGTTGAGAGAGTGGCAGCAGCACTGAAACCAGGTTCATTCTGGCTGAGCATTTCGGGCTGCAAAGACGAGTATAGAGAAGATCCCAATGTTGGGCCGCCGCAACTAAGCGCCATTGAGCTTCTTACTCCAATTGAGTCGCATTTTGCCGTGATCAAGCTTGAACGTACTTACTTCATTCTAGACAACGGTATAAAGCATCTAGCCTGGAAAGCGCTGTATCAGAGACGCTAAGTTAGGCCCCATATGCCGCGAAAGGCAATCGCAGTGAAAAAACTCGACATCCACAAACTCTGGCGAGCGCTCAAAATTGTTCTGGCAATAGCAGCTGTCATTATTGCGGGAATCTATCTTTACTTGGCACCACGCCTAAATCGTGGAATAACAGACCGCATATTATTCCACCCACCAGATAGAGCGCTAGATCGGCCTATAGAAATCGGTGGAATAACTGGCAAGCATTACAGAATACAGGGGAGTAAATTTGAGCAACCGAGCTCTAAAGTAGTTCTAGACAGTATTTTCTTCAAGCTGCCCAAAGACAAAGAACGCGGGGTGATTCTATACTCGCTGGGCGTGGGCAGCTCAATAAACACTCTTTGTGACCCCTTTCAAATTGCTACCTTGTTGCAACTGGGATACTCAGTCTTTATCTACGACCAAGAAGGTTACGGCCTATCTTCTGGACAATGCAACATAGACAGATGGGCGCCTGACACTACAATGGCCTATGACTTTTTAGTCAATGAAATGAAATATCCAAACGGTTCAGTGATTGCCTATGGTGAATCTTTTGGCGCCGGAACAACCTCAGAGCTGAGCAAACACCGGCCCCTAAAAGCCATGATTCTTGAATCTCCTTTCACTTCACCCAAAGACTGGGCAGATCAACGCCTGAGCGTCACCGCTATATATCCAGATTTTCTCTTCATGGAACCAACATTCAGCAATCTAGAAATGCTCAAAGGCAAGCATCCACCAGTTCTCGTGATTGGAACAGCCCTAGATAAAAACGTACCGGTCAGCCATGCGCGGCAGCTGGCAGATCAAGGGGCTCAACCATTTCAATACTTAGAGCTACCAACAAGCCCGCATGTGTACGTTAACGTGAAAGATCGCGCTCTCTACCTGAAACAGCTGAAGCTTTTCTTGGAGCAGTTCTCAGCAATAACAGAGTAAGTTATTCGACGGGTGATGCTGTGCTTCTGCCACTACCACTATTAAAAACATTGTAGTCAAAAGTAAATTCAATATCGACATCAGCGGGGGCCCCTGGGGGCAAAGCAGCGAACGGTGCCGCATTTTGCACAGCCTTCATCATGGCCTGATCTGCTGCAGGCAGATCAGTTGTTGTGACCATACGCAAGTTGGTCATAGAGCCATCACTATGCACCTTAAAAACAACTTTTCCTCGAAGAGATTCGGTATTCTTAGGAGGAAACCAACTGCGCTTAATGCGCCTTTGCAAGGTGGCCATATAAGGGCCAAAGTCAGTGTCAGTATCAGCGTCAGCCTCAGTGGCATCAGCCGGCTGTGATTGGGTAGCTCTAGAATTTCTCTGGTTCGACTGCTGCTTCAAATTTTCGCGGGCCACAAAAAGAGTGACAATCCCAAAAGCGAGCAACAGAAAAAGCACAAGGAATAAAACTCGATGATCGCCTTGTTTTTCCGAAGTCACTTCAATACACTCCCTATCTATCTCTAGCTGCGCAACAAATGTCTTAAACCAACAATATCAGCTCTCTTCATCGGTTTACCAGTAATGGAAGAGAACTGCACAACATCGCGCATGGCCCAAGAATAAATTGTAATTTCTACTGGGTAGCTGCGCTCAAGCCACTTTAAATGAATGAAAGTACCTTTCATGTTTTGCACTATTTCTTCATCAATGTCTTTGCAGCCCCAATCGCTGAGGAGAAACTTGATTTCTTCAAAATCATCTGAATAGGCATGCAAATCAATATCTGAAGTTTCGCGAATCTCGCCGCTAAGGGTACTACCAATTAGAAACGGATCAAAGGCCTCAATAATCTCCATTACCTCTAAGGCAATTTCACGCATCTGGCGCACCCTGCGAGCAACTTCATCTTCGCCCAGCTCGGCTTTGGTGATTTTGCTCACCAGCTCTCGAACTTTGCGATTAGACGGTAGACGGGTTTGACTAGATAGACCAAGCATCATCATGGCCCGCTCTTTAGCGTGCAGATACTCGCTTTCGGTGCCCTCGACCATGAACCGAGCGGCTTCTTCAGCAAAACGCTTCTGAGTATGTCTTCTCATTGTTTAGCACAAGCCCTAGCTTGCTCTTAGTGTCTTAAGTTTAACATGACAACACTCAAAGCGATTTTCTCTCGGCTGGCTTGACCACAACAAAATAAACCAAGGTCGCGCTCAAAATGAAAGCTGCCATAACACCAGTCATGGCGATGGCCGACTTTTCATCATACAAGTAAGCAACAATGGCGCTAGATAGTGCCCCCACTATCATTTGAGTGAACGTCAGCACAGCCGATGCCACACCGGCGATCTTCGGCATCGGGTGAAGGCAACCGTGAGCAGAATTGGGCGCGATCAAACCACCACTAAAAGTAAAGAGAAACAGACCGGGCAACAAGGTGGCCGGTGAGGCCTGACCAGATAGGGTCACGGCTACGTTCGCCAAGCTGGCAGCTGAGGCTAACAGCAGCCCGGCAGTAAGCGGCACAGTGTGAGGAATATTGCGATCGCTTAGTTTGCCGTTAACTAGAGCGCCAAGCATGATACCTAATGCGGTGCCAGCAAATAAATAGCCAAATAATTGATTGGATAATTTGTAGACACCAATCAATAGCAAAGGCGAATTTGATACGTAAGCAAACATGCCACCAAACATCAAGGCATTGAGGCTGGCATAGCCGAAACTTACTCGATGCTTTATTACAGTGGCGTAGCTTTGACGCAAAGCGCTCAATGTTAGTGGCACACGCTCATGCTTTGCCGACTCAGCAAAACCAAAGTAAGTGACCAGCAATATCACCAATCCACCAACAGCAAGGAAGCCATAGATCCATCTCCAATTGCCAAACATGAGCATCCAGGCACCAAGAGTTGGAGCAATCATGGGGGCAAAGCTGCGCAAAATACCGACATACGAAAGCTTAGCCCGTGCTTCATTTCCTTCAAAAAGGTCACGAATCAGGGCCATTGAAAGCACAGCGGCACCGCCTGCGCCTACGCCTTGGAGCAAGCGAAAAAATAAAAGCCATTCAATCGTCGGAGCAAAAGTAGAGCCGATAGCAGAAATAGCAAAAATAAGGCAGCCCCCAAGCAATACTGGCCGCCGACCAAAACGGTCTGACAGCGGCCCACCAGCCACTGGGGCCACGGCAAAACCAGCCAAGAATAAACTGAGAGTGAGTGCAGCAGCAGCATCTGTCGTATGCAATGACGAGGCAATCGATGTCAGTGCCGGCAAACCCATATCAATTGAAAGGGGCGGCAAGGCGCCTAGGCCACCAAGGTAGAAATTAAATGCAAGCGAGTTTTTGTTGATTGCCAACGTGATTCCTAAAGTTATTCAGCCAGTGGCTCCAACTTCTACCTAGACAGAATCTAGTTAGACAGCCTCTAGTTTACGGGCGTCAGCCACCGAGCGACCTGCACGATTATACCGGGCATAGGCCTCCAAGCGCTTGTCAAGCCAAGATAGTGCGCGGTAATCTTAAAACCCGAAGAACCAGTTATTATATTGGTTCCGTTTATGGGTCTCCAAATGCGAACGTCGGCATATTTATTCACTGCACTATCTCTACTGCTACTAAGCGCACCTAGTACCATTGCCGCAGGCAGTCCAAGCAATAGTCCAACTTCATCACCAGCACCAGTAGCTAGCACAGCAGCAAATTTCAGCACAATTGATGCCAACGACATAAACACACCACCCTGCCGCAGCTGGATTGACAATGATGTCAAACAAACAGCGGTGGTCCTTTGCATTCACGGCCTCGGCCTCAATGCTGACTGTTTCAACGATTTTGGCACACGCATGTCACGCAGAGGAGTGGCAGTCTATGCCATTGACGTGCGTGGCTTTGGCTCGTGGATGAAATTAAAGAACGGCAAAGCATTGAAATTTGATGCTTGCCTCGATGACTTACAAACTCTGCTACCTAGTCTCAGAGCCAATCACCCTGGCCTGCCAGTCTTTCTTCTTGGTGAATCTATGGGTGGTGCTATTGTCTTGCGCGCCAGCTCAATGTACCCGGAACAAATGGATGGATTGATTTCGTCAGTTCCGTCAGGCCAGCGCTACAAAGATGGCACTAATTTAAAGGTCGGAGTGAAGCTACTGACTGGCGCTCGTAGGCAGTTTGACGTCGGCACCAGCATAGTTGATCAGGCAACAAAAAATGATCGCCTGAGAGAAATTTGGGAATCGAACCCACTAAATCGTATGGATCTTTCGGCAGTACAGTTAGTTGACTTCCAAGCATTTATGGACGGCAATAACGATGCTGCCGCGAAAATAACTACGCTACCGGTGCTGATGCTGCAAGGCACTCTCGATAGGCTCGTAAAGGCTCAAGGTACCTGGGAAATTTTCAACGCTCTGAACACCAAAAACAAAACTTTCATTGAACTACCGAGTGAGCATTTGGTGATTGAATATGGACGCGTAAAGAGCAACACATACGATTCAAACATGGCCCAATTTATCTCTACCTGGATGGCATCCAATTCCCCAGCCCCAGGGAACCAGGACAAGACAACCAGCTTGAGCATCAGCTCTGCCTCCGCTCAAGCTAGAGCTGCCACCTCTCATCTAGCCAAAACTAATTTGTCCGCCAGTGTTTTGATTTTTACCGCACCATGGTGCGGGCAGTGCGACGACGTTGATCAACAGATTGCCCAAGCTCAGAAAATCTTTGGTGACAAAATTCAATGCAAAAAAATCGACATTGATGATCCAAACAACGCCGCTCAAATGAAACAACATTCTATTCAGGCTATCCCATCATTTGTATTTCTAAAAGCTGACGGCACAACGAGTTCGACTTTAATTGGCAATAGCAGCTTTGCCAATTTCTCCGGAGGCATCTATGGCAGTCTGCAATAAGTTCAAGTTAGTTCTATTGGCCGGAATTTTTCTCTGTTTTGGTTGCAACGCTGCTAACGTCCAAAGAGTAGGAGCGCAGGAAGCAAATCAATTTCAAAGTCAAGGACAAAACCAAGGTTTCAATCAAGGTTCGAGTCAGAGCACCAGAAGTGGCATAGTAATTGGACCGGCCAATGTTCCCTATGCTGTAGACGACGCCAAAATTATTCAAGCTCAAAGTCAACAAGCGCGCAAAGTAGAACTAACCGTGACCGCCCCGATAAAAAAAATGCTGCGCGAGGAAGATTACCGCGAGCCCCATCAACGCTTTCTATTGATACTTTCAAATGGCACCACAGTGCTGGTAGCCAATGACCTTCAGTACGGTACTTACGCGCCAGTGCAAGCTGGAAACGTTGTGCGAATTCATGGAGAATACATTTGGAACGAACGCGGCGGTGTCTTACATTGGACGCACAAGTCTGATGAACCTCGCCATGAGAGTGGTTACATTGATTTCAACGGCATGCGCTATCAATAGGTTGTACTAAGTGGAAGACTCAGAAAAGAAACCAGAACCAGACCACAAGACAGAAGTTCAGGCCGCAGAACTCAAAACAACAGAACTCAAGCCAACAAAAATACAAACACTGCAAATGGAGCTGGCACAGACTCGCACTCTTCTTGCTATGGACAGAACGCTGCTAGCCTGGATTCGCACGTCGCTGTCTCTGTTTGCCTTCGGCTTCACCCTGGCACGCTTTGTGCATGATCTAATCAAGAACAAGCATCTATCAGAATTTAAGACCCAATCACCAGAGCAACTTGGCATCACTCTTATGCTTCTGGGAATCTTAGGATTGATTTGCGGCGCCGTTGAACATTGGCTCTCACTGAGAAAATTGAACAAAGAAGTGCAGGTGGCAGCCTGGTCCTCGACATTGGCAGTAGCGGTTAGTCTAATTGTGATTAGCATATTGTTGATGATTGACCTAATCGTCAACTTGACCCCACACTAACTAGGCGCTAGCAAGGCAATCCAAACCATCTGGTAAGCAATCGCCAAGTCAAGACCAAATTGAAGAGCCAGTGATAATTAGCAGTAGCCGATCAGATACAACCTTCGGTCTGATACTCTGAACGACTGCTTTAGGCTAAGTCACTTGACATGAGCCGTGGCCAGATATTCCTTATCTAGGAGAGTAAGCGTGAGTCATTACGCCAAGAAATTTTTCAGCGTTCTGCTGGCGGCAACGGCGCTGTTTGCGCCAAGCGCTGGTATGTGCGCTGATGCCAAGAAACCCAACATCATCTTCATTATGGGGGACGATATTGGCTGGTTCAACATCGGTGCCTACAACCAGGGAATTATGGCCGGACGCACACCAAATCTAGACAAGATGGCTCAAGAAGGTATGCGCTTCACTGACTACTACGCAGAAGCCAGCTGTACAGCCGGTCGCGCTAACTTCATCACTGGTGAGCTACCAATTAGAACTGGCATGACCACCGTAGGCCAGGCCGGATCTCCCATCGGTCTTCCCGACCAAGCGATCACAATAGCCACAGCTCTAAAAGACCAAGGCTACACCACCGGACAGTTCGGCAAAAACCACCTAGGCGATCTCAACCAATTCTTGCCTACAGTGCATGGCTTCGATGAGTTCTTTGGCTACCTATACCACCTTGATGCCATGGAAGACCCAGCTCACCGCAACTATCCACAAGCGCTAAAAGCCGTTGTTGGACCGCGCAATATGGTTCACAGCTGGGCCACTGATACTGACGACCAAACAGTGCAACCGCGCTGGGGCAAAATTGGCAAACAAAAAATCGAAGACGCCGGTGAGCTTTATCCCAAGCGCATGGAAACAGTCGACGACGAAATTCTCGCTGACTCAGTCAAATTTATGGATAAAGCCAAGAAAGACGGCAAGCCCTTCTTCCTCTGGCTCAACCCCACACGCATGCACGTAGTTACCCACCTTTCAGAGAAATACGAATCAATGCGTAATTCTGAAAATGGCTGGAGCATTCATGAAGCTGGCATGGCGCAACTCGATGACATTGTTGGCTCAGTGCTCAAATATGTCAAAGATAATGGCATGGACGAGAACACCATTATTGTGTTCAGCACCGACAACGGTACTGAAAACTTCACTTGGCCCGATGGTGGACAAACACCATTTGCTGGTGGCAAAGGCACTGCTCTAGAAGGCGGCTTCCGCGCTCCAGCTATCGTTCGTTGGCCTGGTAAAGTACCTGCTGGCAAAGTGGAAAACGGCATTTTCTCAGGCCTAGACTGGTTCCCAACTTTCGTAGCCGCAGCCGGAAACCCAAACATCAAACAAGAATTGCTCACTGGCAAAAAAGTCGGTGATACCACTTACAAAGTACACCTTGATGGCTACAACCAATTAGATGTGCTCACAGGTAAAGGCCCATCCAACCGCAAAGAAATCTATTACTTCACCGAAGGCACTCTAGGTGCTGTCAGAATCAACGACTACAAATATCGCTTCACCGATCAACCTAATGGCTGGCTTGGTGCAACTGAAAAAGTAGATTGGCCAATCCTGACAAACCTGCGCTTAGACCCCTTAGAAAGAACTGGCATTTCAAACGGCAAAACTGGCTCACTAGGCTACTATGACTGGTTTGCTTATGAGTTCTGGCGCTTCGTTTTTGTGCAGCAGGAAGTTGCTAAAACTGCAGCTACATTTGTTGAATACCCGCCTATGCAAAAAGGTGCCAGTTTCAACATGGAAGCTGTAAAACAAGCAATCCAAGACAAAATGAACGCAAGAAGCAGATAGAGACAGGCTCTTATGCTCAAGAAATGAATTGAATCATTGAACAATCGACCACACAAACAGCATAACCCAGCTAAGCGAATCATTATCGCTCAGCTGGGTTTGCTGCTTGCGTGCTTAGGCAATACTTCGGTCGCTCAAGCTGACAACAAAGATATGGTTTGGATACCGGCTGGTGAATTTTCTATGGGTAGTGAAAACCCACTCAAAGAAATAGCCGGTGCCAAAGCCGACGCAGCCGCTAAATCTGCATCAAAAAATGAGGCATCAAAAGCCTGCCAGTCCCAGTTCAATGGCCACTGCACAGCCCAAGACGATATGCGTGACGCTCGCCCTATTCATCGCGTTTATGTTGATGGCTTCTGGATGGACAAGACAGAAGTGACCAACGACCAATTTGAAAAATTTGTCAAAGCCACTGGCTATAAAACAATCGCAGAAATTGCGCCAACCCAAGAAGAATTTCCCACTGCACCGAAAGAAAACCTTGTAGCTGGCTCTACTGTATTTACACCCACAGCTAAAGCAGTGCCACTACAAAACATGTTTCAGTGGTGGCGCTACCAACATGGTGCCGACTGGAGACATCCCCAAGGCCCCCAGAGCAGCATCAAAGGTAAGGGCAACTACCCAGTGGTACAAGTGGCTTATCCAGATGCTGTTGCCTACGCTAAATGGGTAGGTAAGCGCTTGCCAACAGAAGCTGAATGGGAGCGTGCCGCCCGTGGTGGCAAAGATGGTGACACTTACACTTGGGGCAATGAACTCAAACCCGGTGGCAAGTGGATGGCCAATATCTATCAAGGCCAATTTCCAGTCAAAGATACCGGCCTAGACGGTTTTGCTGGTATAGCGCCGGTGAAACAATATCCAGCCAACAAATATGGCCTCTACGACATGGCTGGCAACGTATGGGAGTGGTGCAGCGATTGGTATCGCGCCGACTATTACGCCCAACTAGCACAAGCATCAAAGGGCGTTGTCAAAAACCCCACCGGCCCGGACAGACCCTTCGACCCAGTCGAACCAGGCGAAAAGAAACGTGTTCACAGGGGCGGTTCTTTTCTTTGCAGCGACCAATATTGCACACGCTATATGATTGGTACCAGAGGCAAAGGGGAAGTCAATACAGCAGCCAACCATCTAGGTTTTCGCTGCGTCAAAGCCGGGAAATAATCAAATCTTGCGCACGTCTCTCTCTACTTCTTCTAGGTGCTCAAGCCTAGCTTTTATCAATTGCGCTGGCAGTTTCTTCTCTTTAGACAAACGATGTTCATAGCTCAAACTAGACAGCAGCGATACTGCGTTGCCAACCGTAGCCATGCTCGTTCCAACTGTACCGATGATAGCGCCACGATAGAACATACTGAGCTGCTTACGTGGCTGCAAATTATAACGATAGGAACCAATACAACCGAAGATTCCTTGAGTCATCAATTGGCCTCCAATGACCGGAGCTAGCAGGTTGTTTTGCAAAGCCACTTTTTCATTGCGACGCATAATCGTCGTTTCGCTATCCAACTGCTTTTTGAAAAGAGTTGAAGCATCGGTGTACATGGCCAACCTGTCTGTTCCGGGCATCGAAGAAATCACAGTACCATTGACTGACTTGAGAATCTGTCTTAGCTCTTTGCCTTGTGTTGCAAAAGCCTTGTCGTCAAACTTTGGCTTTTCGCCTATTTGCTTTTCTAGGGTCTCATAGGTTCGCCTGCGAGCATACTTACCAGCCGCAGTACTAATAATCGGAGTGACCATGGCCATGGCACCACTGACAATAAAGAGAACATTGGCGGGTCCGTTATAGGCGGGCTTTGTTACACCGCGATAACCAGCCCAGGCTCCAGCAGCCTGGACGGCGCTGTAGGAAGCATTGAGCAAGTAAAAGAGATTTTGATAGGTGATATAGCCTTTGGTATCAGCACTAAAATCAGAGTATTCAGTAATAAAACAATTGCGCAGCTCACGCAAAATCTTGCCTTCAAGAACTGCACCTTCATAACCTGGGTGATCAGGATGAGCCGCAACCAGAGCGTCTCTCTGTGCCAAAAGCTGATCTATCTCTTTGAGCTTTGCCACCACAAATTTGTTAGCTGTTTTAAAGTCGAAACCGTTGCGCTTATTCTTGATGGCCTGAAGCATGTTCGAACTCAACTCTAAACAAGAACCAGAACCACCAATTATCGCCCCAGTCATGGCCGTAGTTAGGGCACCATGTAATACAGGCTTGCTAACCTGCAGTGGTCGACGCCGTCCCTTTTTCGCCTGCTCCATAAAAGCAATTTCAAAAGCTAACCCGGTCGCAGCAGCTGTTTCTTGGGTGAGAAAATAGCGCAATCTTCTAAAACGCGGTTGCTTGGCGCTGTTTAGCCTAGAATTCAAACTGAACCGCTCTAGCTCAATTCCAGCCAGCAAAATCTGTTTTGTCAGCTGCGAATATTGGTGCTCGGCAGCGGCAGTAGAGTCAGAGGCGATGCCCGAGGAAGAGGCAGTAGAGGTAGAATCAACTTGCGCTAACGCCTCACTTTCGGCATAAGCAGCTGCGCCTGTAAAAAGCAGTGGCACCTGTAACACAGTCAACATAGTAACAAGCGAAAACGCCTTACGCATATATGATCGAGCAGCAAATGCGGACAATCGCATAGATCTAGAGTGGTTATCCAAGTGATACCCCAAGCGCCGAGCGCAAATATAAACAAATCATGACAAGAGTACCCTCTTTACAGGCCGTGGCGTGCTGAAAAGCTTCTAATTACAAGCCACGAGCCACAAATTGCTAGCGCGATACTGGAGCAAAAATCATATTGAAATCGCCACTGCTTTCACGCGACTGAAGCGCTATAACGCAATTAGGAAAAATTCTACGCAATTTTTGCATCTCAGAAAAGCGAATCTTTAGTGGTGGCAAAGACATAGAACGTAAAGGCAAACCTTTGAGCGCCAATAAATCGTCTAGCTTAATAGCTGTGTATTCAGCTGACAAACTTTGTAACTTGCGCAGCGACTTGAGAGCAGCAAAACCTTTACTTGTAAGTGCAGGGTTAGAGTTAATATTGAGAGTCTCTAGTTTCGAAAGTTTAGCGATAGTAAGCAACTCAGCATCAGTGATCTGAGTTCTAGCTAAATCAAGATGAATCAAAGCGGGCATCTGGGCAACATAAGAAATAGATTGCCTATCGAGTTTATTACAGGAAGCGCCAAAATACTTAAGCTTCTTCAATTGCGTCAAATCGCGAAAGCAGCTACCTGTCAGTCCACATGTGCCTAGGGTCAATCTCTCTAGTTGGCTTAAGCGTACTAGCCCCGAAACGGCCTTATCAGTAAAACTGCAATCAAGCAAATCAAGACGACTTAACCCAGTTAGATGATAGACCGAATAGAGAAAGCTATCGGTCTGTTCAAGGTTTCTTGAGCGCAGAGCAAATAAAGCATCTGGAGCCAGTGCCTCAAGCAACTTAGGCTCGTCAGCGACACTGGCATCCAATTCAAGACCAAGCCTAGCAGACCGGGGCACCACCTGCAGACCTGCTGCTGTGCCGAGAAACGTGCCATCAACGGCTTTAACTTTTAACCAATCCATACCGGGTTTAATATCGTACAAACGACCAAGCGAATGCATTGGAAATTTCACTTGTCTGTACTTTTTTGCATCAAGAGCAGCAATTGGAGTGGCTGGTTCCTTAGCGAAAGCTTGAACCAGAGCCGATCCCCAAAGCAGTGTACCGACTAGGGCCGCAACTATTATGACTCGAGATAAAAGCCTAAGCATTAATCCCCCATCTGCACTAGTCCCTAATTTGTACTAATCAATTATACACTTAGCAAACTTTGGGTTTAGGTCTCTAGGCCAGAGTGGTAAGTCTATTAGGGGGCTGATAACGAGCCACTGATTTACCAGCATTTGAGAGGCGATTAGAAAGGCAATGACAACTTCGCAAAATCCAGCATCCGCTGTAGAGAATGCCACTAAATATAGACTGGTGACCCGCAGCGACTTCGACGGCCTGGTCTGCGCGGTACTGCTCAAACACATTAATATGCTCGACGATATTTTGTTCGTGCACCCCAAAGACATGCAAGACGGTAAGGTACCCATTACCGACCACGATATAACCACCAACTTGCCTTATGTTGAAGGTGTGCACCTCGCCTTCGACCACCACTCAAGCGAAATGACCCGCAACAAGGGCTGCCGCGACAATCATATTATTGACCCCAAAGCTATGTCGGCGGCTCGCGTGGTCTATGACCATTACGGCGGTGCAAAAACCTTCCCCGCCCGCTGGAACGACATGATGCACGAGGTGGACAAGGCTGACGCAGCCCAGTTCAGCAAAGAAGAAATCTTGAACCCAACTGGTTGGGTGCTTCTCAACTACTTGATGGACCCCCGCACAGGTCTGGGCAGATTCCGGGATTTCCGCATTTCAAACTACAATTTAATGATGGATTTAATTGATTATTGCAAAGACCACGACATTGACGAAATCATGAAAATGCCAGACGTCATGGAGCGAGTTGAGCTATACAACACCCAAGCAGAATTGTTCAAAGACCAAGTTAACCGCTGTTCAACAGTGCACAAAAATCTAATTGTGCTCGACCTGCAAAAAGAAGAAACAATTTTTGCTGGCAACCGTTTCATGATTTATGCCATGCATCCAGAGACCAATATTTCAATTCACCGACTCTGGGGCTTGAAGCAACAAAACACAGTGTTTGCCATTGGTAAGTCAATTGTTGATCGCGGCTCGAAAACTAACATCGGCGAACTCTGTCTCAAGTATGGCGGGGGCGGCCACGAAAACGCTGGCACCTGTCAAATAGATAACGACAAAGCCGACAAAGTCTTAGAAGAACTCATTCATGCTATAAACAAAGATGGCTAAATCATCTACATAAGGTTCAAATGCAGCAAGTCGAACTAGTCGTTGCGCTGCTAGCAATAATCGCCATAGTCGGAGCGATCTCTCAAAAGTTGAGGGTCGCTCTGCCGATTTTGTTGGTTCTTACCGGCATGGCCATTTCAATGGCTCCCAATATTCCACCGGTGCACCTAGAGCCAGACGCCGTATTCTTCATCTTTCTGCCACCACTACTATATCTTGATGCCTACAACACTTCATGGCGGCAGTTAAAAGATGTGGGTGAATTAGTAACAATTCAAGCCGTGGGCTTGGTCTTAGCGACAGTCGGTGCCGTGGCGCTAGCGATTCATACAGTTGTACCAGGAATACCATGGACAGCGGCTCTAGCATTTGGTGCCATCGTTTCGCCAACAGACGCGGTAGCTGCCTCAGCCATCGCTAAAGAAGTAAAACTACCGAAACGATTGATGGAAATTATCAAAGGTGAGAGCCTTACTAATGATGCCACGGGCCTGGTGGCATATCAGTTTGCTGTAGCAGCAGTGGTTACGGGTGCCTTTTCTCTGCAAGAAGCCGGCACAAGATTTCTCTATGTGGCAATTGGTGGAATAATTGTTGGTCTGGCTACAGGCTTCATTTTAGTGCGACTAAGAACACGGCTAGAACACAAGCCGGTTGAAATAATAGTTTCATTGCTATCTCCATTCATTGCTTATTTAACAGCCGAGCATCTTCATGTATCAAGTGTTCTCTCGGTAGTCACAGCTGGTCTAATGCTGGGTTGGCGCTCACCACTAATGCATGGCTCGACCACACGTTTGCATGCTACCGCCAATTGGGAAACTATTGCCTATCTTCTCAATGGCTTTTCGTTCTTACTGATGGGTCTGCAGCTGCGCCCCATTCTAGAAACAGTCAAAGCCTATCCGGCAACACAACTCGTGCTTTGGACTGCGACAGCAGCCCTAGCACCACTGGCGATAAGATTTGCCTGGACATTTACAGTAGGGCCACTGTACAACTACCTGAGAAAGCACCAGCAACCTAGTTGGAAACACTTGTTTGTTTTCTCTTGGTCTGGCATGCGCGGGGTGGTATCACTAGCAGCGGCACTGGCTTTGCCACTTACATGCAGCAATGGCCAAGCTTTTCCCTATCGTGATCTGCTGATTTTCCTTACCATTGCAGTGATTGCCTCCACACTAATTATTCAAGGTATCACTCTGCCGGCTATCGTCAAAATGTTCGAATTTGAGCCCGACGCATACAACCCAGAAGAAGCTGAACGCAAGGCCCGACTGGCACTATCGCGCGAAGCAGTTAGGCGCATTGATGAACTAGCACGCGCTGAAAGTATTGATTTAGAAGATCCTGTTTTACAAAAGCACCTGAATAAATATCTAGAACGTGCTATCGCCAACATCGGCCCAGAATCTCAGAACCAGCCTGCCATTAACCGCTGGCAGAGAATTAAAGCTGAAGCAATAACAGCACAGAGAGCATTGCTGTTGCAGTTGCGCGACAGCAATGAAATTCAAGATGATACTTTCAGACTAATTCAAAATGAACTTGATTTAGAAGAAACAAAAATGGAAAGCCAGTCATGATTGTTTCAGGCAGAATTACTATAGATAGAATTGCTTCCTACAGTTCGTGCCTCATAGCACTACTGCTGATACTGTGTCTATCATTTGCCCAGGCTCAGGCTGCACCAGAGAACGTCCCAAAGCCAGTTGCCAAATCCGCATCGGCGCCAACACCAACTTCAGCACCACAAGCGCCACCAATATTTCAATCCACAGATAGAGTACTAGCATACTATGGACCGGCGGTAAGAGCGAAACTGAAAGCTCTGTTCGCAGCACAGAACATCGCCTATCCACCCCGTGCAATGACCTGGATAGCACTGAAAGAAGAAAAGCAATTAATGCTTTTTGCTAAGAACAAAACTGGTGCTTACAAACAAGTCTTAAGCTATCCCATCATTGGTACATCTGGTGTCGCCGGTCCAAAACTGAAAGAAGGCGATAAGCAAGTACCTGAAGGTTTCTACAAAATCGCAGGCTTTCGCCCCAACTTAGTCGCCCACATCGGCATGGATGTAAGCTACCCCAATGCCGCAGACAAAGCCCACGCTCAAGCCGAGAAGCGCCGCAACTTAGGTTGCGACATTCTCATTCACGGCAGCAAATGGTCGACTGGTTGTTTAGCCATGGGCAATGAACCAATTGAAGAAATTTTTGTTTTAGCTGAGGATGTGGGTGCTAAAAACATCTCTTTGATTTTTGCACCATGCAATCTTGTGCATACAGCACCCGCAGTTGATTTCAAAAAGCAGCCAGTCTGGCTGCGTGATCTTTATAGAGAGCTACGCGTAGAAATGGCACGTTACCCAATATGAGCTGCTGCACTCACTTGTTTAAATGCTTCTTCAAGAAATCGGCCATTTTCAAAATACTGGCATCCCAATCGGCTTTATTGCCGCCACCACCGTGGCCACCACCGGCTACTGTTATCAACTCAGCATTGACACCGGCTTCCTTGCAAGCAGCAAGCATTGTTGTTGCCTGGTTATACGGAACCAGCTCATCTTTGTCGCCATGAATCATTAGTATCGGGGCATCATCGGCCGTTAAATAATGAGCAGGGCTAGCCTTCTCAAAAAGTTCAGGGCTCTCACTACGACTTTTGCCAATGAAGCGCTGGGCAATCTTCTCTGATTCTGGTGGTAGCGGTAAAAGCAAATTGGTTGGCCCGGCCAGACTAACTACAGCCTTTACAGTGCTTGAAACCTGAGGCTCATCATCATCAGTAGATTGTACTGGTTCAGTATTATCAGCGGTACCAAGAAATAGGGCTAAATGCCCACCAGCAGAGCTACCAATAGCACCAATGCGATTAGGGTCAATATTGAGTTCGCTGGCCTGGCGACGCAAATAGCGCACTGCTGCCTTGGCGTCTTCAACCTGAATCGGGAAACGTGCTTGCGGGGCCAGTCGATAGTCAATCGACGCAGTAACAAAACCCAACTGACTGAGCATATAAGCACAACCCAACATATCTTTCTTGTGTCCGGCACTCCAGCCACCACCATGAATACAGAGCACAGCAGCAAAAGGGCCTTTACCAGCCTTGGGTGTAACGATATCCATGTACAAAGGCTGCGAGTCTACCGTCGAGTAACAAACATCTCTTTTCAATGTCAGTGTCGATGGTGGCTCCGGATAGGCCTGAGCACGGGCAAAGAAAAAAACACCACCACCGAGCAAAAGCAGAACCAAAGCTAATGGCATTTGCCATTTTAGCCCCTTAGAATTTGTCGGATAGTCTCTACTCACTGTTTTCACTGCCTTGGTTAAGCTTCCACATAAGTTTGATATTTCTACCTTATGCCAACTAGTTTAATATAATTTACCAACAAAGAGGCACGAACATTGCCGTTCGTGCCTCTTCGACTTATCTAGCGCCCTAACGCTGGATTAAGATCTATAGCGCAACTATGGGGTAGTTGATTCCTGCTCTTCCTTAACAGAAGTAGAAGAACCATACGCACCGACAGTGGTGCTAGCTCTAGACTTTTTGTGAGCGGATCCACCAATGCCTATGACATGTGACTCTTTCTTCCGCTCAGAAGTAACGCTACCATCGCTATTGGCGCGAACAGCATCTTTCTCATGGCTAACTTTAGCACCGCCAGCGCCAACTTCAGCGTGATAGGTGCTTTGCTTGGCTTCAACGGCATTGGCACTAGCCCTTTTTACAGTCTTTGTGGTTGATGCCGCGTTTGACTTAACTTTGACACTGGTCGAAGCTGAGCCTAACGGTGTTTCGGTCTTTATTGATGTTGAGCTGGTTTCGTCGGCAAATGCCACTGATTGACTCAGGAGCATGGCCACGCCTAGAGCCAGGGTGGTTGATTTAGTTGATGCAAACATGTGTATTCTCCTCAGAACGTTGTGGGACAAATGGTTTTTAGCCTCTCGGCGTATTCATATAATTGAATAGTGACCGCTACTGTCTCGTTGCTTGCGCTGACGCGGCTATTCTGCCCCGGTTCCATTTGCCAGGTTAGCTTCTTGTAAGTAAAACTTGGCAGAATCAAAAATCTCCTGCGGGGAATAGAGAATAAGTATCTAGTATCTGGGAACTTACCATCACACCCGCCGGTCTACGTCCGAGACCCGAAGAAGCAGGCTTGAAGCAGAAATCGAAATGAAGCAATGACCGAGACTGAAAGCACAGCGAGTAAACCGGCCTACACGACCTCTAGCTTCCACAGGGCTAGATGGAATGTCATGGACATGATTACTCTAATCTCAACCAAGACCATTCCTACACATATACTGACCGATTTTGATATGGAAGAGGCCGAGGTTCTTCGCTCTAAGCTTTCTACCAAAGACAGCAAAGTGACAATAACAGCCATCATATTAAAGGCCATTGCTATCGCCCAGCTCTCGCACCCGCAAACACGAGCCTTTAGGCTCCCCCTCGGCGCCGTCATTCAGCGAAAAGAACCAATTGCTGGTTTTACTGTAGAGCGCATGATTGGTCTGCAACCTGCTGTATTTTTTGGCATAATCAAAGACGTGCATAAGATGCCACTGGCACAAATAGCCCAAGAACTCAATCGCTACGGCACAGCCGAAATAATGAGCGTACCGCAGCTAGCAAAAGAGCACATTTTGAGCAATGTGCCGTGGATACTGCGTCGCATTTATATTGCCATAGCTCTGCATATTCCATTTTTGCGACAAATCGTCAATCCTGCCACCTTTGGCCTGACATCGCTAGGCAAATTCGGCCTCAATACCCTTCTGGCTCCAAATATCAGCACGTGCATCTTTGGTGTGGGCACAGTTGAGCCCAGAGTTAAAGTAATAGAAAACGAAATCAAGGCCCGCCGCATGATGTCGGTGGTTTTCTCTTCTGACACACTCGTGGTTGATATGGGACAAGCGGCTCAATTTCTTGCGGCCATTCAGGCTTTAATTGAAAGTGGCCTAGCTGGCCATTTAACCGATGAAGAGTTAGCACTAGCCAATGCATAGCCAGCCCTAAAGCTTCAAATCAGCGTTTCATGCTCAGTGAGATGCGCTTGCGCTCTTTGTCGACTGACAAAACAGTAACTTGCACTTTCTGCTGCACTGTCACTACTTCGCTAGCGTCTTTGACAAATTTGTCTGTCAATTGACTAACGTGCACTAAGCCATCCTGGTGTACACCGATATCAACGAAAGCACCAAATGCAGTGACATTAGTGACGATACCTGGCAACTTCATACCTTCGTACAAATCATTAATTGAATGCACGCCTTCGGCAAACTTCATGGGCTCAAGCTTGGCGCGAGGGTCGCGGCCTGGCTTCTCTAGTTCTTGCATAATATCGCGCAAGGTCGGCAAACCAATTTTGTCTGAGACATATTTATTCAAATCGATTTTTTTGCGAGTATCGCTGTCAGACATGAGGGTGGCCAAATCTGTGCCTAGATCTTTAGCCATGGTCTCGACCACCTTGTAGCTTTCAGGGTGAACAGCGCTTGCATCAAGGGGGTTCTTAGCTTCGCGAATACGCAAGAAGCCAGCACTTTGCTCAAATGCTTTAGGACCTAAACGAGCCACTTTCTTCAATTCAGCTCTTGATTTAAACGGGCCATTTTCTTGACGGTGAGCAACAATATTGGCAGCGATTTGTTTGCCCAAGCCAGACACATACGATAGAAGTTGCTTACTAGCAGTGTTTAATTCCACACCGACAGAGTTAACGCAACTGACCACAGTATCATCGAGGCTGCTTTGCAAAGCTGGCTGATCGACGTCGTGTTGATACTGACCAACACCGATTGATTTCGGGTCGAGCTTGACTAGCTCAGCCAGAGGGTCCATCAAACGGCGCCCAATAGAGACAGCACCACGCACAGTAAGATCGTAGTCAGCAAACTCTTCTCTGGCCACTTCAGAGGCTGAATAAATGGAGGCACCACTTTCATTGACCATGACGATCTGCGGCTCATCCATGCCGGCAGCTGACCAATCGATAGCGCGCAAAAATTCTTCGGTCTCACGGCCAGCTGTGCCGTTGCCGATAGCCACAGCGACAATGCCAAACTTTTTGCCGAGCTCAACAATTTTCTTCACTGCACTTAACTTCGATTGCTTAGCGCCATCACCAGAGCCGTCCATGTGAGGATAAATGACATCGTGATGCAATAGATCACCCTGACGGCCCAGACAAACTAGCTTACAACCAGTTCTAAAACCGGGGTCTAGAGCCAATATGGCGTGTTCACCTAGAGGTGGTGCCATGAGAAGCTCACGCAGATTGCGAGTAAAGACGCGAATAGCTTCAACATCGGCCCGTTGCTTCAGTTCTGCTCTAAGCTCAGTCTCCATGGAAGGAGCAAGCAGCCGGTCGTAGGCATCTTCTACTGTAATTTCAATTTGGGCTTTGCAGGCACCGTCGCCTTTGAGAAAATTATTGTCCATGATGATCAAGGCGTCTTCATCATCAGGCTTGATTGAAACCTTTAATATGCCTTCGCTTTCACCACGAAACATTGCCAAAATGCGGTGCGAGGGAGCGTTTGTCACTTTCTCACTCCACTCAAAGTAGTCTTTGAATTTCTGTCCTTCTTGCTCTTTGCCTTTGGCTACTTTTGAATAAATAGAACTATTTTTTGTCCAGTAGACTCGCAATTGTTTGCGGGCCACTAGATTTTCGCTCATCCATTCAGCCATGATGTCGCGGGCGCCAGCTAGAGCCAACTCAACCGTTTCGACGCCTTTTTCTTTGTTGACATAGGCCTCGGCGGCTTTCTGCACATCTTTAAGTTTGAAAGTAAAAATCTCTTGAGCCAAGGGCTCTAAACCTTTCTCGCGAGCAACGCTGGCCTTGGTCTTGCGCTTGGGCTTGAATGGAAGATAAATGTCTTCTAGATCATTAATAGAATTGGAAGCGGTTAGCTTAGCCAACAGCTCATCAGTTAATAATTCGCGTTCTTTCAGAGATTTAAGCATGGCGTCGCGGCGCTTATCGAGCTGCTGTAGGCGCTCTTGCAGATCACGAATGGCAGCAATAGCGACCTCATCTAGAGTACCTGTAGCCTCTTTGCGATAACGGGCAATAAAAGGCACTGTGCAATCTTCAGCCAGTAAGTTAATCGTCGCTTGAACCTGCGCCACGCCTAATTTCAGCTCATCGGCAATGGCCTTGGCGTAGTTAATTGTGGTCTTCTCTGTCGCTTTTGCCTTTGTGCTTGGCTCGATGGTTTCAGTGCCTGTCATATTCTCAATTTCCCTGTAAACATCGCCCTATAGTACGATACTCAGCCGAATTTCTCCTGAACAGTGTTTATTTTAGTCAGGTGCTAGAATGCGATAAGTTATTGATTTATTTAGTTAATGATTTGAGGAGCGGCCCATGTTGAAGACCCTGATCAAAGGAAACCTGCCTTTACTGAAGACAATCTTCATTGCTGGGGCTGTAGTAGGGGCGGCAGCAGGCTCTGTTGTATCTCTAGGCGTCGGTTATGCATTAGGCAATTTATTCGCTTCTAAATCGGGCAAAGAATTGCGCGACGATATAGCAGAAAAGGCTAACGAATTTGCCGGTGGCGTCAAAGACAAATTCTCAGCCACAGGCTGCTGCGAAGACGAAATATAAGTCAATCGCTAGGCTAGCAAATATAGCACCGCATATAGTGACAAAAAAGGGACGCCTTGCGTCCCTTTTTTTATTGAACCAATCTCTATGACTAACTGTCTTAGACAGCAGCGCCTAGTTTCGCATTCAATGTGATTTTGGCATTAAATAGACGTGAGATTGGGCAGCCAGCTTTGGCTTTCTCAGCGCACTCTTCAAATTTAGCTTGGTCAACACCAGGAATATCAGCAACTAGATCGAGAACGATTTCAGTTACTGTGAAACCAGCGTCGGTTTTTTCTAAAGTTACTGTGGCTTCAGTATCGATTGACTTAGCTGTCAAGCCAGCTTCGCCAAGAATATTTGAAAGAGCCATAGAGAAACAACCAGCGTGAGCTGCTGCGATTAGCTCTTCAGGGTTGGTGCCAGCGCCTTCTTCAAAGCGAGTACCGAAAGAATATTGGGTTTTAGCAAGAACGCCACTTTGAGTGGAAACTGTTCCCTTGCCATCTTTTAGACCGCCAGCCCAGTGAGCTGATGCTTTACGTTTCATAGAACCTCCGGATGTCAACTGCACAGCACTTCTGCGGGCAGCTGAATTTGTCATTTTGGTAGTCTAAGTATATAAGATCCAAGTTGGAGAGAGAGTCAATCTAACTTGAACCAAACGGTAATGATACATAGCAAAAACCCCAAGTCATGGCTGACAACTTGGGGTTCTTGCATACTTTCAACGACAGCCAGCTCGATGTGAGAAATAGCCAGAGCGGCCACTTAATCTAGCCTTAGCGGCGGCGACCACGGCCATCATCAACAATAACGCAGTCTTTATCTTTCTCGTGGTTGTAGACGGCTCCACCAACAGCACCGATTACCCCATTTCTGACAATATTTTTCTTGTCACCGCCAAATAGAGCAGTACCACCACCGAGCAAAGCGGCACCCTTGGCAATATCTCCAAGCATGTCATTCTTAGGACACTCAACAACTACCTGTCGCTCACGGCTACTACCACCACCACCCTGCCCACTGCCACCGCTGGGGTACTCGGGGCGCTCCCTCTTCATGTGCCCAGCCACTGTCTCACCTTTGTGGCCACCAGTAATGATGAGGGTGCCGTCTTTAACAATCTCTAGGTCAAAACCTTGACCTCTTGTACCTTTTTGCTCTTTGTCAGAGGTTCTCTCGACAACACGGTTGAAGGAATTGGCAGAAAGGTTTCGAGCTTCATCGCGCAAAATATTGGCCGCTCTGTTGCCGTCACCGGTATCAAGTATGTCAGCCAATGCACTAGATTTGCGTTCGATTAGGTCATTTGAAATATCTCTTCCAGCCATGTGATTTCCTCCAAGAAAGTGCGGTGAGTTCACCGATGCCCTTACATTACAGCCAATTTGTGACATTCTCTTGGCATTTACCAAGTGCTGGAATATTACCTACATTAAATCGCAGAAGGCCCCACTGGTAAGGGTCTAGAAGAGGAGGCCCGGCCCCTACGCCCTGAGTGAGGCAACAAGGCCAGAGAGAGAGGTGAACGGGACGCGCCTTACTGTTGCTTTTTGTGCGAGAGCTTGCACTCTTGGGCGACTGCTTCCAGACGCCGCTGGGCGGCAACGTCAATTACTACTGGCGAGTGCTTAAAGCCCATTGCCGAAAGCTGTTCCTTAGCCACATACTGCCGATTAACATCGGCCAGTTGGGCAAAACGAAGATCCTGATATCGAGCACAGGGGTCTTTATCTATCGCTTGCTGACGCATATTGGCCAAAGAATAAGGCTGAGACTGAGATTTAGGAACAACTAGTTCTTTAGGGTGGGATGCAGAATCAGTGCGATTAGGCAGACTGCGATCAGCCATAGAACGATTAGCTCTACCTTGACCGTCGTCAACCAATACCAGCTCAGCCCTTCCAGACATCACAACTTTCAAGTTCACACCAACTGATTTATCATCTTTGTTCGCGATTTCGCGCACCATGCGGCTATATTGACGCGGGCTCATAGATTCAAATTCGTGGCGCAACTGATTAACGACTTGCTTTCCTTGGCCATTATCAAGCATGGCAGCCAGTCTATCTGACTTTGACTCAACTGATTCAGAAGGTCGGTTGGCAACCATAGTAAGTGCTCCAAAAATAGACAAAGGTCTATTGACACACTACTAGGCACCTTTGGCAATTTATGGGCAATTTATGGCCGGTCGCTGTTTATGAGCTTTTGGCTGGGGCGGCTGTCGCCAGCTGTTCAGGCTCTGGCCCGCTGGGCCTAGAATCAAAATCAAGCCTAGTCTTAAAATCGCTGCCGACAACCAGGCGAGCGTCATAGGTGCCGCTACCGTCCTTTTTCTTGAAGCCCTTAACCAGAGCAGTGCGCCCATGTTCGACTAGACTCTTGAGCTCATCATCACTTAGCTCTTTGCCAAAGACAGTGCGCCATACCGTGAAATTGCAGCCTTCCCGCCAACGGCTACAGCCAGCCCCCTTGGGGGTGAGCCTGACAGAACCAATTTCTTTGGTTTCGGCGGCAGCCGATTCAGAATTGACCCGACTCTTACACTGGGGGCACTCACCGATACCACTAGCAGCGATTACTCCACCGCCCAGGTCATATTGAATCTTTCCTTCTTCATTGAGAATCAACTTGGCGTCATACTTGCCGCTACCGTCTTTTTTCTTGAAGCCCTTAATTACTTTGGTTTCGCCTTTTTCTACCAGATCTTTCATCTGGCTCTCACTCAGTTCTTTGCCGCGCTGCTCTTTCCAAATAGAGAAAGTACAACCTTCTTTCCAGCGGTTACATCCCGCCCCTTTCGGAGTGAGGCGCACATAGCCTTTTTTGCACAATGGACAGGTGCCCAAACTACTGCCATCACTAGGTGGAATAGACGGCCCAGAAAGGGCAGCACCGCCAGCGGTGACATCAGGCAGGATACGACGCACTAAATCAGAAATATCACTATCAAAAGATGCTGGTTGCAATTTACCGTCTTGCATGTCGGCAAGACGCTGCTCCCAAATGGCAGTCAAAGCAATGTCTTTTAATTCAGTGTGCACTTGAGCGATTAAAGCTTTGCCTTTTTCTGTGGGCAAAAGAGCCTTTTTATTGCGCTCAACATAGCCAGTTTGCAGCAGTCTTTCAATAATGGCCGCCCTGGTAGCTGGGGTGCCCAAGCCTTTTTGCTTCATATAAGAGGCCAAATCTTCATCGTCAAGTTCTTTGCCAGCATTTTTCATTGCTGTCAAAAGACTGGCATCGTCGTAAGGTTTCGGCGGCGTAGTTTTGCCTTCTTTTAATTCAATTTTGCGCTTAGGCACTTGTTGCCCTTGAGCTAAAGGCGGCAGCTGCTGGGCGTCTTCTTGGCCGTCTTTATCTTTGCCCTTACCTTTCGCCTTCGGTTCCTCTTTCTCTTCGTCTTTGGCCTTACTGGCAAGCGCGGTCCAGCCCACTTCTTTGATGACAAAGCCTTTGGCTCGAAAAGTGTGCTCGGCCAAAGAAATCATTGCCGTGGTTTCATCACGCACTTCAGGCGGAAGAAAAATGCTGAGAAAGCGTGTGGCTACAAGCTGATAGACATTGCGCTGCTGCAGAGGTAAATTTGCAGGAAGGACATTGTGCGTCGGAATAATAGCGTGGTGATCTGTTAGCTTGCCATCGTCAACATAGCTCTTAGTAAGCCGTGGTCGAATCAAAGCAGCGGTAATATTGCCTGGCACAATGCCTTCTTTAGTGAAGGCGTCTTTTACTTCGGTGGTGGCAATCGGGCCTTTCAAAAGCACGGAGAGAATGCGGGGTAACTCGCCAACCATATCGGTAGAAAGGTGCCTAGACTCAGTTCTAGGATAAGACAAGAGCTTATGCTCTTCATAAAGACTCTGGGCAATATTGAGAGTTTCTTGAGCAGTGTAGCCAAAGCGCTTGTTAGCATCTTTTTGCAGCGTCAGTAAGTCGTAGAGCGCTGGTGCGTTGGTGCGCTTCTCTGTGGTAACTACAGATTGCACCACACCATGCTCGCTCGGCTCTACCGCTTTAACAATAGACTGAGCCAAAGCTTTATCATGTAATCTTGTCTGAGGCTCAGCTTCAGCAGTTGCAGGAGTTATATAGCGGGCAATAAAACCCGGCTCAAAAGTAGCAATGATTTCAAAGAACTTGGCAGATGTAAATGCATCAATTGTAGTCTGGCGATCAACAATGAGAGAAAGAGTTGGTGTTTGTACGCGGCCAATGGTGCACAACTGATTATTGATTGTTGTATAAGCGCGAGTAAAGTTGAGTCCAATCACCCAATCGGCCTGGGCTCGGGCAGCAGCGGCATGGGCCAGGCTATCAAAGGCACTAGAAGATTTGAGTTTGCTCAAACCGTCTTTTATAGCCTCTGCTGTCAGTGAGCTTATCCACAAACGCTCAACTGGCTTTTTACATTCAGCCAATTTATAAATCAAACGAAAAATATGTTCGCCTTCCCGCCCCGCGTCTGTGGCGCAAATAATAGACGTCGTGGCAGGATCTAAAAACAGTTTTTTGATGACGTTAAACTGATGCGCCGATTTTTCAACTACCCGATACTTCCATTCAATGGGAATCATCGGCAACTGCTTCAAACGCCAAGGCTTGCCCCAGGCTTCATTCATCTCTTCTGGCTCAGCCATGGTGACTAAATGGCCGAAAGCATAGGTGACAGCATAGTCGTTGCCTTCGAAATAGCCATCTCGCTTGGTTGTAGCACCGACAACTGCGGCGATATCTTTGGCGACAGAAGGTTTTTCAGCCAGAACGACTTTCATTTAGCAACACTCGCAAAAAAAAGAGAGCAGGGCAAAGAGGATAAATATGGTGAGCCAATGTTATCGCTTTGAGACTAGCTCTTCAACAGCAAACAAAAAGGATAGCGGTAAGACATACGAGAGGGGGCGCCAAGGCTATGCTCTGGATATAAAATCACGCACGGCAGTTATAACATTTTGATCACGCAAGACGCCCCGATGGCCTAGGTCGTTGACCTGTAAGAAATTTGAATTGACCCACTTGCCCGCGATCACCAGCGAATTTTCTACCGCCGTAATCGGATCGTCAATCGAATGAACAATCAAGCCTGGCAAATCAAAAGCTGATGCCAAGTCAGACGTAGTAACGTTGACACGCACACCAATTGCTTGCAAATGCTCAATCATCTGGTCAACTTGCTGCGGGCTCAAGCCCTTGATTGCAGCAAAGTATCGAGCAAAATTTTCGTAGCTCTCTGGTGGTGCCAACAAGACTGCTTTTTCTACTACTAGGCCTTTCGATATGGCAATTGTTGCAGCAGCGCTTCCCACGGAATGGCCAACTATGGCTTTGAGCGGGTCAAAGTAACGAGCCACAGTCAAGATTCCGTCGGCCAGCTGATCGATGCTGGCACAGTCCCCGCTCGATTCACCGTGGGCCGGAAGGTCCATTGTAATGACGCGATAACCAGACACAGCAAGGGCTGGGACATATGAAAACAGGTCAGACTGGTCACCAGCCCAACCGTGTATGAGTAAGATTGGTTGGCCATCCCCCCAATAGCGCACAGCCAGATGACCTTGGCCGTGAGGGATGCTTAAGTCGGTCCTGGGTAGTGCTACTCTCGGCTGGCGCAAGACCCGTCGTCGTCCGGCAGGCGTAAGATATTCACGGGCAACGGCCAGCGGGTCTAGTTGGACCGAAGATGCTGCATTAGAATCTGACATTTTGCTCGAAGATTGTCTAAAATAAAGAGGTTGTGGCGATTACCTTGCCGAATGATAGCAGGTGGCTTGCAAGAGGCTGGCCAGCAGGTGAAATCACTCCATGATTTGACACACTAGACCGACCGGTCTAATATGGAATCATTCGCTTCTTAAGTTATATCGACCAGAAATCAGTCAATCAATCTCAGCACCCCTTTCAAAATGTCGAAACTAACCAATACTGCAATTTCAATACTAGACCTCGCCCCAGTGCGGGCAGACAAGACGCCGGCCGATGCTCTACAAAAGAGTCTGGCCCTCGCTCAACATGGCGAAAGGCTTGGCTATAACCGCTTCTGGCTAGCCGAACATCACAATATGCCAGGCATTGCCAGCGCCGCTACATCGGTTTTAATTGGCTATGTGGCAGCAGGCACCAGCACCATCCGCGTCGGCTCTGGTGGGATAATGCTGCCAAACCATGCACCGCTGGTAATTGCCGAACAATTCGGCACACTTGAAACACTTTACCCAGGCCGCATCGATTTGGGCCTTGGCCGAGCACCCGGTACTGACCGTGCTACTGCACACGCCTTGAGACGCGGGCTTGATTCTAGTGGTCATGACTTCCCGGAGCTTTTAGCGGAGCTGCAACGTTATCTAGGCCCAGAGACAGCCGAGCAAAAAGTAAAAGCCTATCCTGGCAGCGGGTTAGAAGTACCAATCTGGCTGCTTGGCTCGAGCGATTTTAGCGCTCGACTGGCTGCAGAAGAAGGTTTGCCTTTTGCTTTTGCCAGCCACTTTGCCCCTGAAGAACTACTAGTCGCCATCAAGCTTTATCGCAACAGGTTCAAACCATCGAGAGCACTACAAAAGCCTCATGTCATGATTGGAGTGCCACTGGTGGCGGCCGACACCGATGAGCTTGCCAACAAACTGGCGACCACCCCAATGCAACGGGGCTTGTCGCTAATTCGCGGCGAGAACATGCAACTCAAGCCACCAGTAACTCTTGAACAGATGGAAACACTTTGGTCGGCCAACGAGAAGCAAGCAGTGTCAAGTCGTATGGCCATTGCCATCATTGGCGGTGCTGAGGCCGTAAAAACAAAACTAGAACGGCTGCTAGAAGTGACCGAGGCCGACGAACTAATGTTTGTCAGCGATCTTTACGAGCAGGAAGATAGGCTGCGTTCTTTTGAAATAGTGGCGCAAATTAGGGATGAGTCTGCATGCTTAGGCCTTGAACAAAACGGGAATCTCTTAGTCAACTAAGTGGCTGGGGAAAAATTATGAGTAAAAACCTTGCCCTCCTGCTTGCAATATCAGCATTTACCTGGGCTACTCCGACGCTAGCCATCGACCCCGTTTCATTCGACGAATACAAAAGCACTGTTAATAAAATTGACTGGAAAGAGCGGGTAATAACTTTCGAGCAATTCCAAAAAGATTGCCAAAAGCCTGGTGTGGTTATTCTTGATTTGCGTAGTGAAGCCGAGTACAAGCACGGTCACATTAAAGGCGCCCTGCTTATGGGAGCAGACATAAAAGAAGAAAAGTTGAAGCAGCTTGTACCTAATAAAAAGGACAAAATAATTGTCTACTGCACCAATAATTTCTTTCCATCAAGGCGCATATCACTAAATAATGTCTGCCTACCGCAAATGATTGCTCTAGGGTATGCCAATGTATTTGTCTTAGAAGAGATCTGGCACCAAAATTTTGACCAAGTAGAAAAGCTGAAGCAGAGCAGTCTATGGCAAAATAATTCAGAAGTAAAATAAGACAGAAGCCAAATAGCAAACTTGCTCTAATTTAATTCTATCGGCTCGCTATTCCATACTTAAGCTAGCGCGACACTTAGCAAACTCTGGCTCGAATCTATCGTAATACTGCTTTTCACCGGTGTAGCTCAAAGCATAGACATGTTTTTTACCAAGAGCCATGGCAAACCATTGACGAAGTTCTTTATTCTGACCGACCACCGTAATTTCGACTTGGGCCGAGGGTAAGGCACCTAGAGTCGCTTTTTTAGTGCTTGTAGCACTAGTTTTCAGACCTTTGCTCTCATACTCTGTTTTCAAAGTTGAGATAAAGGTACTAAATTCGCTGTCGATATCGGCTTGCCCTGCATCAGTGCGACTTAAATAGGTTAGCTCAATTACAGCCATACCTTCACCGTCTTTCTTCAAAGCGCGGAGCCGCCCGCCAGCCATTTCCCGCCCACTATTAGGCCTAGGCGCATTCAGTTCACTGACCTCCCAACCAGGAGGCAGCTGTACAACAAATGGTCTGCCAAAATCGGCTATTCGGCTAGCTGTTGGTTGAGGCGACACTGAAGGAGCAATCTGGTCAGCAGCAGCGGCTGAAGACATAAGAAATTGAGCGGCCAATAAAGCCAGCCGAGACATACGACACAAATTCATAATTGACCCCTATAGATGCCTCACCCTTCTATACAGATTTATTGGTGATACGGCCTTTGACGTAAGATTAGCCAGAGAGTGCCAAATTAATTTCCGATCGCTTAGATCTAGCGACGCTTGCCAGAGACCACACCCTATAGCCTAGCCTACAAAAGGGAACATAAATCTGGTACAACCTAGTTGTCACTTAAGGATAGCGCTTGAAATTCTGCCCTAAATGCGATGCTCGCTTTGAAACGCTCTGGTCAAAGTGCCCGGTCGATGGTCACGAACTAGAACTAGAGCAAGCGGATCCTATGATCGGCCAAGTCTTTGCCGATCAGTATGAAATTATCTCGGTGCTCGGAACTGGGGGCATGAGCGTAGTTTACAAAGCACGCCATCGTCTCATGGATCGCATCGTTGCTATTAAACTTTTGCACGACGACTCAGACAAAGTAGCCATTGAACGCTTTAAACACGAAGCAAAAGCGTCTAGCGCCCTAAAGCACCAAAACATCATAAGTATTTACGACTTTGGTATCGTCGGCTCCCAAGCGTACCTAGTAATGGACTGCCTGGATGGCAAGAACCTCAGTGAAGTGCTCGATGAGATAGGCCACCTAGCCCTCGACAGAGCGGTACACATCTTTCGCCAAACTTGTATGGGCTTAGAACATGCCCATAAAAATGGCATTTTGCACCGCGACTTAAAGCCCAGCAATCTGGTTTTGATTAAGGGCGAAGACGGCTCTGAGCTAGTCAAAATTGTCGACTTCGGCATCGCCAAGGTGCTCCCTCACGCCGCCAAAGAACAAACCAGACTAACCCAAACCGGGGATATCTTTGGCAGCCCGCTATATATGAGCCCAGAGCAATGCCAGGCTAAGTCCCTAGACAATCGCTCTGATATTTATTCACTTGGTTGTCTAATGTATGAGTCACTCGCAGGAGTTGCACCGCTGCGGGGCGATACCGCCTACGACACTATGACCATGCACGTCAGCCAAACGCCCCGATCGTTTAGCGAGGTGGTGCCAGAACTAAATATCAATAAAAGTATGGAGGCTCTAATCTTCCGCTGCTTAGAAAAGCTGCCCGAAAACCGCTACCAGTCTATAACTGAAGTACTGCAAGACTTACCGACTATTCAACCTCAATCAGGCTCTGTCAAAGTCAAAGCAGTGCAACATCCAACCAAGCAGCGCCTAGAAATCAAATACTTACGTTATGCCTTCTGGACTCTATTTGTCTTTGTTGCTGCTGTATTTGCTTACATGTCCTGCGATAACGGACCAGAGCCAGACCACGGCACAGTGCTCCTAAAGACAATTTGGAACAGCCAAACCACAATTGCTCAAACTCTTACAGACCTCCATCTGTACGACCAAGCACACTGGGTTTTAACATCAGCTGAAAATACGGCCCGTACTAAATTTTCAAATCGCGGCCGCTTGATGACGGCGTTGCGTATGGAGCGCACTCTTTTTTCTAAAGCAAAAATGTTTGACGAGTTGCAGGTAGTCAATGAAAAGATTGCCACACTCAATAGTCAGGTTTTGCTTGAAGCCTACGACACTCTTCTCAAAGAGTTAGACGATCTGGCTAAGCCCGGTAGCGAATCACAAACAGGCATGAAGCGAATTCTTGCCCCGATTACTTTTACTACTATTGACCATGTCAATCGCGGCCTCGCCGGAGCCGCCATGGATAAGCATACAGAGACCCTGCTCACCAAGGCCCGTACTGTTTACATTAACTTGCTCGGTAATGATAGCCCGCAAGTTGCCGGTATCGACATGCTGTTAGCTGAATGTTACAACCGCCAACAGAGACTACCGATGATGCGGCCACTACTGGCAGAGGCACTGTCTATCTACGTAAAAGCGGCCAACAACAATAACATCATCAACAACAATAAAAATGGCAGAAAAAGAGTCTTGGCTCTAATAAAACTCGGCCAGCTCGATCGCGACGAGAATCGATATGAAGACGCTGAGAAAGAGCTAAAAGAAGCAATGAATTTAGCAGAAGGTTCTTTTGCTAACGACAAAACTTTGCTTTACCAAGCTCTAAACAGTTATGCCTGCTACTTGGCGCAGACAGGCAAGGCACAAGAATCAAAAGCAATATTTGCCAAAGCCGACACCATTGCCACAGAGAAGCTCATGCAAGAGTAACCACCAGCTGGAGAAGTAGGCTGACACCACCAGCAGTATTGTTAGACAGCAAAAAAACAACAATCACAGACTGATAAGCGAATTCGAAATAACCCTTGCATAGCAATACCTGTTTGGGTCTTGCCTATCAATTACACACGAGCGGATCACAAGTTCTATGTATCATCGATATCTGCTTCATTGGCGAATTGATGGAGGCAAAATGACAAATTATGCTTATCAGAATAAAGAACAACACCAACGAGAACAAGACCCGAGGGAACAGAAATGGTTTGCTATGAGAATGAACATTAAAACCCAAGCTGGCATGCTGCGTCAGTACCAGATGGAAGAACAAGAAAGGGGCTATAAGATTCAGACCCTTGAGTTCAAGTCGCCTCAATACATACTGAAAAATTTCATCAGTGGCAATTCACCAATAAGAGTGGTGCATGTACCGGGCAAAAAGCTGCGCCACATGCAAGGCCGCAACCGCATCAAGGCATCGCTTGAGAACCTCCTTTTTCTTACAAAGAGTGTCTTCTTGTTTAGTGCCCGCTTGGCTGAGCGTGGTTTCTCTATGATCATGTCCCCGCCGCAAGCAAGATTAGCTGGGCTCTATAGTGCCAGCTTGGCTGCTCTAGTATTGGTGCTAGGCTTAGCCCTGCAACTCCAGGCTAAGACCGCCCCAACAGCTGTCATTGCCTCGCACCATACAATTAATAATAGCTACTCAACGGTTAATCACAAGCAAAAACGTTCGCTCTCTTCAAGCCAGCAAAAGAAATTTCAATTGCAGATCAAAGGCTTGCTATAACTATATTGATGTTTTATGAGCTAAAAACCGAGCGTCTAATTATTCGCAGCCTCACCACTGCTGATGCCGCAGCCATGCATGCGTATCGCTCAAAAGTAGAAGTAGCGCGTTTCCAGAGCTGGCATCCCCAGTCGCTTGAACAAGTGAACGAACTGATTAGAGCCCTAAAACCAGAAAATTTCAATGCCACCGGCGAGTGGTATCAAGTTGGTATCACCCTCAAAGAAAATCAAAAGCTGATTGGCGATCTCGGAATACAGATTAATAGCACTGATTCAAGACTAGCCGAAATTGGTATCACCATTCATCCCCAATATCAAAACAAAGCCTACGGTAAAGAAGCTTTATCAGCCTTACTTAACCTACTTCTAAATAAGTTAGGAAAGCATCGCGTCACCGCCTCGGTCGACCCGCGCAACCTGGCCTCTATGGCCCTAATGCAACGAGTTGGCCTGAGGCAAGAAGGACACTTTGTCAAAAGCCTGTGGATCAAAGATACATGGGTGGACGATGTTATCTTTGCTGCCTTAAAAAATGACTGGCCAAATTCGACTTTTCTATGATCTACAATAGGCAGAAGAAGTAGAGTAAGCAAATGCTCGCAGTTGTCATCAGGAACGATAGAAAATGTCATCAAATCCTCCTCAAGCAGGCCGCCTCCCGGTACTCTTAAACTTGACGACCAACGAAAGTTATACATTGTCAGGACCGACCATAAACTTAGGCCGTGCCCCAGAAAACCAAGTAATCTTGCCAGAAGATGGTTATGCTTCAGCTGATCATGCCAAGATTTATTGGGATCAAGGCCGCTGGTGGTTAGAAGATTTGATGAGCAGCAATGGCACAACCGTTAACGACAAGTTGATTTCAACTCCCTATCAGTTGGCGCCTAATGACATTATCAAGATTGGTCGCACGACCTTCCGCATCGAATAAAGTCACAATTGGTAAAAGGGATCGGTCAGCGCTAGCTAGCGCTGACCCGGCGGGCTATCGTATTGCCAGAACTGGCCACTTTCATCGGCATCGGTAGTAGCAGCAGGGGCTTGCACTGGCGGTGGAAAATTGACAGGTGCAGTTCCAGCACTAGGTCCTGGACTAGACCCAGCAGGATAAACCCGCTGTCCATTGACCATACGGAAGGAGCCATCATCACTACCGGCCGGCGGTGGACTTGGCTGCCGAGGACCAGTACTTGTGCTCGAACCGGTAGTTACGGCGGCAGGCCTGTCCTCAACCACAGCTTTAGGCTCAGGCTTGGGCGGGCGAGGCATCCAAATCATAAAAGCAATAGCAGCGGCAAATAAGAGAACACCGCCCAAAGACATGAACACCATGTCTCGCTTACGCTTCACTTCCACAGGGCAATTGACAGTCATATACTTACCGTCGGCGCGCTTGTAAAGCGTGGCATTGCGGCGATTTTCCCGCTGAAAAATCAACTCGTCTGCCTCTGGCTGTTCCAGACCAGTAAAGTTATAAACCGGCGTCTTGCAAAGGTCGCAATAGCGAAAGCGTTCTCTGGTATCGGGGTCGTCCCAGGTGAAGGCACAAGGAGTAGCCTGTTTTTTACAGACAATTGGAATAAATGGCTTGATTGGCTCGTTAGCACGTTCGAGCATCTGCTCGGCCACCCGCTCTTCCATTTTTGCTTCGAACTTAGAAACGGTATCCCACAAAATACTGTGGTCAAGCATAGTTTTGGCCACAAAGTGCTGCCGCTTAGGCTTGACACTCCCATCCGTTAAAGCTTCTGGCACCGCTTCGGACAGAGCCTCTGGCCGAGATATATGAGTCGACTCAACTTCTGCCGGGGCCGGATGCAACTGTTCTTGGCCAAAGCTCCCAAGTGCAGACTCTTGCAGAGTCTTAGCAATTTTCCGCACTCTTTTCTCACGAGGAACACTCACGGGAGCAGCAGGCTGCGCCTCAACAGAGATTAGATTAGCCTCAACAGAAGCAGCTTGAGCGGCTTGTTTGACAGCATCAAGATTGATCTCACCAAAGAGGAGGGTCTTGGCAACCCGTCTGGCCGATTGTTTTTGCGCCACTTGCCTTTTTTTCTCAAGCTCCTCAGCACTGACTGGTTGACTATCAACAGGAAGAACTTTCTCAGTATTAATTGCGTCTTCACTAGTGCTTGCTGGTGCGTCGTGGTGTTGTGAGGCAGCCGCTGCGGCATAGGCCTCAATAGCTTCGGCCGTAGGAACATCAAAGAGCATGGTCTTTGGCACTCTTCTAGGCTTTTCACCCGTGGCAGGCTGCGGCTTAGAGCCAGAATCTTGAGTCGGTTCGTCTGCGGAATCTTCAGTCATGATTAGAGCCTTTTGCCCAACCTAGCACTACCGACAACCATAATACCGTAATCCAAAATTCTAATCTCGCCGCCCTCTAAAATTTGCAGACACTGCGTATATTAGGTATGCGCCACATCAAGAGATGCCCGGCCTGTGAAGCAGAGAGAGAGAATGAACAAGCTCAGACTAAAAAAACAGACACGCCGGGCGCACGGCAATTCAATAGTTGAATTTGCCCCGGCCCTGAGCATACTATTAATTTGCTTCTTCTTTCCCCTCTTAGACATGCTTGCAGTGCTTGTCTCCTACGGCCTTTGTATGGTTCTCAACTACAACCAAGTACATGAAGCTTCGCTGCTTCAGAAAATTGACACTGAAAATCCAGCCGGGGTCGTACGCAAAGGCATTCCCGACCAATGGTTAGCGGGGATGGGACACCTAGTGAAGGTACAAGGCTATCCCCAGACTGAGATTTTCTATCGCGACGGACAAACCGGCCCGGATAAAGTAACAGACCGCATTGTCATGGTAAGAACCACTGTGGTTGGTAGTCCTTTTCTAACAATTCCATTGCCTGTCTTGAACGTGCCTGGGCTCAACGGCCCAATGACTATCCAACTTAGCTCAGAGCGCCAAATGGAAAACCCAGACTATGCACCATAAAAGGCCAGTAGAGACGCAGGAGAAAAAACCGGCAATGAGAAACAGAGCGAAGCGCGGAAGTGGCCTAATAGAAGCCATTCTGGCCGCAACAATTTTAGTTCCTATCGCTCTTTTTCTCCTTGACTTAACGGTCATGATTATCGCCAATTCAATGAACGATACTGCTGCAAAAAACGCAGCCAGAGCGGCAGCCAACCAACCTACTGGCGCTGCCGCCCACGCCGCGGCACTGAAAGCATTGGCAAGCTTTCAGGCATCAGCCATCGTAAAAAGTCTTGAAATCAGTGAATTTGACTATCCGGCCAAAGGTGTTGGCTCAGTGACGGTAGTAACAATAATGGAAGTTAAATTACCAGTACCGGTTCCAGGCTTCGCCGGCTACAAATTTAAGGCCGGCGATGTAGAGCCAATCGTCGGCTCCGAGATACCACAGTAAAATATTAATTTGAAGCATTTCTGGAGGATCAAGGCCAATGAGCACAGTGGAGAGACGAGGCAAACGAGGCTCAGTTACAGCCTTTGCTGCAGTACTAGCGTTAACACTCATGGTGCTTGGAATCGGCTTTATCATCATCTGCCTATACATGGGCGGCCAAAGAGAAACCAAAAACGCCACAGATGCTGGTGCCTTAAGTGTTGGCAAAGAAGCGCTACACGAACCAAGCGTGACGCTATCTCTAGCAGACAACCAGAAATGTTTCTTCGACTGCACCAATGACTCATTCAACAACAACATAATTGGTGATGGCAAAGTCAATCTCAATAGAATTAACCGGGTTTGGTCTAAAGCCATGCTCATGGCGATTAATGCGAGAGCGGCAAGTATGGATGGCAATGCTGGTAACGGTGTGGGCAATGCTAGCAGTGCTGCCGGCGCAGCTCAAGATTTGAGCGACGCCCTAGCCGACAAACTAACTACCGCCACCAACCTACATGGATTCTTCACCGATATTTCGACTAAAAACTCAACAAGAATGATTGGCGTTAATTCAAGTGCACAGGTGCGCCCGGGTCCAGGCTGGCAAACATCATTAATGGATAGAGACGCAGAAAGCAACATAGAATTGACAGGTTCTCCTTCTGACAATTTCTACCTACCTCCAGGTTATAGCCTACCGGCCGGCAGCAGTACAAAATGCACTAGAACACCGTTACCAGGCGCCGTTGCAAACACTTATTTCT
Organism: bacterium; assembly: GCA_018062085.1. Taxonomy (GTDB): domain Bacteria; phylum Cyanobacteriota; class Vampirovibrionia; order Obscuribacterales; family Obscuribacteraceae. The sequence continues at coordinate 65,358 of JAGOSY010000007.1, read as the reverse complement.
TGAAAGGTTACACGCCAATCGATGTGCTCGATCGCAAATTCTGGCAAGTGCCCTTCAAGTGGGACGACAAACCCCACCTGGTATCAGGCACCACATTCAATGCCGCTAAACAGAGTGCCATTCCAATTACTTGGGCAAAGCCAATTCCTAACGCCTTTTCAGTCGATGCCGAAGCGAAGAACCCTGGTGCTACAGCCGAGACAGCAATGTCTTGGGTCTTGAGCAACCCCCGACACCCCTACAAACTAGCGGCACCACATTCGTTTTTGCACATCAAAGTTGATGAAATGAAATGTCACTGGTATTTCTATCCACTGCCGCCATTCAAAGTTGAATTTGGCGCCCCTCAAACCTATGACTTTAATGACTCACCGAAAAGCATGACCGGCACGCCCATGCCAGGGGGTGGGGTGCTATGCACCCTGGTTAGTCCACCAGCACAAATGATCGGTCTAGACATTGTCGGACGGTCATTAGATGAAGTTATATTTGGACCGCCGCCAGGCGACACCGCTAAAGTTGAAGGCTATATGGTCAATCGCGCCAACGAAATGCTCAGTAAACCTGGTGTCACAATTACACCGGCAAAGCTGCACTCGGTCTTAGGATCTGCATTAACAAGAGCCTGGCTGATTGCTGGCGAGAAAGACTTTTACTTATTTAGCAGAGATGGCGAAACACTTGAGTGTCAGCCTAAGAATCTAGCCCAGATTTTGGCACCATTGTGGATGCCAGCCATAATTAACAACACCCCAGACGGTAACGAAACCAAGATTATTGACGATGCCTTCATGCCAGGGGGCATACCGCTGCCCCACGTACCAACTCCAGTAATCTTCTGTTCACCCACTCCGGGCGCAAACTGGAGCTGGGTACTATGGGACAAAGACGTATACTGGAAGCCCGGCACGGGCTTCAATGGTTCCCTCGGCGACATCAGAGTGAAGCGCTGGAGCGAAGTTCACACGGTCGGTGTCTGCAATCCGTTCTAAAAAGGAAGACTACATTGAAGCCCAAATCAATCACAATTTTAATAGCTGCCGCAGGCCTGTTGCTATTAGAGTTAGCAACAACAGCTAAAGCCTTAGCCCAGGACAAACCGAAGTCAGACCCAGCTACTGCTGCTCAAAACCTCAAAATCGCCAAACAAAAATATGACTCTGTTTTGGCAGCTGCTCACGTCAATATCAGCTCGCAAATTCCCATTAACTTCCCCGTGCCACCATACACTAGTAATGTTGTTAGCACCAGTTTTATCAATTCGACTAAAGGGTCCCCCACGGCAACAGTCGGCATAACCACAAAAGACCCCCTAGAAACTGTATTTCAGTGGTATCAGACAAAGTTAAGAGGAGCAGGTTGGACCCTCAATGTTGCCTCGCCAAAGTTAATTGCCAAACTGGGCAAGCAAGGTCAATTCTTGATGCTCGATGGCGAGAAAGAGAAGCAAGGAATCAAGGTCTTTTGCATGCTAGATCCTGTTAGCAAAGGAACAAAAGTGAACATTACTTGGCTCAAGAACAGATAAGGCTTATAACAATGGAAAGCGGCGACAAGCTAGTGGGCGCTGTACTCGAAAAGCGCTTCAAGCTTGAAAGCGTGATTGGACGGGGCGGACTTAGCACAGTCTACAAAGGGCACCATGAGACAGCGGGCTTTCCTGTAGCCGTCAAAGTTCTGCACTCCGATTATTCAGACACCGACGAGAGCCGTGAACGCTTCAAGCGCGAGGCGGCCATTATCAATCATTTGAATCATCCCAATATTGTCCATATGTATTCGTTCGGCCTTCTCTCCAATCAAACAGAGGGTCTCGCCCCGCAGTTTCGACCGGGCGCTGATCCCGTGCCCTATCTTGTGCTCGAACACCTCTCCGGTTATGGTCTCGATGATATTCTCGATCAGCGTTATAAGCTTTCAGAAAATCTCGCTTATCGCCTCGTCGCTGGAGTAATTGAAGGTTTGCAATTTGCCCACGAACGGGGCATCGTGCACCGCGATATCAAGCCAAGCAATGTCATGGTAATTGACGAGCTAAGCGATGATGACAAGTCTTATCCCGGGCCTTATTCGCAGCATGTCAAACTGCTTGATTTTGGCATAGCTAAGTGCAGCGCCCGTCACGACAAGAAACCAGCTGAGCTAACCCAGCCCGGGTTTGTCTTTGGCAGCCCGCTTTATATGAGCCCCGAACAATGCAAAGGCCAAGAAGTAGATCAGCGCTCAGACATCTATTCACTCGGTTGCATGTACTACGAAATGCTCAAGGGCGAGCCACCATTTAAAGGTGAAAGCGCTGTCCATACTTTTGCCATGCACCTCTATGAAAAGCCAGTCACTCTCCCTATCGGCAAAGGTGATGGCTTGGTCTCGCAAGAATTGAACGACATCATTATGAAATGCCTTGAAAAAGAAAGAGAAGCTAGGTGGCTCTCAGTCAGCCAACTGCGGCAAGCCTTGAAAGACCTGTACAAATTCTAAAATAAGGCTCTAAAGGTGGGCGGGAATGCCTTGTAAGCGCAGGAGGTCAACGAGCTGTTGCCCTTCAATCAATTGCAAAGGCTTACCATCGGCAAACTGCCAGGCGTCGGCACCAAGCTTGCTGGTTGTAACAAGAATTGCTTTGCTAGCTCCCTCGTGCTGCATGGCACCATAAAGATCACGCACACAAGAGACAGGCACCGTTCGCTTATACCGTTTAGCCTGAATGACAATTTTGCCACCAAGAATCGGTCGCTTATCTAAAGCGACAATGTCAATGCCGCCATCATGAGAGGCCTTGGTCAGCTGAGTTTCAAGACCCATCCGGACAAGCAGACTAGCGATGAGATGCTCGAATTCAACAGGATCAATAGACAATAAATCAAGCGAGCTATCTGCCGCAGTAACATTCTCTTTGATATTGTATTTGGTGCTTGAAGTGGTGCGCAAAGGCTGTATTGCACTAATTGGAGTGCTTGAATAAATAGAAACAGCAGCTGAGTCGGTGCCCAAACGAGCCCCCAGCTTGCGCAAGCAAGCCATCTTATCAACCCGAGAAATATCAAGCCTAGCCAAATCTTCGCGAGTGACTCTAACAGAGAGCAAGCAGCCGCGCTGGTCCTTTCCAGTCTCAGGAACTAAAATCTGAGCAAAGGCATTGAAAATTACACTATCGAGAGCACCGGCCCGATCGTTCAAGAGAGCATCTGCAGCCATACGCAAGGCCCATGAAGCAAGAAACTGACGATACTGGCCACTGCGGTCTTGCTTGCTAGCCTCAAGATAACGCACACTCATAGAAGACTTGGTGAACTTTGCCCCTTTATGTTTGGGAATAATGTCAAAGCCTGGTGCCTCGGCATCAATTACCAACTCCCGTTCATGAGCGGCATAAGCAAAAGACAGACTATGTTCAAATAGCTGAGCGATAGCCGACTTAGTAAAGAAGAGCTGATAATATTTGCAAACTGCTTCAGGTTTCATTGCCAAATAACTGGCCTTGAATTTAGCTCCATTGCTCTCTCTAAATTGGCCCCCCGCGGCTTTAGCCGGAGCACGGCGAGCCTTGCTTTGTCGTTTAGAGCTGGCAATGTTCGAGGTCACCCGGCGCTTCTTTTCGCCAAACGGCCCCCCTAGATATAAGTTAGCCGCCGTAGCAAGAAAGGAGGCAACCGCCATGGATGTATGCACTGGAACAAAAGCCGCGGCTAGTAAATACAAAATCACCCAAAGCGGCACACAGATTAGAGTGGCAATAGAGTAGCTGGTAATTTCATGATTCAGTCTTGGCAAAAGAGCACGAAAATTCTGAGGGAAACCCTGAGTTAGGTTATGAGTAAGATTTGGGGCCCGAGCAACATAAGTTATCAGCGCTGCACAGACTACTGCGGCAAAGACAGCAGCAATCTCAATATGTTTGGCACCATAGAGCTCAAAAGCACCAAAAGTCAAAGTAAGGAAGGCTGGCAGCAAGACAACAGAAGCGACAATTGCCGTGGGCCAATTGAAGGATGCAATTTTGTCGCTGCTAATACCCGAGCAAATAGAGCCACTGCGTGCAGTCGACTGCGCATGAAGGTTGCAAAGAGAGTCAATAGACTCTTGAATCTGCAAGTTGTACTGTTCTACTTCTTCAGAAGTATTCAGCCTTTGCTTAGATCTAGAGCTAGTCGAAGTCGAAAGCAATTGACTGTTCCCTTAAATATCACCTGGACCCAAGTCATTATGCCCGCATAACACGTGATTACAACTGCCTTTCAGACAATTGACAGAACTAAGGTTATTACCAGACACTGAGTGCTCGCAGAGCGCAAGCTACTTATTAGTAGTCACTTCAACTCAGAGTTGAGAATGTGAGCAAGACGGGCACCAGCTAGTGCCACTCTTCGCTTGGCCACCTTTACTGCTGATTTTTTATAGGCCGGTGTCAACTTCTCAACTCTATCGGTAATGCCTACAGGAGCAACGTATACTTTGCTCTTGCACAGTGCAAAACTTTCTTTCACCCATTTATTTACCTGCAAGTTCTTAGCTTGCTTAGAAGAACTTGCCGGCAGAGTAGAGATGAACGCCATGACCTGAGCAGGGTTACGCTCAGTGCCGAGCACTTCGTCCCAATAGCTATGCAATAGTGTCGGTGGATCAGTATCATATATTTTTACGGCATTGCCACCACTATCGCCAGCAGGCAAACCCTTTGTAATGCGGTTAATGCAGTGCAGTGGCTGATGCAAGTCACCAACAAGGTGCAACAACCAATTGAGATCATAAGACTTAAGCTGATCAGCACTATCTGAGGCTAACGTAGCGCGACAGACAGCAATTTGTGTTTCTCCATTTGGAGTAGGCACAGGCAATAGCTTTGTCTGGTCAGGACTAAACGGCAGATCAACAAAATGCCAATACTTATGCAAAAATTTATCGCTATAGCCTATATTCAAGCTCGATGTAATACCGTCTGGCCGATAGCCTTTGTCTAATCCGTCGGGTTTATAGCTGGTATCACCTTTGATGGCGTCAGGCCAAGTGGCAGCAAGCATAAATAACATCATATTTTTTTCGCTCTCAGTCAAATCAGAACGAAATGTTGAAAGCCAAGTTGAACAGCTCGGATTGAGCTTAACAAGTTGGTCTGCACGTTTGCGCACATCAGGGTTCAGCCGCTTGTAAGCAATACCGGCCACAGCCATATGACCAAAATCATCCCAGGCCAGAACTGGATTTGGCACCATTAATAGTATCGAAATGCTGACTAGACTAGAAGTGAAAAAACTTTTGTTCATTTTTAATTAGCCAGGCAAAAGCAAAGTATTTACTAATGCAATATTCTAGCAGCAAGAGATACCTGTATTAAAAATAACTGAGAAGGCAGCCCTTATGAGCCGCCTTCTCAGTTATTCTCACGAATTCAGCTTACTTGCGAACAGCTTCTTCACCAGAACGGGTAATATCTTTAGCGCCGCCAGCCTTGAAAATTTCTTCAGCTTGCTTAGCTTGATCACCATTTTCGGTGTGCACTGATAGAAGAATGTTGCCATCACGCAACTTGCCTTCATACTGCTTGGCTTCATACTCTGGCATGCCTAAACCAATTAAACCACCAGTTACGCCACCAGTAGCAGCACCGATAACAGCTCCACTAAGTGCAGCCATAATCGGTCCAGCTGCTACAAATGGTCCAACACCAGAATTACTGCTTGTTTCATGGTCTCTCCAATAGTTGTTTGCGTTGCCCTCAGTGACCAGAGACCTTCTAGAAAGTTCCCAGCTACACATTGTCAACAGCTAGACAAAAAAGCGAAACTCTTTTCTATAAGCGCAAATTGACTGTCGATCTTTGCCCAGTCAGCTACAGCAATGGCCTTTTCCAGCTCCACACAAGCATTTTGCTCCTCAGTAATATAGAAGGGTAGGCACAACCCCTTGAGGCGATGGGCAACCGCCTTGACGTCGGCTAAGCGGCGAGCAGCTATGGCTCCGCCTAGCTCTATTGAAGTCTGCGCCACCCCTTGCACGAATTCATTCATCAACTCCTCAGCGGTATCTCTATCCATCGAACTTTCCCATTCAGCAAAAGTCTGACGATACTTTTTCATGATAGATTCAGGGCTATTGGCATCTTGAACAGGGCTAGAAACAGCAGGGCTGAGCCAGCGGCGCAATATAGTCTCTAGTTTTTTCATATTAACTGGCTTAGTTAAGTAGTCATCCATTCCCGCAGCCAGACACTGCTCTCGGTCACCACTCATAGCCTGAGCCGTCATAGCCACAATGATTGAGCGCTCTCCACTAACTTCTTCCAGCTTTCGAATGGCCCTCGTAGCCTGAAAGCCATCCATTTCAGGCATCTGACAATCCATAAATATTAAAGAGTAGCTCGAACTGCAAACCGCCTTAATGGCCTCAATGCCGTTGGAAGCAACAAGTACTGAACAACCAAGCTCTTGCAGCTGGAGAAGAGCTAATTTTTGATTGACAGGATGATCTTCGACTACCAATATCTGTCGATTACTGAAAGTAATTGGCGCGGGGCCTAGACCTTGAGAGGGTTGAACCGGCTCAAACTGACTTCCAGAGCGAATACCGACCAAACAAGAAACTAATCGATTTTCTTTAATTGGTTTTCTCATACAGGCGACAAATCGCTCTGAATAGCCCTGCCCAATCCACACAAGAGGCAGCCTATCTTTATCAAAAGAATCAGCAAAGGCTATGGCATCAGCCAGAGCATTACCGTCAAGTAGAACCAGATCATAGCTGTCTTTATTCTGCTCAAGCAGGTCTGCGGCCTGAACGTAACTTGAAGCAGAACTAAAAGTAAGACCCCAGTCTCGACAGTAAGCAGCGAGCACCCGAGCTGATCCGGCAGATGCATTAACCAAGAGCAAACGCAGGCCATTGAGAAGGTCACGTCTGGCACTTTCGACCGAGCGATCTTTTTCAGCAACAACTGACATTGGTATATGCACAGAGAAACAACTACCTTTGCCTAGTTCGCTCTCTACAAAAATATTGCCACCCATCATTTGCACCAATCTCTTGGAGATTGAAAGGCCTAGACCAGTGCCACCATACTTGCGTGTAATTGATCCATCACCCTGAGAAAACGGCCTGAACAGACTCTCAATAGAGTCGTGACTCATACCGATACCGGTATCACTAACAACAAAGTGAACAAGGCGAGTAGCCCCTACCCCTTCTGGCAATTCATAAGCAGGGTCGACAGTGACCTCGATCAACACCTCGCCACCACCAGTGAATTTGATGGCGTTGCTCAATAAATTGACCAGTACCTGACGCAATCTAATGGCATCTCCACATAGCAGAAGCGGAGCATCAGCCACCACATAAGAGAGCAGCACAACTCGTTTCTCAGCGGCTGCCTCAGCAAACAATTCAGTGCTCTCTTCAACCAATTCAAGCAAATTGAAAGGGGCGCTGAGTAGTTCTAATTTGCCAGCCTCAACCTTAGACAAATCAAGAATATCGTTGATCAAAACCAATAAACTTTCAGCAGAAGTATTTATAGTATTGACCATATCTTCTTGTAGCGGCTCAAGATTTGTGCGCCTGAGTAAATCGCTCATACCAATCACAGCATTCATTGGAGTTCGTATCTCATGGCTCATATTAGCCAAAAACTCGCTCTTGGCTTGATTGGCTCCTTCGGCTGCTTCTTTGGCTAGGCCCAATTCTGCCGTGCGCTGCAAAACCCGATCTTCAAGCTCAAGATTGAGGGCGCGCAGGGTCTCAAACAATAGAACATTCTCGAGGGCGGTAACAATTTGGGCAGAAAGCATTTGCAAAAGTTCAATGCGATCTGCAGTAAATAAACCGGGGGCGAGGTTGTTCTCCATATACATCAGCCCAAGCAACTTTGATTGCTTAGCGATGGGAATACACAAAGCCGAGCGAGTCTTAACCATTTTGAAATAAGGATCTCGACCAAAAAGACTATCACGGGTAGCATCAGTCACAGCCACAGTTTCTAAGGTGTGGCGAACATAATTAATAAGCGAATGAGGAAGCATTTTATAGCCTTGCAATGGTAGGCCTTCGACTCTGCCGCTACTGCTTGCCCTTGAGTGCACCACAAGTTCGTCGCCTCGGTGCAACACCAGAATGGCATGCTGTGCGGCGGCAGACTCGACCATGACCCGAAGCAAGGTATCGAGGAGCTTGTCAAGCTCGACTTCTTTTGAGATTGCCTGAGCAGCCTTAAACACAGTCATCAAATCAAGAGACCAAACTGGAGTCGACGCCGGCCTAAGTTCAGGATAACTGTCATCGATTTGCCGGATCTTGGCATTGGCATTCCAACGAGAGTAGGCACCTCGCGCCTCTTTCAAATAGGCAAAGCCAGCTTTAGTCAACTGCCTAGCCAAACAGTATTTGCCAGCCAGTTCAAAAGCCAAGGCCTCAATCTGAATAAAACCACTAGATTGAGCTGCGGCTATAGCTTGCTCGTAGAGTTGCAAAGCTTGAGCATCTAAGCCCCTAATACGAGCAGACTCGGCAGCCACCAAATAATATTTGCAAGAGAAATTGATTGAACAGTCTGTCGCCCATTGTTTAAGCTGCAATAAATGCAGATCGATCTTAGCTAAACAATCAGCCTGCTCAGCAACATCCACACGATCATAGTTAGCCACCATCGCTAGTGCCACATAGAACCAATACTCGCACTCCCCAGCAAAAGTGATGTGGGCCCACAGAAGTGGCTCTGCTTTCTTGGCCATCGCCAGTGAACTGCTAAAATCTCCTTCTAGGTAATAAATCTGAATCATCACAACCCGGTAGAGGGCCGCCAGCAAAATATTGTCTTGAAAAATTTCCGCTTCGTACTGATCGTCAGGAAGCAATACAGAACCGCTAGCCAAAGGCTCCTCAGAAAGTCGGTAAGCAATTCTGCTGAAGATCCCGGCAGTATGGCAAAGTACACTATTCGCTTTATTTAGCCAATTAATCTCGCGGACCGTCTCTAACAGCTGAAGCAAAGGACTACCGAGAATGAAAGAATTGACAACGATATGACCGTAACAAAAACCTGCAAAAGCAATATCTGCAGAGCGAACTGCGGTCTCGGCAGCAACTTCGAAACACTGCCTAGCTGAAACTAAACCATCGGTCCAGAACGAAATTATTGCAGTGAGAAACTGCAACCGAGGCAGGTATCCGTCAAGTCCACGCTTCTCAGCTAAATCACAGCTCAGAGTGGCAAAGGCGCGGGCTTCGCAATATTGACCAAACAGCCGAGGCAAAGTAGAGCCAAATTGTGCGTAGCCTAAGCATGAGCTATCACAATTGCCAAAGTTTAGACAGCTAGCCACTATACGACAGCCGCCAAGGAAGAACAAATTGCGATCAACAATCATAGTGGCGCTGTTAAGGGTCTGAAAGAGATCTACTATTGTTAAACCAATAGGATCGGTCATCAAAGGCAAGTCAATTAATTCTTCTATTGACCTTGCACCAATGGCATCCCATACCGCTTGATATTCTTGATCGACTTGGCTCCGAGCAGGATTAGGTGCAATCTCAACCCCAAGTAAGCTCAAACCCTCCAAGCAATGCGTCACAGCCTGGCCGTAGGCTGAACTACAAATGCAAATCTCAGCCAACATCCGGTAAACATTTGCTCTCTCAATAGCACTTTCGGCAAAGGGCAATAGCTGAAAAAATTTCTCTTGAGCCAGAGCGAACTCGGCCATTAACCAATAGCATTGAGCTTGGGCATAGCGTAAGCTATATAGCAATAAATGATTTTCATCGTGATCAGGCTCATCTATTGTAGTTGATTGCTCTAATGTAGTAAGACAGGCTAAACCAGATTCAAAATACTGCAGGGCCGACGAATAAGCTGTATTTTTCTGGGCCTTGCGCCCTGCCATAAGATTCAATTGAGCTAAGCGTAACTTCTCGGCTGAAGCACCGACCAAAAAGCTAGCAAGATTATATTGATTTACTAACTCAAAAATAGATTGATCTAGCTCTTCATGCGAAAGTTTGGAAAAAATGAGACGAGCAATACGTAGATGTTCTACTGCTTTTTGCTCTTCGTCAATCAGAGCGTAAGAGGCTTGCTGTACTCGATCGTGCAAGAAACGGTAAGAGTCTTTCTGCATAAGCAAAAGACCAGCCTTTGTCACTTCGAGCAAAGCTCCTTCCAAATCGGCCGACTCGCGACCAAAGACACTAGCCAGGGTATCTAAATCTCCGTAATTCCCCAGACAAGAAGCTACTTTCATTAGTTCGGAGGCCAGAGATGGCAGTTTGCGCAATCGACCAATAAGCAGATCAACAACATTGTCGGCATACTGCAAGGCTTCTAGGACGTTCAGATCCCAAGTCCAGGCTCCAGTGACAGAGCTAAAGCGAATGAGATTTTCTTGATGCAAAATCTGCAAAAACTGAATGGCGAAAAAAGGATTGCCTTGTGTTTTTTTATAAATCAAGCTAGTCAACTCACTGGCACTTTCGCCACTAACGCGCAGAGTGTCTGACACTAACTGATTGAGCGATTCAACAGAAAGCGGCTCTAAAGCAATACTGTTGAGTTTAATTTCTTCATTACTGGTGAATACATCGGCCAACATTTGAGTAAGAAGGTGATCTACACCCACTTCATTGTCACGATATGAGCCAATCAAAAGCAAGCTAAGATCTTCTCCATCGAGCACCAAGCTTTTGATCAACTGCAATGTGTCAGCATCAGCCCACTGCAAATCGTCAAGAAAAAGTACAAGTGGATGTTCCGGTCTGGCAAAGACTTTTATAAACTGCATAAAAATAGCTTTGAATCGTTTAGATTCATCGCTACCGAGCTCAACAACAGAATGCTGTTTCCCCATTAGAAGCTCTAGTTGAGGAATCAAACGGACTATTAAACCAAGACCAGAACCAAGTTCTTCTTGTAACTTTTGTGTCCAATAAGCAATCTGCTCTTCACTCTCAGTGAGAATGTACTGCACCAATTCTTGAAAGGCCAGGGTAATGGTAGCAAACGGAATATCACGCTTGAGCTGATCAGATTTACCACAGAGAGCAAACCCCCATTGGCGAGCAAGCGGCTCATACAAACTACGTACCAAAGCTGTCTTACCGACTCCTGAATAGCCACTAACAAGAAGCAATTCAGTGCGATTTGACTTGAGCATATGATCAAAAGCCTGTTTCAAAATGAGCAGCTCATTCTCGCGACCATATAGTTTTTCAGGCATGGACAAAGTTTTCGGCTTATCCATAGAACCTAAATCAAAATCACTTAAACCGATACACTGACTGGTATCTAGTAATTTTTCGATATAAGCCAAATCGTACAGCAAACCAGCAGCGGTCTGGTAGCGATCATCAGGACCTTTGGCTAACAGCTTCATCACTAAATCAGAAAGAATCGTCGGCACATTCAAATTGAGAGCGTGTGGAGGTTCTGGTAACTGAGAAAGATGCGCATGAACTAACTCAAGGGCATCATCAGATTGAAAAGGTGGACTACCAGTCAACATCTCATAGAAAATTATACCGAGTGAATAAAGATCACTTCGAGAATCAACAGCACAGTTCATTCGGCCAGTTTGCTCTGGCGACATATAGCGCAGCGCACCACGCAAGCGAGCCGGTCGAATCAACTCAACCTTCGACTGTTCTATCAAATTGAGTTCACTAGCCTTGCCGAAATCAACTAGCGTCAAGCCGGCAAAGCTAGCGTTGGTAACGATATTGGCAGGACAAAGCTCACAATGCACGATGCCCTGTTCGTGAATTAGCTGCACTGCCCTCACCAGTCTAACAGCGGCAATAATAAAAGACTTGAGAGCAATTGGCCCTGCGGCTTCGGTAAGAATCTCGGACAAAGTCTGAGAGCCAGCATCCTCCATTACTAGAGCCGTAAATCCTCCTACGCTCTGAAGATCTAGAACATTCATGACGCCGTCAAGCTTACGCCCCAAAAGCAACTTGTGCACCTGACGCAAGCGCTCAATATCACTGTCTCTTGCTTTTCCAGTCAGCGGCAGCTTAAGGGTAACAAAGGCAGCATTCTTGATGGAATAGGCGCGATAAACCGCATAACGACTGCCCCGGCATAGCAAGGTTGGTTCGCTAAAATCAATGAAGGCATTGAGCGCAAAATCTGGCAGATGCAATTCGTTAGCAAATTCCTTACTGCACATTAAGCATCCCGTTTTACGAGAGAAATTTGTAGCCCTAAGCGTACCTAATCATGGTACTGCTATATTCCTCAATAATATTAGAATTTAACCGGTTTTGACAGCCTCAAGCAAAAGGTAGAACAAGCCCAACCGCCCAGCTGACGAGTAAGAAACAAATCAAGAGCTTTGTTTTTGATATTTTGGGCCTCACGCTGTTATCATTTCTGCCTAGTCTCTTGTTGGAGTGCACAGACTGGTGTTGTAGACCTTTTGTTCAATATCTCCACTGGCCACCCTTGAAACCATCGAAAAGGCAAAAAGAAAATGAGTACCCATCCATTAGCCGGAAAACCAGCTCCAGCCGAAGTTCTAATTGACGTCAAAAAATTGGAAAAAGCCTATTTCGAAAACAAGCCCGATTTTGCTGAACCAGCTCAAAGGGTAATCTTCGGCACCAGTGGCCACCGTGGCACTTCAACAAATGGCACTTTCACTGAAGCTCATATTCTCGCTATTACTCAAGCCGTCTGCGACTATCGCAAGGCCCAAGGAACGGATGGGCCGGTCTTGTTCGGTAAAGATACCCATGCTCTCTCAGGCTTAGTGCAAGCAACGGCCTTAGAAGTCTTAGCAGCCAACGATATGGAAGTACTGATCGCCGCCAATGACGGAATCACAGCAGTTCCAGTAATCTCAAGGGCTGTGCTCAACTACAACCGCGGCCGTACAGAACACTTAGCCGATGCCCTCATTTCTACCCCTTCTCACAATCCACCAGCCGACGGCGGCTTCAAGTACAACCCACCAAACGGTGGCCCAGCCGATACAGACGTGACAACCTGGATTCAAAATCGGGCCAACGATCTCCTTAAAAATGAAAACAAAGAAGTCAAACGAGTAACCTACGAAACTGCAATCAAGGCCAAAACCACTCACACAGCTGACTTCATCACTCCCTATGTGCGCGATCTAGCCCAAGTAATTGATATGCCAGCGATCGCCACTGCCAAGCTCAAACTCGGAGTTGACCCCCTAGGCGGAGCGTCAGTCGTACTGTGGGAGCCTATCAATGCCATGTACAACATTGACATAGAAATCGTCAACAAAAAAATTGACCCTCAGTTTGCCTTTATGCCACTTGACCATGATGGCAAAATTCGCATGGACTGCTCTAGCAAATTTGCCATGGCCAATCTGGTCAAATTGAAAGATCAGTTTCAGGTAGCTTTCGGTAATGACCCTGATGCTGATAGACACGGGATTGTCACACCATCAGCAGGTCTAATGGACCCCAACCACTATCTCGCCGTGGCCATAAACTACTTACTTACTCATAGACCCGATTGGCCCATTAATGCGGCTGTAGGCAAAACACTCGTGAGTAGCTCGATGATTGACCGAGTAGTGAAAGATTTGCAGCGCGTGTTATGCGAAGTACCAGTAGGCTTTAAATGGTTCTCTGCAGGTCTTTTCGCCAGCACATTCTGCTTTGGCGGTGAAGAAAGTGCAGGAGCAACTTTCTTGCAAAAAGATGGCGCCCCTTGGACCACCGACAAAGACGGCCCAGCCATGGCACTTTTGGCCGCCGAAATGCTAGCAATCACAGGCAAAGACCCCGGCGTGCACTATCAAGAGTTAACAGCAAAATTCGGCACCTCTTATTACAAACGTGTCGATGCTCCTTCTAGCATGGAAGAAAAAGCGGTGCTGTTAAAACTCTCTCCTGATGCAGTTCACGCTACAGAGCTAGCCGGAGAAAAAATCGAAGCGAAACTAACCAAGGCACCTGGTAATGATGCCGCCATTGGTGGCTTAAAAGTAGTTACTGCCAACGGCTGGTTTGCCGCTCGGCCATCAGGCACTGAAAACATCTACAAAATTTATGCCGAGAGCTTGAAAGATGCTAACCACCTCAACACCATCATCAAAGAAGCGCAAGAAATCGTCAGCGCCACTTTGGCGGGCGAAAAATGCTGCCCCTAGTCTATCTGGCCCGTCACGGCGAAACAGCATGGTCTCTGACGGGCCAGCATACCGGCTTGACAGACATCGCCCTGACAAAAAATGGTGAACAACAAGCCATTAGGCTAGGCGAAAGATTGAAAGGTCTAGAATTCGCCAATGTTTTCAGCAGCCCTCTTCAAAGAGCTAGACGCACTGGCGAACTGGCTGGCTTTGGCTTACAGATTGAATTGCTCGACAATCTCAGCGAATGGCACTATGGTGCCTACGAAGGCGTTACGACCGAAGAAATACTGAAGACTCGCCCAGATTTTATGCCATTCCGCGACGGCTTCCCTCAAGGTGAGGCCGTCGAAGAAATAGGAGCCAGAGCTGACCTTGTAGTTAAGCGCATCAAGGCCGAACAAAATGGCCATACCTTGAAAAATATTTTGATTTTCTCCCACGGTCATATGCTGCGCTTTGTCGCTGCCCGTTTTTTAAATCTACCCAGCTCGGATGCCAGAATTTTCAACCTTGCGACAGCCTCACTCAGTATTCTTGGCTATGATCACAATTTAAGTGAACCAGTGATAAAGCTTTGGAACGACGATAAGCACTTGCAGTAAAGATTTTAGCCACGCCCACAAGCAGGACATTGATCTTCAGTTTTCTTGGGCGTCGGCTTAGCCTCTAAGGCTGGGTCAGCTGATTTATTGGGCTTTGTAGAAGTTTCTGCGTCACTGCCAACTGATTTAGTTTTACCCTTCGCTGGTGACGGCTTGGCTTGGGTGGGCTTGGCCTTCTTGCTGGCTGCCTGAACCGGCGCAAGAGGCAGTACCAGGCCACAAACTAAACTCAAACCTAAAGCTGCGCTCAATTTGTCTTTAATAGTAGGCGGTAATTTCACAAGTTTTACTCCTCAAGAAGCTTTTTCTATTGTAGAGGAGGGAACTTATCTTGGCCAAACGAGACATATAAACTAATCACCTAAAAAATCAGCAGCAGCAAAGGGGAAGCAAGATGGCCTTTATAGAAGTTATGCCTGTGGCAGGCGGAAAACACCTAATCAACACCAAGTACATTGTATTTATTGAAGAAGACAATCTCTCCGGCTGCATCATTCATCTTAGATATGGCGCAGAAGGCAGTGCCCTAAAAAGCGTGCATACAAAAGTATCGTTGGCCAGTGTATCATCTGATATTTGCAAAACAACTGTCGGCACAGTCAAACAGGGTAGTCATTAGGGAACAAGTTAAAGGATAAGTGTTGCCAAGGATAGCCGAGACTAAACTCATATCTATTTTGACACTGCTCTCTCTTGGCGTCTTGCCTGGGAGTGCAGACGCAGCGACACCAAGCACGATGAAGAAGTTCGAAGTGCGCTACGTTGCTGATGATATAGAGCCCTCTTCGTTTGGCGCGCAACCACGCACTTGCTACCGTGCTGGTGACTCTTATGGCCGAGTCGAAGAAGCACCAGACCGGCCACTGGGCCTACACGGTCTGATCATAATTGCTGCTCCCGATGTTTGGATGATCAATCTATTTGACTCAAGCGGCAAACACATTGTCTACAAGTCATCCCCAATTCAAGCCCGTATGCCAATACTGGCCTCAGGTCAAAAAGCTTTCAAAGATTTAGAGTTTGGCAAGGAGCTGCAGTTCTTTACCGCGAAAAATATTAGCGCCAAAGAAGGCCCCGAAATTGATGGAGCTAAAACTAGATCTTATAAGTATAGTGAGTCATCAATTGATACAGAGCTGCTTATCAACAGTGATTCTGAACCCCTCAGGCTGACAATATCAACTCCACAAGGCAAGCGCACCCTCGTTTATTCATCCTACAAAACGCTGCCCTTTGACCCCAACAAGTTTAAACAGCCTAACAATATATCGTTTTCTGAAATCAACTACGACGATGCAAATGCTCTTAAGGGTGGTGAAAAAGAAGAAAGCGAAGAGGGAGAGAAAAGAGCAGAAGAAAACGATTCTGATAGCGAAAATGCCTTGTTAAAGAGCGAATTAAAGACGAGTAGCAAGATAGATTCTCACTATGGCTCTGACAGCAATGACGGCTCAATGCGCGAACCCAAAACCACACTATCAGCCCTGCGCAACTCAAAAGATCTCTGGCAATGGATGACCTACTACTATCTCTCACCAGCACCAGAGCTCACCCCAGCAGCAATGCACTTGCTCGAAGAAGAAGATGCTTTCGACAAAGAAAACGCGCTACCGCCAATTTCTTCTTTCCTTAGCCGTGTATTTTTGCAAAATCCCGAGAGAATTAAGGTGTGGGTAAATCAATCTCTTATTACAGAAGAACACAAGAAAGAAGTGCTACCACTAGTTCTAAGACTTACTCGTCTTCCAGCGGCAATAGCCGAAGCCGAGACTATTGAGAAATCAATTCCAAGCGCCGAACGAGTAAATACCCACTTAGACCTTTCGCCTGACAAACTAGATACTTTCTACATCTCGGCAGCCAGCGACCTAGACATGCTTTGGGGTTGTTTCTTAGCCACTGGAGACAGGCGCTATGTGGCCAAGATCATAACTACAGTTCCCTGGTCTAAAAAGCTAACTGGCAGCATTAACAAAATTGCTATCGGGGCCGCAGCGGTTTGGTCACTAACATCAAACGCACAGCAGCACAAGCTTGTTTTGCAAATTCTCAAAGAAGAAAGTGCCGCGAAGCCTGAGCTGCAATACGATTTGAACAAGATAATTGAGAAAGCCGAAAAAGCTAAGTAACTAAAGGCTATACGACAAAATTCAAAATTTCGTCATAGCGCGCAGCTACCGCCGTAATTAACTCCTGGGGCAAGGTTCGCTGAAACTTATCTTGAATTGGTGGCTTGAGAGAGCGATTTACCATTTCTTCGTACTCAGCCGGCAAACTAGTACCATAGTGCGCCCAGATAAACTGAATACCGCGCGAAGCAGCAACCATTCCATCTTTTGCCAGACTGTCGCCGACAAAAAGACATTCTTGTGGGAAAACTTCAAAATCTTCCAGAATTTTATCCAGACCATGGGCACATGGTTTTTCATATGACTGCGGCAAAATGTGCAGAGCTGTTTTCAAATTGGCGGTAGACTCTCTCAATTGCTGCACGCGTTCGCGACCATGAGCTAAAGAAATAGGATGGAAAACATCGTCTTTTTCAGGTTCAACGGTTTCAAGTGAATAAACAGCATCAAGAAGACCATCAAAAACTTGCTGATTGCGCACTCGCGCCATATATTCAGGAGCGTCGCTGAGGGCAACAATCTTGACACCGCGACTCTTTAGCTCAGATAGAGTATCGAGCACTCGTGGATAAGCATGCAAATACTTAGAGCGATTATGGTCTAAAGCTTGCCAAAATGGTTTGACATACTCTTCAGTAAACGTCTCAGTATCCTTGGCAAAGTATGACCAAGCAAAGCTCGTCTCTTCCAGAAGCCAGGGATACTCATGACTGCCCCGTCGTTCAATAATGTGTCCTATGTCTTGCGCCAACTCATGAGCGGGCTTGTTAGAGCGACTGCTCAGATCTCGCAAAAAGTCTCTCATGGCTGGGACAAAATAATCCCAGAAAGAAGCTAAGGTGCCGTCCACATCGGTAATTACAAGCTTTGTCTTAACCGAGTTATATCTGTTGTTGCCACCGAGAGTGGCTGATTTAGTTTCGTACATAATTGATGTCTCCCGCTGTAGCGAGTCATCACTAACAATTCTTGGCTGTCTCTAGAATAGTAATAACTCAAAGCGATCAGGGCGAGGGGCGAGCCCTCCAAAACTCAGGTTAGACGCAGGTCGCCGTGATGACAAGCATTTGTTACACAGGTAAATTTGCTGATATTTTTCTTCATGAAATTCACAATCGCGCTATCGCCGCCCTAGTAGGCATTACAGGGCTCGCACTACCGACGGTGCGCCATAGATTTGACGAAGCTAGGTGAATTTATGTAAGTTTTCCTTACACTACGGGAACCTGTGGAATTCGCTAAAACAGCCCCAAACGGGGCTTAGCTTGGGCTATAATTGCCTTGTGAAAAGTAGAAATCGAGCAATTCATATCCTCCTCGCTATCTTGTATTTGCTGCTAGCAAACGACAGACAAGCCTTGGCTGCTGACGAACGCTTCAGCCAAGCAGAGACTTACTACTCTCAAAGAAATTACAGGGCGGCAGAAAAACTACTTAAAGAAGTGTTGGCGGCCAATCACAACCACACCGCCAGCCTCTACTTGTTAGGCAATATCTATGTCTTGCAAAAGCGTTTAAACGAAGCAGCAGAAGCTTATCGTGCCTGCGTTAAATCTGGTGCCGATACCAGACCGGGCCAATATGCGACTATGGCCTTAAGCCAAATAGAAGAAGCAAATAAAAGAAGCCTCGAAGTCAAAATTCCAAAGACAGAGAGCCCCAGGGCGGCCCACGAAGAGGAAGAACGGCAGACTATCTTGAAGGCGCAAAAAGAAGCCCTAGCACGCAATCAAAGAGATTTTAAGATTCAGGCAGACAAGCTCACTTTAGAAGAAGAGCAGCAGATCGAGCTTGCCCCCTCGAACCAAGCTGAGTGGAAGAATGCAGAATACAGACTGGTTCGCGAAAACGCAGTGGCACAGATTAAACAAGAATTTGAAGCAAAGAAAAGAGCACTCAAAGAAATATACGACCGCAAAGAAAGCGCCATCAATCTAGAGTTCAAGAGACGGCTGGCCGCCTTTGGCAGCAAATGAAAAAGAGACAGTGTTAAAATCAGGGGCATGATAAAGCCTCGTTTAATTTTCCATGGCTACTTAGCAGCCATAAACCTACTATTGCCAATCCTGTTGATAACACCATTGACGGCATCAGCAGCCAAGCCTAGCGCCCCCATGAAGAAACGCCCCCTAATTGAAAGGGCGAAAGATTTAGCAACCCACGGCAAAGTTGAGCAGGCCAAAAGTCTACTCGACAAAATATTGGTAAAAGAACCAGGCAATGCCCAAGCCTGGTATCTCATGGGCTATGTTTATCAAGACATGGCAATTATGGATGGCGGAAATAAACGGGCGAAAGATTGCTATCTCAAAACAATCTCAATAGACCCAAATTACAGCGAGGCCTATCGAAAACTAGGCGAACTAGCCGGCATAGACGGCAACTGGCAAGAATCGATCAAATTTTGCACCAAGGCCCTTGCCTGTAGAAACCCTGACTTTAGATCATATAAGAACAGGGCCATTGCCAAAAGCAACTTGCATTTAGACAAAGAAGCACTAGCAGACTTTGAGCTTTTCAAGAGAGAGATGCCCCTGCAAGCCAATGGCCCCCGAGGCATGGATGAATATGCTACGTTTCTTGAAAACGCAGGGCGCTACGAGCAAGCCATAAAGACTCTAGAAGTACTAGAAAAATATGATAGCCGCCCATCTCTTCCAGTTAGAAGAGCTAAGTACTATGTCAAAGCAGGCAAACCCAGTGAAGGCATTGCCATACTTAATCGCATGATCACTAAAGAACCAGAAGACGAAACTTTGTATGTTGACCGTGCCGGTATTTTCACCAGCGCTGGAAAGCTCAAAGAAGCACTAAAAGATTGGGATAAGGCGATCGAGCTGCAACCAACTTCAAAATATTATGAATCACGTGCCGCACTCTTAGACAAACTCGGCAACCCGCAAAAGGCTAAAGCAGACAGACTTAAGGCTATTGAGCGCGACTAGTCTCTAATTAATTCTCAACAATAACCAATCGGAAGTACCCATGCGCTGGTCTAAGCTATTCATTCCAACAATCAAAGAAAACCCTGCAGCAGCCGAAAGTGCCAGCCATCGACTACTACTCAGAGGCGGTTTCATTCGTGGCCTCGGTTCTGGAATCTACAGCCTACTTCCTCTTGCCTATAGAGTCAGACTGAAAATTATTAATATAATTCGCCAGCAAATGTCAGCCATTTCAGCTCAAGAATTTCTACTTCCAGCCCTGCATCCAGCAGAAGTTTGGCAAGAAACAGGACGCCTTGAGACCATGGGCGACATCATGTTTAAACTCAAAGACAGAAAGGGTGCGCCTCTAGTATTGGGCACCACCCACGAAGAAATATTCACAGCAGTGGCTCGCGATGGCCTAAGCTCATATAAGCAGCTGCCCCAAATATGGTACCAGTTTCAAACCAAGTATCGCGACGAACTAAGACCTAAGGCTGGTTTGCTTAGAGTGCGCGAATTTACCATGAAAGACTCATACTCTTTCGATCTTAACTTTGAGGGCCTCGACCAGTCATTCGAGGCGCACAGACAAGCCTATTGCAACACTTTTAGTTCCGTCGGCTTACCCTACCTGATGGTAGAAGCCAGCTCGGGAGCAATGGGTGGCAGTCAATCGGTAGAATTTATGTTACTGACCGATAGCGGGGAAGACTTAGTAGTTACTTGCACTGAGTGCAACTATGCAGCCAATTTAGAAAAGGCTATAGCCAAGCCTATCAATTGCTCACAGTCGCGCGAAACCAAAACCCTTGAAAAGTTTGCCACTCCTGGAGTTCGCACCATCGACGATCTAGCCCAATTCGAAGGCGGCGCTGCTGCCGACAAACAAATTAAAACCCTTGTATATAGTGCTGCTGGAAGTCTCAAACTGTTCTTGTTAAGAGGCGACCACGAACTTAACTTGAGCAAATTAGCAGAGGTTTGCTACACAGCAGATCTCAGACCGGCCAGCGAAGACGAAATCTTCAAAGCTCTTGGCGCCCACCCAGGCTCACTTGGAGCCGTTGCACTCAACAGCAATGACCAGCCCCTTATCAGTGAAGTGATCGCCGATTCGGTATTAGAACATGCCAGTGCAATGGTAACCGGTGCCAACACCGATGACTTCCATTACCGCCATGTTTCAATTGCACGAGACATGCAAGTCAATAAATTTGCCGACCTCAGAGTCGTCAAAGAAGGAGAAGGCTGCCCCAACTGTGATGGACATCTAAAATACAGCAAAGGACTAGAAATAGGTCATATTTTCAAACTCGGCTTGAAATACTCTCAGAGTATGGGGGCCAATGTTCTCGATGACAATGGCGAGCGCTGTCCTCTTGTAATGGGCAGTTACGGCATCGGTGTCGAGCGGCTAATGGCCGCCTGCGTTGAATCATCCCATGACGATAAAGGCATAATTTGGCACCCCGCAATTGCGCCATTTCAAGTAGTAGTTACACCAACTGATACCAGCGACAGTGCCGTATTAGAATATGCTGAGGATGTCTATAACAAGCTTATCGCTCACAAGATTGACGTGCTGCTTGACGATCGTAGCGAAAGAGCAGGCGTCAAGTTTGCCGAAAGTGAACTAATTGGCATTCCTTACAGACTGACAGTAGGAAAAAAATTAGTAGATGGTAAAGTCGAATTACTAACACGCAAAGGGCGCACAATTGAAGAAGTAGCAGCGAGCGAAGCCGTAGCAAAGCTCATTGCCCTTCTAAGCAACGTCTAGTATCAAGGCTATTTATGCTCAATTCACTAGACAATTTCAAATCATCAAAAGGGTTGATCTTAGAAGCTGCTGGTATCTTAGGAGAGCTAGCAGAAGAGCGAAAAGATCAAGGTTTAGCCAGGCGCATCAATATGTTTCGCCAGAAAGTTGAAGGCTCTACTTTCAACCTTGCAGTGGTGGGTGAATTTAAGCGTGGCAAGTCAACATTAGTAAATGCTCTACTCGGTGACAACCTGCTGCCAATGGCAGTAATTCCCCTTACATCAATTGCCACCACCATCGCCTACGGTAGTGAAATCAAAGTTAAAGTAAAATTCCAAAATAACCAATCTAGCGAAGTCACAAAAGAAGAGCTGGTCAACTATGTCACTGAAAGTGGCAACCCCAACAACAGCAAATTAGTTTCAAACGTAGAAATAGAACACCCCTCAGCTATACTCAAGGACGGTGTGCGTTTAATAGATACGCCCGGAATCGGCTCGGCTTTTCAACACAACACGACAACAACCTACGACTATTTACCTGAAATTGACGCAGCAATCTTTTTATTTAGCGCCGATCAACCAGCTAGCCATCTTGAATTGGCCTTCCTCAAAGATGTTCACCAATTTGCCCCGAAAACATTTTTAGTGCAAAACAAAATTGATCATTTAAGTACTGAGGAACTGGCACAGTCTCTCAATTTCCTCAAACAAACCATTAACGGGCAAAGCAAAGAGGAGCTAGTAATTTATCCAATCTCAGCTAAACTAGCCCTAAATCGACGCTTGAAAAATATTGCAGAAACAACTGATGATGGCTTTGATTTACTTGAACATGAGATACTCAATTTTCTTAGTGTCGGCAAGGCCCAGGCTCTTATTGCCTCATCAGCCCTACGTCTCAGTAAAGAAATTACTAGTCTAAGACAGCTGTTGCAGCTAGAACAACACAGCAGGAAGCAACCGCTTGAGCAGCTGAGACAGTCAATAAAGAACTTTGAGCGAGCTGCTGAAAAAATCAAACAAGAGCAATCTGACGCTGAATATATCATTAAAGGCGAGACTGCAAATTTAGTGCGCGAGATAGAAAACGACCTAAATAAATTTGTAGACGAACAGAGAAACGCCCTGGTGGCGGAGATTGAAAGAGCATACCTTATCAATAAGGATCTCAACAAAGCTGCTTTGATACAGGCTCTGCATCATCATCTCTTGGCACAAATGCAAAGCATTTTTGATCAATGGAGAACCGTTGAAGAAACGACAGTGGCAGCAAACTTCAAAAAGATCACGGCCCGATTTGCCGATCGAGCCAATTTCATTGTCGAGCAGATTAGCATCGTCAGCAAAGAACATCTCGGTATCTCCGCCGCAGCATATTTTGAAGTAGAAGCCCTAACCAACGATAGCCGACATCGCTACGCCGTAGATGACCCATTTACTTTAGCCGTTGAATCGCTACGCCGTAGATGACCCATTTACTTTAGCCGTTGAATCTCTGCCCCTGATGCTACCTTCAGTGTTAGCCAAACCTATAATTCACAGTCGTTTCTTAAAGGCTGCCAGCGCAGAACTTAGCCGAAATTCAGGGCGGTTGAGAGCCGACTTTCAAGAGCGAATCACAATAACCACCCGCGAGTTTTTAGTCAATTTCAAGGCTCAAGTCGAGGTTTCTCTAAGCGACATTAAATCTGCGGCAGAGCGAGCACTAAACAAAGAAAGTCAAAGTCTCGAAGAAAGCCACAAGGCCGACGAGCAACTAGCGGCACAGGTGACAGAGATTGAGCACGCCGAGCGGCTTTGCCAACAGAGCCTCAATGAAGACACGGAGATTTAGACTATAATTTAACATCAACACGAGGAGTGATCATGTCGCAGATTGCCATTATTGTCGAATTTCAACTAGAACCAGGTAAGCAAGCTCAATTTGAAAAACTAATCCGCGCCCATGCTGAGCGCAGCTTGAAAGAAGAAAAAGGTTGCTTGCGTTTTGAAGTTCTTCAAGCAATTGATAGCGATGGCTCACTAATCGCTGACTGCATCTGGTTGACAGAATTATACGAAAGCGCAGAGGCAGTAAAAGAGCACGAAGACTCACCGCGCATGCCAATCTTAGGCGAAGCAATTGGGTCACTGGTGGCGAACAAGAGACTGATCAAAGCAGCGATAATCTAATAGCTTTGATTGACTGTCTAAACACTTAGAAATTTCCTTGTGCAGAAAAATCAATCTTCATATCGCTATTAACAGGCTTTACAGCAAGCTTCGTTATATTTAGGTTACGAGATAATGAGTCACGTTTGGCAAACAATTCTATTTGCCCCTGATACTTAATGGGTACAGTGACTTTGCGCAGATGGCTAACAATTACACGACGCTCAGCAAATTTGAGAATACCACCGGCAACCTCACTCCAATCGAGGTTAATATCCCCAGTAAGCGGTACCTCAAGATCAAGATCGTAAACCAATTGGCTCTTCAACCCCTTACCACTTGGCTTAAAGCGATACTTTACTTTGCCAGAACCTTCGACATGGCCACTCAAATTCCAGGGCTTAGTCTCCCACTTCGAAGGCGTAACTTCTGCCTCAGGCTGATCGGCTAACACCGATTCAGACTCTTTGCTCTTAGAAGAACCGCCACCAATTAGAGCTGTCTTTTCGATGGTACCATCGAGCTTAGCATCTGCCTCAGCTTCAAAATTAAACAAATCAGGCGGTGCAGCACTGATCTCGGTAACTTTGAAATTATCAACCACGACCCGGCGAGCAACAGCATTTTTGTAACGCCACTTCTTATTCTCAGTCAATTGTTTATTCAAATCAAAGTCGAAATGAGTAGGTAGATGTTTGAGAACAGCGTCGATAATCGCCTGCTCTGGCACCACCACCGAGCAATTACGCAGGCTTAGAACAGTCTTTCCTTGCGAAGAAAGCAGGTCGAGTCCACGCACTTTTACATCGGCTTGTTGATTAGAAAAGAGCTTAGAATCAGGAATAGAAAAATCAAGCTTGCTGCTAATTTGTACCTCATGGTCAACCTCGACATTCAGCTCACCAGTTAGATTAGTAAGCCTAATATCACCACCAGCCCCCTTGAGAGTGGCTTCTCCAAGACGAACGGCAATGGGCATTACCAGACGTGTACCAGCGCCGTCGGCAGTCTCAATCAACATGCCATCGGGTACCGATAAAGTAGAACTACCAGTAGTGACAAGAGAAAATCTACTTTTGTTACCTTGCCATTCAAGTCTATTCAATCGAGCAGAGCCATTCTCAAGAATGAACTGCAGCGTACCGGTCTTATCAAACGAAACAGGACCAATAACCGCTTCTGCTAAATGCAAAACTAGCTTTGTCGCTTTCTTAGCAATCGTGATCTTGCCTTGGGCAGCCCTGGCTAAGCCGGTGGTGGCAAAGTGAGTAGCTTTGCCTTTCTCATCTTCTGTAATTTCTAGATTGGCATGAACCGAATCGGGAAACACGGCAACTGTTTCATGCCTATCTGTCTTCAAATCTAGATTTGTATTCTTCAAATCCATCAAGCCAAGCAGGCGCAAACTAGAATAAGCATCACCTTGTCCGTGCCGCCAACTCAAGTCGCGCACGCTGATTCCAACAGAGCGACTGGCTGCAACTGAGCGCTTATTCTTACCAAACCTAAAAGTACAAGGAAGCAGTGTCAGCTTCTGTAGACCAGGCTGGTCTTTATCAAGAGACAAGATCAACTCATCGTCTTCTTTGGCAGCCACCATATGTAAGGTGGCGACTCCACCATCAAACTCGCAGTTTACCTTCTTCCCTATCCAGCGACAGCCTTTGGCAAAATTTAAATTAAGGGTGCATTGCCCTCGATAGTTGAGATCGCGATCGACTACAACATTCTCAAGATTGAAACTAGACTGAGGCCCAATGCCAATTTCGCGCTCAGCCATTTTTAGAACAGAGCCAGGACGTAGCGAAAGTACAGCCTTCTCTATCTGCATAGAATCTATCATCGCTCGTAGATCTCCACTTTCTTCGCTAGCCTGTAACAGGCCCACAAGAAAGGCAGAAATAGTGCGCACGAAGTCAATCTCAGCACTGACTTTTCCTTCAGTCAAATCAATTGCTTTCGGCACTGGAATTCCATTCACAGCAAGGGGCTGAGTGCTCTCAAATGAGCCAGTAGCAAACTTTGTAGAGAGTGACGATGGATCTGTTATTGGCAACGAAAGCTTCAAATGGAAACTTGTATTAGGCTGAATGGTGACCAACATGTTGTTGATTTGATAATTGCCCGGACTAAACTCTCCCGCAGCAATAATATCGATGCTAGATGTAATCTCAGTCAGGCGGCGAATCACTGAATCGGTTACTGGAACAGCTACAGAAGCGCTGATGGTATGCCTTTGAGTCACCGCAGTTTGGCTGCAGGCAGTCAAACCGAGCAAGAAAAATACTAAGGCAGCATGAATAAAGAACTTTGACAAAGTAGCGGCCTATAAGAAGAATTACTTAGCGGCTTCATCCACTATAGCCTTTACCGGCGCCAAGCCTTCGAAAAAGGAACCAGCATCTAAGAATTTCGGCGGAACAACAAAAACGCCTTTTTTGTTGATGAAACCCCACTTACCATTTTCTTTGACAGCGGCTCGGCCACTAACAAAGGGCTTGGCTTCAGTAAACAGCCTCGGGATACCAAGGCTGCCAGTTTTATCAATAAAGGCGTATTGATTGTCAAAGCGGGCACACATCAATCCACCGTCAGCCAACACTTGAGGAGCTTCAGCCTTGGAAGTAGGATCAAAAACTACGGTTGTACCATCCATAATTTTGTACTTCTTCTCACCGGCTTCGGCACACTGAAAAGTAGTCAAAGGAGCAAGTTCTGGTTTGTCATTTGGCCCAACCGGAGCATTAGACTCGCCCGGCGGCTCAGCCTGCAAACGCATCATCCGCTTCTCTTGCTTAACTATCGCCCCATCTTTAGTGAATTCAGATGCCTCGTCAAATTGAGGTTTAATGATAAAAATGCCAGCCTTATTGATATAACCCCACTTACCGACAGGACCAGTCGCTGGCTTATTGCACGCCGACATTGTCGCAACGGTAAGTAATGAACTAACGGTAAGCAATGAACTAACTGTAAGTCGCCAAAAACTGCGCATCGGGATCCCCTCATTCGTCATCTAATTATAGATGACTCGAAAGTTTTTGGAAGTGAAGTGGAACTTTCTTATCACTGACCTGTCCTTAGCAAGACCCCGACAAGACCTCAACATGATCTCAAAAGGAAGAACTATGAAATCGCTCTCTCTACTTAGCCTAGCAGTGGTACTGGCCTGTGGTATCTCACTTAGCAGCTTGCCATCATATGCAGATTGGCGTGACGCCCAACGTGAAAGCAATCGAGCGGCCGAAGACTCACGGGACGCCAATCAAGCCCAACACCGCGCCAACCAGAGCTCAAGACAAGGCCATGGTTTGACAGCCCACTTACATTCTCGACACGCCGCCCACGAAAGACGAAGAGCTGCCAAGCATAGACGCAAAGCACAACAAAAACGCTGGCAGCGATAGCTTGAAGCTAACTTTGAGCAGCCCCTGTATCTGAAGACGACGGTGCTGGCAACCTTATCAAAGCCATGGTTCTAGTATTACTAGGACCGTAGTGAACTAGCACCTGGCTATTATCATTAACCAGATCGGCTAAGCTCGTATCGAATACAGTGCTGTTGTTAGTGCCGATTGTCCAAGAGATACGTTGGGTTTTCTTATCGAGCGCTCCATATATCTGAGAATTCTCGTTAGTTAGCTGGTTTGTGTAATTGCCACGTAGTATGCCTTTTTGATTAATGGCCAATTGCAGTAGCATATTTGAATCTTTCTGCCCTGGCTCCGCTAAGGCAAATACACCTAGAGCCTGCCACTGCTCATTAGGATCAACTGCTGCAGCCGATGTATCCCCCGGTTCTGAGTCAGGATTGTTATATTGCTGAACGTACTGGGATGAGTAATCTTGCGGAGCAGTGGCAGCAGAAGCGAGCTGCTGGGCCTGTTGATAGTACTGCTGCGAAGTACCAACGGGCTGACCATTCATATAAACGTTATCGCCTTCATAGGTAATATTGTTTGTAGTATTACCACTGTTTTTACTACCGCCCCCGCCCGATAGCGCTGCGCCCATCATGCCCATGCCCAAAAATGATGTCAGCGTCGAAACCCCCATAAAAGTCCAAGCCGAAGCTTCGGACCAACCCGGAGCGCACCAAGCGCCAGGGTAGCCGCCCCAGCCATGATAGCCATAACCATGATATCCACCATAGCCGTAACCATGATATCCGTTGTAATTGTGGTAACCACCACCATAGCGATTGACGTTGACGTTATTTTGGTTAAAGGTGTTATTGTCGAATGAATTGCGAATATTTTTACCTTGAGCATTCAAATTGCCAGAACCAATATTCTGAGGATTATGGGGCAAATTGGCGCGATTGCCAGCAAAGCCCGACAGTCCTCCATCGGTAGGCAAATGGCCAGCACCACCGGCGGGGCGCCCGCTAATTACTGGACCGGTGCCGTGATTGGCGAAACCGCGATCAAATCCAGCACCATTTAAGCCTCCGCCGCTGAAGCCTCTATCAAATCCCCCTCTATCAAATCCACCTCTATTGAAACCACCACCACTGAAGCCTCTATCAAATCCCCCTCGACTAATACCGCCACCACGGTACCCACCACCGAAGCCCCGGGCACTGACCGGGACGATCACGAATGCATTGATGGTAAGAGCTAAAAGAAATATCGCTTTAATCTTCATTTAAATCTACCTTCTAATAATTGTGAGTGCGGCTGTGTCAGAGAAAGGCTCTCCCTCAACACTGCGATTGACTGACTGCCAAGAAAAACTCTTAGCCGTTTGATTGGCAATGATATTAGTTGCTGACGTTGAACGGCCTTCCGGATCGACGCCCTCAGAATCAACGAGCCATTGATTGTCGCGCCTTGACCAAACGCCGAAGCCAAAACCACCACGCGAATCGAAAGTCCATGAAACAATCTGATCGCGACGAGGATCAAAACCAATAATCTGCTGGCTATCGAGCTCTTCGCCGCCGGCTTTCTTGAGCATGTACCGCAAATGTATAAATTTCTTGTTGGCTGCCCACTCGCTCTTCACTACCATAGACGAGCCATCTTTTTCGACCACCCACTCACCAATAAGCCAAGCGAGGGACTTGAGACGGTCGAGATTCTCTCTGCCGACATATGCAGTTTCGCTGGCCGAAACAATTAGCCAACTGCCGTTGGCCTGCTTTTGAAAAACCATAGAGAAACGAGTATCAGGCGAACCACTAGGTTCGTCTTTAAACTTGACGAAACCGTCAACAGTAGCCACATTACCTGCCAACTGCCGAACTGTAACAGGGACAAAATCAAGTAAGAGACGTCCCTCGCTGGCGAAAACAGCAGTAAAGCGCTTTTCTAATGCAGCACGGCCTCTCCATTGCTGGCCGTTCTCATTGCTGTAGGTGCCATCTTCTAGCCAGAGTGCTGACAGAGCCTTGGCATCACTGCTGGCTAGGGCTACAGTCAACTGCTGCAATCGACTCTTAAGGGCAGCCTCAGAAGTCCCGCTAGCATCGGAGACAAAGGTCTCTTTGAGTTGCTTTGTCTTTTTGCCAGGCTTGCCAAGACCGTCCTTCATTTTCGACTTTGCACCGCTCTCTACCGACTTTGCCACAGCAGGACAACAGACATTCACTACAGCTATACTCAGCGACAGAGCGGCTGCTAAAGTTGCAGAAACATTCTGGACAGTCATGCAATCAATCCTCGTCTAACCTTGATTTCGCAAAAGACTTTACTATATTTACAACCTGATTATGAGCGAATTATTCTTCAACCGAACCAGCCTCATTGCATAATTAGAGCTGTTCCCTTTACCCAAAAACGAGAAAGATGCTAGGCCCAACTTTATACGACACTTGTGAACCGGCGACCGAGGACAACCTCGTCGACTTTGAACGTGAACTCGGCGCCCCAGTGCCAGCTCCTTACAGAGAATTTTTGCTGCAGTTCAATGGCGCTTGCCCAGAGCCCAATTTGTTTAACTTCAAAGACTCAGACAAAGGTTCTGACTGTCGCTATATTCTCGGCTTAAATGGCACCGATCACGATTTACGTCACTACCTTGAGACACACAAATTGAGGTTGCCTCAAGGTCTACTACCAATTGCCTACGATTCAATCGGCAATCTAATCTGTATCTCCATTCGTCAGCAAGATCATGGGCATGTTTACTTTTGGGACCATTCCCTCGCCAATGCTTCAAGCGCCACCGACAACCAAGATCTGGCAGACAAAATACTGCCAGTGGCCGACAGCTTTGACCAGTTTTTGTTTAACCTCAAAGACCCAGCTCCAGAACCACTTTTCAAAGAAGGCCCGGACGAAACTGAAGTTGAAAGAATTATGCGCACTCGCGACATCAAAGCACTAAAAGACCTACTTATGTCTGGTTATGATCTTGATCATATGGACGACAACTATCTGACAATTTTAGACAATGCCACCGTCATCGGTGACTTGCAAATGGTCAAACTAATCGTCTCGCGCGGAGCGAAAACAGCAGACGCACTCGAAATAGCTCGTGACGCAGTGCAGTTCAATCATCCAGACGCCGACCACAAAGGCATTGTTGCTTTTCTCGAAAAAATACCACCCGACAAAGAAACTCCTGGAGGCGGACTAATTCCTAGATAGCCTAAAGCATCGTGATTTAACGCGCTGGCTCGATCACCACCGCAGTGCCATAGCAGACGACTTCAGTAGCAAACTGATTAGAATCAGTACTAAACGAATTGCTATCGTATTGCACCCCAACAATTGCGTTGGCTCCCAGAGCTTGAGCCTTAGCGACCATAGTGTCATAGGACTGCTGCCTTCCCTGCTCGCACATGGTTACGTAAGCACCAATCTTGCCACCAAACATTCCCTGAAAACCCGCTTTGAAATTCTGACCGATTGTAGGTTCGCGCACCATAGCACCACGAACGATGCCTTTGTACTCACGAATGCGATAGCCATCGACATTGAGTGTCGTAGTAACAATTATTCCAGCCGCAATCGGTAGGGAAGCTTGAGGGGCTCGCACGGCCCTTTCTGAGGCATATGGAGCTGCCGCTTGCGTGGCGGGCTGGCCATAAGCAGGCTGTCCCTGCTCACCGGGATATCCCCCTGATGGTTGAGCCTGAGCTAAAGAATGATTCTGAGCTAGAGCAGAATTAGCGAAAGCAAAAGCAATAAAGGCAGAACCTAGTATCGACAGCGACAGTCTACTAATCTTCATTTAACAACCTCGGCGCAGGGCAGGAACTCTCAACAAAGAAACTATCAACAAAGAAAACAGGTAATAACAAGTGTTCGCCGTCAAAGACTCTGCAACGCCGGCAGCACTTGCTCATGCCATACCAAATCAGATACATGCAATAGAAATGATACGTTGCTTATCACGCCAAGCTTTGGATCAGATTTGGTATGGGGAGGTAAAACATTCTGTAAATTGACCTGAGATTGAAATGCTTTTGAGACAGCTAGACTGTACTGAATACCATGCAAGGCAGCAATTGGCCCTTTGTCTTTACGGAAAACAGTAACCCGGCAACCTGTGCGTTTTTCCAGCAAGGACATCAAGGTTCCCGGATCATACAAATCAGACTCAATGGTATCAACTAGCATCACACCTGGTGCTACTTCCCTCGCCGTCGGCGCTAGCTCATGAGCGACATTGACTGCTTGATCATACGCTTCAACCCCAGCCTCAAGGCTAGCGGCCGCACGCGCATCGCCCTTGACGGCAGCAACCCAACGAATAAACAATTGCTCCAAGGCTTTTTCTCTTTCGCGCGGGCGAGAGGGATCATATGGCGGCAGAGTGGCCACGCCCTTTGCCAGCAAGGCAGAAAGCGGCGAGCCAGTTACTTGCATTGACGGCTCTCCATCGAGCAACGCGGCATCTTGATCTAATTCCGGGTAATAAATTCCTACGGCCTTCATGGCAGCGGTCAAGCCATCAGGATCGGGATCGGCAATCACCGCCAGGGCGTCGGCAAACTCACCAACAGAAACAAGCGTAGAACAAGCTGGATGTTCTCTGCGAACGGTTATTGTGCAATCGGCCCCAAGGAGCAGCTCTAACTTAGCACTAGCCATAAAGACCTGCCGATCGCGGTCATTGGTTGGCTCACCGTCAATACCGTGATGATCGCGAAATACAACGCGAAAACCCTCATCTTTGAGCTTATGTACAGCTTCGACGGTCGGAGCTGTAATTGGCGTATCAATAAAGAGAATTGTAGTGTTGGCAGTACGATTGTGAGCATTCGCCTCTCGGGCGAAGTTCAGCATTGTCTCTATATCGCCAGAAGTGAAACCCTTTATGAATAGAGTTGGCACTCCATTTAGCTTAAATGAAATCATGAGCTGCTTTCGTGATGAAACTCGGGTATCTATTCCCTATAACCAAGTCTACGACAAATCTGATTTGAGATCTATTGAAGTGTCCATGTAACGACTTATGGCTACCATCGTTGCCAGAAACAACAAATGCGTCACCGCACTTTACCGACGCATCGTCCTGCAGCCTTAGCAGCATCTAGCACTGGTTCCTCGATTTGACGAATATCGAGCGACATATTAGTTTCCAAGATTACTTCACTTAAATTAGGCTACTTTCAAAGAGTTAGTTTTTGCCAAGGGTTTGAAACAACTGCGGCTGCTAGAATAGATCGGTCTTGTATAAGTGTTTCCGGGGGACTTCAGAGTCATGAAGGCAGCGTCATTATTTGCAGGTATCTGCGCTCTCACATTTTCCTTAAGCTCTACTCAGATTGCTTTAGCTCTTCCTGACAAGAGTGTTGAACCGACAAATTCAAACGTCACGACATCTGCTAGCGATAAAAATTCAGTTGTAGAGACCGAAGTTAGAACTACTACGGCGACAACACTAAATTCAACTCACACTGACGAAGAAGTAGTAACAACAAAGAAAAAACGTCCTCGTGTAGGCCTGGCGCTCGGCGGTGGTGGCGCCCGTGGTGCAGCCCACGTAGGCGTAATGAAAGTACTGCTCGAAGAAGGCATACCAATCGATATGATTGCCGGAACCAGCATCGGCTCTGTAGTTGGTGGCCTCTACGCAGCCGGCTATTCAGTCGATGATCTCGCTGTCAAGTTTGACGATTCTGAGTTAATGAAAAACTTTATGACCGTTGGCCTTGGAGTACGTCTGGCAGTTGCTCCGATTATGTTTATGCCTAGACTTGTTGGCTACCACCCTTACGATGGCCTTTACAGAGGAGTCAAATTCCGCAACTATGCCAACAAATTGGCAGGAGAAAACACCGAAATCAGCAAGCTATCAATTCCTTTTGCTGCCGTAGTAACAGACTTGGTCGACGGCAACAGTCATCGCTTGACCTCAGGCGATTTGGGCACGGCCATGCAGGCTAGTACCGCCGTTCCAGGCTTGAGAAAACCCGTAGAAATCGGCGATCACCTTTACTGCGATGGTGGCTTAATAAACAACCTTCCTGTCAATCATGTAAGAGAAATGGGTGCTGATTTCATCATTGCCGTCAACATCGACGAACACCTACGAGAAGTACCCTTAAAAACCTTCAGGAAAGCTGGTTCAGTCAGCAAGCAAGCTCTAAAAATTCAGCTCTACAACATTGACAAGAAGGCCAATGAAACAGCCGACATAACTATTCACCCCAACACAGACGGTATTTCGCTCATATCACGCAACAGTAAAGACGGCAACCGCGGCCTGATTAGTGGCATAGAAGCAGCCCGGCAAGCAATGCCCGAGCTTAAGCGCAAATTGGCTTTGCTGGGCATAACCCCAACTAAAATGGTTAAAGCAGACTAGCTCAGGAGGCAAAAATCGTGGACCCAGAAAAAAAAACACTCAAGAAATCACTCAAAGAGTCTTATCCAGATCCTAAAAAAGTGATTGCCCTAAAGCCCGAAACCCTCGGTCATCATATCTTGCATGTACTGCATCTAACTAACGAACCTAACAAGAGACAGGAAGTAGCAGAACATCTAGCCTCAGATTATCATCCAGACTTTCAAAAGGAAGTAAAACAGGCTGTGGACAAAGCCTTAGGTTGGCTTATAGAGCAGACTTTACTCGGAGCCACTCCCTACGACCAAGATTTGCTATACGTTACCACTCACGGCAAAGATACGGCTGAAGGCTATCAACCAGAGCATCCTTCCAGTGTTGGCTAACAAGACTTGCACGCCCGAATCGGAACTACATAGCCGTCAATACACACCTCTCTCTCGCCGCGAGGGCTCATGAGCTTACCTTCAATCGACGACTGGCTTAGTCTCAAAGATTGGCAATTCGAATTGCATTTAGAAGAAGGCGACAGCAGCAAGCACCACTGGTTGTTTTCCCCCGAATTAGCCGCCATAAATGTGCTTGAATCGATTGAACTGCCTGCAGAATTTTGCCTGCTTATGACGCAGTATGACGGTGATAACGCCAGTTACATGTACGGTTCTTTGCCTGGCTGGATGGTTTGCGGCAACGCCTGCCTAAGCCCCCGGCTCAGCAAGCTGCCAAATATACATGATGGGGCCGATTACGCTCTGATGATTGTCGACAAACAAAAGAATAGAACTGAACTTGAGCCGCTATTGCTGGGCTTTAGAGACCACTATGGCCAACCTTCAAAGAATCAAAACTTCGAGATATTCGAAAAGAAAATCGAAGAGACTAATCCATATATATATCTCTCTTATGGGTCAGGCAAGCGCGGAGACGGTGTCTTTCTAATTAGCCGCGGGCAAAAGGCACTTGCTGCTTTTCTCAAAAGTGAGGCGGCCTCATCACTTGCAGAAACATCTCGGAAGCAAATCACCAAACATAGACAACTACTCTGGCGTGCCCTGGGTCCAGAATCTGGACCAGAAGAGTGCACAGAGAAGGAATGCACAAGACTACGCACGCCAGTAAGCAAAAAGTGCTTTCTTCATTTGAACCCATAGTCAGCCATGCTTGAAGAGCACTTTTTTACCTGTCCATACTGTTGGGAGGAGATCTCCATGTTACTTGATCTAACCGGCGGCGGACAAACATATGTTGAAGATTGCGAGGTCTGCTGCCATCCAATTAGCATCTACTATGACGTGGAAGACGGCACGGTTACATCCTTTCAGATAGAGACTAGCGGCCAAATGTAGCGGCCTCTGCCCTAATTGTAGTGCTCACAAGGATAACGCTTGATTGAGTACTTTAACCTTAGTCTTGCCAGTGCTTAACTCAAGAGCTATTTCTATGGTTCCAGCCTGATTGCGCCATGTTTTCATAGACAGATCAGCTGTGCTCAAGTGCAAGGTATCATCAAAGTTTGGACCAATGATGTCAATTTCACCATCAAGGCGAAAATGAAAAATCACCTGACTGTCTGCACTGGGACCAACTCTAAAAAAACCGCCCTGGTCGGTGGTTTGGGTAAACGAACTATTGGCACCAAAAACAGTCAAATCGCCGTTTAGGTGATGAATTTTCCCCGCACCATCGCCAAAATCTACGCGAACATCTTGGGCCAGTCGGCGACCAAACAAAGAGAAGTCTGATTGCTCCTCACTCTGTACAGAAGCAGGACGACTGCCGTAGACAACATCAAACAAATTATCGGCTAGATTCTTAGCAGCACCACTAGAAGTCTCTTTGCCCTCCAGTTCGTCAGCTAATGAATCAAAACTAAAACTAAGTGATTGCTTGCCAGATTCAGGTTCGGCCATAACTTCAGCCACTCAACAATACAGCGGTACCCGCTAGACTTCTCATGCCCAATCAATAAGCACTCAAACCATTGAGGGATTTCCATTGACAGCTACCATTATAGTCGTTCTAGCCAGAGTTCCGGCTGAGAAAGGCTACTTCGCCCCCAACCGCCCTTAAGTATGGCCTGTAGACCAACACAGACTTACCAGCATTCAAGTTCCTGCATAAAGCTGCTCAAGCACTAGCTTGACTACTCGACTGACTATCACCCTCACCACCAGAAGCCTCCTCGGCAAAGTCAGAGAAATGGCAGATTTGGACATTGCGTTTTTTCAAGGTGGTACGGGCTCTGTCGCAAATATAAGGGTTGGAATCTTCAAGCAGCGAACTCAATACTTCTGTATTGACCATATAGCTCTCCGCCACGGCGTAACGCACATCATCGCAACTGTCCTGAGCCAGTTTCCAGTGTAAATCAGTTGACGTTTGATGATTGTCAACGACTGCAGCGCGAATCTCAGGGTCTACATGGGCAGAAAGAACAGTCAAGAGTTCAACTGATACACGAGGGTGCTCGGCCGCACGCCTCACCAAACCGCGGCAACCAGTAC
The DNA here is from genome assembly GCA_018062085.1 of bacterium. Lineage (GTDB taxonomy): Bacteria > Cyanobacteriota > Vampirovibrionia > Obscuribacterales > Obscuribacteraceae. The sequence goes on along the minus strand of JAGOSY010000007.1, from coordinate 29,438 downwards.
TGACAATTATTTCGAGATCTTGAGTTGGGGTATCTGGGTCATTGACGGCCATCCATTGCCGTCCTTTCAGCTCTTTGTCGCAGTTTGATGCTGAACTATCTTTTGGGGACATCTGAGCCTCATTGGAGTGGTTACAACGGGATGCCCAAGACTTCCAAACGAATGCCCTAAACGACGGGCCCGTAACGCGAACTAGTAGCAGTTAGTATGCAGACAACGCCTAAAGCGGTTTGAATCTCAACCAAAGCTACACCTATAATAGTGCGAGCAATGAGCGCGACACGAAAGCGAAATGAACGGGAACTGGACCAGTTTAGCTTTTGCTTGTATCTATATCTCTACAGTAGATCCAAGCGAGCCTCTTGCCTAGACGGGTTTACCAATAAATTTCAGCTGTAAACCCCAGAATACAAAAGAGGAAAGCTTCGTGAATAAAGGCTCTAGAGTAAAAATCTGTGGAATTGCCGCACTAATTTCCACTGCATTTGCACTGACTCTTTTCCTTGAAACGCAAGCGCTAGCTGGCGATTCAGAGAATAGCGCCGACTCACTAGCCCCACCCGAACTCAACCTATCAAACTTAGTTCCGCAAGTCACTCTGGCAAAGACCACACCGATTAACCTCGATGGCGATGGGATGCTGCGCTATATGATTTCCGTTGAAAACTATAAAGCTTTTGGCAGCAGCCTTTTTCAGCCAGCGACGTACCTCAAACCTTTAGGAGAGCATCTCAATAGTTCGCGCGCCTGGGTTTACATCAAAGACCAAGATGGCAATCCTCTGCAAACATTTGGCACAATCAGCAATCAAGAACAACTGAAAAACCTTTGGTTTGCAATCGAAAGCGGAGCTGCCGCCCCCAGCCAAGTCTATATAGATATCTGGGATAGACAAACTGACACTCACTTCAAGTCGACTCTCCTGAAAATTGGCAGCAATTAATTGCCAGACATAACCTAACTAAATTGAGCACGGAAATACTTTTGTCGAAAAATTAGCCCGTGTGTATAGATAGCTTGTGGCAATTCAGCAATCAGGATAAATTCATTGCACTTTCATCCATTGCACTTTCATCCCCAGCACCCTAATCAATTGCAAATCGTCCCCCTCAAACAATCACCACTATGTGAGGATCTCACAATGAATTCATATCTAATTACCACTACTGAAAAATCCACCTGCAAACGGCAGCTTAGCGAAGAGTACATTGCAGCCAACAATCTCACACCAGTTTCTACACTAGCCATTTTAAGCAAGAGTTCGAAGCTAGAAATAAAATTGGCTGTGGCCGAAAATCGCAGCACCTCCCTTTGCACCCTTCTAGAAATGGCTCGAAATGACGATGCAGACCTGCGTTTTTCTATGGCCGAAAATGCCAATCTTCCAATTGCAGTGCTGACTCTCTTGAGCGAAGACGACAATCCATACATCTCCTGCCGAGCGGAACGCACTCTCTGCCTAATTCGCAAAGGAAGGAAGACGGCTGAAACAAACGTTATTTCCATTACCAGTACTGCCCGCGGAGCAGCTAATCGAGGCTTCAGGCGCTTCATTCAAACACTGACCCGCATCGCCAAAGTCTGTTAAGAACATTGGCAAAACCACAGTTGTAAGAAGCTAACAACGTCTCTCAAAGCGGACTTATGGTACTGCCAAGTCCGCTTTTTGCTACAAAATGAGGGGAAACCTAGCAAAACCTATACTGATATATAGGGAATCCTGCAAACACGAAGGTGTTGTGACGTGAATAATAGAGATAGGCACCTCTACCGTGCTAACACAGGAACTTAATCAGGATGAAGAAAAAGCACCCTGATGTTCAGGGAATTAAATCGCTTCCAAACCTTACCAGCCAGCTCGCTGGCGCAGCTCTCACCGATCTATTTAAAACGGTCAAACGAGGTGAGAGCAAGTCTAGTGAAGAGTACGACCTTTCATTTCTCTACTCATTTCACTGGGACCAACCAGATAAGCAGATCAAGGAGGCGCTCAAAGTGTTACTGTGCAACCGCGAAAGCGATTATCAACCGGAAGCAGGCGTGTCAAAAACGAAGAAACAGACTGGCGAACGACAGTTAAATACTCAGGCAGCTCTAGAAGCAGCTAAGATTCGTTGGTTACTTGCAATTAATCCAAACACGCCACCACCAGTGCTGGAACACCTCACACGCAATGCGAATCTACAATTGCTCGAACGTATTGCCGAAAATCCGAGAACTCACAGCACAACCTTGGCGCGACTCGCCACCCACGAGGACGCTCAAGTACGCGCCGCAGTTGGTGAGAACATCAACACCTCAATTAAAACCATCTGGAAACTAGCAAGGGATCCAAACCCCGATGTGCGTCATCGAATTGCCGAGAGTTACACGATACCAATTGCGGTGCTACGAGTTTTGGCAGAAGATGAAAATCCATATGTGGCGCACCGAGCACAGATTACACTATTCCGCATTCTTAGAGAAGTATCCCAACTTAGGACGGCCTAATCGTCAACACTGATACTGAAATATGCAGATAAAAAAATCAAACACGAAACAGCCTTACTTAGAGGCTGTTTCTCTGTGTTTAGCGAGAAGTGAGAAAACTACGAAAGCTAGAAACCCCACCGAGGCTGAGCCTGGGCAGGGTTTTTAGGTCAATACCATTTTAGAGTTACTCCTAGTAACATGCCCAAGGGCATAAGAATACTAACGGCAAGAGAAAGTTTGAATTCAATTTTAAGGAAAAAATAACATCAAGGTAGCGCCACCCTATTCGGTGGCGCTACGAGAAATCACTAACACTACTGATGTTTTCGAAACTGGCGCTCTAAGGCTACGCCATGACGCGAGAGATGATGATTTGGTTTGGTCGTAAAGAAGACAAAACATGGCAACTCTGTATCAAATGCTGATTTCACCTCTGTGAGCTTGCAGTTCTCAGCAAGCAATGCAGACCAGCGCCAATAGCCACAATCACGATTATTGAAAGTACCGTAAGCAAGATCCTGCTGCAATATCAAGGCACCCTTACTACTGGTCCCCCTTACAATATCAGAAACTCCACTCTTGCCTGCAGAGAAGCGACTGACGACCTCTTCTCTATGAGGGAGACCGCTTTGATCAATAAAAAAAACAACAAGACTAGAGAAAGGATATCCACAAGAGGCATTGGGAAAATGAAGCAAAATATCCAATTTGCCGTTACCATCAACGTCTGCAATGTAGCAAGAGCCGCCAAAGTCACGGGGCTCCGATTCAGAAATCTTCCATGGGCTACCTTTTCCATCGCAGCCACTAACACTGAATTGACCCTCGCAATTAGCTGCAACAATACCGGGAAGTACTTCAGCCTTCCAGTCGTGATCAAAATCTAGGGAAATAACTTTCTGAGCAATTGGTTTGGCTGACAGCATTTTTGCCGGCAAGTAATCTTGATAGTAGGCGAAGCATGGTTGCCCTCCAAAAGTCACGAAAAGGGCAACAATCAAAAGCATTGGAGTGAGGAGACGGCATAGTGCTGATTTCAAATAGAACACCATTACCCCTTACTCCTTCTAACAGATGCTCCAAAGCACTTTCCGTTTACCAAAACTCTACGGGCAGGCAAAACAAATTAGCCGACTGCCAGTGCAGAGACAAATGCCTCTAGATTCGAGGAATAAGGAAGAAGAACGAAAAATCGTACGACCGCAGCGTTAAACACATCTACGGGGGTGGTAACACAATCATTACACGAGCCGGTGAAACAAAGTTCAAAATCTGTTGATAACGAATCGGAGCATGGCTCAGACAAGCCTTAAGCAGAGCGCCCGGCGCCCACCGAGAGCGATCAACGGTGCACCAAAACGAAGCAAGATAGAGCTGCAAACACTTCTTACTGATGCCATGAAACTCGTTAGAAATAAGACCGAGAAACTGCGCTACAGCTAGCTTGAGGTTTGGTGGTGCCAAGCTAAAATCTCGCACAATCTCACTGCTATTGGGTTCAGCTGATCTGTCTTCTGCATGGTCTAATGGGTATTCCGATGAAAGTACCCTTGCATGCGCAGTAACTTGCTCAAGTAACTCTACTCTAGGGTGACATTCAGCTGGTGTTTGCCTGCTCCTTTTGAAAATGACTTGACTAAACCAACTAGCTGATACGGTCTCAGTCTCAGGCATTTCATCGCAAATAACCAGCGCCAGTGTCTTGTGAATATTCTGGGCTGTGCTTGGAGCAACATCTACGAGCCGTGCTAAACGCGCCGCACTAATAGCAAAACCGTGATCCTTAAAAAAGATTGCTGCTAACCAGGCTCGAAGGCGAACAACACCGTCTAAAGCCGTGCCAGACGTGAACCAAAAATCTGCTCTACACGAATGACAGGTAAAGAAACGCGCCCCTCGCTTATGGCTAGTATTGAGAACAGAACAACCACAAATCGTTTGATTGGACTCAAAAAATGATTGATAGAGCGCATCGGCTGCGTCATCGTCACTTTTTATGTCACGCTGGAATGCGCTCCATACTTCGTCAAATCGTGAATCAACTACTATATTTGCCATGGCAAATCCTCCAAGCCCATATGTATAGACGTCGAAAATGGAGAATTAGTTCAATGGAGAGGCTTGCTGGAGCGAAGTCAGTCTTATCTTATCTGACTAGTTCAGATCCGAGCTGAACCGATGTCGGTCTGACTAGCTCGGCTCCAAGCTGAACCGATGTCGGTCTGACTAATCCGGCTCCGAGCTGAACCGATGTCGGCCTGACTAATCCGGCTCCGAGCTGAACCGATGTCGGTCTGACTAATCCGGCTCCGAGCTGAACCGATGTCGGTCTGACTAGCTCGGATCCGAGCTGAACCGATGTCGGCGCATTGCCTCATCTAAATTCAAACCATTGACGAACCGTTGCCTCATCTAAAATCTAACCCCTTGAAATGAGGGGTTGAAGGATGAGGCTAAAAATGACCAAACAATCTCGCGAAGAGCTTTTGGAAGCACTTCGACCCGAATATCGAAAGGCCGACTGGCAGCGGAAGCAGGAACTGCTGGATATTCTAGTAACAGCGACGGACTACAATAGGAAGCACGCTACAGTGCTGCTCAATCAGGATGATCGAGAGGCCGACGCTGAAGTGCGAAGGCGAGCTAGAGTGTACGATGATGAGGTACTGGAGCCACTCTTGTACGTTTGGCGAATAACTAACATGCTCTGTTCTAAGCGGCTCGTACCTTTCTTGCCCGAATTGATTGAGATACTTGAGGCAAAGGGGCATCTCCAGTTAAGCGTTACCGTGAGGCAAAAGCTAACCAGCATCAGTGCTGCAACTGTCGATCGATTGCTTAAAAAAGAGCGCAAGAGTCACAATCATAGCCTGAGCCTAACTCGTGCCGGAAATTTTCTAAAAAAGCAAATTCCAATCCGTACATTCACAGAGTGGAATGACGTAACACCGGGCTTCTTCGAAGTTGACTTGGTCGCGCACTGCGGCGGGGATGTAAGAGGACAATTTATTCAAACGTTGACCATGACTGATATAAGCACTCAGTGGACTGAATGTGTTGCTGTTCTGTGCAAGGGCGAATTGGAGGTCATAGCCGCCATCGATAGCATCCTTCCACTGCTTCCATTCGAATTAAAAGGAATAGATTCGGATAACGGTTCAGAGTTCATCAACTACAAATTAGTGAATTGGTGCGCCGAACGATCCGTGACATTCACGCGATCGCGTCAATACAAAAAGAATGATCAAGCTCATGTAGAAGAGCGAAACGGTTCCGTGGTGAGACGTTTGGTTGGTTACCAACGACTCGAAGGGGTCGCAGCTTTTGACAAACTTCGTCAACTTCAAGCCTGCGCTCGACTCTACATCAACTTCTTCCAACCATCGCAAAAGTTGCTGGTGAAAAGCAGGAATGGTTCGAAAGTATACAGGCGATACGATCACGCGAAGACCCCATACAATCGCATCATTGACTCAAATCAAGTCAATGATACGAACAAATCGGCACTTCGTGTGCAGTACGCGGAACTCGACCCAGTCTTGCTTTTTCAACAATTGAAGCAACTTCAGTCGGAACTAGGGGGCCTTTCAACACCCACGGCGGCTTCCTTGGAGCTTGAAAAGCAAAAACGAATACTCGAGACCGTAAAACAGGACTCCCTGGCGCTGAACAAGCCTCCCAGTCCAGTCCCAAGCAAAAGAAGCAGGACTGTCACTGTGCGACAGCGAATCCTTGCCATAGAACATGGGACAATCATTAAAGCCAATGAATTTCGACACCTGCACAATCGAGATGCCATTCACAGTGCACTTAAAGCAATGGTCAAGAGAGGAGAGGTCGTAAGAATTGCGCGAGGCATCTATCACCGAGGCTTGATCAACATTTCGCTCACTGAGTTCAACGTAGAAAGTCAGAAACTAAATGAGGCAACGGTTGGCCAATAGTTAGATTTCTAATTGAGGCAATACGGTCGGTCTGACGAGTTCGGATCCAAGCTGAACCGATGTCAGTCTGACTAATCCGGCTCCGAGCTGAACCGATGTCGGTCTGACTAGCTCGGCTCCAAGCTGAACCGATGTCGGTCTGACTAGTTCGGATCCGAGCTGAACCAATGCCGATTCAACTTACTACAACAAAAGCCACATCAACATCGGCCTGACTTCTAAGCCTTATTTAGCGCGCCATCTCTGCCGAAGAAGACGATTCAACTCAGCTTGAATCTCGCCTTCGGCGAATTGCGACTGCTTCATTGAGGTTTCTTCGATCAAGTCTCTGTCCTCGGCCTTCTCATATGAAAGCGGCTTGAGAATACTCATATTCCATTTAGTTGGAAGTGAAGCCAGATTGAACGGAAATGGCAGCCACGGGAAGAAAGGAGTAATCGGGAACGAAGGCAGATTGAGCATCTTCGCAATAGAGTCTAAGTTAGTCAGCACCGGGATTGCCTCATCGCACCCTAGAGTAGCAATGGGAAAAATTGGCACACCTTCTTCGACGGCTGGCAAAAGCTTAACCCAGTCAAACTCAATCAAACGCTCGCGTGCCGAGAAAGGTCGAGCTAGACCGGCGGCTCCTTCAGGAAAAATGGCAACAAGTTCGCCCTTGGCAAAGAGTCGTTTCATATTAGCTGAAGAAAATGGCACGAAGCCTAGCTCTAAGAACGACGCAAAAAGCCTCTCGTCTTTAATCCAATCCATATCAGCAACGATATGAACGCGGCGGGGGTTGACACGAGATGACATCAAAGCATAGAGCAACATCGTTGCTGGCCAGGGCAAGAAGCTCCCAGAATTACCGACAATTAGAGCTGAACCTTCTTTGGGTAACTTCTCCAAGCCGTTGAATTCTACTCGCCACCAATCGTGAAAGAGAAAGCTCAACATCGGCTCCACTCTAACAAGGGCTCTCACGTCAAAACCGTGATACTTATCGCTCTTGGTAGCTTGTTTAAGAAAATCGCGGTAGTTTGATAGAAACTGGCTCACAATAAAATCCTCGACTGAAATACAAACAAAAGACGTTGCAAAATTACGATTAGGGCAATTCACCATCCAGTTCGGCTTCGTCCCAACCAGTTAAGGTCGAGCGACGCTCTCTTAGTAGCTTATTGAGATCGCGCTGAATCTCGTATTGAACTTCGCGTGTCAGCTTCATTACGAGTTTGCGATCGTTGGCTTTTTCAGCCGGATAACCAAGGTTAATAGGCTTATGAATATTGATCATCCAACGCACAGGCAGCGGCATAAACATTAGTGGCGCAGGAAGCCACGGGAAGCCCAGTGTCACGGGGAAGAACGGCATCTGCAAAAAGCGCGCTACCTTATGCAGATTGACAAATTCAGGAAAAATTTCGTCACCACCAACGGTGGCAACTGGAATCAACGGACTCTGAGTAGCTATTGCCAACTGAACAAATCCTGGATGAAAATCAAGCACGCGATAGCGCTCGTTAAACGGCTTACCAACACCTCTTATGCCTTCCGGATAAATGCCCACCAGCTCCTCAACATCGAGCAGCTTTTGTGCGTTGTCCTTGGTGGCCCGCACCTGTCCAGTTTCTTTTACCCAATTAGAAAGCCCCGGTAAATGGAAGAACCAATCTGTACTGAGGTAGCGAATGCGTCTGGGATTTTGATGCAGATTGCACATTGCCATTGAGATCATGGCACCATCCAAGGGCAACAAACCAGAATGATTGCCGACCAGAATTGCCCGGCCGTCACCAGGAATATTTTCGATGCCTCGAATTTCCACCTGGAAGTACTCTTCATAGAGGAAGCGAAATAGCGGCTCCCACTTGGCAAAAGTCTCAAGAGAATAGCCGAACTCGTCTTCTTTACCAGCATAGCGCTCGTAATAAAGAGGACAACGATTAGAGAAAGCCTTAACAGGGTCTTTCAACTTCTCAAGTGATTTCCAAGTCAGCTCTTTCACTTCTCTCACTAGCGTCTAACTATACGTCCAACCAACCAGAGAAAGCCCAGAACTCCAGGTCCAAACGAAATCACTAAAATAAAACGCTTCAGTAAATCGCGAAAAGCATCTTTCGAGCGCTGAGAAGCTTCTTCGCTGCTAGTCGCTTCCGAGTCATCCGCTTGAGTTTCAAAGTCTTGCATCAATCTACTCCCAACTGATTAATGAGGCCGCGGCGCCAAGATCTTGACAGCCCGTGCTTCCCCAAATACGCTCTTTCCATATAAGGATTAAGTATAGATAGTGATAAGCGGATCCAAAGCGGTATACACACAAGCCTTAAGAAACATTTACCGCAGCCATTGCTGGCCTGAACCAGTGCGTTTCACTCTTCGGTGAGATAATTCACTTAATTCCTAAATGTCCAAACTGGAGAAATACGATGCAACCCGATATCAATCAAATGATGCGCTCTGTGCAAAAGGCTCAGCAAGAGCTATTGAAAGCTCAAGATGAGCTAGCCAAAGCCACAGTAGAGGGCTCAGCTGGCGGCGGAGCGGTCAAAGTTGTATGCGCCGGCAACTTCCAGTTTCAAGCAATTAAAATTCAAGCTGAAGCTGTCGATGTAAACGACATGGGAATGCTTGAAGACTTGATTCTTACGGCAATTAACGATGCCACGAAAAAAGCTCAAGAAATGGGCGAGAAAAAAATGGCCAATTCGATGAAAGGTGTCAGCCTTCCACCAGGTCTAGGCTTCTAGTCAGGTCTAATCAATGTACTTTACCCCGCCACTGGCGCGGTTGATTGAAGAATTTCAGAAATTTCCCGGCGTTGGGCCAAAATCGGCCCAGCGCATGGCTTTTTTCGTACTCAATATGAGCACTGAAGATGTGGGAAAGTTTGCTGAAGTTGTGGTCGACGCCAAAAACAAAGTCAAACATTGCAGCAAGTGTTTTCACTTATCGGCTAACGACCCTTGTGAGATTTGTACAAATGAAAAAAGAGATAAAGGCACAATTTGTGTTGTTGCCGATAGTCGCGATGTTATAGCCCTAGAAAAAACCCGCGAATACAGGGGTTACTATCATGTCTTGAGCGGATTAATCTCTCCGCTAGAAGGCCGCGGCCCAGAACAGCTACGCATTCGCGAACTAATCAATCGGGCCCATAGTGAAGGCGTGACAGAAGTGATCCTGGCGATCAATCCCACCATCGAGGGAGACGCCACGGTGCTCTATATCAGCAGTTTTCTCAAACCTTTATCAATCAGAGTCACTCGCATTGCCTTTGGTCTTCCCATGGGCTCAGATCTAGAGTACGCAGACGAAATTACTCTCACCAGAGCGATGGAAGGCAGAAGAGAGATTTAGCATCTTGTCGATTATAAGATACAGGCCAGTGCTCGATTTGCGAAGACGGGAGCTCTAGCTACACAAGCAATTAAGCATTGAAGAATTCTGTCATTGTTTGAGTGATTTTCGCCACAGACAACCCAACTTGATCTAACAATATTGGACGAGCACCATGCTCAACAAATTGGTCCGGCAGAGCGATACAAGCAACTTCGGCTAACTTTGCCCCAGGCTTGCTGAATCGCAGCTTCGCCCCATACTCCAGCACGGCAGAGCCAAACCCACCAGTAAGCACACCTTCTTCCACAGTAACTATCCTGGCAACAGGCTGACTCAATAGTGAAGCCAGCAACTTTTCATCAAGTGGTTTGATGCTGCGTGCATTGATCAACGTCGGTTGAATACCAGCTTCAGAAAGCACAGCTAGTGCTTGCTTGGCAGTTTCGACCATTGCGCCAGAAGCAAGCACATAGTGACCGGCAGCTTTATTGCCTTCAACAACAACCTCCCATGTAGCTGGGTCTATCTCCGAAAACGGCTGACCGTCTCCCTCTAATAGAACAGCATCAATTGCTTTTTCACGAGGGAAGCGAATGGCAACCGGCCCAGAAGCTTGCTTAACGGCTGTGTAAACCATATTGCGCAATTCAAGAGCATCCTTTGGCGCCCAAACTCGGAAGTTCGGTACAGTGCGAAGCCAAGCGATATCGAAAACACCTTGATGCGTTTCGCCATCTTCAACTAAGCCACCACGATCAATACCAAACAATACCGGCAAGTTCATTATCGCCACGTCATGGACAACTTGATCCATTGCTCGCTGCAAGAAAGTTGAATAAACGGAGACCACCGGCTTAAGGCCGGCCTTGGCCATGCCACCAGCCATGGTGACAGCATGCTGCTCGCATATGGCAACATCAAAGAACCGATCAGGGTAAACTTTGCCAAATTTGACAATACCGCTGCCCTCAGCAGTAGCAGGAGTAATAGCCACCAAGTTGGGCTCAATGGCGGCAACATCAATCAATGCCTGGGTGAAAATATCAGAGTATGTTTTAGATTTTGGTCTTGCCACAGCAGTAAGTGGCTCGACGCATTCTGGTAGAGCAGGCTCAAGAGAGAATGCTGGAACACCGTGATATTTTATAGAATCAGCCTCAGCAGGAGCATAGCCCTTGCCCTTTTGAGTAATGAAGTGAATAATTTGCGGTGTTGATTTCGATTTAGCGTTGGTGAGTGCGTTAATTACAGCCGAAATATCATGACCGTCGACAGGACCAGAATAGTTGATTCCAAGCTTTTCGAACACGATTCCCGGGGTGTCAAAGCGCTCTTTCGCTTGCTTTTTCACCATTTCAATTAGTTCCCAAACGGCAGGATTGAGTTTAGCTTGATCAAGCTTATTCTCAATGAAATCAATCTGCTTTTTAATGTCTTTGTAGAAGAACGTCTCTTTGATGCGCTTCATGTACTTGGTCAGACCGCCGACATTCTCTGAAATCGACATTTCATTGTCATTGAGAATGATGATCACATCTTTTTGAATATGACCAAGATGATTAATAGCCTCAAGTGCCATTCCCCCAGTCAAACCGCCATCACCAATGACAGCAACGACTTTGCCATTCTGCTTCAGATGCGACTTAGCCAAGGCCATGCCCACAGCCAATGAGATCGAAGTAGAGCTATGACCGGCGACGAAGGCATCGTGCTCGCTCTCTAAAGGATTGATAAAGCCACTGAGGCCTTTGAACTGACGCAAAGTATCGAACCGATCACGCCTACCAGTAAGCATTTTATGCACATAAGCCTGGTGTCCTACGTCCCAGAGAAAAAGATCTTCGGGAGAATTAAAGACTTTGTGCATGGCGATGGTAATTTCAACCACGCCCAAATTTGATGCTAAGTGACCGCCGGTCTTGGCCAAACCAGTGATTATTTCTTGCCTGATTTCACAAGCAAGACTATTAAGCTCTTCACTAGTTAGCTTCTTCAGCTCAGAAGGAGTGACAAGTGCGTCAAGGAAAGTAGTAGTCGGCTTTGCTAGCGTATACATTTGTTTAAGACTTGTAGTCTCGAATTCCCCGTGCAATGGGCTGTTCTGGGTAAATCATAGCAACCCATTACAACACTAGCGCATAATATTTTCAGTGATTTTCGAGGAGAACTTTTACATACGCCTAAGAACCGGCCAGAGTTTAACTTTCGACGGTCAAAGCCTGAACAATAAAGGGTTTTCAGATATTCATAAACGGACATTCAAATCAACAATAACTAATCTAGCCAATGTCGATTAACCCGTTCTTATCCAAGATCTTACATTTCCCGATAGCAACTCTCTTTTCTTCTCACAAGAAAGGGAGCAGGAATTTGGTTCCGTGCCCCCTTTCTTATGATTTGGCGGCGCTTATTTCAAGGCTTTAGCTGCCACAATTTTGTAGGCATGCCCTTTAATCACTACTATCACCTGTTTACCAAGAGCAAGATAGCGAGTCATGTTAGGCAATGTGCGAGTTAAGGCGAAATAGCGCTCACTGCCGAATTGCACCTCATCTACTTTCTCATTCTTGTATTCACTATCAGTCCAGTACCCGTTTCTAAGATAGAAGGTTTTCTCTTCAACTGTTTTTACTCCAAACTCATTATTCTTTTGATCAAACGACAAACTCTTCATTGCCGCCATCTTCTTCTCGCGTTCCACAGCTTGCCGACCAGAAACTGGTGCAGCCGCGATTTTTGCACTGAGTGAATCACGGGTCTCGTCTATTCCTTCACGATCCCACGCACTGCGACGATCTTTATCGCCAGCTTTGGCTTGGGCGGCGCCAGAACTGCCATTGAGATTACCATCGAACTTGCCTTTTAAATTGCCAACGAAACTAGTATTGCCACCCGACCTAAAGAAGGAAGCTGAAGATAGCATTGATGGCGCCGCAGGAGCTTCTTGCATTGAAGCAGAGCGAGAAACTCTGGACCTATCATCAGCTATCGAGAGGCGCCTACCGCTCTCTTTTCTCATCATGCCAGATCCGCCAGCACCACCAACTAAGTTAGAAAATCCGCGCCCGCTTTCGGCCATTGGCACTGCCATTGGCATCGGCCGACCAGGAGGAATATTATTAGCAAGACGATGATTTTCGTTGGGGTCCGTAGCCAAAAATGAAGTAAAGGCTGAGATGATTCCATGCTTCTTCGACAAGGCAACGATTTCATCAACAACTTCTTTGGTATTGCCGTTTTCTTGAGCGACTTCAGTCAAGTAAGCAATTCTGCGCATGGCCCAGAGCTTAGGTAAGAAGCTATGACCAGTTTGACTAGCTTCAAAACCAAGGGGGAAACTGAATGCTTTGGCCACACCATTTATTTTGCCACTGACCACAACATTGGCCTGACCAGAACCTTTATATCGACCCAGTAGTAGAACCTGAGAGCCAGCGAAGACATCTTTGACTTGGCGCGGATAGGTGTCCTTAACAGTAATACCGTTATAGGCAATATTGACGTCTGAAAGCACGGGAGATTTGATTTTATCGTAGAACGAAGACAAAGCGGTCTCCAAATTCTCGCCCGGTTCTAGATACTGCGAAGTACCATGATGTGATTCAGACAACTTGTTGAGCAGCCGGGTATTGACGTCATAGCCTACGCCAAAATCGAAAAGTCGAATGTCTTTCTTATTGGCTGCTAACTTCAAAATGTTAGCTGTGGCAGTCTCACCTACAGTCGGTTCACCATCAGTCATCATCACAAGATAGGCAGGTCGAGTAGTTTCTTCTTTGAGCAAGCTAATGCCGGTATGCAAGGCGTCACCAATATTGGTACCACCACGGGCTTCAAGATCATCAATAAAGGCCACTGCGGCCTTTTTATTCTCCGGTGTAGCAGCCGCAAGCGAACTTCTGAATGACTCAGCATCGGTGCTGAAGTTAACCAAACCAAAGCGATCGGCTGGAGACAGCGAATTAACTACATACTTCAGGGCTTTCTTGCACTGCTCCATCTTTTCGCCCTGCATAGAGCCCGATGTATCAGCCACCAGCACAATGTCCTTGCCAACAATTTGGTTAGATTTGAGCGGTGGAGACAAAGTCAAAAGAAAATATCCATCTTCGCCTTCTAGCTTGTGGGTCAACACGCTGGCGGCCATGTCTTTATCAGAGACGCTGTAATAGAGGAGAAAGTCTTTGTCAGGCACAGAATCTTTGGCAGAATAACTGATTTTAGCCTTGCTACTCTCCAGGCGATCTACCGCCACGGTGTGGGACGGCGACCAGATTGTTCTAAGGCTTTCTCTACTTTCTTTACTGTCGCCAGCCTTGACTTTGCCGCTCATACGCACCGTGATCTTTGTATCATCTATCAATCCAGCAGCCTCGCTATCACTTTTAAGAGGAAAGCGATACTTGATTAAGCCACTTTCGGCTTTCAATAATTGTGTATATTCCAACTCAACCTTTTTTGTGCCATGGGCTGGAATAGGGAAAATTCGAGCGCGAACGGTCTTATAGTCAGCATATTCAAGCAAGCCAGGGTCAACCATTTGCCTGACAATCGCTTCATACTGCTGGCGAGCTTCTTCAGCGGCCAAAATCTTACCTTCCACAGGCTTGCCATCTATATGAAGAGAAAAACTAGAAAACGTTGTGTCTTCTGGCAAAGGAAAGAGATAGGTGCCAGCTAAATTCTGATCAGTTTCATTGATAAAAGTCTGAGTAATGTATGTTTTTGCCACTTGGTCAGTAATATCGACCTTGATATCCTGCGATTGCATGCGCAGGCCATGAGAAACTCCCCCTCTTAATACAGTCGGCGGATTAGGAGTAGGTGTAGGAGTAGGTCCAGGATCAAAAATTGGCACAATCCGGCCCCCGCCAGGCCCAATTACTGGTCTTGTGCCGGGTCTAGTACCTGGGCGTATTAGGGGCGTCACCCCACCTGGGCTTACGGTCCGACCTATTGGCATAGATGCTGCCGGGTTAAAACCGGGATGAAATGCCGGGTCAGCAATCAAGAAACCGGCTGCATCGGCCTGCGGAGCAAGCAACAAGGAAGCAGACAGGCTAAGAATAGCTGCAAATTTCAGACTCATAGAATTTTCTCGCTATACAAGGCCGCTAAGTTTTTGGTCTACCTAAATATGGAATCAACTAAATATGACTCCAACCAAATATGATTTCCTGGCCTAAACCAAATGTAGCCTTTGGCCAGACAAATTTCGGCCGGGCAAGCCACCATCCTCACCTGGGGTATAGCCATCAGTAGACCCAGGGTAAATACTGTGGCTCGAAAGTACCCCCCTAAGCTCAGGCTTTTTCCTAGATATTTGCCAAGCCAGTCAGGCTAGACTACTCTTGAAGCAAATCTAAAAGTACTAGTTTTGTTTCGAGGAAAGCAATGCGGCTTCGCCTAATTAGAGCTCCGGGACCATCAGCACTGCGCAGAGATGGCTTGCTCTTTCAGCGCCTGACATGGGGCGCTGCGGCCGGTGGCCTTGCAACCATCCTACTAGCGGAGTCTCCTGTGCTCGACACAATGGAAATGAACCTACTTGAATGGCGCTACAAAACAGGTTACGAGCTTGCTCGCACCCTGAAATTAGTGGCGCCAGCTTTGGGCGGGGCAGCCGACTCTGAAACTAGGGCACAAGACATAGCCATCATTACTTATGATGATGACGACCAATTCGATCTCGAAGGCGAAGCCATCGAAGGGGGTCCACAGCCTGTGCAGGCCGT
Source organism: bacterium (assembly GCA_018062085.1). Classification (GTDB taxonomy): domain Bacteria; phylum Cyanobacteriota; class Vampirovibrionia; order Obscuribacterales; family Obscuribacteraceae. The sequence goes on along the minus strand of JAGOSY010000007.1, from coordinate 13,963 downwards.
ATTGGCCAAGCTTATTCCGATAGTTGAATCGGGCAACCCACTACTGGTAGTGCTAGATATAGATTTGAGCGGCAAAGCTGACCCCTCTCTGGTAAAGGCCCTAAAGCAAAATCGCAACAACATTGTTCTTGCTCTTTCGGGCAATCTAGACAATCCCAATGATTTTCCGGCAAGTGAACTTCGCAAGAGTGTATTAACTTGTGCCTACGATCATCTTATTAAAGAGTCTAGCGGTTTGGTTTGCCGCATGCCTATTTCAGCCAATATTTTCATGCCTTCAGACCGCTCGACTGAAATGTCGCCAGCCTTAGATATACTGCCCCAAGGCCTAGCCGAATATACCCGCGGCCTGTCCGCCTCTGGTGAAGCTTTCGAATCACTACCAGAAGTATTGGCACCCCTGATGTCGTCAAGGGTAGGAGTAGGTCCGTCCAAAGCACAGATTTCTTCGTTTAGCAAAGAAGAGCTTCCAATCTATATCAAGTTCTCAGGCACAAAATATCCTACTTACAAAGTCTCTCAAATTATTCGCGATGCCATTGACCCCAGCGTATTTACTGGAAAAGTAGTTATGATTGGCACCAATTTCAGTCAAAAAGTAGACAACACGCCGCCAGTACGAACACCTTTACAGGCTAAGGCCCCAAACGTCCTTATTCAAGCAGAAGCAATCAGCACGCTGCATAACAATGAAGCGATCGTATCGTTTCCTCGTTCAATACTGCACCATATTTTGCTATTGCTCGGAGCAGCGTTGGGCACAGTGGCCTCAGTTCTGCCAATGGGAAGGCGCACAGCAGCGTTCCTCTGCACGGCAATGGTGCTCATGCTGATGACACAAATTGCTTTCCAGTGGTTCAACTTGCAATTTCCAGTATTGCCACTACTGGCAGTGCTAATGCTCACTTATATCTTTGGTACCTTAATTTACCTTGATACCGACTTACGTCTACGCAACAAGGAGCTAGCACTGGCTCGGGAGAATATGCAAGTTCGCGCAGAAGAGGAGCGCCAGCGCATCGCTGAAGATTTGCACGATGAAACTCTACCAGCCCTTTCAGCCGTAGCCAGAATGGCTGATCGACTGGCACATGCGCCAGAAATGTCTGAAAGTTCAGTCCCTGTTGAAATGAGAGAAAAACTTGATGGTGCTATTTCAGAGATGCGCCGGGTAATAAACGACCTACACCCTTCTGTGCTCGAAACCATGGGATTCAAGCCAGCACTAGAAAACTTACTTGCAATTCTCGCAAGAGAAAAACTAATTCATGTAGATTTTGTCGATGGTGACACAGAAGACGACTATGGCTTTAATAAATTTACGCGCTTACAGCTCTACCGCATTGTCCAAGAATCATTAAACAACGTGCAAAAGCATGCCCACGCCAATCTAGTTAAACTCACTATCGGCGCAGAGGGGGACAATCTCCGCATCACAATTACTGACAACGGCAAAGGCATAGACTTCAGCAGCATCCGCAAAGATGCCCATGGTCTCGTCAATATCAGACAACGAGCACAGCTCATCGGCGCCCAAGTAGAATGGAAAAAGCCCGAGAGTTTTGACACAGGCACCCAGGTCAGTTTGTCCATTCCAATTTCAAAAGAGGATAAAAATAGTACCTAATATGAGTATATTGATTGTTGATGATGAAGAACGCGACAGAATTTGGCTCAAGAATTTGCTCACGCAACATCTCGGAGCACCATATGCCGGGGCAATCTATGAAGGCCACGACGGTCTTGAAGCTGTAGAACTGAGTCAAAAATACAAACCACAGTTAGTATTTCTCGACATCAAGATGCCACAACTTTCAGGCATCAAAGCGGCCGAACAAATTCTCAAACAACTACCCGAAACCGGCGTAATTATTCTCTCTAACTTTTCTGATGAAGTCTATGTTCGTCAGCTCTGGAAAGTGGTGCCACCTAACGGTGCTTTCGGCTATGTCTTAAAAAGTGCTTCTGACGAGCAAGTAGTAGAAGCGGCCAAGGCTGTTCTCTCTGGCGATTGTTGGGTACATCCAGGTATCGCCAGGGTCATTCAACGCACACAAAACCGGGCCACCTCTCTAACACCAGCTGAATACGAGGCTCTCATTTGCATTGCCCTAGGAATGACAGACCACGCCATTGCCAGAAAGCTCTACTTGACAGAGAAAGCCGTACAATCAAGACTAAAATCGCTCTACGCCAAGCTCGGTATCCCCGGACGCAGCGAGGGACATGAAACCGAGTTCAATCAGCGCTGCCGTGCTGTTTATCTCTCCAATCGCCGAGGCTTGATCAATCAATCAGAGCTCGACGATTGGGAAGCTAAGCTATCAGAAGGCGCACCAACCTAATAGATGATGAAAGCCATGCGCAATCGAGAAACAAATAAACCCAGTAATCCCAGACTAGCTCTGACGGTTTCACTTGCGTGTGCGGCCATATATCTGACTACATTGGTAGCACCAGGGCAATGCAAAGACAATATTTCAAAATCAATCAAATCAACAGCAAAAACCAGCGAAATATCGCAATCAAATTTATCGAGTTCATCAAGCTGGTCAAGTTCGCCATTAGGAGAATTCTCTCGGGCCGAATCTGGAGTCAAATTACTGGTGGGCATTTTTGCCAGACTCGGCAATGAGCCTCAGCTGGCCTTTAAGAACGACAATCGCTTATTGGCTGCAAGCAAAAACAAGTCAGGCTATGACCGCGACAGTCAATCGCAACTGCTGGCTGCCGTTCAAAACAATGCGGCAACTAATTTTCAAAGTCGCAACAACCAGTTTGGCAATTCCATAAACAATCAATATACAGATCCAGCCCTGGCAATTAGACCAAGAGCAGTTAGTCGCAAAACTGCAGGCGACAAATTTATACCGATACAAGGTGTCACCATCGCCATGGCACCGCAGAAAAAATCATTCTACAAAGCTGAAGCTCGTGAAGAAAAACGCGACGAAAAGCGAGACGAGAGAGGCTCAGCAGCTGGGCTAGGCGGGGCAGTTCCTCAGGCAGAGAGCAGCAAGAGCGAACCCGAGAGAAAGAGCGAAGCCGATTCATCCAACAGTTTGAGAAGTCGCGACGATTCATCGGTTAAGGTATTTGCCGGTCCATCGAGCACTAGCGCGGCAGCGCAACCAAGCATATCTGAAAAAACTTACATTCGTGAGTTCGGCAAAGCATCTAACACCGCTGCGGCCCAAGCAGGGGTAGCTAATAGCAGAAGCTTAGAACGCGGCATAAATATAATGGATGAGGCGCCTATTGCAAGCAGAAGGAAGAGCCCGCTAAGAGCCGAAGAGACTGCCAATGGCATCATTCGTCCCACCGAGCAACCTGGTCTTTTCAAGTATGTGCGCGAGCATTTGAAAGAGACACCCAAAGACAGCCCGAAAGAAAGCGCAAAAGATACAAGCCCGGCCAGCCCAAGTGGAGCTTCGCTAGATCAGCTCAGCGAAGGCAAGGCCAACTACAAGCAAAAGCTCAAGAGCGCCAAATTACAAAGCAGCGCTCCGCTTTCAATTGTCTCGGACAACGAAGTAACATTAGAAGCCCAGCAAGATGGGTCGGCATTGCAGATAGCCTTCTTGCCACCAAGCACGGTGCACGGCATAAACGGTCTACCGCTAGGAGCAACCGAAGCAGATACCGCTAAATTTTTTAAAAATCGAGGCAATCTAAGTCGCTCGTTTATTTCAGGATGGAAAGTCTGGACCCTCTTAGACCAGCAACAGAATCCTATACTCCAGGTCTATTTGCGTAACGGACGCACCGAAGCCTTCCGCATTTTCAACCAAAGTTACGTACCAGCCGGACTGGGTGTCGCTATTAATGATGAATTGCCCTCAATGAAAGGCAAATTTGGCGAACCGGCTTTTATACTAGAAGAGCCAGGACTAAAGCCCCAACAAGGCTCCCAACTATCTGCCCTGGTAGCCAAAAACTATGTTTATCCGGTTTCACAAGTGAGCTTCCAGCTGGTACGCTCAGGCCCAAATTCACCACAGATTCACAGCCTTCTGCTGTTTCGCTATCTCTAGAGTTTTTGCTAGCTCTTGCTCGTTCTTTCTGGAATTTCGTAGTTTCACCTGCTGACAAGAGAATAAGCTCGTGTTAGCCTGAGCAATGTCAAGCGGGGGTGAGGCATGGTCCGAAATAACGATTTGAGTGCTACCAACGACTCAAAACCCAACCAATTAGAACTAGCTGTCGATAGCAGCCCAAAATTCTACGACCAACTGTTCAGACTAGACAACCCAGGTCTGAAAGTGGTTAAGTCCGGCGACGCTCCATTGACGAGAAGCGGAGAAGCAGAAGCCGAAGCAGAAAGCGAAGAAACAAGCGGCAGCCTGATCGAGGCCTTGCGGCAGACTAAGCCAGAAGATCTATCAGCGAATCTTCGCTCAATGCAAGGATTAGTCGAAAATTTTGCCACGACCGACGACAAGGTGAAAGCCCTGGCTCAGTTTCGTGGGGCTTTTGAAAAAACCATCAAAAGTGCAGACGACGACCTAAATACTGCCACCGATACATGGAACAAAGAAACTCCCAAGCTAAAGCCCGAATATCAGGCAAAAACTGAGCGCGTCAAAGAAACCCAAGAGGCACTTTCAAAAGTTGCTAACACTATTCCTGATGAAGGCAAAGCACACATGCAAAGTGTGGTTAGACTCTGGAGTATGGGCGAGCAGAACAGCCCGCAGTTACAAAAGGCCCTAGAGTCCGAGATGGGCCAGGTCAAAGGCCTACCGCAGGCCGTTAAGGACAGCTACCAAGCGATAACAGAGGCAAAGCCCATTGTCGAAAAAGTGGAAAAATTAGAGGCCGCGGTTAAGCAAGCTGAGGAAGATCGGGTTGTTTCGCGTATGATTTATGCAGAAGTTCTCGATGAAGGTGGAGACAAAAACGGCGCCAAGCAGATGCAAATAGAAAGCATGGCCATCCAGATGAATGTGCCACTAGAACAAGTAAAGGAATTGCTTAATCGCCCTGAGCAAAAAAAGAATCCATAACGAACTCTTACACTAATATCTAATACCTAATCTTTAACTCCCCAAAGGCCCTAAAAACTAAAAAATGCTGCCAAAAGCTGAATTACACGTTCACATTGAGGGCACTTTCGAGCCCGAGTTGATTTTTGCACTTGCCGAACGTAACAAAGTAACTGTGCCTTACCCCAGCGTAGAGGCACTGAGAAGCGCCTATCAATTCGCAGACTTGCAGTCTTTTCTCAATCTTTATTACGCTGGTATGAATGTACTCAAAACTGAGCAAGACTTTTTTGACCTAGCCATGGCCTATTTCGCTAAAGCCCGTGCCCAGGGAGTAGTTCACGCTGAATTATTCTTTGACCCGCAAGCGCATTTGGCCAGAGGAATCCCCTTTGAAGTTGTAATCAACGGACTAGACCAGGCCGTGCGGCAGTCCAAGCAAAGTCACGGGCTCTCAAGCTCTCTAATTATGTGTTTCTTACGTGATCTCAGTGCTGAATCGGCGATGGCAGTCTTTGACCTTTCGCTAGCTCACGGTGACAAGTTTGTCGCCGTTGGTCTGGATTCAGCCGAAGTCGGCAATCCACCATCAAAATTTCAAACTGTTTTTGACAAGGCTCGCGCCGAAGGCTTTGTCACAGTCGCCCACGCTGGCGAAGAGGGTCCACCCGAATATGTTTGGCAAGCAATCAATTTGCTCAAAGTCTCACGCATAGATCACGGAGTACGCAGTCTAGAAGACAGCAAGTTAGTAGAAACTTTGCGCGATCAAGCCATTCCCCTGACAGTTTGTCCTCTCTCAAATGTCAAATTGAAAGTCTTTTCCAGCATGGCCGAACATAACATCAAAAAGATGCTCGACCTCGGTCTCAATGCCACTGTAAATTCAGACGATCCCGCTTATTTTGGCGGCTATATCGACGATAATTTTACCGCGGTCAGAGCCGCACTAAATTTGAGCAAAGCAGAAGAAATTCAGCTCTGCCGCAACTCTATTAATGCTGCCTTCATCGACGCCAGTGAAAAGGCCCAGTATTTAAGCCAACTAGAAAAAAGCGCAGTCTAAAAAAGTAATATAGCGCTAGAATGAAAACTCCTCAGTGAAAGTGACATGAAGTCTTATCTCCCTCTCTATCTCAAACACCGCCCACAGGCGCTCGGCGAACTTGTGGGCCAACAATCGGTGGTCAAGACCCTCACCAATGCTATCGACAACGATCGCATTGCCCATGCCTATCTATTTACCGGCCCTAGAGGCTGCGGAAAAACGTCTAGCGCTCGCATTTTGGCGAAATCACTGAACTGCGAAAAAGGGCCTACGGCTGAGCCTTGTATGACCTGCACTATGTGCCTTGAAATTACAAAGGGTAATTCACCAGCAGTATTAGAAATAGACGCGGCCTCAAACAATTCAGTAGACGACGCCCGCGTGCTCATCGAGAGGGCCCCCTTAGTAGCCCAAGGTGGTCGCTTCAAACTGTACATCATTGACGAATGTCATATGCTGACAAAAGAAGCATTCAATGCCTTACTTAAAACCATTGAAGAGCCGCCACCCAACGTAATCTTTATATTAGCCACAACAGAAGAGCACAAAGTCCCTCCTACTATCATTAGCCGCTGTCAGCGTCTGATGTTCCGCCTAGCTAACCACAAAGAACTTTCTCAGCATTTGCGAAAAATTGCCGAGATTGAAAACATTTCAATTCTTGACGAAGCCATCGACCTCATTGCCAGACGCTCCGGAGGCGGCTTACGCGACGCTCTTGGTCTACTTGACCAGGCCAGCTTACTCTCATCGCCAGATAAACCCGTTTCGATAGCTGACCTGCTTACTCTTCTCGGTGCCATTGACGAAGATGTCTTAATCAAAATCAGCGAAGGTATTCGCGATCGAGATGGCTCGAGTGTTTTAAGCGCTCTTCACAGCTTACTAAGCCAAGGCAGAGAACCGTCTTTGGTGGCACTAGAATTATCTAAGCACTTCCTCAATATGGCTAAGGCCCTTCACCTGGGCGGAAAGAAAAGCGCCCCTGACGGCCAAATAAATAGTGAAACCAATGGCATACCGCTAATTAATCAACTAATAACAGGCACGCAAAATTATATAGATGAAGTAATTAAGTTAGCCCCTGCTTTCGAGGGGGCAGAGCTAACACAGATGGTCGAACAGCTCGACCGCCTTGAACAAAATTTGCGCCGTTCGACGCAGCCTGCTCTCACCCTTGAAGTTGGCTTACTAGCGCTGTGCCACCGCCACGACATTCTCATGGTCAGAGAACTATCAGCACGGGTACAGCAGTTAGAGATTGCTCTAGCTGGTGGCAGCTATACTCCAACAGGGCACAATACTGCCACCACCAACAGTGCAGCACCACGGCCGATATCGGCTGCTATTCCAGCGCAAGCGCCAGCAGCGGCTCAAACTTACCAACCAGTAGCCCCTCCGGCTCAGCCAGCCAAATCAGCAGAAGCTCATCGAGTAGAACAAATCTTAGCGAGCAGCCAGACAGATCAGTTTGCACACGCTGCTAAAACCGAGGCTCCACCGACAGCATCAGCTTCCAACTTAAGCGATGACGACAATAGCATTGAGAGCCAGGCAATTGACAAGCAACACATTGAGAGCCAAGGCCGGCCTCAATCACCCTTCCCCGTTTTCGAGACGGCTGTCCCTGCATCTGCACCTGAATCTTTACCTGTAGCTGCACCGGCAATAGTTCGCTCTGAGGCCATCGACGAATTCTGGTCAAACCTTATGGATTACCTGCAACAAAAAAGCATTCCTACTTTTAGCATCTTCAACCAACACGGCTTTGCCCTCTCGCTAAAGGAAGATGAGTTTGTCATAGGCGTGCGCAAAGAGCACTTTGTCAGCATGTTAGAGCGCAAGCTTGATCAAATCAAAATAGCTATCAAAACTTTGACCGGCAAAGAAATGTTTGTGAAAATCAAAGTTATGGGCGAAGAAGTAGGCGCCCGTGCGCCGCAGCCAGCCGGTGCCGCCAGTGGACGCGAGAGTGAGACCGCCGGCCGCAGCGCTGGCAGTCCTCGTGCAGCCGACGAGCCAAGCGACCCGGCACCCTTCAGATCCTATACGCCAGAAGCAACGCCCCGAGCAAGCGACCAAATTTCTCATCCCAGAGAAGAACCAGTCCTGCCCAAATCTAGTCCTGACCTAGCACCAGAGCCTAAACCAGACTCTAGGCCAGAAGCTAAGCCTGAGAGCAAAAGCGAGCCTAAATCATCGACTAGGTCTTCGTCAAAGCCAGAGGCTAAAGGCGAGAAAAAGCCATGGGTGCCACGAGACAAGGGCAAAGAAGGAGCTTGGCAGTCAGGCGGGCCGGCCAAACCAACGCCGGATTTTGCCGGAAGCGGAGCAACCGCCCGAGGCAGCGACGAGGTTTTAATGGTTAAAGAAGCCTACAAGCTCTTTGAAGGACCGGGCTCCAGATTTATCGGCTAGAAGCCTAGCAAAAGCTACTAAAGCTGAAGAACTTGTCAACATCGTTAACGAATCTCAAACTTATCACTGAATTTAACTTCATCTTCAGTAAATTTTGCCTCACTCAGAATTTCGGGAGCAAGCCACTTGACCTCGACACTATCAACGATTGACAAAGGTGGACCTTGCTCACACCAGTCTATCAAGCATTTGAGAGCGGGCTCAGGACCAGCTGCAAGAACCTCAACAGCACCGTCAGCTTGATTTCTTACCCAGCCCAAAAGGCCCAATTTCTGAGCTTCCTGCTTCGTGCTATGGCGATAAAACACCCCTTGAACGCGACCAGTTATTCTCAACCAAAGGCAGCGCAGCATATAAAAAACAGAATCTCCCTTTTAGTGGACTGTTTAACAGGCTAAAATGTAGGGACTAGTCTATCAAAAGGCTCGATAGCCTATCCAAGTCAGGATATCTCGACAAGCACTTTTAGCACGACCTTTACAAGAGACAATATAGAACGACCAGATGGCTAAGGAAACTGAGAAAAATCAAGAAAAGTCTCTCCAAGCCATTGATACGGCGATAGCCTCTCTGCGCACCCAAGACTGGGATCTAAACCCTTACTCAGTGGCCGCTGCAGCCGAGCTTGAACCCGAAGATGTTTTCAGCAATAAGGCAGCCATGGACAAAATTATGGCGGCGAGGGGCGATGGCAGCACATATAGCCATGACGCTGTTCTGGCTGGACGGTGCAAAGAACTTGAAGCAGAGCTCGATAATGCCGCCTCAATCAACCAAGATTTATATGACCGTGGTTCAGAGCTAGCTGAAAGAGTCTTGGAGCTTGAAGCTAGCGTGGCAGAGCTAGAGCAAGAAGCTGAAACCCTAGCGCTGCAATTACAAAACTCCTGGTCGCTTGGTTATCAGAAAGGCCTTGCTGAGGGGAGAGAGCAAGCTTCGCTGTCGCCTGAGAAGCGCCTAGATAGCCAGCAAAAGCCTCAGCAAATGCCTGCCTCTAGAACTGGCGAACATCCAGTGGTCGAAGCAGAAACAAAAGAACCTGATTCAGTCGGGACAATTACAGATGAAGAATTGCCAACAGAAAGCCAAATGAAAGCCTCGCTCGATCAACAACGATTAGCTGAAGAAGCTCAGGCCAGCTTAGCCACTGCAGCAGAATCAGTTCCGACAAAAACAGTTCCGACAAAAACAGCTCCGGTGCAAGAAACTATAGTTGAACCAGCTCTCGCCATTGTTGACACTGCCGACTATAACGACAAGGGTTATAACGCAGTGAGCGACCATCGTTCACCAATCTCAGTTTCAGAAATCTACGGTGCTTTGAGCTGGAAGCAAATTGAAACTGTCTACCAGTACAGCACTGTGGCAGGCAGGCCAAATACCAATCTCTACTTTGAGCCGCTAAACAGCGAGCCCGCAGCAGAAAAATCAACACTAGAGCAACAAGAAGCTGTACAAGAAGCACCTGTAGCAAGAACAAATGTACTAGAAGAGCCTCAAGCAGCAGAAGAACAAACTAGTGCACCAACGAAGAGTTCAGATGAAAGCGCCGGCAACAACAGAAGTGCCCCTGCCAAAGCCGGCTCCAAGCTACCCCACATTTCGTTTGATCCACCAGAAGAACCAATTGTGGGAGCACCACTGAGCAAACCGATCGTCAGATCCTCAGACCTTGGCGAACCCGACTTTATCAACCAATATGATGGCGGTTTGACTGGCGAAAACTTCCCCAATCTAGATTCACTACAAACTGCAGCTGCGGCCAGAAAAGACAATGCCACTTATGACAAGCTCGATGCCTTACCCGCACAAGAGGGAGAGGTTCCCGACATTCTTGATCTCGATCAGCTGGATATTTTCGAAGGTATGGAAGATATTGACGAATTGAGTAAAATTGAAGTGATCGAAGATGTTGTACTAGCCGCACCAAATGCCAACATGATCAGTCAGAGTGAAACAGCGGCAATGCCTAAAGTTTCAGGTGAAGACTTGCGCGACTTAATCAAAACCAGAATCAAGCAAGCCCAAGATCACGATCCCCAGCAACAGCATTCGCTGGACCAACTTTTAGATGCTGCCAACGCCCCAGAAGCAAGCCATGCTAGCGGCGATACCGGCGCCACTACAGAGTCGGCCAAGACCGCGGCCGAAGACATACCTGGCACTGCCGCTATCGACCTAGAAGCACTTAGACATGGCGCCCGCAACAAATTTGTTGGAGGCAAGTCGCCATCTACTTCTACTGCTCCGAATGCTTCCACCACTCCCACGGGAGAAACTTCTGTACCAAATTCCAGCACAGCAGCCGCTGGAGCCATAGGTGGCCCTAGCGGCGCACCGGCGCCAAGGGTAGCTCCCATACCAGCCGATATTCGCAAGCATTGTATGATGCTCGGAGTTCGTGCCGATGAGTTGACGATTAAGGTAGTTATTGAGGCATGGAAGGCGCAGATTACTGCACCAGGCGTACACCCCGATCAGGGAGGCGATACCGAAACTGCGGTTTATCTCAATCTCGCCAAAGATTCTTTGATCAAGTACATTGAAGCCCAGGCGCCTAAGCTGGGTAAAAAGTTCGGCCAACCAAGCCAAGCTAGGGATTCACAAAGCAAACCGTTCACCATGCGCCAGGGTCCGGATAAAGATACGGACAAAAAATAGAAGAGCATGTCTAAACCAGTTGTAGCAATCGTCGGACGTCCAAACGTTGGCAAATCAACATTCTTCAATCGTTGTATCGGGGCAAAATATGCCATCGTCGACGACTCACCAGGTGTAACCAGAGATCGAATTTATCGTGACTGCGACTGGAATGGTCGCGAGTTTCTACTTGTAGATACGGGCGGCATCCAAGGTGAAGACGGCAACACTGATGCAGTAATGGCCGGAGCAGTGCTCGACCAAGTGCAAGAAGCGCTAGTGCAAGCTGACGTTATTGTCTTTCTCGTTGACGGCAGACAAGGCCTAACCGGAGCTGATGAAGAAGTAGCAAACATTATTCGTAAAGTGAAGAAACCGATTCTGCTTGCAGTCAACAAAATTGACAGCATGAAAGACGATAACAATGTCATGGAATTCTACAAGCTCGGATTAGGAGAGCCAATGGGGCTCTCGGCTATGCAAGGCAGTGGCGGTGTAGGCGACTTGCTTGATGCCATTGTTGAGAAGTTTCCAGAGGGCGCTGGCAAAATTGTTTATCCAGAAGAGGGTGAAGAGGAAAAAGATCCCAATACTTCACCTTACGCCATTGCCGTAGTTGGTCGCCCCAACGTTGGCAAATCATCACTGACTAACGTACTCTGCGGTACTAAACGAGCAATCGTATCAGAGGTGCCTGGCACTACCCGTGATGCCGTCGATACTCCAATTAAAGTACACGGTCGCGAAATTACCTTAATTGATACGGCTGGCATTCGCCGCAAATCAAGAGTCGACTACGGCATCGAAGCCTTCTCAGTGGTGCGCTCACTCAAAGCTATAGACCGCGCTGATGTCTGTGTTTTAGTATTAGACGCCAGTATCGAGATTTCAGATCAAGATCAAAAAATTGCTGGCAAAATCGAAGAAGCAGGAAAAGCTGCCGTTATTGTTATCAACAAATGGGATCTTATCGAAGACCGCTCATCGCGCTCTATGACTAACTTTACTGAAGAAGTAAAACGCCAGCTACGCGCCCTTTCGTATGCAGAAGTCGTTTTCACAAGCGCCACCAGCAAACTACGGGTGCCCAAGATTCTTGAAGCATCAGCCCGTGCCTACGCTGAAGCACACAAGCGCATAACCACCGGGCTTGTTAATCAAATAGTCAACGAGAGCGTTGCTCTCGTACCGCCACCCGCCTCCAAGCGTGGCAAAAGACTCAAGGTCTATTACACCACCCAGGTCTCAGTGGCACCACCGACATTCCTCTTGTTTGTTAGCGACGGCAAGTTGATGTCTAAAAACTACGAAACTTATTTAGAGCGAAAATTGCGCGAAGCCTTCGGTTTCCACGGTGCGCCAATTAGAATATTCACGCGCGCAAAAAAAGAGTCATGATTTATGTTAGCTCTAGCTCTCATTCTAGTCACATATGTGGTGGGTTCAATTCCTACCGGATACTGGCTGGCTAAAGCTAAGGGCATAGACATTACTAAGCTGGGCTCTGGTTCTACCGGCGCTACCAATGTCTGGCGCTGCGTGGGTAAGAAAGAAGGAGTTCTAGTAATGATTCTAGACGTGCTCAAAGGCTACCTACCTGTCTTTGCTACCATTCAACTAGACAAGGGCGCCCAAGCTCTAGAGTGGACTTTTTTCGGCATGCCGCACCTGATACCGGTCGTAGTGGCAACTGTCGCCATCGTCGGCCATAGCAAATCAATATTTCTCGGCTTCAAAGGCGGCAAGAGTGCGGCCACCGGCATGGGCACTATGATTGCCTTTTGCCCGATGCTGGGCATCTACACCTTCGGCACTTTCTTAGCCTTGGTATTCAGCACTAGGCTAGTATCGCTTGCTTCGTTAAGCGCTGCTTTTGTCAATGTCATATTTATGTGGTGGCTAAAAAACCCAGAAGCCTACGTGCTCTACGCTGTAATTGGCTGTCTATATGTTTGGCTGCGCCATGTCTCTAATATCAAGCGTTTGCTAGCAGGCACCGAACCGAGACTGGGCGATAAGCCCAAAGAGCTGACGACGAGTGAAAGTGTGAACGTTGAAAAATAAATTGCTAGCTATTTCTCTTTTTGCCCTTCTGGCATCGGCTGACCTAATGGCTCAAGCTATCAGTCCGAAAGTGAATACCAGCCACAAGATAACAGCTGTAGCACTGAAAGAGAAAACCAAAGAAAAATCATTTATAAGCGATCAGAGACCTGCCACTCTATCGAGTGATGAAGCTATTAACATCGCTGTTTATAAAGCAGCCAACCGCGGCGTAGTTAACATTGCCCCAGTGGCATCAGCCGAAGACTACATTCTCAATCACACCGCTGAGGGTTGTGGCTCGGGCGTGATTATTTCGCGAGATGGCAGCATATTGACCAACTATCACGTGGTTGAAGACTCAGAACACGTCCGTGTCACTCTCTGGGATGGCAGTAGCTATCATGGTGTTGTCGTTGGTGTGGACAAGCAAACAGACTTGGCCCTAGTCAAAATCAAGCCATCTGAAACTTTAAAACTGACCATAATTCCCTTGGGAGATTCATCTCAACTAGAAGTAGGTCGACATGTCTTTGCCATTGGCAATCCGTTTGGCCTAGACCGCACTATGACCGTTGGCATAGTTTCTTCCTTGGGTCGCACCATACCAGTAGCTAAAGGACGTCTAATCAAAGGCATTATCCAAACCGATGCCGCCATAAATCCAGGCAATTCAGGCGGACCGCTGCTCGACAGCCTCGGTCGGGTGGTGGGAATAACTACGGCTATCTACACTAATAATGGACTGAGTTCAGGCGTCGGCTTTGCCATTCCTATTAACATTGCCAAGAACGTCATCCCCCAAATTTTAGATTATCATCGCGTCTTA
>JAGOSY010000045.1 GCA_018062085.1 bacterium | reverse complement strand
CCAGATTTTAGCGCTGTTATTGATGTTTTTCCACCTTCTTACTGTTTTTGCCACAATTTGGTGTCTGATCGATGTTTTCGCGAAAATTGAGCCAAAAGGATGATGTATTTCTCGGCCGAAAATGCGAAGGGCGGTGATTGTTTTACTAAATAATATAAGAGGCTGAAAATGAGAAAAACGGTTACGGCAAGAAGTGGAATAGAAATTTGAGCATTTCTATTCCACCTCTTGCGCTGCCTCTTTCAAGGATAAATCTTGCTGCTATTCCCTGGGCAGAGTGACCCAGAGCAGGAAATAGAGAAAGATCATGTGCGCACCGCCGCTAGCCCAGGCGCAAAAGACAACAATGATGCGAATCAATGTTGCTGACACCTGGAAGCGCGTGGCTAAACCGCTGCAGACGCCACCAATGATAAACTTGCCTGACCAGTGGGCCGCAAGCTTCAGGTTGGTTTTGTGGGCTGCATAAAGTAGCGCCACGATGACGATGTCGAGGACGACGCTGATGACGATGTCGAAGGGGCTGTTGATGGTTGGCATTTTTACTCCATGTTGTGGGCCTTGTGGGCACCAAGAAAGGCGCTCATGCTTGTAAAGCAAGAGTCGAGCGAATTGGCGAACGACTTGTTTATTGGGCCGTGAAGGTGTGTAAAAGCGTGCCGACTGGCACTCTTAGCTGGTCTGTGACCAATTTTTCCCAGTTCGGCCGTTGCCAGACCCAGTTGGCAATTGGCGTCGAGTAGTCGTACTTTTTCACCGTGTGCGTTAGGTAGCCGGTGTCCTTCAGGCTTGAGTCTTCGAAGATCTTGACTCGCTCGTCTGCGGCGATATCTAAGGGGGAGGCACTACCGTCGTCGTTGACAACGTACAGGCTGAATTTGGTGAAACTATTGGTGGTGCCAGTGCCCATTGCAAAAGAGCCGTAAGTGCCACTGCTGGTGCGCATGGCACTTAGCTTGTACTCTTTGCTGATCAGCTTGGTCGGCACAAAAAGGTGCAAAATTTCTTGCGCGACGATGCAGCTGATCACTAGGGCGATTACTGAAAAGACTAGTGTTAATCCCCGTGGGAAGGAATAGCCTTTCTTGCGCAGCTGCTTGAGAACAGCTGAGCAGAGAATGCCGATAATCACCGCGAGTGTGATTAGTGAATACATATCGAAGTTAGCCTTTCTTGTGGTCAGGCAGCGATATCTGCCTTGTCAGGGCTTTCCGACCGGATGAAGCCTTATCCAGGCCGAAATTGCGGTTTCTTGTTTGGCTAAGTTTGAGTATTTGTCGGAAGCTCTGAAGCTCCAAGCAAGTGCTCCTAAGTAGCCATTGCTGTGCATCTGGTCGATGAAAACGCTGGCATCGATTCTGGTGTTGCCGGTGGGGAATTCACCGAGAATAACCGGTATCTTGTAGCCGAGATTGGCCACCGGTGTGCTCACCAACTGTTTAGTCTTGGCGGCCGGATAGTGATGAAACTGCAAGAAATCTAGATCGCAATTGCTCCAGTAGTGCAAGTCAGAGAGAGTGGCACTACCAACGGTGACAGGTTGAGTGGCTCGCGCCTTTATGAACAAGGCGGTGCTCCTCACAAAAGTCACAAATCGCTCATTGGCAATTTTGCTTGTTTGCCAGTAGGGAAAGGCAGTCATCACCCATTCCGGTTCGTTGATGATTTCCCAGGCTGCCACAGTAGTGCTCTGGCCGAAAGCTTTGAGAATTGGCTCTAGCGCGTTGTTTTGGAAGGAAGTGGTTAGTGCCGGTTTCTCTATGATTTTGCGGTGACCTCCGATTCTTTTACCGGCGTACCAGACCGCTGGTTGAGCGAAGTTGAAGTCGAGGAGCACAAAGATGATACGCAGTTTGTGCTTTTCGGCCAAAGCGATAGCCGCATCGATATCGGCTAACACCTGCTCATCGAGACCAATCACGCCGCCTTCCTTGCTGAACTTTAGACCTCCGCGGCCATCGCAGAAAATAAACCAACGAACTACCTGAAAGCCGACCTTGGCGATCTGCTCAAAGTCTTGGTCAATTGCTTTGTTGGCCTGAGCTGTACTGACACCCTCGTGTACTCCCCAAACCGTGGCACCGAAATCACCGCCGTAGTTGCGCCAGGGATAATTCACGCCTACTGCAAATTGGCTGTGCGGGCGGAAGAACGGCGTGCTTTCTCGATTTGGAATGAGGATAAGCACTGTGAAAACTAGAAAAGATAAAACCAACACTGCCAGAGGCAGCTTGGTTCGCTCTGGCAGTTTCATGTTGGTCCTTTCTGTCTAATCGCTCTCTATCAAACTCGCTGGCGTTCAGCTGGCGCTGACAGTGACAGTGAGCTTGTAGGTGCCAGTGATGTTGCTCGCAGTCCGCAGTGCCAGTACTCGAAACTGTCGCAGCTCGATGGCGACGGTGCCGATAGCGGTGGCGAGAAACTGCATGGTGCGTACACCGTCTTTGGCTCCGATAGAACCCATGTGCAGGCACTGGCTGAAGGCGAAGTTGTCGTCGAAAGTCCAGGCGGTTTGTCCTGGCACAGTTGTTTCGTAGGGCAGATCGACAGTGAGAGTGTCGCCCAGAGCGATCTTGATGGCCGATCCGTTGCGTGACGCATTGGCGTTGTGGTTCATGATCTTGTCTACTTTCTTCTCCGATTGGAGATGGAGACGAGTGTTTTTATTGTTGTTGTTATTCGCGCGGCACTACTGTCGCGAAAAAATGGTCTAGTGAAGCTTTGGGATTGCTTTGAGTGGGCCTGCCAATGAAAGGGGTGGTTGATTTAGTTGATAGAAAGGGATATCTACATCTTAGGCAGCAGAGGCCTTCGAATCAAAGCTAAATCAACGACTTTCTTGCTGATAGAGTTGCTATCTAGTGATGCAGCTTTCACTGGTTGTTAGCAGTGGCTGTAAACTGGTTGCTAACTTTGATGGCAATTCTTGCGCCAGTAGCTCTTGTGCCAACGCAGTAACGCGCTCAGTAATTTGGGTAGTTGAGAGATGGCCGAAGCTTACTAGAAATTCGTTTTTATGTTCATCACCATTACAAAAGTCTTTCAGCGCTACCATTGTGATGCGGTGTTTGCGGGCTGCTTCCGCTATTTTGGCGCTGTCTATTGGCGCACTGTCTATTGTTCCTTGGAAAGACAGAGTAAAACTAGTGCCTGACTGTGAGGCAATTTGTTTTATATTCTTGCCAAAGGCGATAGTTAGCGCATGTACGAAGGCAGCCCTGCGTTCGGCGCAGATTTCATTGGTTTTTTTGATGTGTCTCTCGTAGTAGCCTTGTTGCATGATTTTAGCTAAAGCAGTCTGCTCAATTGGAGCATAGTCGCTTTCTGTTAGTGACTTTAACTGTTTGCCGACGCTGACAAAATTGGCCGGCAGAACTATGTACGCTGTTTGGCAAAGCGGTCCTAAAATCTGAGCAAACGAGCCTATGTAGATTACTCTGCCCTGGCTGTCCATGCTTTGCAGAGATGCCGTGGCCTTTGTGCCATAGCGAAATTCATGGTCTAAGTCATTTTCTATGACAAAGCAGTTTTCCTGCTCTGCCACTGCCAATATTTCTTGGCGCCGCTCAACTGTCATAGTTGTTGCCGTTAGCGGATTGCGCGAGGGGGTTAAGCAAATCAACTTGAGCGGGCAGCCTATGTCTCTAATGCCCTGGACCGACATGCCACTGCTGTCACCCTCAACTGGGTGAAGCGTAGCGCCGCCGGCGAGCAGTGCGCGAAAATTGTCTGGCAGGCCAGGGCTTTCAATGGCGCATTGATCACCGTTGTCTATTAGCATTCGCACGATGAAATCAAATGCGTTTTGATAAGAGGTAAAAATTATTAGCTGCGAGGCGTTGCATTTCACTCTTCGCTGGCGATGGAGGTAGTCTACAATCTCTTGGCGCAACTCCATGCTTCCAAAAGGTTCTTGGTGTGTTTGTGTTAGTTCTTTTTCGATTTCTCTCGTGGCGCTGTTTAACACTTCTTTCCAGCGGCTGATTGGCAGTAAGCCTGGAGCTGGTGCAGCATGGTGCAGTTGCTCTTGCCAGAGATTGGCAGAGGGCAGAAGGCTTGCGGCGCGTGCAACTTGTTGGCTAAAGCGTGAGATTGTGCCAGGTTTTGTGGTGGGCAACAGTTGCGACAGCTCTGAACTTTGCCTTGGAGCTATTTCGGTCTTCTCAAAGTTCTCTCCGACCACGGCACCGCTGCCGGTGATAATGTTTATGTAGCCAGCGCTGGCCAAATCATCATAGCTGCGCATTACAGTAAAGCGTGAAATTCCAAGGGCTTTGCCTAGCTCTCTGGTTGACGGCAGCTTTTTGCCTGCTTTGAGCACTCCAGCTTCAATGGCTTTTTTAATCTCTGCCACTATCTGTCGATAGATAGGTTGCGGCAATGTATCGTCAATGTTTATCAATATGGTCATTTGAGAACCTGGCATTACCGTGTGCAACCAGTTCAATGTAAATCCGTGCAACCAATTAGTTGTTTCTGACTTGTTAACAGGAAGTTCTTGCCCTGTAGAAAAACTTGCTTGGTTTTGCTGCTGTTTGGGGATGCGGCTGTTTGGGTACATAGATTGCAGCTATCTTTCAGCCTTCTCTCTGTCTCCCCCCCACCACCCCCCCACGGTAAATTCTCAATTTTGGCTGCCACCCTTTGCAAAAATTGTGGAAAGCAACCATTGGGGAGCCATGCTGGTTCGGTGACCGCCTATTTCTTCAAGCATAATTTTTGCCAGTGCAGTTCAGGAGCCGCAGAGCGACAGGCTGCCAGCAAAAAAACTGGTGAACTTTGCCCTAGTTGTGGCAAATCAAAAGGTGTGGGCAGTCGCCTTGGTTCACTTACTTCTTTTCTCTTTCAAGACTTGATGTGTCACTGTGCTGCTGGCTCTGGTTCAAGAGCGCGAGGTAGAGGCAAGCCTTCGGCCGCTCTTCATCGCACTCAGACTGGGGTAAGAGCTGCTCAAAGGAGGCAGTTTACTGAAAGTTTGAAGAACAAACAGCACGGCTCGTCAGTCGTTGCTGCGAATACTAATTTGGTCGCTGGTGATGTGGTCGGTGGCGTCTTTGCCGTATTGTCACTCATTGGTGAGGGTGGAATGGGATCTGTCTATTTGGTAGAACACCAGAGTTTGCGTAAGCAATTTGCTCTGAAGATCATGCGGTCAGAGTCAGTTAATAATGAGAGCTGGCAACGTTTTAAGTCTGAGGCTCAGACGATTGCATCCTTTAATCATTCTACTTTTGTTAAAGTCTATGACCTTGGTGTGCATGAAAATGCATTGCCGTATTACTCAATGGATTATCTAAATGGTCGCAGTCTTGAGGAAGTCTTGAGGAAGTCTTGATTGATGATGGACCCTTGGCAGAAGTGGATGCCATCGATATTTATCTTGAGCTCTTAGATGGTCTTGCTTACGCTCATCGCAACGGCATAGTACACCGCGATCTCAAACCCGCAAATATCATGCTTTGCTCAATTGATGGCGCCAGGGTAGTAAAAATACTTGATTTCGGAATATCTAAATTAACCGATTCGACAGCAGGAAAGTCACAGCAGCTCACTGTTGCTGGCGATGTTTTCGGCAGCCCTTTTTATATGAGTCCAGAACAATGTGCTGGCGAAAGAATTGATGCTCGTTCTGACATCTATTCGCTTGGCTGTAGTCTTTTTGAGACCCTGACCAGTTATGTGCCATTTGATGGCGCCAATTCGTTTGAAACGATGTTGATGCACCAAGAAGACGAGCCGCCTGAGCTCGAGGATATGCCGGGCAATGCTCAGTTTTCGCCAGCTATTAATTTGGTGATAGCCAAGTGTCTGGCGAAATTACCTCAAGATCGTTATCAATCTGCTAAAGAACTTGCTCTTGATCTTTTGCGGGTAAAAGAAGGTCGTGATTTACTGACATACTCACAGAATTATCCAAAGAGGGCGGCAAATGCAGGGAGTGCAAGTGTAGCGGAAGAGTCGAGCGAAATTAACAGCGCTGGCGTATTGAGCCGAGGACCCCTGAGAATGGTGCTGCTTGGTTCTCTCCTGCTAACAGTCGCGCTAGCTGGTATTTGTGCTCTAAGTTTTGGGGGCAAAATTGGTTTAGGTGAGGTCCTGCCTCTAGGTTTCGTGTTGAGCGCCCCAAGCACAGAAAGAGAACAAGACAGTGCTCAAGACCAAGATCCACCGTTAGCTTCAAAGGCGCCAAGTTTTAAGATAACGGATCTGCCTAGTACCTCTTCTGCCCTGCATTCAAAGATTGAAATTCTTGGTGATTCAATTGTTGAGAATGCTGATAAGGAGATAGCCGAGACTGAAAGACAATTTGGTAAAAACCACCCTAAGGTGGCCAATAGAATGACTCATTTTGCTTCGGTATACAGGGAGCAGGAGAACTATGTTAAAGCCGAACCTCTTTACCGTAGGCTAGAGAAAATCTACCGTCAAAATCTTGGTGCTGACCATGACTTTCGCATTGACTCTTTGAATAATCTCGGTTTGTGCTGCGAGCACCAGTCTCGATTTGCTGAAGCAGCCGAGTACTACAACGAAGTTGTTTCTTTGCTTGAGAAGCGCAAAGGCGATCATTCGAAAGCTATTGCCAGAGAACTAAATACGTTGGCGACCATGTACCGTTTGCAGCGGAATTATGATTTTGCCGAAGAATTGTATAAACGTTCAATTAAGCTTGACCCAAATAGTCGCTCGAATAGCAGCTATCGTAGCAGTCGACTCAATTATGCCTTTCTCCTTCGAGCAACCAATCGTGAAAAGGAAGCGCTTAAGTTAGAGCAAGAAGACGCCCGCGTTCAACCTGGTGGCCTGCGCTCTAGAGCGCAGACTATAAATAAGTTTGATGAATTTATGGCTGAATAGACCCAGTAGGAAACGGTCACTTTTGCCTCGCGCGAGGCCTGCCAGCCTTGTACCTACTTAACTGTTTTAGTCGTGTAGGTGGGCTTTTAGCTCTTAGACCAGGCAATTGCTTTGACTCGGGTGTTGAGTGTTCCATAAGCTGACAGTATCTTTCTTTCAAATATTCATTTCTTTTAGCTGTAGGAAATCTCAACCAATCCATTTAGAACCAAATCACTTAAAACCAATCAATTTAAAAACTAAACAAACATGAAACGTGAATTCAGTGTTGTAGGCATCTGCATGGTGTTGATGTTGGCAGTTCAGGCATATCTTAAGCCCGGCTTTTGGGCTAGCACCGCAGTAATTATTCTTTGCGCCGCCACTATGTGGGCTTTGATCAGCGCTATTTTCAAAGATGAACGGAACTCCTAAGCGTTCGCATTTTTCAATTAAAAACCTAAAGTTATGAAATCAAAATCAACTGGTGCTATGACCATCAGGCCATTGCGCGTACTCGTGTGGCTGCGCCGCTTAATCAGAACTCTTGCTGTTTTGATCATTTTGTACCTAGCACTTTCTCCGCGAATGCTGCCTGGGCTTTACACTCACAAACTCTTCCATCCAGACAAAGAACGCGGTACAAAGCTCGATATCGAGCATTTAAATAGCTTCAAGGCTGTGCCTAACCAGCAATGTCTTTTCAAAGCCAAAGACAGCAGTAATTTGCGCGGCTGGATTTTCAAATTACCTGATAACGTGAGCAGCGGCTCTACAGGAAATAAGTCTAACCTTAATCGGGTCTTCTTGGTCTGTCCAGGCAACGCAGGTGATATTCCTAAAAGGCTAGAGTTCATCAAACTGCTTTTGTCTACTGGCGCCTCTGTTTTTACCTACGAGCCTCGTGGCTTTGGTAAGAGTGAAGGAGTGGCAACCATTGCCCACATCTGCGAAGACGGCACCAGTGCCTATGATTATTTGGTCAATGTGCTGGGCTATAGTGCCGAGCAAATTGTCATTTATGGTATCTCCTTGGGCAGCACAGTGGCCTCTCATGTCTCTACTGTGCGTCGGGCCAAAGGTTTGATATTGCAATCAGGATTTGCTTCATTGCCGCGCATCGCTCACGAAAAGGTTCCGTTTTTGAAAATATATCCCAGTTGGCTTTTTCCTCATGGCCCAGCTCTCAACAATGTCGCTATTCTTGAGCGACCTCACGTGCCACTCTTAATTATGCATGGTGCCATGGACAGTATCATCGACATCGATCATTCACGTGAAATGTTCAGTCGTGCTCTAGCTCCCAAGCGCTTTGTTGTCTGTCCCCGTTCTAGTCATGTCAACATTGATCTGGCTGACGAGGGGATATTTAGCGGTGCTATTAAACAATTTTTGGCCCAGTTAAATTGAGATGAAAGCATTAAATACACTATGAGAGCAATAGATGACACTTAAAAAATCTGTACGACGGCTGCGAAGCTGCGGCAGATTTTTTTTGAATTTTCTGATACTATATCAAGGCGTAGTAAATCGAAGCCTGGCTCGATGGCCTAGTCCGAAGTTTAGCCCGAAACGTAGCCCAAAAACCTAGATTGACCCCGGTCCCCGGGCCGCAGCGTCTGTTAAACTGGGTTCTCCCTTATTGAGTGTTTTGTGGGTCAAGAATTTGGAGATTTTGTTTAGACGCGATCCTCTCAACGGCGAGCCCGTCTACAAATCACTGGCAAGGTCAATTCGTGAGGCCATAGAGTCTGGCACTGCCCCACCGGGAAGCCAGATGCCAGCAGCTCGGCAACTGGCCGAACAGCAGGGCACCTCGACGGCGACAGTTCTGCGCGCTTATGCCTATTTGACCAGTTTGGGGTATCTGCAAACTTTACCTAAAGAGGGCACCTTTGTAGCGGTTCCCATGACTCGCCCGAGTGCTAGCGTGGATGATTTGCCGACCGCCGAGCCGCGGGCGACAAAATGGTCTGAGTATGCCCAAAGACTAATCACAGCCTCGTCAGAACAAATTGGTTGGCACGGCGATTTTAGCGCTGCGGTGCCAGCAGGTAATCTCTTGCCTGTGCAGGCCTGGGAAAAAATGGTTTTGAAAAACCGCCGCTGCTACAGTACCGACAATGCCTTTCTAAGTTACACAGATGATCCTTTTGGCTTTCCGCCATTGCGCGAAGCCCTGTGTGATTACTTGCGGAGAGCGCGCGGGCTTGTACTTAGCCCTGAAAGAGTAATCCTCACCTCGACTTCTAGAACCGATCAGGCCGCCCGCTTGCTTATCAATGTGGGCGACACAGTAGCCATAGAAGACCCCTGGTATCCTGTCTCTAGGCGCATTCTGATGGCCTATGGCCCTTCGCTGGTTACTATCCCGGTGGACGACCACGGCATGATCGTGGAGCGACTGACTAGCCAAATGGACGGTTGCGCTCTTGTTTGTGTCAGCCCCTCGCACCAAGATCCCACCGGCGCCATACTCTCGATGGATCGTCGCCAGGCTTTGCTAGAATGGGCTGGGCGCTCAGATACCCTTATCTGGGAGCACGACTTTGACTCACAGTATTTTTATGACAACAAGCGCCTGCCAGCGCTGCAAGGTATGGATCAAAACGATCTGGTTATATATTCAGGCTCGTTCTGGGTGACCATGGGGCCGATGGCGAGGCTGGGCTATTTGGTCGTGCCTGAGAGAATGACCAAGGTCTTTGGCGAGATGATTCAGGTGTTGGGTAATGATCTGTCAATGCTGGAGCAGTATTGTCTCAACGATTTTATTCGTGAGGGGCACTGGGAGCGGCATATTGAAAAGATGCGCAGCATCTACTCGCACCGCAGGCAAAAGCTTATCTTTGCCCTCAAGACTATTTTGCAAGAGACTGTCAATGTGGCCGAGTCATCAGCTGGGCTGCATCTTACTTTCCGTTTGCGTACACTTTTGAGTGACCACCAGGTTATGTCACTAGCGGCGCAGTGTAATATTTCACTGATTTCCACCGCTCCATATTATTTGAGCAAAGAGCGATCCGGCGAGTTTTTGTGGCCTTACTGGGCCTTAGAAGAAGAGCAAATTGAGTCGGCGGTGGCCAAGCTGGCGGCACTGCTGGGAAATTCGCGCTGAAGAACCAGACCTGAAGACAATGTGGATCAGGTTCGTCGGCCGCCAGCGGATCAGCGCGAGTGGGCGCGAATCAGCAATATTCTTTGCCTAGGCCAATGTGGATCAGATTGTTCCTCGGCCACTGGATCAGCGCCATCAACGCTATTTCGCATTGATTACTTTATTGATCATTTGGCACCACAGACCTAGTCTAGGTAGCCGAAATGGCCACGCCATCTATTGCTTGCTAGATTCTGCTACTGCTAAGTTTTAAGTCTTACCGGCTTAACGCCTTCCGCCATAACATAAAGGCCTTTCCACTCAAGACATCACCCCCCGAGCATTGTCATTGACCTCCAAGCGCTTCCCTGCGCTGGTATGCGGCCGGCCTAATTTAAAAATAGAAAGGAGATTTTCATGATTAGTTTCATGTCCCCAATCTTTCTTTGTCTCATCCCTGCCGTACTGTTGCAGCTCTATCTGGCCTACAGGCGTCGCGCCAGCTTCGGATATAGCCAACTTGAAACGCAGCGAACACTGTCTTCAATGTCAGTGGTCAAACACTTACCACCAATTTTTCTTAGCGCCTTTCTCATTTGTCTTTGCCTAGCGCTTGCCCGACCAGTGGTCAGCGAGTCGCATTCCAGGCAGACTATCGAGACCCGCGACTTTTGTATCGCTGTGGATGTATCTGGCTCTATGGAGCTAGAAATCGACAACAGTATTGCTGAACCAGCTGTTCCAGCGAATCCAACAGACAACAAAACTGACAATATAGCCAAAGACTCGCGGCTGAAAGTGGCAAAAGCCGCCATTGCCAAATTCATTCCTGGTCGCGCTGGCGACCGTATCTGTTACATCCAATTTGATGATGAAGCCTACTTCAGCTGGCCCCTCACCACCGATTTAGAACTAATTAGCCGGCACAATTCACACTTGGGCAGCTACTCAGGTGGTGGCACTAACTTTGATGGCCCTGACGAAGCCGGTTTCACTAAAACCGGTCCGATTCAGGCTGCCATCGACCACTTCAAAGAAATGGGCGAAGCTAAAGCAAAAGTCCTGATTATAGTCTCCGATGGTGAAGCCTCGATTCAGCCAGAGCGTAGGCAGCAACTTTTGACACTTCTCAAACAGGGCAATATTCGCGTTTATGTGCTGGGTATCGCGCAAGGCTGGGTTATTGACTCAAGGTCTGTGCAGGACCTCAAGCAACTTGCGATTGATACTGGCGGCAAGGTTATGCCGGTCGGTGACGAAGCGGCTATGGCAGCCGGTTTTAGCGAAATCAACCAATTAGAAAAAACACAAGTTTCCGTGGAGCGGCAGGCTACTTATCGAGATATTTACCAGTATTTTGTCTGGGCTGCGCTCTTCTTTGTGTTTGGTCTAAGTATAGTCAGCGCCCTCGTTCGCGAGCAACCTGTGACTGACTAATTCTCATAAAAATAAGGAGCAATAAAATGCGAAGAAGCAAATCTTTCGCTCAGCGTTTGGCGGTCACTTCTACTGCTGTCGCTGGAGCAATAATCTTTTCTATCGGCCTATTTCTATATCACTGGAGTGACGACCAATACGCCTTGTACAACCAGGGTATTGCCGCTTACCGCGCCAATGATATGCAAGTAGCGATCAAATTTGCCGATCAAAGTGTATCGGTTTACAAAACCCGCAAGGCCGATTCTTGGATAGAGCGTTTTGTCTATCCTAAGCCTGACAGAGAACTAGCGGCACAAGCTGCTTTTCTTAAGGGTAAAGCCCTGCTGCGCGCCAATCAACCGGCAGCGGCGGTGCAGTCGTTCAAAGAGTCTCTAGAGCTAAATTCTGGCAATCTCTATCTTGGTCGCCAGTTGACCGAAGCCGAATTTCACCAGTACTACGAAGCAGCCATGGTGACCAAATACGACCTTGAGTTGGTCTTCAAAAATAATCCGCCCCAAGCTCAGAAACAGGGTAAGGGCAAACCTCAAGACAAAAGTGGCAATGGCACCACTCCCTTACCTGGCGAAGATCCCAGCACACAGCCTGGTAAAGGTCGCCCAAATACAATCTAAAGGAGCACCATCATGTCTGCTTTTATTTTTGATGTGCACTGGCTTCAGCCCCAGTATTTATATTTGCTGCCCGTAGCTATTCCTGCTTTGGCAGCCCTTTTCTATCTTTCTCATAGACAGCACCGTGTCGCTCGCACTGCCTGGGGTGAAGAAGAGTTGATTGAGCGTTTCACTAGCTTAATTAGCCCTCGGCGCCAATTGGCGAGAGTCGCACTCTGCCTGACTGCCGTCGCTCTCACTATTGTCGCTGCCGCTGGTCCGACCCTGAGCACTCTACCGCAGGTAGTGAAAGAAGGCAGCACGCAGCTAATTGCTGTTGTTGATGTCTCTCCAAGTATGGCTGCCGAAGACTATCGGGGCGTCATGCCTGCTCAAGAAATCACTGACGGCAAGGGCCATGTGCTCAGGACCGTTAACCCCGTCCAAGTGGTAGGCCCATACGGCATGCGCTTAGACATGGCGAAGTATGTTATTCGCAGGCAAATCATGCCCACTCTTGAGCGTAATAAAATTGGCATCGTGAACTACACAGGCCAGGGTTTTATCCAGGCTGAACTGACCGATGACTACAGCGCTTTGAATTGGATCATGACTAAGCGCATGGGTATCAACCAGGCACCGGGTGGAGGTTCAGACTATGCTGAAGGCCTCAAAACCGCTCTGCAAATGTTCAAAGACCAAAAACCAAATCGCTTGCAAAAGGTGATTTTACTCTTCACTGATGGTGGCTTTACCGGCCAGCAGTCTGAATTGAGCAAGGTCTTGTCTGATATTCGTCAGGGCGGCATCAAAATAATTGTTGTCGGTGTTGGCGCCTCCAACCCGGTGCCCATACCTAAGTACAGCGTGGATGGTCAGTTGGTCGGTTTCCTCGAAGAAGACGGTAAGACTGTGCAAACGGCCATTGATGAAGCTGCTCTGCAGACTCTGGTTTTGCAGACAGGCGGAGATTACATCCGCCTCGACCCGGCTTCTCCCCCTGACGTCAAAATTCAGTGGGCGCACTCTTTAGGTAATACAAAAACTGAGCATCACCAGAATCCGGCCTTTCAGTATCCGCTGGCCGCAGCTTTGGCATTGATGTCTGTCCTCATCGGATTCGGCCTTAGGGGCTGGGTGAGCAGACGAGCTGCCAGTCAATTTTAGGAGAATCATTATGTTATTAAATAGAAAATTTTTACGGGAGGGAGCGATTCCTGCGGCTCAAATAGCTAAGGTACTTTTGGGAGTTGTTTTGCTTTCCGCGCTGATGGCTAAAGAAGCCTCAGCTGCGTTACCTGATACCTCTCCACTTAGTATGGCGAGTGCAGAGCTTTGTAGTGCCGTATCTGGTGCCTTGGCTGGCAATTCAGCTAGTACTTCACCGGCCCTAGGGGCTGATAGTGCCGTCAACAGTGACGACCCGCCCGAGCCTAAGCCAGAAAACCCCGTGCGTAAATCATGTGCTGGCGGCAAAGTGCGCATGGTCATCGGTATCACTCCGGCCGACGCTTTGGGCAATCCTGCATCGCACCGTCATTTCGGCCACACGATCATGGATAAAATACCTTTGACTGTGGTGCTTGATGTCGACTCAGCAGTGAAGCTCGATTTTTCTACCCTGGTTCAGCAAAATGTCATCGGCTTTGCTGGTTCAAATTTTACCTTGTATAAAGCCGCAGATGGTGAACCACCAGCGGTATCAATATTGGGTCCGAAAATTAAGGACGGGCGCCAGATCTATCTCATCAACTTGATTGTTCAAACAGCAGTCTTCAAGCCGAGCGTCGTTTTCAATCTTGATCTGCGCTACGCTGCCGAGATGCTGCCGGACGGTAAAACGCCTAACTGGCTGCCTCTGACCACTCCCGATTTTGTTGTCTCAAAGATGACCGTTGTGGACAATGGCACCCAGCTGCAAGAAGGCGATTTGAGTGACAAAGCTGAACGCCTGCCCTGGCCGACTGTTGGCGCATTGACTCTGGGGGCGATTTTGATGTTGCTCCACTCTGGCGTAAAACTACTTAAGTGGCTAAGTCGCATTCGCCCGCGCCAGCAAATTGCACCCAATCGCCTCGCTTGGACGATTTTTGACGCCAACTACGAAGATGGCACAGCCAACGGAGTTAAAGTAAAACATCTGAAAGCTTTTTCTCATGCTCTGCGAGTCTACTTAGCTACGTTGCCCCAGTACCCGCAAATTGACGCGCTTACTATCACCGAAATTGGCCTGCAATTTCCTCAGGCTGATTCTCGGCAGATTGAAACCATAGTGCGCGTCATCACAGCGTTAGAGAATGAAATTTTTGTTTCCGGAGCTGATCGCACTAGCGAATCGTTAGTGGCCCTCAGTCAAGTCAATCTGGAGATGCTTTTTAACGATTTAGAGAGCCTGGTGCCACGCACCTGGGACTCCAAGGAGTAAATATCATGAATAAACCTACCCATACGGTCTTATTTTTGGCCATCATGTTTGTTCTAAACCTGGCCATGTTTCTTATTCAAAGCCATTTGATGGCAAACCGAGATCGAGAAATCAGCCGAGTCACTTTTGGCGACAAGACCCAAGAAGTAGCTTATATACCAGAGCCGGCTACCCAGCAAAGGCTGAAACTAATTCGCTTTGCCAAAGATGGTATCACCCAATTGTCGGGCACCATCTACTGGAACAGCGGATTAATTGAAGACCTCACTTTTACTAAAAACATAGTTGTGTCGTCTGTTGAGTACTACCCCCTTGATGACAAAGTGGGCGATGCTCACATGATTAGAGGCGCCAAACGCGCCGTCTCTAAATTTGCCGACGGCGTCACTTACACTTACCACGCGGTTTATCGACCAGACGGCACAC
The DNA here is from genome assembly GCA_018062085.1 of bacterium. GTDB lineage: Bacteria > Cyanobacteriota > Vampirovibrionia > Obscuribacterales > Obscuribacteraceae. Next base: position 10,059 of record JAGOSY010000045.1, on the reverse strand, counting down.
TAGAGCGAGTGGGCAAGCTGCTGCAAGCAGGCGGCTCTTATCAGTCTTTATTCTATTTCGAGGACGGTAAAACGGTCAGTCGTGAGCGCATTTTTGACGGTCAGAAACACTTTCGTCAAGAAAAAATCTATCGCCCTGACGGTTCTCTTGTGGCTTCGATTTATTCGAAGGCCGGCGATTTTAACAAGACCGAGACTGCTCTCTACCGCGATGATGGCACCCTCTACGCTGACTTCACTCGCGACCCTATCGATGGCGAAAAAGGTCATGTTTACACAGCCGACGGCAAGTCTATGATTTTAGAATATGTGCGCGACTATTACAGTCTGCAAGAAATTTTTCTGGACACTCAGGGTAATCTCATGCAAAACCGTGATGGCAGCCGCATGGGCGGGCTCCTTACCGTGCGCGGCTACAAGTCTGTGAACGGCAAAATGCTGATGCAATATCGTCAGCGTTGGACGCTATCGCAAACCATCGGTCCAGAAGCAAACAAGCACAGACTTCTACGAGTCGAGTATTTCGACTTTGCGGCAAGCCAGACTTGTGAAATCCAGATGGACGTGGCCGGCACCACTATCACTTCAGTCACCTGCCAGCAAAAGAACGGTAGCGCCACAGTGCAGCGCCTGTCTAGCGACGGTACCACCGTGCAGACAATTGACCGGGTCTCGAAATCTGGCAAGACCATCTCTACTGTTCACGGCAACGGTAAAACAATTTCTTTTCCGGACGAGTGGTTGAAAGACTATCGCCCCACACCTTTGCCTGAGTGGAAAGACACCGATGCACCACCGCCGGTGTACGACTTTCACTAATGGTAATCAATTTATTTATATTCGGAGGAAAAAATGAAAGCATCCGATTTACTTGTAAAAGCGCTTGAGAATGAAAAAGTGGAATACATATTCGGTATTCCTGGTGAAGAGAATTTGGATTTTATCGAGTCTCTAAGAACTTCAACGATCAAGCTTATACTGACGCGTCATGAGCAAGCCGCCGGTTTTATGGCTGCTACTTATGGGCGGTTGACCGGCAAACCTGGGGTTTGTCTTTCAACTCTTGGGCCTGGTGCCACCAACCTTGTCACAGCGGCCGCATATGCCCAACTAGGAGCAATGCCCCTGGTACTTATTACAGGCCAGAAATCAATCAAAAAGAGCAAGCAAGGGCGGTTTCAGATAGTCGATATTGTCGACATGCTTCACCCTGTGACCAAGTTGAGCCGTCAGATTGTCGATGGTACCCGTATACCTTCGTTGGTACGCGAGGCCTTTCGTTTGGCAACAGAAGAGAGGCCGGGAGCTGTTCACCTAGAACTGCCAGAAGATGTTGCCGCAGAAGAGGTGACGGCACCGCTTTTTCAGGTCGTTAGAGCTAGACGCCCAGCGGCAGACGCCAAAGCAATTGCAATTGCAGCAGCACTGATTGAGAAAGCCAATTTTCCCTTGATTTTTATGGGCGCTGGTGCCAATCGTAAAAGAACATCTACTGCCCTGAAGGCATTCATTAACAAATTAGGCATTCCTTTCTTCAGCACTCAAATGGGTGTTGGCGTTTTAGATTCACGACATCCGCTTTCTCTAGGAGTAGCTGCTTTGACCAGTGGCCAGTATGTTCATGATGCCATTCATAGAGCAGATTTGATCATAAGCGTTGGTCATGATGTGGTGGAAAAACCGCCATTCTTGATGGAGCGAAGCGAGGCCAAAGTTATCCACGTCAACTTTTCGCCAGCCAATGTTGATGATGTCTACTTTCCTAATCACGAGTTAGTGGGCGACATCGCCTTCTCAATTGGCGTACTGACAGAGGTTCTTCAAGCCCAACAACATTGGAATTTCGCAAATTTTACCCGGGTGAAAAAGTGCAATGATCTTAAGATGCAATCTGGCGCAGAGAGTTTATCCTTTCCCATGCTGCCTCAGCGAGTGGTGGCTGATGTTCGAGCTGCAATGCCATCTGATGGCATTGTCTGCCTCGATAACGGCATGTACAAGCTCTGGTTTGCCCGCTATTATCCAGTGCATTTGCCCAATACACTTTTGCTCGACAACGCCCTTGCCACCATGGGGGCGGGTTTGCCGTCAGCTATCGCCGCCAAGCTGATCAATAGTCAAAACAAGGTCTTGGCGGTCTGCGGTGATGGCGGCTTCATGATGAACTCACAAGAAGTCGAAACTGCTGTTCGATTGGGACTCAATCTCGTGATCGTAATTTTGAACGATGGCGGTTATGGCATGATCAAATGGAAACAAGCGGCAATGAAGTTTCAGAATTGGGGCTTAGAGTTTTCCAACCCTGACTTTGTTGCTCTTGCAGCTGCCTACGGAGCGAAAGGCCATCGCATCAATAAGGCTAGCGAGCTGCGTGGACAACTGGAACTTTGCCTCAATTCGCCAGGTGTTCACATCATCGATGTGCCAATTGAATATGACGAGAATAATAAGCTCAGCGACGATATGTTAGATAAGAATTTGACTGAGTGTTAAGGAGCCTGTCAATTTTGGCTAGCGCACTAAAGTTTAAATGAGAGGGAAGCCGCCATCTAGTTATGGCCAATTGGTTTCCCTCTGAAACTAGTTTCTATCTGGGCGTTTTTTTTGGGGTAGATAACTGTATTGTATAGTATAAGAAAGTAAAAATCCAAGTAGCGAGAAGCTGGTTTTACCCTGCCTTCGCTACCTGGATTGACTAAGTCTTGTGGACCAGTCTTACTTATTGCTCTTGCGCCTTACTCTTGGGGACCGGCGCGCCAGTCGCGAAAGTCTTGCTTGGTGAGGCGCACCATTTTCTTGGCAGCAGGCACGAGCCAGTTGCTGTTCTTGTCGAGAAAGCGAATGATCGCGGTGCGGGCCTTGGGTGTACCCAAGTGCAGGTTTGCAGCTTCAGCGCCCATGGCTTCGAGCAAGGCTCTTTCGTCACGTTCATCGGGCAGTTCGTTGAGCTCGATGCGGGCGCAATCAGGGGCAAGGCGACGAATCACCCAACCGTTGTCGACCCGCAAGAAGGGGTCGTGGGAGCGCAGGCACTTTTCCGATAGCTCGTTGAGATAGATGGTTGGCTCCTTGCCATCCTCCGGGTGGAGCATGGCCCAGGCCGACGGCAGCATCACCTTGGCTTCGCGAACGATTCTGCTGCCACCGAGGTCCGAGATGGCCAGATAGCGTTGGCGACCGAGGCTGCCGACGCCAGCTTGACGCTGAAAATAGACAGGCTTTGAAGCATTGCGCGGCAGGGCCTGATCGATTAATTTGACTACGACAGCAGGCACAGGGCTCGAAGTCTTGGCTTGGCCGTCGAGCTTGTCAAAGAAGTCCCGCGGGTCTTTCAGTCGGTTGCGGGCCATTTTGCCCAGGTCGCGGTTCTTTTCTGCCAAGACGAAGGGACGGCCGTGGCGCACGAGAGCTTCTCTGTAGGCGCTTGTGATGATTTCACAGGCGGCTTTGAGGTTCAGTGACAGCTTGCCCTCTTCGATGGCGAATGCCGCAGATGTAGCCAGTCGGACGAGGTCGTTAGTAAAGGGCAGAGGGTGAGCTTCGTCGAAGTCGTTGACACCCCAATTGAGCCTGCCTTCAGCGTCGCGCCAGGTACCGAAGTTTTCGATGTGCAGGTCGCCGGCGGAAAGAACAATCGGGGCTTCCATCAGCTCGGGAAGAGCTTGAGGAAAGAGTTCGGCCCAGCGGTAGAAGGTTCCTCTGAGCAGAATGAAAGGGCTGGTGCGCATGAGCTTGTGCTTCTGGTCGAGATCGGCTTGCACAATTTTGGTGTGCTTGCTGAACCAGCGCTCATAGTCCAAGGTGGCAGTGTGGATATTGGCCATGATTGGCTCCATGATTCTGAGGGTTGAAGAGGTAGGAGCTAGAGGGTGACAATCCGTTCCTTGGGGAAAGGTTAGGGAGGACTCTAGGGCGGGCATTGCGGAATGATTGGTTAGTTGCTGTTTGTTAGCTACCTAAAGTAATTCTGTTTGTATCTTAAAGAAATATGGTCTTTAACCTACGCGCCCGCGCAGGAGAGAAACAACGGCAATTAAATAAAATACTTGCCATGAAAGCTTCGAGGGAGCGACGAGTTAGCGCAGTTGTGCACGGCTAGCTCACTGTTTAGCTGTCTTCGCCCTTGCCATGTCAGCACTAGCTTTGGCTGAGTCACCAATTTTTAGGTAAGCTTTGCCCCGAGCTTCGTAAATTGAGCTTGCCAATTCGGGTTCTTCAGCTATGGCTGCGGAGAAGTCAGCAATTGCTTTCTTCCAATCATTGGCCTCACAGTAAGCGTCGCCTCTTAGCTTCAGCATAGCGGCGTCATCGGGAACAGATTTGAGAATAGCTGAGTAGTCGCTTATGGCATCTTGGGTGCGTTTAAGTTTTCGTCTCAACGAGGCTCGCTTAGAGAGAATCTCAAAATTGCTGTGGTCTATTGCCAGTATTTTTGAGCACCATATTTCGGCCTCGACGTTGCGATTCAAATGCTCGAGAGCGTTGACTTTGAGCCTGTAGAAGCGCTTTAGCTTTAGTTTGTCTGCCCCAGCCAGCTGGATTACTATCTCGAAGTCTTCTAGAGCTTTTTCGAAGTTACCCATGTCTGAGTAAACCTGGCCGCGGTCGTAATGCAAGTAAAGGTTGTTTTTTGAGAGGGCAATGCAGCGGCTAAAGTCTCTAATTGCTTGTGGATATTTCTTGAGGGCGTGATAGCACTGCGCGCGACACTCTATCTGAGTTAAATTCTTAGGATCTTTGGTAATGGAGTTATCGAGCCAAGTTATGGCTTTTTCGAATTTGCCTTCCAGTATTAGGGGGTAAATAGGCAAGCGGGCAAAGTCGGGATTGTCGTCGTCTATGTAACTGCTCACAACTGGCATACTCAGGTTTACAGCGCAAACAGCGAAAATTATTGTCGGCCAAAGTAAACGTGCCACCATTGTCAGTTACCGCAAATGAAGAGAAAGTAGAAGTTTAGCTGCTTGGTAGCAAAGTTTCTACGTTTTGCCTCGATGCTGTCTTTGTTATTGACTGGAGGCAATGGCAAATACTTTCCTGGAGTCAGACATTTGGGCAAAGCAGACAAAATAGGTCTTTCTACTTATCTGATTCTTGCGTCTTTTGATTTGTACTGTCGATGCGAAGGGCTCGTTGCTCTTTATCTGTTTGAGGTGGTTTAGGCCTAAAACTACCGCTGTGTGATTGAGCCGGCGACCATTGTTTTCGCCGGACTTGACCATAGAGGATAGGTTTTCTGCAACTTCGGCTACAAACAGCTCGGCAGTCTCTGCTGCTCGACTCTTAGAGCTGGAAGGTTTGAAGTCAACGGCTAACTGTGCGCTGTCGCTTGTTGAAGCACTAACCTTGATCGAGAGCTTCGCCTTAGCAACTTTGCTTGCCTGGTTTACCGCATCGTTTGCCAATTGACTGTTCGATCCCACAAATTCGTAGGTGCCATCAACTACCATTTGTGGAGTGTAGCAATTTGTGTTGAAGTGTCTGGCATATTGCTGCTGGCGCTCAGTCAATGTTTGACTGGCAAACGGGTCTGGCCAGCCGAGATTGTCCCAATAGTTGACGTGCTCACTAAGGACGATTAGCTTGATCGAGCCTGCGCGTCTGTCTTCTTTTAGTTGGGCCAGTAACCGGTCGGCCGGTGGACAGCTTGAGCAGCCCTCTGATGTGAAAAGTTCCACAAGTACCGGTGTAACTGGTTCTTGTTCAGCAAAGCTTGGCTCTATTGTTAGAGTGATAGCAATGAAAGCTGCGACCCAGCAAAGTTTGTACCGCATATTGTGCCTTATCAATTCGCCACCTGATCAATCTGTTTCAGCTAATTGTTGGTAATTTAAAAACGATTAGTAATACAAATGAGGAAGGCTTAAGACTTGAGCATTAGCCTTCCTCTTTGCCTTGAGGATTAGTGAGAGCCTTCTTGTCCTTTACAGGAGCCTTCTTTGCCCTTGCAGGAGCCTTCTTTTCCTTTGCAGGAGCCTTCTTTGCCTTTGCAGGAGCCTTCTTTGCCTTTACAGGAGCCTTCTTTGCCCTTGCAGGAGCCTTCTTTGCCCTTACAAGAGCCTTCTTTGCCTTTGGCTTTCTTGTCTGATTTATCGTCGGCTAAAAACTGCTCAGCAGTCTCAGCCTGGTTTACTTTTAAGAGTGATGGTTTTTCCAAGATTCGCAAGCTTTGGTTAGAGGCGGCATTGGCCGAACCCTGTATGGCGAGCCCTAGGGTTGCTGCTAGTGCTGCGGCTACTTTTGCTTTTGTTTTGTCTTGCATCCGAAAAATCTCCTGTGAAGTGATTGATATTTCGTAAACCGATGCAATTCTGATTTTATTCCCGCCACCAAAACAAATTTTTTTCGGCGGGGGCAAAGCCATTAAATCGAATAGAATTTACTTCACCAGAACTTCATGGAATAAAATCTGGGGCGGCAAAGTATAGAGAGTTAACGGCGTGTTTGCGCTTCTGCCAGCCAGGACAAATTTGGAAAGGTGATCGATGACTATCTATAAAAGAACGATGTTTTGGGCCATTACAACTACTATTTGTCTATCTGGCTGTTCGACCCCATCAATTGGAGCTTCGCAAAAACCAACAGATATGAGTAAAAACATTGATACCGATAAACCTAAGATTGAATGGAAGAAGTTGACAGATAAGGAATGGCGAGCAAGGCTCACTCCCGAACAATACCGTGTTGCCCGGGAGAAGGGCACCGAGATGGCATTCACCGGTAAATACTGGAACAATCATGATAAAGGAAATTACCAGTGTGCTGCCTGCGGCGGCACCTTGTTTTCGTCGGCTCAAAAGTTTGATTCAGGCACTGGCTGGCCGAGCTTTACCGATCCAGTTAAAGGTGCCAGTCTTGCTGTTGCCTCTGACCGTAGTCTTGGCATGGAACGCAATGAAGTGATGTGTGCCACTTGTGGCGCTCATTTGGGCCATGTTTTTGATGATGGGCCGGGGCCAAGCGGAAAGCGCTATTGCATTAACTCGGCTTCCCTGGCATTCGATGCTAAAGCTAATGTTCCTGCTGCAGCGGCGAGTAAAAGTGATGGAGCTGCGACCTCTGATAAAAGTGCTGATGCTCTCGACTTGCCTAAATATTCAGCTATTGAAGATGCAGCAGAGAAGGCTAAAGGCTTGTCTGTGGCCTATTTTGCCGGAGGCTGTTTCTGGGGGGTTGAAGACGCTCTCAAGGAAATTAAGGGTGTGCGCAGCACGGTGGTTGGTTACACCGGCGGTATCACTAAAGATCCAACCTATATGGATGTTTGCAGTCATTCAACCAAGCATGCTGAGGCTGTCAGAGTAGTTTTTGATCCTAAGGTGATTAGCTACCAGGCTCTTGTCAAAGAGTTTCTCTCTATTCATGACCCCACTACTAAAGATCGTCAGGGTCCAGATATTGGTGACCAATATCGCTCAGCAATTTTCTATGCTGATGAAGCCGATATGAAGCAAGCCAAAGAAACAATTGCTTCTCTGCAAAGCAAGTTTGATGGCAAAATCGTCACTTCTTTTGAGCCCTTACAGACTTTCTATACTGCGGAGAGCTATCATCAAGATTACTTTGCCAAGCATCCTGGTCAAGGCTGCCATGTTCCTCGTCGTCATTTGTAAGAGCTATGTTTTTTCAAGAAAATGCTTTTAAGAAAAAGACAGTGGAAGGCTGGGTAAGGGCCTATTCGCGTGAATTTTATAACTATGCTTTTATGCGCTTGCGCAAGCATGAAGAGGCTGAGGATGTTGTGCAAACCACATTCGTTAGGGCTTTTCGTTCGTTCAGTAGCTTTAAGCAGGGCAGCAATGAAAAAGCATGGCTGTATGCTATTCTCGGCAATGCCATCAAAGATGTAGTGCGCCAAGCTTCTGCTGGTCCGCAGTATAAAGCTATTGAAGAAGACGACGATTTAGAAAACCTTCTGGTTGATAGTAGGGAGACACCAGACTTAGTGGCGTCGCGCAAAATTGAATATGAACTGCTAGCTACTGGAATTGCTAATTTACCAGAGCATTTCGCCGCTCCTTTGCTTTTACGCGAAGTGAGCGATATGTCTTACAAAGATATTGCCGATTACTTAAGTGTTCCTGTCGGCACGGTTATGTCTCGTCTGTCGCGGGCACGCAAGGCCCTTTTCGACTTGATGACGGGTAGCAATTCTGACGAGCAACCTAATACAAAGCCTGATAAGGCTGGCAAGAAAGAACAATCAAAGAGAGGCCCAAATGAACTGTGAACAAGCCCGAGAGCTGTTAGGGCCAGCTAGTGATAATGAACTTGCTAATGAGTCGGCTGCTATGGTGGCTGGTCATATTAGTAAATGTGATCAATGTCAAAGTGAGTGGGAGCAAATACTTTCGGTCAGGGCTGGTATTGTCGATATTCTGGCTCAGCAAAAACCTAGTGATGATTTTGAAAAGCGCATTATTTCGGCCCTGCATCAAGAGCAAAAAAATAGTAGGCGCAAGTATCTTAGTGCTTATCTGATTGGTGTAGCTGCCACTATTGTGCTGGGTTCTTTTGCCATTTCAGCATTTCTATCTTCTTTTCGGTCGCCCCTATCTTCGACTCTTAGTTCAATTGCCGCTGAAAGTCTAGTCGCCAGTATTGGGCATCATTCGACTGGCCCAGAAGATCCTAGCTTTGTCGTCAACTATGTGGGCAAGAAGGATGCTGTGGATTTGACGCCTAAAGTTGGATTTACTGTGCAAAGGATCAAGTTGACCAACTATGATTTGTATGGTTCTGATATTGTCAAAACTAGTGACGGCAAGACTCTTGTGCGTATGTGTTACAACTGCACAGATGGTTCTTCTACTGATTGTATTGATTGCTATCAGGCTCCGACTGGTTTGCTTTCGTTGCAGAAAACTACCATGAGTCAGATTGTTTTGGAGAATGGTCAAGTTGCCCGCTTAGGTAAATTCGGCGAGCAATCAGCTCTGCTGTTGTCTAAACAAGGGGCAGACATTCTTTACGTCAGTCCGATCTCGTCTGAAAAGTTGATTAAATTGGTGGCGCCAACTACTTAGTTTAGGCTATTTCACAATTCTATTACAACGGCCTATTATTCTAGTGCTAGTAATTGATCGACAACACTATTTCGCTGTTTCTCGCTGGCTCGTTAAGACGAGCTGGCTTTCGTCGCTTGGTACTGCTGGTGGTGTAATTGGCGACGTTAGCCGCGCTAGCCAGGCAAGCTTGTAAATACTTGTAATAACTTGGGTCTGCGGTAAGGAAAGTGATCGAGAGTCGTTGCAATCACGACTGCCAATCTCTTAGTTTCAGGCAATATTTCCTTATTCAATTTTTTAAGAGAACTTCCCGCAGCAATAGCAGTTCACTATGTTTGTATTTGCACCAAGCTGCCAGAGCTGCTCGTAGTCGTGCCCACTTAAAATGCAACCTCAGCAAAGGGAGATACCCAATGTCGCGAAAATCTGACGAAATAGCTGCTCGTAGCGCCGCGCTTGGATTGAAAGTTATCAGCAACGAACTGCCAGATTCACCACCTGTTGTTTTCCCGTCACGACCGCGCAGCAAGCTCACTGTCGCCTCTGTGGACGGAGACAGCGATGCCATTGAAATCAGAGCTTCCACCCTGGCTAAGTGGCTCGAAGAGCAGTATCACGCCAATGTGGTGCCATTTCACTTTTTGGGCGATGTGCCAATCAATGTTGAGGATCTGCCGGAAGAAGTCGTTGTCGACCTAGCCATGGCATTACTCCGGGCCAGCGGCTGGCAAATCCAGGTGCAATATTTCAACAGTGCTGGCTGTCGCGCTGGCTCTGTGACGATGATGCACCCTGATTCGGTCGGTTTCTAAGCCGCTGATCTGGTCGGGAGTGAAGGGAGGGGACAACGGTCTCTCTTCTTTCATCTCTCGACCTGATCATCCTAAACATCCTGAAACTGGTATACCTCACACTTACAAAAAACTGTAACTGCCCGGCGAGCACAGGTGGTTTAGAAGAGGACCTCCGAAGTACGAGTAGCGCCTTCCGGCACTTTTTTATTTTCTGGGACTTTTTTATCTTTAATTGGCTGTGGACGAGGGCTTTTAGCT
>JAGOSY010000069.1 GCA_018062085.1 bacterium | reverse complement strand
TGAGCCAGGATCAAACTCTCCGTTGTCACTTAGCGTTAGCCAAGTGCGTTTAAAACGATTTAGTTTGCCTACTCAAAATTCTTGACAGGCGCCTTGTACATAAGGCTATTCAGTTATCAGGGTTCAAGTTTTCGAGGGGACAGAATTTTTTCGTTCGTATCAGCATAACTGCTGAGCCGACGCGAAAAATATCCAGGCCGGCAACACTTGCGTGTGCCGTGCTCGATTTATTTAGAATACCAAACTTGCGACGACATTGCTCGGTATTCCAAATTTATTTAGAGTCTGTATTAAAAACGTTACTTTTCTGCCCAAACTGCCGATTTTTGCAGTCACGAGTATTTCACGATGGTCATCAGATAGTAGGTGCACAACCGAATTGCACCTTCAACTCAGCAGCCACCCCGCGAGGTAACCACCATGGAAAGCCAAATTCAACAGAAGCCAGAAGCCCCTCAAGCGACAGACGCACCGGCCGCTCCAAACCAGGCTATGCAAGAGGCCTTGAGCAACTACCACGTGTGCAAAGATGGCTCAGTTGTGACCAACCCCAAAGACTGCCAGGGTAACAATGTTCTGCCAACCCTTAGCTTGGACAATATTTCGAAGGCGTAAGGGCTATCTATATAAAGAGGACATAGCAAGCAGCCAAATATTTGCAGGATGGCTCTTGTCACCATATAAATAGTATAAGAGCCCCGGCTTGCCAAGGGCATCGGAGCTACAAAATTGCGGTGGTGAGCCACAACTACAACTAGCGCAAGAAGAACGCCGTGCGTCGTGCCTGGCGTTCTTCTTTCTATACAGATCAAACCTAGTTAGGCGACAGCAGTAAGACGTCTGTCTTCTTTCTCTTGCTCGAACTCTTGTTCCAGATTGGGTGCAACACCTTCGCAAGTGCCAGAAACACCCCATGGTGAGCGGCGGAAGATCATTTCAATAGCGTTGTGTTGCAGCAAAATATCCATGGCTGATTGACGCTGCTCGGCAGATTGTGGTTCAACCATAACAATGACCGAACCATCAGTTACTGTTCCTTCAAAGACATTGGCCCAGTGCTGTGGCCGGTTTGAGGTAAGGAAAGTAGCTAGCTGGCAGATGAAATAAGGGAAGCATGCGCCACCAGCAACGGTGCCCATCAGAGGCACAATAAGCTGAAAACCGTTTACACCTGGAATGTGCAATGACACCACTAAACCAGCAATCAAGCCAGCAATAGCACCACCGATACCAAAAGCAATGAAGTGCTTGCTGGTTGGATCTTCTATTTTGCCAGCCAATTGGCTGAACTGTTCGCTCTTGTTGCCGAGCACGCAGATTTCGGAAGTCTGCAGCCCAGCCTCGTGCATTTGCGTCACCATCTCCGCCACACTGCCCTGGTCGGCAAAAACTCCGTAGACATAATCTTGGTCTGACATTTCAAATACCTCTAAAGATAGGAAAGGCGAATAATGAACAGCAAGCTAGGCACCCTTGGGGGTGCCGGCTTTCACTCTTCGCTCTTGAACTTTTATCACTATAATCGATTATCGATAATCTGTAAACGATAATTTCTATTCGGTAACAGTGAGAATCTAGCCTTAGATTTTCCAGGCCGTTGCCATCGCTAGAGACTGGCGGCTGTATTCGTCGGCTTTGGAGAGATTGCCGTGGGCCAGCTCCAATAGCATGAGTTTTTCTAACTGTGCTACACAATCTAAAGATGAATTACTTCGCTTTAAAGCCAATAACCATTTGCGCCGTGCTATTTGAAGCAAGAAACCTTTGCCAATTCGAGTAATAGGAACAGAGAGAATTAGGGACAAAAACAAAATCGACTCTGCTATACCCTTTGGTACTTCTATGTTAGTGGAAGAAGGACGACGAAGTGAGCACAGCAATAGATTCTCGCGAGACACATCAATGCCAAACCAATCTGCATAGAAAACAGTTAGTGAAAAATTGGATTGTGCAGAAGCGCTGAAATTCGCTTGAGAAAGTAGTTTCAGACCCGTCTTCAAGTCCTCCTGCAGCTCATCAAATTCACCACTCGCGCCTTGCGCATAGGTAAGAAATTGAAGTACATCCAAGCATTTCTCCGAATCTGCATGAATCTGATAGAGACCCAGAGCCTTTTTGAAGTATTTCGAAGACAATACATAATTCTCAAACGCGCCCTGAGCACGATAAGCATGACATAGATATCTATTGGCTAAATTTCTACTTTGAGCACCGTAGACGCTCTCAACGACAGTATCCAGAGCAATATTCTGTGACTCAAAAGCGAATTCGGACTGGCCCGACAGTGGCCGATACCCTATCCCGGACTCGATAGCGAAACTCCGCTCGCCAGAGCCATTCGTTACCTGAAAAATCCGTTCAGCTAGCTCCATGTTCTGAAAGCTGCTTACAAGATACGCACAATCTATTCCGCCATATCGGGAAGCAATACAGGTGTTCTCAAAACTCGCAAATATTAGCCCGGCGAACAGAATGAACTGGAAAACACGACGAAGAGCTCGAAGCCCTGGAAAAGTAGAGCAGAGATGCAGCCACAGTTGTCTCTGCGCAGCAGAAATTTTGCTAGGTACTAGCATAAGGATAGCGATAAGCAGAATCGCTGTGACTAAATAGGGAGTAAGATTACCAGCCCTAAACTCTTGGCGCAGCAGCGAAAAGCTAGCATCTTGTACGCACATAAAAATGACGGACAGAAGCGCACTAACGAAAAAATATTTCCAGAGAAATCGAATGTACTTATCCATAGCTACTGCCTGACTTAATTGCATTCACTATAGAGTCAACCCAGAAACTAGTCACTGGTGAAAGCACCACTGCCAAGCCCAGCGCAGGCAAGATCTATTACTTGCCTTTGCTACCATGTAATACTGATTTACTCGACTGAAACATAAAGTCTGGAGACTTCATTGCCGCCTTTCGATAACGCTCTCCTGCTGTATCGGGCCGAGCTTTGTTTGTACCATTGACGCATACGAAATTTTTAGGAGTTTCAAACATACTATCTGGAACACTTACAGTCTTGGCACTGGTAGTCTCAAAGACGACGGTAGATTTGCGCGGTAAGGTTTCATAGTCATCTTGACGCTCATCCTGAAGCGAATGATACTGCTCGCATTTGAGTGGCACACCAGGTGTCGGCGGAATACTACTAGCAATCTCGCATATTACCTGCACAATTGGCGCTGGCAATTTAGGCTCAGGCAATACCCAGGCCTTGTACCAGCTTTGCTTGGGTGAACGCCGAGAATAGAGAATCGCCTTGCTAACGCCAAGCGTTGTGGAAACTCCTTTGTCCCACGGTTCTTCACTAAGAATGTCGTCGGCACGCAGCAATGCTGTTTTACTGTACATCTGTCTGAGTGCTACGGCCACAGTCTTAGTCACATAGTTGTGCTTGGCGCTGTTGAGAACAATTATGTCTCTAAATGGAGTGTGGGATAGCATTACAATTCCTGAGTTCTCGTGTTCAAGCCGCATGGCATTATTAGAGAGATAGAGTTTTTGCCGACCACCTAAATAATGTTTCTGCTCCAGCACCATCGCCTTAGTCTCGGCGCCAACTGGTGTTGCCACCATCAGTAGTGAGGTAACGAGCAAGGCAGCTTTGACAATCGGTAAGCCAAACATTTGCAAAGTCTTCCCGGTGAAATCGCGACGAAGCAATACTACAACAGCCTTATTTATTACAGCAATCTAAACTTAGCGGGGCTGCCAAGCGGCTGTGGCAAAATAGCTAAGTCAAACTCCCCAAACACTTTGCCTCAACCATGAACTTCAACACTTTAGTGCTCTGTATTCTCTGCATTCTAGGAAGCGCCTGGTTTGGTAACCAGTGGTATTCTCACAGAACCATGGCTGTCAACTCAAAAGACTGGTACTGCGTCACAGGAAAAATGCAAGTCGTGACAGTGGAGGAATCTCATACAACAGAAAAAAGCAGATACGGCGGGGCAAGAAAGATCGACACATACACGCCGCACGTCTCCTACAGTTATAGCTACAAGGGCCATCACTACAGAGGGGATGTAATAGGCTTCCCCAATCCCACTTTCGACAACCTAAAAGAGTCAAAATCATTTCAAAGCAAATACAGCGAAGGATCACCGGTGACAATTTGGTTTGATCCCAAGTTGCCATCACGCTCATGCCTGTCGACTGGCTTACGCCAGGAGACGGGAAGCGAATTTCTATTGGCTATTATATTGCTGGCACTTGGGATAGCAGGTCTGTCATTTATTTGTTTCAACAACGATGATGAGTACGCAAATAGGCCTACCATTGAAGAACTTGAGTCGAAGTATGTGAGCTAGGTCGACCAACTAGCCTACTAAAACAGAGAAGGAAGCGGTAAAAGCAATCATGAAGCCTCGCCAATTCCTGATAATTATCTTGAGCATCACACTGCTTGTAACCAGCTATCTGTGCACCTCAAATCGGCCCGAGCCTTCAAGCAAAGACACACCGCTGGCCGACCTAACGGTCGCCAACTACTTTCACCCCTCAGCCTGCCTGACCAATAGTGACGGCGCCTATATCTGTGATTCACTAAAGAGCTTAGAGGAGAGACCTTTATTTGAACGAGCCGGCAAGGGAGAAGCCTATCGGTTTATATGGATCCACTCATTTTGTCCACCAGTCTCCGTAACGCTTTACTGCAACCAAGGCAATCCCGGCTCAGCGGTTCTCACCAAAAGCCAAATCGATAAAGATTATGATCCGCAAAAAAGATTGCGCACCGGAGGAGTTACGCACGGAGAAATAGTAGTCGATGCCAGTGAAACCGCTGGTCTGCTCAAGAATGTTGATGCCGAGAAATTCTGGCAAATAGACCGGTTCGACAACTACACCCGTCCGCCCCTTTATGATTTCGAAGTATTCGGCCGACGGATTTCTTACCCAGACGGCGAATGCTACAAAGACGGTGTTCTCTGGATTATGGAAGGATACAAGAACGGGCAATATCGCATTGTGCAAAGACAAAGCCCAGATGAAGACGACGCTATTACGAAGCTAGGTCGAATGATGCTGAATCAAGCCAAGATTTATAGACGTGGCGAACGAGAAATTTACTAGCTGGTGATACCACTGATAATATCAGCGCAAAAAATGTCAGAAAAACCGCAACTTTTTCTGACAAAAACTCCCAATGCAAAAAGAGGCAAACATTGCTGTTTTCCACTTAATTACTAGTTTGATTCAACTTACTCGTTTAGATACTAAGCCTAGGTCCTGTACGGCTACCTTGTTACGACTTCGTCCCAGTCATCGGCCCTGCCTTAGGCGGCTGATTCCATACAGTTAACGCACCGACTTTGGGCGTGACCATCCCATGACGTGTCGGGCGGTGTGTAAAAGGCCCGGGATTGCATCACATTATCCCAACCACTACAACATGGGTGTAGGCTCACTTGCGGACACCCGCTACTTTCCTAAAGGCTCCCACCATGTCAAGCCCTGGTACTGTATGCGGTGCACTACAATATTGATTCGACTAGGCGGTATGAACGGGGCGGTTATGAGCATAGACACTAAAGCAAAGCAGGACCATCGGCACATCGTCGCTATAGGAGGAGGAGAAACATCTGTAGATGTAATGGTCTACTCGTTGAGTTGGTCCAGGACAAAGCGCCCGAAGGTGCTACTGATCAATACAGCCACAGGAGATATGCCGGCTTACCTGGCGATGATGTATTCGCGACTGACTCAACTGGATTGCGTGCCATCACATCTGGCACTGTTCGAACGCACACCGACTGATTTGAGAGATTTGATTCTCGGACAAGATGTCGTTTACGTCGGCGGCGGAAACACAAAGAGTATGCTGGCGGTCTGGCGAGAATATGGGCTGGACGAGATTTTGAAAGAGGCTTGGGAAGCGGGTGTGGTAATGAGCGGTTCAAGTGCCGGTGGAATTTGCTGGTTTGAAGGGTGTTGCACTGATTCATGGGCCGACAGTTACACGGCATTGCCCGCGCTGGGAATGCTTAAAGGCAGTTGCTGCCCGCATTACGATGGCGAAGAGGGACGGCAGGAAACCTTTCGCAAATTGATTTCGGATGGTGAGTTGGGCGACGGACTGGCTATTGATGAGGGAGTTGCTGTGCATTATGCTGGTGACGAACTGCACGAGGTAGTCTCTGTTAATGAGCGAGCCAGCGCCTACGACGTGCGCATGAAAGACGGCAAGGTCGTGCAAACAAAACTTTCGGCACGGCGCCTTTGAGATTGGCTCGGTGGGTATTACTGATTCTCTAGAGAAAAAGGGAGCCATTACTGACGCTCTAAACAAAAAGGGAGCCATTACTGACGCTCTAAACAAAAAGGGAGCCATTACTGACTCCCTAAACAAAAAGGCAGTCATCTGACTGCCTGATTTGATTTCTTCATCGATTCAACTTACTCGTCTAGGTACTGAGCCTAGCTCTTGCAGGTTGAACCCTGATAACTGAATAGCCTTAAGAAAAGACGCCTTGTCGTCTCCGCTTAAGAAGTATTTGAGTAGAACTGGTGTTCCGACTTCTTAAGTTTCATAGACATCGACCTAGGAGA
>JAGOSY010000023.1 GCA_018062085.1 bacterium | reverse complement strand
CCGGCTTGACCAAACCAACGCCAAGCTCGATCACACCATTGGCCGGCTTGACCAAACCAACGCCAAGCTCGATCACACCATTGGCCGGCTTGACCAAACCAACGCCAAGCTCGATCACACCATTGGCGAATTGCATGAGTTCCGCTCCGAAGTAAATACAAAGCTCAACGGCATCTCTTCACTGCTCATTTCTTCCGAACGCAATGTCGGAGGTCTCGAAAAGCGCATAGTAAAGCTTGAAGATCGCATGGATCATTTCGAAGACAGACAAAGGCCCGCATCAAGCTAGGCATCGCCTCATTCTCCACCACTTTCAAGACCACAATAGACCGGTCTACTATCATCTTTTAAAAGAAAAAGATAGCGAAATTAGTCTCATGGAATTCCATTGCCATGAGACTATTCAGATTTTCTACAAAGCTTTCATCTGAAAGCCCATTCTAAGTCTATCTACCGCCCAGAAACAACAGCCAAGCTTTTCTAGTGGCTTACTTGAGTAGATTGTTGCAATTGCTGGCTGTGGTTGACAGCACCGCTTTGATTGCTGATTTGCACTTGGGTGCTGTCGTTCAAATGGCCAAACTGGCTATTGCCTTGAAACTGAGTGCTGTCATTGAAATGACCAATTTGAGTATTAGTTTGAAACTGTGTGCTGTCGTTTAAGGCACCACCCTGATGATTCCACTGCCCTTGAGCAGAATCATTCAAATGGCCAAACTGGGTATTACCTTGAAACTGCGCGCTGTCATTTAAGTGACCTACTTGGGTATTGCCCTGAACCTGCGTGCTGTCATTGAAAAAGCCCCGCTGTGCCGACTGCTGCCACTGAGCCGAATCATTTAAATGGCCAATCTGAGTATTGCCTTGAAATTGTGTTGAGTCATTGATATGACCTACTTGAGTATTACCCTGAAACTGCGTGCTGTCGTTTAAGAAACCCCTTTGTAGATTCAACTGACCCTGGTTAGATAAATTGAAACGACCTGCTTGTTGACTCCACTGCGCTTGGTCGCTGAAGTTAAAGCCACCGTGTTGAGCCGATTGCTGCCACTGATCTGAGACATTACCGCCAGCGTATACGGGAGGATTAGCTTGAGCTGAAACAGAAGCCAGAGCCAATACTGCTGCGGTGAATATTGTGGTTGCGATTTTTTGTTTTTTCATGAGGTTGTCTCTTTTTGGGTTTTGTTGGATTAACTCCCCTCTAGGCCTCCTTGCTTTAAGTTTGGAGGTACATCTTTGCGTCATTCCATATAAACGCCAACTTGCTTGCCTACTTATTTACTTGCTTGCTTGCTTTCTCAATCGTCGTCATCAGGGATCGGCTTGCCGAGTATGTTTTTGGCGTATGCCGCGCGCAATTCTAATGCAATAGGATTGGCCTGCATTTGTTGCGTGCATTGTTGAACCATATCGACAGCCTGATTCAATATTTTGTAGCCGACGGCATTCAGCTGTTGGTTCTGCGCTAAGACTGCGCCAGTTTGTACTAAGTTAGTGGCAGTAGCGCAAGTCATCTGTATAACACCTAAAATTCGACAGATGTTGCTCTCCTCAGCGTGCGAATAACCAATGCCACCAAAAATAGAATAGAGCGAAATACCATCGGCATCCCCAGCACAGTCAGCACTGCGAATTGCATTTGCTTGTGGCCCGAACAGGGTAGTACTTGTACTTTTAGAGTTCATGTTCAAGCTACCACCTTGTCCGGCCAAATTAGCCTGATTAGGAGCAGCAATGTAGGTCGGGGCAGCAATTGCGGTAGGCGCAGCTATCTGTGATTGATGACCGCTTACTTGTCCATTTAGGGCATTAGTATTCTCACTGGTGTTACTCGGGTTTCCTGCATTAGGGTTTCCTGTATAGCCATCCGCCATAGCGTGGTTAGCGAAGATGCACATAGCTGTGGCAAAGATCAAGGCGAGCAGGTTTTGTTTCATGGCTGTTTTTCCAAATTGAATTGCGAAGAAGGTCACTACTACTGGTGCCACGTCACAATCATTAAGTGATTGCGATGATTCCATGTATAAGGGCATTGATAAGGTGGTTGCAGTGGTTCCGGGATATTTGTGGCGAACGAGTAGTGATTCAGTTCTAGCGAAAACGCAGGACCTGAACCAAGGATTGTAAACAATTGCACAGCGCTGCGAAGCTAGCCAATTTAGGCTATAAGAAGGTACACAGGGCGATTCCAAGCAACCGCTCTAACCGAAGTGAGGAGAAATTCAGTTTGTGAATGGCTAGCAGAGCACAAACTGTCTCGCCGCAAGTTGGCAAAAGTGTCACTACTGCAAACCCTGTGATTTCGAAATCATCGCAACCTGCGCACCTTATAAAAAGTCCAGCAGAGAGCCAACTTAAACTCTACTGTCCACTGTGTCCAAAATCAAAGACGCCTGTATAGATTTGACTGTGCATCATCAACTCACTTGTTTGGAGTTTTTATCAATGACCCATGAAATATTAAGGCTAGAAGAAGGCCAGCATGACTCGACTCATGCAGCCACTCAATTCTCCCAGAGTGCATTTGCCGATCCAAGAACATATTTGCAGATCCTCAAAAATAATTTTGCACAAATCGATAGCGCTTCCTATGGCAACGACTTGCTACAGAAAGAAGATCTTATAAATTTCGTCAAGTCAACTAACGATCCTGAAGCCAAGCAAGCAGCAGAATTTGCCTTAAAACACCTGAATACACTTAGTACAGAAGATAGAATTTCGGAAAAAACTTATGACGGCAGTTATGGCATCTCAAACAACGACCTTAATATCAGCATGGATATTTATGATGGTAAGCTCTGGCCATACATCAAAAATGAAACAGCCTTTCCCGCTGTCGCAGCTGCTGCATTTGGCGCCGGTACTATTGGCAACATCATAGGCACCGCCAGCATCGCCACAACAGCAGAAGCGGGTTCTCTTCTTGCCCTTAGTCCGATCGGCTTGGGCGCCATTACCGTCGCCACCGGGATGTTTGCTGGCTATTGGGGATACGAGACTTACAAAGCATACAACCGTGTCAATGATTTTGCAGCTGACACAAAAATAGCCTTAGCCGGTCCAGCTGAAAGAACATAAAGTCCAAATTGACTGACAGTAGGTATTGAATTTCGGCTATTTCAGATAATTGCCAGAAGCAGCCATATTTTGCATATCGAAAACGATAGCTCCCTTGAACTCTTCAACTTCGCCACCATAGTTAGCGACTGTTGAACCATGAAATGCTTTGACTCTAGATCCAGGCAGAGCCAGCACGAAAGCACCGTTCATAGCCTGTACTTCTGAGCCGGCATGGGCAATTACCTTAGAGCCCTTCTCCGCCTCAACCTCATCACCACTTTCAGCGTGCATGCGTTGGCCGACTTTAGCCTTTCTCACATGAGTATCACCCAGATCAATTTCACCGCGATTGCCACCATCGTGAGAAATCTTTGCTGAGCGAGTAGGCTCATCTATGCTGCTTTCAGAAACCTGTTTAGGCGGGTTGACTAGCAACCATTGGCCTGAGTAAACACGGTGTGGAGCCATAACTAAGCTAGGAAAGCGATCTCTATTCAGTTCAATAATTTCACGAACTTTGGCAGTAATCGCTCGCGCATCTGTTGTGTCGGCACCTTGCTGATCTAAAGCCTTGCGCGCCACCGACCACAAACCTTCACCGGCACGTACTATCAGAGTACGATCAAGCTTGTCAGCGGCACTCTCAACATGGCCAATGTTCAAAGAATGGTCTACACGATCGGTTGAGCGTTTATCCACTTCTTCGTAAAACCTAGAACTGCTAACCTGATTTTCTTGCTGCAAACTGCGACTCTCAAGTTGGTTTTCCATTTCTCAGCTCCGGGTAAACACTACTCTCTAGACAAACGCTGACTAGTGACAATTACTCTGTGCCAGCAATATATACATATAGTGATCAAACAGATTTGCGTTTTTACACCAGCCGCTTTGAGCGAAATCTACGAGACACTCACTGTCGCGCCCGAAGACGCTCGCATAGCAATGCTTTTGCATGATGACCTTTTTTTGGGAATGTTCCCACTGTCGTCCAACTTTCACCACTGCCGAAATACCTACTGAAGTTCGCAGAGACAAGCAGCGCTGTCACTGTCTCGCTGCAAAAAAACAGAAGCGGCCTGTATTGCTACTCACTCAATTGCCGATAGTGGTAAAGCACTATTTAAGCCTTTCTTAATTGCCAGCAGGCTGAAATAGCTAGTTCGCCCCTGCTAATTATCAAGAATAACAACGCAACTCTGCACCAACAAACTGAGAATCTAATTCCAAGCCAACAATCAATTACACCTTCAGCCAATCAAGTCAATGAACACACTGCTACCCATTTTACTCGGTAGGGGCAAGTTGCCGCTTCCGTTCGTCTTCAAGCAGCACTAGCTGCTCCATCAATGGAAACTCCAATGACCAAAAAGATCACCATCACCGCCGTACCCGATGAGAAACTGCAATTCATACTCACTGAAGAAGCTATCACCTTCCTCGCCGCCCTACATGGAAAGTTCCACCAACGTCAAACTGAGCTAATTGCCAGTCGTCGCAAGCGTCAACGAAAACTAGACAAAGGACAGTTGCCACAATTTAAAAGCAAAGAGTTATGGGCGGATCAACCAGACTGGCAAGTTGCCAGCTGCCCCTCTGACCTAGAACAAAGACAAGTTGAAATCACTGGCCCAGTCGACGCCAAGATGATAATCAATGCCCTAAATTCTGCACCGGGTGCCGATGTATTTATGGCCGACTTTGAAGATAGTTCGAGCCCTACCTGGTTAAACATGGTTTCGGGACAAGCCAACCTCTATCAAGCTGTGCGTCGCACTTTAGAATTCGGCATCGGCAAAGGCAAAATATACAAGCTCAACAACAACCTTGCCACCTTAATTGTCAGACCTCGCGGACTGCACCTAGCCGAAAAACATCTTTTGATCAATGGCGAAGCCATTCCAGCTAGTCTCTTTGACTTTGGTCTCTTCTTCTTTCACAATGCCCAAGAGCTAATTGCCAGAGGTAGTGGTCCATATTTCTATCTGCCAAAACTGGAAAGCCATCATGAAGCTCGCTACTGGAACGATGTCTTCAACTTTGCCCAAGACTACATTGGCATTGAGCGCGGCACCATTAGAGCCACAGTGCTAATTGAAACAATTATGGCCTCCTACCAAATGGAAGAAATTCTATTTGAGCTAAAAGAGCATGCGGCTGGTCTGAATGCTGGCAGATGGGACTATATCTTCAGCTTTATCAAACGGTTCAAAAATCATGCAGATAAAGTGTTGCCAGATCGCTCGCTGATCACCATGGACGTTCCTTTCATGAAAGCCTATTGTCAGCGCTTAGTAGATGTCTGCCATCGTCGCGGCGCTCACGCTATGGGCGGTATGTCAGCCTTCATTCCCAACAAAAATGACCCCGCTGTTACAGCTCAAGCCTTAGCTAAAGTGAAAAGCGACAAAGCTAGAGAAGTGGCCTTGGGTTTTGATGGCACCTGGGTGGCACACCCTGACCTGATTGAAGTGGCGAAACTAGAGTTCGTATCAGTTTTGCAAGACAAAGCCAATCAGAAAGATAGACCATTGCCAACCACAAGCTGCGGTTGCAGCACCTTAACTCAGCTGGCCATCACCGAAGATAGCTTAATCTCATTGGCCGATATTCCGGCTACAGTCACTGAAACCGGCATCCGCAACAACATCAATGTCACGCTGCAATATATCGCCGCCTGGTTAATGGGTCGTGGCGCTGTAGCTATTCACAACTTGATGGAAGATGCAGCTACTGCCGAAATATCTCGCGCTCAACTGTGGCAATGGCTCAACCATGACACCAAACTGCAAGATGGTCGTACATTTACCCGTCGCCTCTACCGCACCTTCTTGAAGGAGGAACTAGATTCACTCTTGCAAGGGGCCTCTGGTGACCTACAAGCCCGCTTAATGCAGGCGGAGGAGGTATTGAACATCGTAGTACTGAAAAAGAGCTTTGCGGAATTTTTAACACTCGTAGCTTACGAAGTGCTGCTAGCCAACGAAACCGAGCAAGCTGAAAAAGCCGCTTAAAAAATCAAATTAACCCCACACAACTAGGTATCCAAATGAACGAAATTCAATCTCCTGTTCAACCAAACACACTCGCCGTTGAATCTGCTGAAAAGACAAAAGCGCTGATTATTCCTGCTGAAGAAACATTAGCTACACCAGATGTTCAAGCTACAACCACTGAACAAACAATCACATTTGGTGGCTGTGTTACATCCACTGCTATGGATCTTCGCTGGAATGGAATTCAACGCCCCTTCGTTGACGAAGACGTAATGCGCCTCCGCCCCAGCATTAATGCCGATGTCACCATCGCTCGTCATGGCGCCATCAAACTTTGGAACATGCTGAGAAATGGGGAGCAAGTTATTGCCCTCGGCGCCTTAACCGGCTCGCAAGCAGTACAAATGGCAAAAGCCGGACTGAAAGCAATCTACTTGAGCGGCTGGCAAGTAGCTGCTGACGCCAACTTGGCTGGTCATACTTACCCTGACCAAAGTCTCTACCCATCTAACAGCGTACCGGCTGTGGTGCGGCGCTTAAACAATGCTTTGGCACGTTATGACCAAATTTTGAAACTGGAAGGCAAGTCTGGTATGGACGCTTATTTGCCCATCGTCGCCGACGCTGAAGCTGGCTTTGGCGGCCCTCTGCAAGCCTACGAACTGATGAAAATGATGATCGAAGCAGGGGCAGCCGGAGTGCACTTTGAAGACCAATTAGCAGCTGAGAAAAAATGCGGTCACATGGGCGGCAAAGTGCTCGTGCCAACCTCTCAATTCGTCAACACTCTAGCAGCCGCACGTATGGCCGCTGATGTGTTAGATGTACCGACAATTATCGTTGCTCGCACTGATGCCCTTGACGCCACATTACTAACCTCCGACATTGACCCACGCGACCACGCTTTCTTAACTGGTGAACGCACAGCCAAAGCAATGGTCAAAGATGCCACTGGTGCAATGGTAGAAAACGACGTAATCTTAAAAGGCGAACGCACCACCGAAGGCTACTTCCGCGTTAAAGGTGGTATCGAATCAGTGATTGCCCGCGGTTTAGCTTATGCCCCGTATGCTGATGTGATTTGGTACGAATGCTCTCGCCCTAACTTAGCAGAAGCAAAGCAGTTCGCCGACGCTATTCATGCACAGTTCCCTGGCAAAATCTTGGCGTACAACTGTTCTCCTTCTTTCCATTGGAAGGAATATTTGGACGACGGTACCATCGCCATCTTCATGGATGAACTAGCTAAAATGGGCTATTTGTTCGACTTCATTACTTTGGCCGGCTGGCACTCAATCAACCTGAGCATGTTCAAACTGGCCAGTGAATACGCTGCAGAAGGCATGCCAGCTTATGTACGCTTGCAAGAAGAAGAATTTGCCATGGTAAATCAAGGCTACACAGCAGTGAAACACCAAGCAGAAGTTGGCGCTGGCTGGTTCGACAATTTGTTAATGACCATCACTGGCGGAACATCTTCAACAGCTGCTCTGAAAGGTTCAACTGAAGAAGGTCAATTCCACGGGGAAAAGAGTAAATAAACGCAAGCTGAAGACCACAAGCACATCCGGCAGGGAAGCGGATGTGCTTACCACCAGGAGATAGATAGATGACAGAAAAACTAAAAATGGTGTTGGTTGTGCGAAACGACCTGAACATGCGCAAAGGCAAGGTTGGAGCACAAACCGGTCATGCGGTGCAAGAAGCCATAATTGATCGCTCAGGTCCCAATTCTATTCCAATACTCAAAACCGATGAATTGACCCAGCAATGGCTAAGCGCCAATTATCCCAAAACAGTTGTACGAGTAGATAGCGAAGCCGAACTGCTTGATATTTACAAACAGGCTTGTGAGGCTGGTCTCAATACTCGCCTTGTGCAAGATCTTGGCACCACAGAGTTTCATGGACAGCTCACCTACACAGTGGTGGCTGTTGGTCCAGACTGGAGCGACAGCATCGACCCAATCACCGGGCACCTCAAGCTGCTATAAAACAAGCAAATCAACAGAACAGGAAACACTCATGAACGCAAACAAAAAAGACACCATCAACAGCAACAATGCCAGCCGTTTCAAAAGTGATTTAGAAGACCAAATCACAATGATGGAATTACTAACGAACCTATTTGCTGACCTCAGCCAAGAGCCAGATGACGAAAACCTTTCTTGGCTCGCGGCGGCTTTCTTTTCAACCAACACGACACTGGGCCTAGCTAGAGATTGCTTGAGCATGATAGAAGCTCAACATTACGAGACAGCAAGTGAGACGTTCTACCTCGTGATTGAGCAATACGAAAGAGTATCTGCTCTGCTGGATAGCCACAAAAACAAAGCGCCGTTCGTCGTCACTACAAGTGCCGATGACCTACTGGCGCTTGAGCAACAACTAAACCAAATCAATACAGACCTAGCCACTTGGCGCAGCGACCAATCTGCAATTAGCGCGATGATTCTGGCATTAAAGAAAGTCTCAAAAGAAGCAGCAGAAAGCCTCTACATCGGCCAAGGCCAACCCGAAATGATGTTTACAGAAAGCAAAATTGAAGATGTTGTGCAATCGCTGATCGGCCAGATAATGGAGAGTGATTCATCTACCACAGAAGCAATGGCCCGCGAAATGGTTGAAGAAGCGCTTGGTAGCACAGTAGACCAAAGACGTAGTTTTCTGCTAAATGATCTCAATAATCGCGGTCATGTTCAATCTGTCAATGTCCAAGCTGGAGCAGCCCTATCAGCCGTAGGCGAAGTAGCACTGGCACAGTCGCTTGCCAGCGTACTGAGTGATCTGTTACAGCAAGATATCGCCACTGCGACTCAGGCAAACAAAGAAATTTTGGTGGACCCGCTCGACTTGATGCTGCTAGAGGCGGAAGGCAACCTAGGCAAACCAATTCACGTTGAACAGGACGGCCTACTCAGCAAATAGAGCGACACTAGCCCAGACTAGCAGTCCAGGCTATCCACCAATAAAAACAAAAGGCAACAATAGTGGAACTTTATGATGTCACACCCGACGAAGTGATCGTCGGCATTGCCGTTGAAATGCCTACCAGTGGCCGCCCATACATCTCGCTACCGAAACCATCGACAGACGAGACAAGTGAGAGATGCGAACTGAGATTCAATCTCACTGATGGCTTAATTGCCAGCAGCAATTGCTTCTCCTGCGGCCGACTCTTAGATGCAGTGCTTGCAAACGAGAACGGACATCTGCATTTGGAGCGAGACAAATCAGACACAGAGGCTGTCCTAATCAGATTCAAGTACGGTGAACGCTTCAGTGACGACACCCCTTCACTCACCCTAGAAACAGCAGGACAAGCCAACCTAGTACTTGAAACTAGCTGGACAGAAGAACACTTTGACAGGCACCCAGAAGACTGTCAACCCTACTTTACGTTGCACAAAGGCGCTCTGTTAAAGTTATTGCCTGAGACAAAAGTGCTATTGAGCCGCACCAGAGCCGCCTACAAGTACAAACACTTTTGGCACTGGTTCATACCAAGCATCAAACCCACCATCACTACCGTCAAAGAACCAATCGGTTCAATATGTTTTGACGGTGCACGAGTTTTTTGGAGACAGAAATGACACAAAGCAAAGGTTACATTGTAAAACGCCCTGTCCGTGACGGTCACGCCGGTGGCAACGACGGCATGGCTTACATCAAAATTGAACCACCAGAAACACCCAATTCGGGAGAACTCGTCTATCATGGCGAATTCACCAGTAGATCGGTAGAAATCGAAGACCGAGGGCCAATGGGAAGTGTCTACGCCACACACTACTTTCCGGTAGACCAGTCTAAGCTAACTAGCGAACCGTTCAACGGCAGCGTCACCGCCCACGATGCCAATGTCGAAACCTTCTAAGAACTGAAATTAAAATTAGAGGAGCTAGTAAAACTAGCTCCTCTGTTTGGCACTACTGAAGGTCTATTGCACCTTCTGGTTGTTCAACAAGGACATTAATGAGAAACATCAAAAATTACTTTCTCGAAACCGGACTTCTACTTCTCATGTGCCTGCTGCTGTATTCAGTCGACCTCTAGCAACATGCGGCCCTGTAACTAGAAAAAATGCGGAGCGCACAGCCCTGTTCGCTTGCAAAATGACATCGACATTAGAGAGTTGCAGACTCTGTCAGCCAACGCACAACTATTGAATGAGCGCGTGACCGACCAAACTATGGTCGAGCATGAGCAAGATCTCGACGAAGAAAGCGAGCGGGCAAGTTTCGATTATATTGTTAGGGCCAAGCATAAAATCGCCGAAACCGCTGCAACCGGAGGCACTGAGGCCTGCATTTTCCTCGGTTCGGAAGGTGTATCCGCATTTAATTGCTTCGGCGACTTGATTAGCAACGAAAACTTTGACAGAACGCCACAGAGCGAGTTGTACAAACTCTTCAATCACCCCCTTTGCCAGGACGGAATTATTGCCCGCGGTCTGTGTCGCTGGGCTTCTGGAAGCGGCTTGACGATCAGACCGCGTTTCTTGAAAGTAGTCGGTTCTCAGTGGCAGAGAACTCTTTATCTCAGCGTCAGCTGGAAGCACCAGTCTGATCAGGCCGACTAAATTCTGCCAAGACACACAAGACATTCAGCCTCTGGCTAACTCTAACTAGGGTGGGGGGATCTCCTCTCACCCTTATCTTTCGGGGGAAATACTTTTTTGCCAATTCACAATAGACCGGTCTACTAATCGCTCAACAAAATTTTTGCTGCCCGGGCGAAAGCCAATGAACAAAATCTAGAGGGCGTCCTTGCCCCTTTGATCTCAAATATTAGGCACAAACCACACGTAGCACTTGTTGTGCCATTTGAATACGTTGTCGAGCCAATACAAGTTGTTCTAACTCAGCATAACTTTCGTTGACTTTGGCCTGTAGCCTTTCAGCGTCGCGGCTTGTCTGAGCAATTTGAGTCTCCTTACTGATGACTGACAAGAGAGCAGAGCGACTAGCTAAGCGGTAGCGTGCCTGCATCTCGCTGGGAAGGCCAGATTTGATGAGAATATTTTGACACCGTTCAAGCTCATCTTTCGCTTCTGTCAGTTGCTGTTGAAGAAAAACAAGCCTAATTTGCAGCTCAACTCTGAGTCTGTGACGACGAAAGAATAACTCCGCTGGTCCCGGTAGGAAGCTAACAGCCATCATTGCCAGCACACATGCAGCACTAATTATTGCAACATCTTGCCAGGTGATTAGAGCAAGCCAAAAAGCAGCTAAAGCAAACCAAACAGTGGTGCCGAATACCAACAAAGCTTTGTGTTCAATTGTATTTCTGTACATATGTATTCTCCAATAAGTGAACTCCTGTAGTCAGAGTTGCTTCGGGCTACAGGCTAGATAAATTTAGTTGAGCTCATTTGTCATCCATTTACAGGGCAATAGTTATCTCCAAATCAGTTGGCGGCTATAGTTTTAATGCGGTCAACTGCTCATCTAGCTGTTTGCGCCTTTGAGCGATATGTTCGTTCTTACTATTGAAGTCACGCTCTAGGCGTCCGAGCGAGTCTTCATATTTGCTACGCAGTTCAACCACCTCGTGCACTAGTGCTAACTTATCAGCTTCAAAATCAGCAAGCGTAGGGACTATCAAAGCCTGCTTGCCGATGCGTTCCAATACTTCGTCGACCTCGTTGGTCACAGCAACGAGCTGCTCATTGCTGGAGACATCGTGCGACCGCTGAGCGATGGAACTATAGTCTGCCCATGCTTCGGTTAATAGCTCTCTTAAAGCTGGCGGCATGTATTTGCCTCTAAACGAATTGTAGGTTTCTACAACCAAGTCGCGAATTTTCGTAGCTTCAGCTTCGGCCTGAGAGTATCGATTCCACTTTCTCTTGACGCTTGCAGAAGCGATGTACCAAGTAAGCCCAGCTAAAACAATAATTATTCCAAGGCCAACTTGAAACTGGGTGAAGTGAGTCAATGTTTGAGTTGTTTCCATAAGTGATTCCTAAAAAAAATAAGCCAAAGGCGCCCAGACTGAGCGCCTCTAGCGGTTATGAAAAATAGCTGCCACCGCAATCGTTGCGGTGGCAGCTAAGGGTTTGCAGAAGAAGATCGCAGAAGCTGATTAAGCCGCTGAGACCGGATTCGCTAAATAAGCAGCGAGTCTTGGCGTCTCTTCAACTCTTAGACCAACGTTGACAGATAAACGCTCAAGCATCTGAGCCACCGCCATATCGCCTTCCTTGACCTTATGAGTAGAGAAAAATTCCTCTACCTCAGCTTGCAGCTCCACTGTATCCAAAGCTGAACAAGAGCTGACCATGCGGGGCACGGCGTTGTCTGGATAAGTAGCGACAATTTTGTCCCAATTCTCGCGCATAAAGTTCCAAGCGCCCGCTCCAGCATGTTCACTGCCAATGATACCAGCCAAGATAAAAGGCGCATCCTGCGAGCGAATTTTACCGGATAGTGTCAGCCGAATTGCTTCCTCGTACAATTCACCATCGCGGAAGTTACCTAACGCGCCAAGGAAGCGTAGCTTCTCTTGTGTTGAGGGTGCCTGATCAGCCAGTGCCAGGAATTCGTCGAAACGAGCCTTGTCACCGTTGTGCGACAGAATCGAGATAAGCGCAGGAACTACGTTTGGATCAACTGAATCGCGATCAGCCTTCCAATTGTCGAACTGCACCACTGCCTCTTGGCGAATTTCCATATCGGAAGCCACGGTGCCCAACAAGCCAGCCAACTGACCCCGCAGCTGCCGGGTATGGACAGACTCGCCCTCTTGTGGTGTCCAGCCGAGGTTGTCGAAGACCGGGCGAACCAGCTCACGAACAACAAGCTTAAACACCTGACGCTGGTCGCCAGAAGTCAAACGATAAATCGTGCTCAAGGCTCCAGAAATAACAGCCCAAACATTGGCATCGGTTTCGTCAGCGAAACACTTCACCAAATCAAGAAACTCAACGGTGGTCATCGTGCCAGCAGAACGCGCGCGAACAGCCGCCCACGAATCATTGACCAAATTGAACCGTTCGATTACTTCCAGATTTTGCAGATCAGCAAGCAGCTTGTGGCGCAGGTCATCACTGTAGCCGACGCGGTAAAAGCCCGAGCCGCCTGCATTGACCACTACCCACTCGATGCTTTCATTTTCCAAACTATTACCTAACTGCAAGGTCATCTCGCCCTCGTTCACCAGGAACTTCTTCTCCACAATTTCACTGGGGCCCACCAACTTGCTCAGTTTGTAGCGGACGTGCAACATCATCGGCCAAGTATCCTTGTCACCCTGAGGTAAAAACTGAAACTTATTCTGACTGACAATGACTGCTCCTGGGTTATCTGACTGACGCACAGACACCAAGGGATGCCCAGCAGTATTCCACCAGGCGTCCATAATGGCGCGCACAGGCGTGTCATTGCCTTCAGCCTTGCAGCCAGCCTCAAGAGCATCCCAAAGTTGTGACACCATGGTGTTGCCCAGTGCATGGCGTTGCATATAGATGCGCATACCATGGCGGAAAGTATCGAAACCCATGTACTGGATAATTTGGAAAAGCAACGAACCGCCCTTTTCATAAGTGATTTGATCAAAGAACTGCTGAATATCATTAGGGTGACTAACAGGAATTTCAACAGCATGAGTAGACTTGAGCGAGTCAAGGGCGAAAGCACCAGCCCGAGCAACGCCAAACTTGTTGAATACATGCCAATCGGGGAACATATCATTCATAGCCACATATGCCATAATCGTGGCAAACGATTCGTTCAAGCCGAGACCGTTCCAATCATCCATGGTCACTTCATTACCGTTCCATTGATGGTCCAATTCGTGGAGCACCACTTCGCAAATACGCTCTAACTCAGAGTGCGAGGCCTTACTCTCATCAATGAGCAGGGCCGTATCTCGGTAGGTGATCAGACCAGTGTTCTCCATCGCCCCCATAGCAAAGTCGGGAATGGCAATCATGTCGATCTTGTCACCGCCGAAATATGGTCTGTCGAAGAAGTTTTCGTACCACTCCACGCCAAACTTGGCCACCTTGAGAGCAAAGCTCTTCATATGCTGCTTGCCGGGAATAGACCAGACGCGAATTTCTTTACCGTTGGCCCAGACTGGGTCTGACGACTCGAACTCGCCGACCGAGAAAGCCACAAGATAAGTCGACATCTTCGGTGTGCGAGCAAACGTGACTAGCTTTTTGCCAGCGCCGAGCTGTTCTGTCTTTACATCGCGCCCGTTAGATAAAGCCACGAGATTCTTGTCGACAATCAACTGAACATCGAATGTCGCCTTCATCGCTGGCTCATCAAAACAAGGAAAGGCTTGACGGGCATCGATTGACTCAAACTGAGTGGTAAAGATTTGGTGTTGCCCGCCCACGTCATCTTGCCATTGGCTCAGGTAAAAACCCTTTAGCTTAGTATTGTGAATGCCGGTGAAGCGAGTATGCAATTTCCAACGACCAGTGGAGATTACAGTGTCGAAAGAGATAATGGCAAACTCGTTTTCGAGATCAAAAGTGACAGTGCCATCGAGGCGCTTGCCTTTCTTGTTGACGATGTAAGCGTCATGAATATCAAGGTTAGAGGCATGCAAAACTATGCGGTCAGTCGATTCAATGACGTTGATTTTCACCACCTCGCGACCGGTAAACTTATAGACCACTTCTTCGCTATCGCCGACTTTGCTAGTGACCTTAAGCCCTGGGGAGAGGCTAAGCTTGTAATTAACAGGCTGTACTGATTGCGGCAGGCGAAAGCCTTTTAAAGTAGCCGCGTGATTTTCTTTGCTGTGACACATGCACATAATTGTTTCCTTTTTCTATTTAAACTGCCGAGGCAGCGGTTAATGCTGGCAACTGCCAGCACAAGAAGGTGACAAGCAAGGCCTTAACGCTTGCCACAACTAGACGAAGAAAAGCCATCTTTCAACGTCCAAAACCATTCTGTATCACTCGGGGCGTTTTCGAATTGCACAACCAGGCGAAAGCCATCTACCTGTTCTGGAATATTAGCGCTCCATTCCGCCCAGGCCATACCACCGACACTTTGCGGTTGATTTTCTTGCCAAACTGTTTCGCCGACGCGAATTGAAAGCCCATAGTCAGAATTCTCAGAAGGACCAAAGGCTGTACCTAAGCTAATGCTCTTGACACCAGGTAAACTTTTTAATTGCTCATTTGCCATATTCTTAGCAGCATACAAAGCAGGTTCTGAAGTCTCCAACCAGTCCCTTGATTCTTGGCCATACCGTGCACATCTCGCCTCATACTCTTTGATTGCACGGTGCATCCAGAGCGCCCATACTTGAACCAGTCATAAAGTCTCACTTGTGACCTCAAGGATCACTCGAATTGTTTGTGTTATTTCAAGTCTTCTCAACTAACAACGCTCACTAAGCAAAGCAATTCAACAAACTCTAGTCTTCTAGCGTTTAAGTCTTATAACAACTCCAGTAATAGACGGCATGACCTTTGGTCTCTGGTCCTAAATGATCAATCCAATACTCAGCCAAAATCAGTCCACGATCGTTTCTGATTTGTCTGACTTTTTGGCAAACAACAGACACAGAAGAAGCGTCGAATGTCAAAGCGCTTAGTTCTCCGCTCTGACTACTAGTAACGATAAACACACTAGAAAATACGAGATCGTTCACCCCAGATGCGCTCTCCAAGTCAGCTTGCACTTGCTGAGCTACTTGCAGCATGAACTGTGGTTTGTCCGCCAAAGATTCTAGCTCGTTTGCCAAAACCGGCATATAGTCAACGGGGCTAAAACTCTGACTGGCGATATTTTCTAATCGAGTGGCCGCACGCTGTAACTGTGGCGGCGCTAGCAGCCCCGTCTCATATAGCATGTTACTGGCGATCTTAATCATAGAAAAGCTCGGCCACATTAGACAGATTGCTGCGGCGACCACAACGGTGATTGGCCCCAAAGACGAGACTTTAACACTCTTTCTTTCATTTATCTTTGTTCTCATATATGCTCCAAAACTAGTTTAAGACGACATCGCTGCGCGTCTTGAGCAATTGAATAAATGCCATCACATCTCTGTGGTAGCTATTATTATTTTTCATTGCTATTTCCTCAGCCACTGATAGCGGTTATTTCGTCGAGCAGGTCCGCAGCTTGCTTGACCAGCTGTTCTCCTGCCGCAATGTCTGCTGGCTTGAGCTGCTGAAGCCACTCCCAGTCAACTTGTCCCTCATTGGTCATGATGTGTTGAATCCATTCCTCCACTATCCAGTCCTCCGGCTCGCCGGATAGGTCTGAAGAGATGAGTACTTGGTTCAACGCCTGATTGAGAAGCTGAAATGCGGCTCTGAGTAGTACGTCGGCTTCAATGAACTTGTCGTGGTCATCCCATTCTTCGATCTTGATCCACAAGCCGAGGGCTATCGGAACCAGCTGAGAGATGCTTCTTAGGTAAGTCTCAACGGCCGTAAACAGTTCGGCTCTTTTCATTTGTCTATTTGCTTTCATAAGTGTTTCCTCAAAAAATGAGCCTCCAGCACTCACGAAGAGCGCCTTTGGCGATTTTGAAAATAAAATCGATCTCGAAGCAACAACAGCTGCATAGAGAAAGAGGCTCATCACTAGATGAAACCAGGGTTAATATGGCTCATGCAAAGGTCAGTAGTACCAGCGATATAATGCAGATCGAATTCTTTAAGACACTTGCGACAAATGCCTTTATTCTCAGCCGGCTCAACCACACTAATGTATCCAATGACGAACTCTAAGGGCTCCGATTTCTCGACACCATCCAACCCCGAAGAGTTTGCGGCAACTAGTTCATTCGCCTGCTTAACAAGAGACTGTGAGCCGCTTTGGATAAATTCCTGCAATTCCGCAGTCTCATCAATATCAAGGTAATCGTCCATTGCCGCGAAACAGTTCGAAAGCAATTGGCCTTCATCCACGGTCGAATTTTGCTCAGCGCCGCTAGTAAGTACCTCCATAAAGTCTTCTAAGGCTTCATCGGAAGTCTTCTTGCCCGCCTTCAATCGCTTACTTGCTTCCAGTTTGTGAGTGACACCAAGAATGTCGACGGAAGCGACAAACTGCAGATTGCGGCCACGTTTGATGACAGTAACGCCGACTACAACTGATTTGTTGATTTGATTTGTATTGCTCATATTATTCTCTCTTTAAAATTGACTATGGGTTAATTTTGAATGGCATCAACGCCGGCCTTCAGCGGTCTTTACCGGAGGACTAGTGGCTTCCTCTACAAAGGCACCGTTAAGCACTTCATCGCTCACACACGGCCCCTTACAGACCTGTGCATTGAGCTGCACAACCTTGCCAAACAGACGCCGACTAAGCGTCTCCACATCTTCAGCAGGGGCGTGATCAAGCTGATGTAACACCGGGTCATCATCAGCTCCTTTTTCTATCAAATTCATAAATAATTCCTCAATTTCAATTCAAACAAAGCGCCTGCTCCAGCTAGCTTTCTAGCTACCGGGGCGAGTAACAATTCCAGTACTGGCAAACAATCAATAGGACTAAAGCTCATGCATGATCTAGAAATTAGGGTCACTAGCGGTAGAGCTCTACCCAGATCTCGCAAAAAGACAACTGCTCGTGCAGAGCAAAACCACCTTGGCTCTCCAGAATGGCATTCATATCGTCGTTTTCAGCTAGTTCATCGAGCACACCGTCATCAACCAAGGCCGCATCAAGCAGTCGTTTATGTGCAGACCAGACTGCATACTCGCTGATCAGCATTTGCCGGCAAGCTTCTTTAACAATCTGAGCTAAAGGACTATCAATAGCATCAAAAGCAGCCAAAGATGTTTCGTGCCCCTCAGCCACAAACTCTAAAGCGTCACCATCATTAATAAGAAATTGGCGAAAAGCACTTTCAGGGTCTGCGAAATCACAATCCCCAATAGCCTTCATAGCAGCAACTAACTCAAATTCGCCTTGAGCCGAGCACTGCGCCTGTAGATCTTCACAAATTCGCACACAATCAAGCTTGGTTCTATACCCACCGATGTAGTCGATAATAATTTCAGATGCTGTCTGTTTTTGTTTTTGCATAGTCATTTTGATCACCTTTTATAAAAAAAAATAGGCTCAAGCAGCTGTATTGCAGCTTGAGTCTAAAAACACAAAGGGCCACCACATCCTTGTGGTAGCTATTAATATTTGATTTCGATCAAAGAAGCTTCTAGCAACCAATCAGCTTAGC
The DNA here is from genome assembly GCA_018062085.1 of bacterium. Lineage (GTDB taxonomy): Bacteria > Cyanobacteriota > Vampirovibrionia > Obscuribacterales > Obscuribacteraceae. The sequence goes on along the minus strand of JAGOSY010000023.1, from coordinate 68,569 downwards.
TTCAATCATGCCGATACCAGCTTGTTTAGCAGCGATAACACGATGACGACCGTCTTCCACGTTGTAGCCGCCATCATAGCGAGGGCGCAGAACAACGCGCACCATATCCTCACCATACTCATAAGCTTGGCGATGACGTTCAATCTGAGCGCCATCACGAGCCAACAGTTTGGCAACAACAGCATCGGTCATAAAAACATCAGCCAGAGCTACTACAACGACCTCATCGTCACAGTTGCCATCGTAACTCCGACGACTGCTTGAGTCACTTTGCTTGCATTGATCAAAATCTGCCTTGCGGCGTTCACGAGACTTGCCCATAAGAACCTCCCGAATGGAGATCCTGGTGCAAGCAAAGGCAGGGCCCAATATACCGGTGTCAAGTAAATGGCCGTGAAACCACTAACTGGCAAACCCTTCTACATCACCACCATGGTGAAGTGCCCACCAGGACCTACATTCTCTGGATATACGTCATGTCGTTCTCCTTAGGTAATAGTTAAAAAATCCGCAAACGAAATTGCGGTCCAAATGCGTTCAAATAGGGCTATTTCAGGAACTCAATGAGCAGCAGCGCTGAAACTGGCATTGCATTGTTGAGCATATGCAAAGCAATCGGAGCAAAAATTGTGCCGGTGCGATAGTACAAATGGGCAGCAAAAGCACCAAAGACAGTATGCATAAGAAATATGCCGAAATAAAGCTCCTGATGAGCCAGACCAAAAGCGATTGAGCTCAAAGCGATGGCTGAATACAAAGCCCATGAATTGCCTTGCGGTGTAAAAGAGCTAACCACCTTGCCAAAGACAAAGCGCAGCACATTGAACAAGGCTCCGCGAAAGACCAGCTCCTCCAAAAGTGGAGCCTTAATTACACCGATAAAAATCAACGACAATGGATGAGAAAAGTCGAGGGCATTTTCCGTCGCCAACCGGCTAGGGCCAGTTGGGATCGTAAAAATGATAATAAGTTGACAGGCAAGCTCCATAAAAAAATACAATGGCAGTTGCGTCAAAACAGCCTCTAGGCGAGACTTTGCTGTTACATTCATTTAAAGACTCCTAAAATTAGGCAAAAGAGCTACGCGCCGCAGAAGCCAGCGCGCAGAAATTGAAACCTAAGTGCGCCAGACTAGCTGAGCACCAGCTAATTGCTAGGTATGGCTTCCTTAGCAGCGATACTATTGATTGCTGTCAGTCTTGGCTAAAGCAATTCCCCACACTTTGACTTGAAATGAGTTACAAGCGTCAGCTTCCGCGACTGGCTCGGCAGGCAAAATCTCGAAGGGTTGGTCAAATTTGTATCCAAGACTTGTTAAGTAATCACAGATAAGAGCTGTAATTTCATTGTGATTAAACTCAGCTATCACCTCATCTCCGCAGTGAGCCAACAGGGTACACTTAGCCTTCATTGCGACCAGATGATCATTGTCAAAACATTCAACATGGCCATCTTTGAAAGTAAAGCCAGTTGTTGCCGCCTCGTCAAAAATAAGTCTTCGAATACGAGCAGCGCTTAAGGTAAGGGTAACGTTCATGGTACTTCCTCAAAACTAAACCCAGTATCAGGATTGCTTCCGTTCCTTCCACTGGGCAATAAAATTTAGTGCCGCTACATCCAGTAACAGCTATTTGGACAAATGTACTGGAATACAGACTCTTCCAACTAAGAGTTTGGAGCAGCAGAACTAACGATAGTTATTCCAGTCACATTCACCACAAAGTTCTCGGTAAGGTCTCCATCATTCATTGGACTAATAGGACTAACCTCGTAGTCAAGGAAGCCGTAACCGAGAGCAGTCAAATGCTCAAACATCATTTTCTTAATATCGCCATTAGTCACAGAAGCAGTGACCTCATCTCCCTGCGGTGTGCGCAAATTGCACTTTGCAGAAAGATAGTAATCTGAGTCGTTAAAAGAGCATTGCAGAAGCGCATCAACAAAGACAAAACCTTCCTTTGTCACTTTCTCAACAACAAGAGCATGTATACGAGCAACGTCTAGGGCAAGAGTTACGTTCATGGTAATTCCTCAAAACAAAACCCAGTATCAGGAATGCGTCCGTTCCTTCCACTGGGCAATAAAATTTAGTGCCGGTACATCCAGTAACAGCAATTGAGAAAATCTATCCGAAACACACTCCGGATAAACTTTTAAAAGCGCAATCAAGGCTCGCTCAATGCGCCAATACTAGCTCCAGCCGAGCACATAGAGTATGCGATGAAAGGCCTCGGTCAAGAGCGAAAAAACACCGCCAAGCAAACCTTTGGTTTGATGGGGCATGAGCACAGCCATGATCAAGAAAAAGATGATCAAGCTAGAAAACCAACGAGTAACACGATAAAACACTTGCCGAACTACTAAAGCAAGCACCAGTAAAACCAGTATAGCCACTGGATCTATGTACATAAAATCTCCAAGTTGTTTGAGGGGTTGCAAGCAACCCAATAGGGAAAACGATTACAGCTAGCCGTAATGAGCCGCAGTAATCGCACCATTGGCATCCAGCCTCAAGTCAAGTGCACGAGGCTTACCGCCACTGTTACGGCAATAACCGGGCACTGCAAAGTGAATGCGATTGGTGCGAAACTGAGAGACACCAAGGGCTCCATGCAATACTTCTGTTATGCCACCACGGAAATCACCTTCAGCCAATCGTGCGCGCACCAGCGACAAGTCAGGTAAACCGAGGTCGTGAGGATGCAACGACTCAGCGTGAAGCATGGACAGATTATGTTTGCACTCAGCAACTTCTAACTCTGCCAGCTCTTCCAGCTGCTTTTCGCAGATTTGAGTGCGTGTCGGATACTCGTCATGAATACTTCTGCCCTTCTCGTAACCGCCAAAGCGACCACGAAGAACTTTAGAATGACCGTTGTTTAGTGAAATAAAAGTTTTCATCTGTTTCTCTCTAGATAAGTTGATTCGTTGACTGCCCTGTAGGCAATCAAGTCAGTTTTCGCAGGGTTTTCTGAGAAGCTTTCTAAACGGCCAGCTTAATGCTCAACCGTTGTTTCTCATTGCGTCTAATGCTTGCCACCGTCGCACTATGACCAACGCGCTCTTCTAAGCAACCTTTGCTGTCATGCAACAAAGTCTCATAGCTCTCCTGATTCAGCCGACTTCTGTGGATATAGGCCGACACGCCCTTGGCACAGACGGGCGACAAAAGACGAACAGCGACACCATCTTCAGACAATGTCACGACAAAAAATTCGACTTCAGCTCCTCGAGTCAGCCCCCTCTCAGCGTTGTACTCCATTGCCTTGATTTCGCTAGCGATTGGTCTTCTCGAAGCTGTTCCGACAATTACCTCCATAACATCTCCAATCTCTAAGACGTCATAGCGTTCAAAACGTTCTGCGTCGCAATAACCGGCCAGTTGTCCGATCGGTACAAAACAGGTTTCGTTGTTAGGCAGACGAAGGGCAAAGCCTTCATTCAATTTGGCTCTAACAGTGCCTTGAACGGGCAGATTGTTGTTTGCTTGACTGTTGTTAGTTTGATTGTTCATGGCTAGTCTCCAAAATTATTGAATAAGTTCGGCTCCAATGCTTGGTAGTGGCGCCTTTAGTGAAAACCATCCTTGGCAAATTTGGCACCAGTGAATTTAGCTCACTGTTGCTGGTAGTTATGAGAAGTCAGCTACGACTTCTCTGTCGCTCGAAAGATGTGAATCAGGACAGCCAAAAATTAGAACCAGTGGCGTTATTCCGTTATTGTGCAACTGGTGCAACATTCTGGGCGAAATCGAGAAAGTATCCCCGCTTTGCACACTTACTGGCTCGTTCCAGACTTCCGTCCCTTCTTCACCAACCATGCCGGTATAGAGCGTGCCACTACCAGAGGAGATGATATAGAGCTCTTCTCCTTGCAAGTGACGATGAGCCTTCACCTTGGCACCTGGTAGTAATTTAGTGATGTGCAATCTGAAATCAGCGTCTCCTGCTAAGGCAGCATGGGCAATACCCACGCTACTATCAAGGAGTGCCGATTCCAGTGCCTGGTCTAAATTTGTAATCGCTACAAGCGAAACCATAGGATTCTTCATGGCTGCTCAAGACCGATGCTATCTTTGACCTCATTGGTTTTAATTTTGAGCAATTCAATGGAGACATCGGAAAAATTACTTATGCGAATAATCTTCCAAAACCAATCTCCATCAGCCCTCGCCAGTTCAACCTTAACGCCGATGTTGTGGTCTCTGTCATCCTGAAAGTTGAGAGTCAGTAGCCAATTCGAGCCAACAGCTTCTCTTGCAAAATAATCGATACCGGCGTAGTGATAGCGATTAAAGCCCAACTGTTTACTCAAGGCGTCTAAGTTAGTGCTGTAACCAATACTTTGGCCTGCACTGTCTTGAGCATCATCAGCCAGCGAACCGGCAGCCACAGAGTCATGAATCTCGCTCTTAATTGCCGCTTCCAGATCGGACTGAAAAAGCGCAGTAAACTTGCTCGCTACCCAATTGCCAAAGGCGCCAGCACCAAGCAGATTAGAAACCGGCGTAGAAACCATATCGTTAACGAGATTATGAGCAACGCTATCGACATCAACGGCACGCTCGAATGTACCCACAGACTTAGACTTGACAGCATAGTGCGCCTGCCACACAGCAAACTCAGGTGTCGTCGTGACATAAATCGAACCCAAGAGCAGTACGACTAATACCAAAGACAAAATCGTTTTCCAGCTTGAACCACTTGTTTCAACCGGCAATGCCGAGCCATTATTTTCATTTTCACTCATATTCTTTCCTCACAAATTAGCTGACGGTAACCTCCCCTGTACCTTCAGCTAACGAAAATTGAAAACCAACGCGATCCAGCGCTGGCTATTGTTCTATGACTTTGGTCAGGCGGCCAAACCCGGCTGCAACTGACTGACTTTCAAACCAATACCCTGATCGGCAAACCGACCTTGATGGCCCATCGCTTGCGATAGCGCTAAATAAAGGGCACGTTCTTGGGCAATTAGTTCTGTTCCATCAAACCAACTATCGTTCAACCAAATGAAGAAAGGATTCTCCACTTCCTGACGACGGTCGTAACCAAAGGTGAAAAAATAGGTTTTGCCATCAGCAGTTCTGACCATGCAGTCAACCTGATAGGCGCCCACTACTTTCACCACCTGATCGATACGACGACTGAGCTTGACCGTAGCAGACACTGCTACTAAATCAGCACCAACCTTAGCAAAGAGTGCTTTGAGCTTAGTCAAAACAGCCTCTTTCTTAGCTGGAAACTCCTGGTTGCTGATACTAGCTTTAATACTCTTGATCGTCATCTACTTTCCCAAGGGTAAACACTGTACTCAAAACTCCCTATCAAACACAGCGTCTGGTTATGCCACCACAACACCGCAGTGGCAAATTGTCGCAAGTCTAAATCAAGCAGCTTGGTCGACTTGTATGTTGCTAATAGCGACGGTGATGCCTTGGCCCAAAAACCCACCCTGAATATTCATAACTTCAGAGAGAGATTGGTAAAACCAACCGTCTTGAGCAATCAACTTGGTGCCATCAAACCAGTTGTCTTTTAGCAAGATGAAGAAGGGATGTTCGGCTTCTTTAACTCGGTTGTAACCAAAGCAGAAGTAATATGTCTTCTGATCGCTGGTGATTAGCGCACAATCAACATGGTGATGACCGACCCGCTTGCCGCCAAGTTTCACTTCCAGCAAAGCCGAAAGCGGTTCAACATGTGCACCACCTTGAGCAAAGAGTGTGCGGAGTCTGGCGATGAGAGCGGCTTTTTGAGCGGCGAGTTGGCGATTTTGAATTGCTTGTGCATTTATGTTTTTCATAACTGTTTCCTTTTCTAAGTTAGGTTGTTTTGGATTACCTCTGCAATTCGCTCTTCACATCAAACAAAACCAGACAAGACCATCCTCGAAGCAACATAGTTGCATCGAAAAATTTGTACATAGGCCTTATTGGCTGTTGTTAAAGGTTTAAAGTACCTTGATGCGCGAAAGAGAATAGAGAGATATCTAGTGTTATCAAAGACTTACTATGTAGAGCAAGGGAAAATAAGACAACTGCGCTGGTCCAAACACTACACAGGGAAGTAGCTAAAGGCCTTTACTGCGCGGTTTTTGGGCTAGTACCCCAAAATAAATAGCAGCAGCCTGCTGGCACCATGAGTGGTGATTATACGAAGAAACACAGATTAGCACAGGCTCATTTAAACCCAAGCCCTGAAAACCCTTGTCCACAGGCTATCTCCGGGCACAGGAAGGCGAAAGCCTCAAACTGTCTCACTCTGGCAAGACAAAAGTAGCCTACTTCAGACAACAGCGCGAAGAACGTGGCAATACAGCCGCATGGCGACCAAAAACCCAGCTCTGGTGCTTGATAGAACAAGTTTTGAAAGGCGATTCGTTTATCATCGCCAAGGCAGATAAGCCACTGGTCAAGGTCTGTCGCCTTGATTCACCAGTGCGCAGCCAGCCTATGGGATCAAGCTCGCTGTTCTAGGGCAATAATTCTCTTGTCATGATTGTCCAGCATTTTTTCGACAGTATTTATAAATGGCCCCAGATATGCGGCAAACTCCGCCGGCAAAGGTTATCGATTTTCCGGCCCAGTCGAGCATCGACCTCATCAATCTTTCGGCCCAGCCGAGCATCAACTTCACCTATTTTCTGCTCCAACCGGCTATCCCCATCATCAATTTTCTGGCTGAGGAAGATTCCCTGGGCGTCAATCTTGGCATGAACCGCATCGAACGACGACCGCATTTCCACAAGCATTGATTCGAGAGTCGGTTTCATATAGGCACCTCACGGTAAAAGCAAAACCACTGATCACTCATGCATATACGAGTGCCGAAGTGAAAAAGTTCAAAATCATCAGCGTCGTCGCTGGCTTGAAAGCAAATTATCCAAGCCCTGGGTGCAGGATGCAATGAAAAATGTGCTCACTAATCTTGAAACCGCCACAACCACAGCAAGCCTAGTAAGGAATCAGTAGACCGGTCTATTAATAATTGACATTTTTTTTAGTCGAATTGATGCGATCTCCCATCCATGCCGACCGACATCCTTGTCGATCTAATTGGCACGGCAGCGAAGCTTTAGTTTTCCTTTCTTGAACCTATGAATATTGCACTAGCTATGCCGTTCTTGAAAGCGCGTAAAAATGCTTAGGATAGCCAGAACTACATAGGCAAACATGCCGAAAATAGTGACTTGCCATAACAATTTTGTGTTCTCTTTGTTTGCGATAGTTTTCATAAATTCTCTCCTTAGTGAAACCAGATTTAGACTTCCGGATGATAAAACTCGATACCTTCATTTGTCTCAACTGTCACCACCGATCCATCCTGAGATAACCCCACCACTCTGACTATCGGCACAAGAACGTTTATGTCAAATAGCCTAGCGGCGAAAATGCAAGGTGTTTGCACGTTTGCATAGTGGTAACTCACAGATTTCGAGCTGCCATAATGCGGAGCAAACGGATCGATCTTACAAGCGATGTAACTACCTGGTGCGTAGCGCTCGACATTGCAGTCGATTCGCACTTGAGCATTGCGCCATAGCATCTGGTCGGTATCACCAATAGGGCGGATATAGACAGGCTTACCTACATGTACCGTCGCCGTTTGGCCAGAGCCAACAAATTTCGGGCCGGAAATAAACGGTTCAGCAAATAGATGGTCTGTTGGTACTCCTACCGGCTCGAATGCTTGACGAAACATCACATACAGCTCTGACCAGGGGATGAAGCTAGTGACACCCATCGAATAATCGTAGTCTTTGTTGTGCGGGTTGCCGACTTCGCGCATGTTGCACGTGCAGCTCATGAACATTCCGATTTGATCAGCGTATTCACCATCGATATCGTTAAAAGCGATGTCGACAACTTCCGCCTCACCGTGATGGATAGCACCACAGCCGCACTTCATTGCGCTGACTCTTGTAGCGGCAAGGCGCGCTAGTAGCTGTGCCCTAAGAAGATTAGCGGCATCACGAGCTTTTAGTAAGGTGTTGTATTCGATATTGGTTATCATAGGTAATTCCTCAAAAATGAACACCAAAAGCGCTAATTAGAGTGCTTCTGGTGATGTTAGAAATAGAGCAGGTTAGAAATAAAACAAATTTGTGCTTACACGGCCTTAGGCGTGCCTGACTCCATAGTCAAAGTGAGTGCATCGTCAAGCAGTTCAGCTTGCACTGTACCGACCAAACCAAGGATAGCGCCGCCAATGGCTGTCACCGAAACGGCAACAATCATGGTGTCGGCAAACAACATCCAGACTAAGCCGACGACTAACAGCAGAACACCCAACACTATCAGGGCTTCAGCATTCTTCTTAATTGTAGATTTCATGAGTATTTCCTCGAACGAATAAATAAGAAGGGAAGCTTAGCCGTAGTGAGCAGCAGTAATAAAGCCTTGCTCATTAGTTCTCACATTGAGAACTAGCCGTCTGCGACCGCTGCTGCGACTACTGCTGCCACCACCATTACGACCGCTAGCGGGCACTTCGAACTCGATACGAGTGTTGCCAAATTGCGCCACACCAAGGGCACCATGAAGAACTTCCGTAATCCCACAACAGACGTCACCATCAGCCAACCGTGCGCGCACCAGCGACAAACTGGGCAAGCCCAAGTCATGTGGATGCGGCAGGTCAGCGTCAAACACTTGCGGATTGCCTTTGCATTCAGCGATTTCTAATCGCGCCTCATTAGCAAGGATCTTCTGAGCGATTTGGGGCCTAGATGGGCGGTCACAGCAGTGGAAATGTCTGCTCTCTTCACATCCGCCAAAGCGACCGTGAATAACTTTAGAATGACCGTTGTTTTGAAAAATAATCGTTTTCATCTGAATTTCTCTCTAGATTAGTTGTTTCGTTAACTGCCCAAGACAGGCAGTCAAAATGTTTGTGTCAATGCCAGGCACTGACGTATGGGTTAGCGAACAGCAACAACCAGCTTGGCAAGATTGTTAACCGCGTAGGCTGGCCAACCAGGCGCAGTACAAGAGAAGTTGAGAGCAATGTTTACTGCACCATAGCCTAAATAGGACTGTTGCGACAGAGCAGTGTTGTAGTACAAATTCCCGACTGCACCTTGTAACTCTCTCGAACGAAGAACAGCTTCAGCCGCATTCAAAGCACTAGAAAAACAAGCAAGTGCTTTCTCGGTCCAATTCTGCCCAAGCTTAAACTCCCGATCATCCGCTCGAAAGTTGAGCATGGGCAGAAGCAAGGAAGTATCAGCTGACTGCTTCTCAAACAACCACTTAAGCAATATTGAAGTGAGCACATGACTACGGTTGTTTTGTCTGTACAAGACAATTGCATGATCAACTAACTTCCTCATACTCTGTGCAGCCTCCGCATCACCTGTAGTTTTCACATCCAAACCACAACTGACTACTACAAAATCATGAGTCTGCTTAAGAGAACTAATAACAGGCTGAAAATCACTGGCATCACTATGGTGGCCACTGTCATACAAGAACAGATTTTCTCTGGGAAAAGATAACCACTCAGAACCACTCCAACTAGCTTTGCCCGGGTGAGACAAATCACTGCGCGGCAGCGGCTCTGGAGTGCCAAAATAGCCTCGCCCTTCTATATCATTGCCGATAAAGGCTACAGTGCCATATTGAGTCAGAAAAGTAGCCAAAGCCACTGCCGTCATTGTCCGACCAGAGCCGCCTTGAGCTGCAGTTACAAGAATTACATTACGACCCTTTTTGCTGTTTAAACTATTCATAAAATTGTCCTAGAATTATTGGCTGTTATTAGCAGCCTATTTGAGAGAGTTTGTTGGTCAACGGGTCAACATAGAAAGTGCCAGAACTGAGTTGCTGACACCGATTGCTATAGACAACACCATCGAAAACAAAGACGTTTCGGCGAATCATTCGCCAAAAGTGATGCATCAGATGAAACCCCAACACTGTTCTAGTGCTGGCCTCTTGCCGAATCTCAGAGTTAAGATCATTCCAATCGGTACCCAGTCGAGCCCGCAGAAAACGTCTCAAAGGAGCTAGGTGATCGTTGAATTGTTTGCGACGATCTTCTCTACCGACCAAGCGCTGCCCTTTGCCGCGACAATGAAAATGCCATGGCAACCTCATCGATTCGCGCTGGGGAAGGGTCTCCCAGTCTTGCTGTAGCTTCTTTCGCTCACCTTTGCAAATGCGAAAATCGTGGTTCAACCGTGGTCGATCCAAAACTATAAATTTCATATCTTCACGCATATCGATACCTCGAAAAAGACGTTGGCTTTATAGAGTTAATGAAAATGAGAAGTACGAGTGTCCCTGAAATTGCCGCAATTCAGCGGCACAAGTAAAACCGCACTTTTCGTAAAAGGGCCGCACACCGTAGGCGCAGAATGATCCAACAGTGAGAGAGCGAAGGTTGAGAGCGCGACCAAAGGTTATGGCATACTCCACAAGCAGGCGACCTATGCCTTGCCCGTGCAGATTGGCTCGCGTTGCCATGGCCTCAATTTCAGCAACACCAGACTGAGAATTGGTGTGCAAACAAAGCGCACCAACTATACCGTCCGCATCACGAATGACATAGTAATGGCCAGCTCTTATCTCTTGCTCAATCCACTCTGGAGTATCCCAGGGAAAGTACGGCATATCGAGATGAAACTGGCGATTTAAAACTGCTATCTGATTGACATCAGACAGACTTGCCGTAGTTATCATAATTGCCTCCGCTGAAGCTCAAAAGGTTAAAACTAGACAGCTTTAATGCCTAGTTTGGGAAAGCGAGTGCGTGCCATGAGAATTGCTTGTGGAAGGGCCTCAACCTCCATAGTGAAGGTGTAAGGCGACTCGTGGTGCATCTTCGTTTCTTTGACGCGGACGCCTAAGAGGGTAACCAATTCGCTGACAATTTCTTGCGAATCGCGCACTATAGTCATGAAGCTTTTGTTTTGCTTCACTTCTAGGGTGTAGCTACGAGCCAACTCCGGATAAAGTTCGACTTGCGACTTAATCAAAGCCATAGCAGAAAGCAGAGTGAGGTTGTGCAAATCAGTGAAGGCCGCTGGTGTCTTAGGCATCAAACCAAGCTTATTGAGCTGGTCAGCGAAGCCAAAGCCAAGTGACTCTCTTTGTACACCGTTCTCAACCGCCATAAGCAGCATCGACATTGAGCGAGCACCCACTAGATTGCTATTGCCGATAGAAAACAAAGAAGCCAGCATCTGACGATCTTCATCGGTCAAATCTTCATCTGTTGGAGTGGGACTAGCGGCAGCTTCAGCCGGTGACTTAAGCAGTGACTCGAAGCCAGAAACAGTCGTAGGCATACCAACGGGATCCCCGATTTCAAAAAAGATCGTTTTGTCGATACTACCGGCGCCTGCTATTTCAGCTGTTCCAGCACCTTTAGGAAACTCGACGTCAACGACCACTAAATCACCTGGCTTAATTGTGCGCTTAGTAGCCTCGATGCCCAGGGGAATCTGAACTTCTTTAGTAATTAGCGACTTGACATTACTCAAGTTGCCCTTACCAGCAAGCGCCTGACGCAAAATTTCATCAATTGCCTCCTCAGTAACCGCAAGGCTAAAGTAGTAACCAGAAGCATTGATCAACTCCTGAATGTCCTTGAAATCACGTCTAACAACAAGCTTCATCATCTCTGCGGTCAGTGATTGAAAGACTGCTATTCCGCCAAGCTCTTTCAAGCGGTTGCGAAACTCTGGAGGAGTACGCTCTTTAATCACACGATCAACAACTTTGCTTACCTCAGCGTGACTGAGCTTACTTTCAGTAGCAGTAAAACCAATACCACCAGCCTCTGCCCGCTCTACCTCTTCCATCCCACTGTTGCAAGCGGCTACAAAAATGGTGTTGCGAAAGTCAACAACTTCACCTGAGCCCAAAGTGATCTGACCATCGTCCATAGCCTGCAACAACAGTTGGTTGAACTCAAAGCAAGCTTTGTCCCATTCGTCCAACAGAACTACAGACAGAGGCACATCTGAACCTTGCTTAGACCATTCCAAGTTGTGGTTCATAAATTCAGCATAGCCATGCTTCTCATCTTTAGGCACAAGGTGATATTTCTCATCAGTTGTCACCTGATTAGAAATGTGCCCACGGGGAGAGCCCTTAAGGTTCCACAGACTGTGTTTGTCCATGTACTCGCTGCAGTTGATTTTAAGCAAGGCAAAGCGATTTTTGTGGACAAAAGCGGGAATCATGCGAGCGCCTTCAGTCTTACCAGTACGAGACTCACCTGCAAAGACAAGAAAAGCAATGGGCTTAGTCTTGTCGCGCAGCGGGTTGAGATAATTGGCGTAAGCTTTGCGCAGCAGTATGCGAGCCTCAGGCTGACCAAAGAAATTAGCGTCTAAAAACTCGTCGAAAGCCATCTCGGCATCGCTCAAAACACTAGGGTTAAGACGACGACGTGGCAATACTTGTGGTGCCATTTGAGTGTTCATAATAATCTCCAATAATCGAGACTAAAGCTCGCCAACTGCGCGGCTCAAATCTCCTTAAAAACGAGCCCTCGACACCAATGGCATCGAAGGCAAGAAAGTAAAATAGCTGCTTTTGAATAAAACCATTTATCTACGGCGTAGAGAAAAAGCCATCAATACTCCGCCAACTATCGCCAGAACAACAGCAAGACCGCCAACAAAGCCACACGCCTCAGTCCAGTGAACGAAAACGATCACTCCAACTAATGCATTTAAACCTGTAGAAATATACCAAATAGGTGTTCTCAACCCAATTCGATACCAGGCGCCAGCAACCAAGAAACTCCAGCCACCTATCCCAGCCATTGCTACCATAGGCCAGACCGCAATCAAGGCACCAGTGAGCACCGCAGTGACCCACAAGACAATGCCAAAGACTGTCAAACTGCTACCTTTTTTCACACTTACTGTATTCATTTGTGATTCCTCACTATTTAAGTTGTCACCACTAGCCAGTATTGCGAACATAACGCGCTACCGACAGTTGCCATTTGCCCATCATCATGAAGAACATTCTTTTCTCTTCCACTTCACGTTTTGCAGCATCTAGACTTGCGCTGATCCCTTGAGCATCGCCCGTAAAACAGTTTGAAGCCAGACTCTGCTCTAACTCACGTATCTTTTGCAGGCTGGCTGTCAAATCGCAGCCTCTGATTCCGAGCTTTTCGCTAACCATTTCAAAGCAAAGTGCATTAGCTCTATGCCGCAGGGTCTGCTCATTCAAATCTCCTGATGAGTCAAGCTGTCGTAAAGCAACGAGAGTTGCTTCAAGTGGAAATGACGCACTAACAGCAGTGGCCACCTGCCAAAATCGAGCTGTCACCTCTGCCGTGTTAATCTCTGTCTTATTCATAGTAAATTCCTCGAGTCAAATTAGAAAATCGCCTTAGCTCTCATTCGAGAATGGCAAGCGAATGGTGCTGCGCCGTTGCTGTCTTTCTTTGGCAATTTCTTTGCGATAATCAATGCCTGGCAGATAAATTTCACCTGCAGTAGAAAGCAACTCTTCACAGCGTGAGAGCGTGCGACCAATCTTGTCGACACGGCTAATGCATTCGATAATGCCGTGATTGCTCAACATAGGAAAGTTAGATGTAGCGATTACCAATGTCCGCCGGTCATAAACAGCAGTCAGGTAGTCCATCAAGCATCTCAGATCGGTAGCTGGGTGCAGTTTATCAACAGACTGAAACTCGCTGAAAAGATCATCAATCATGACAATCGGACACTTTTCATAGAGATCCGTCATGGCAATATGCCGCAGGGTAAAGTTATCGCGAGCGAGGTAGAGACTGCGCTCTAACTCCGGGGCATGAGCCAGAATGTGAGCGGCAAAAGCTTCAAGTAGATGAGTCTTGCCGTGGCCAGGTTGAGACCAGAGAAAAATTATCTGGCCGAAGGGAAAGGGATACTCCTGACCGACAATGAGCTTAGAATTGTCGACTATTTGTTGAGCCAATGTCTCCATTGTATCGAGCACCGCCTGCTGCTCTGGTTGATACACCTTGAAGTTGGCGAAGGTTGATTCAGGACGGATTTGTTTTATGCAATTATCATGTGACATATATACCTGCTATTTTTATTTTTCAAAATAAAAGAACAATAGCCTCTTTGGCCAGGTTCAAATGAAACCTATCAGGGACGATAGGCGCTAGCGTGACCGATTAGAGCCGGCCATGAACAGGAAGAAAAAGATAAGGGCAAGAAGAAACTTGCCAGTGAGAAAAGCCAAGAAACAAATCAAGAAAGCGAAATCTTTCGTCGGCTTGCACACAAAAAGAACGATCAAAACTGCAAATATCAAACCCATAAATTTCTCCTCAAAAGGGAAGGGTGGAAAGCGCAAGAACTGGCGCTTTCCGTAAAATTGAATTCAGGTCCGCTCTGGACCACTTACTGCGCAAGCAAATGTTGATAGCGACTCAGCAGTTTGCCTGTATTCAGCAATTGATTGCTGCAAACTTACTTCGCAGTCAGCAACCAACACCGGCTCCTCCGAAGCTCCTAGTTCATGCAAGTCATAGTAGCGACAATGAGCATTAACCATTGCCGTTGACCTTGAGACGGCTTCCAACATCATGGCTATGCCTGTGAAAAATATGGCTTCGTCAGCTTCAGTCATGTAGGCATGCCTGCTGTTAGGCAACCAAAGCAAGGTCTTGTTGGCCTGACAGTTGGCATAAAGCGTTTCGGCATGCTTCCAGTGAATCTTACGGTCAAGATGACCATGAATTATCATCACCGGCACAACCAGAGAATGTAGCCGTTTGCCAGTGTCCATCAGGGGCAACAAGATTGATGGATAAATCCTCAGCCACCCGCACAGTTCGCGACTAATGCGAGCCAAGCTGGAGAAGGAACTCTTCAGAATAAGCGCTCCAGCATAACGTTTGCTCAACAAGCGAGCTGAAATTGCGCCTCCTAGCGATTCTCCGTATAAGATAATCTCTTCTGTGCTTTTGTTGAAGCGCTCTACAACAAAATCAAAGGCATCATGCGAGTCGCATATTGCGTTTTTTAAGCTGGGCTTGCCCTGGCTTTTGCCGAATCCTGAGTACTCATAAATAAATACTGAGACACCCGTTTTCAGTAATATCGCCAGCACTGAAGCTCGTTTCTCAATGTCACCGTCATTCCCCATTGAGTAGAGAATGACAGAAGATGACTGTGATAGCTGTTGTATCTGTTGATCACAGGCAAAATAGTAGCCACGCAATTGCTGGCCTCTCCTGTTTAAAAAATAGATTTCTTCACCACCGAGGGCAAGTAAACTTTGCCTGTCTTCTGGCGAACCGCAGTTCTTTTCTGGCCTGAGTAAAAACCTCATGTATAGGCCAGGGGCCAATCTTGGTGACAGAAGAAGCCATGCTAAGGCAACTACAAACACTATTGCTGTCATAATTTTTCTCGCTGTATGTTCCTGTACCAGCGATTTATCAACTGGTACAGAAGTTTCAAAAAGACTATCGGTAGTTGTTAGACCACCTCTAGTGGGACAAACTCAGCCACTACAGAATAGTGGCTGAGCGATACAGACTCGACTAACCAGGGTAAGCGTAGAGTGAAGCTAGATGTAGTTTACGAGCCAAGATACCGTCTTCGTAGCGATTCCAGGCTGCGCTTTCAGGCAGACGCCCGGTGACATTGTCGTAAGTCTTGAAGGCAGTCACTATTTCGCGAGCAGAGTTCATGGTCTTAATGGCAATGCGTTTTTTACCTGCAGCATGACAAACTTTGGCCAGAAAAATGCGTGTTAGTCCGACCCGAAACAGCTTATATTTCTTAGAGCTTTCATCACGTTTGCCTTGCTTGCTCTCTTGAATTTCTTCTCTGATTTCAGCCCGCAGACTCTGTTCCAGCAAGGCATATTCGTGACGCAGAATTGTACCAACAGGAAGCAAAGCTGCCTTACTACTCAGGTCGGCAATGCTTATGCCCTTGTCAGAGACATAATCAGCCAAAATACCGAAGCGCAAACAGTTTTGCAAGTAGTCCATCTGATGTCTGCGCCATTCGTCCTTATCACCTTGGACTCTTCTAATGGCCCTGACACGATTGGCATAACCAACTTCTGAGTCAAACAAGCGAGCCAAACAACTAACGGCGCGCTCAAAGTGACTAGCCAGTTGATGCTTCTCGGCAAAATGGACGGCATCAAGCAACAATGCTTCAGCAGCGCCATGACCATTGCCGGGGTTTTTATCAATACCATAAGCTTCAGCAAGACTAAGCAAACTATCAACTTCGCGCTCTACTGATGCAGGCATTAGGCCTCGCCACTCATTCATACACTGGTCAGGTGGAACACCTAGCTCGGCACAACTATAAAAATCATTGAGCGCCTGCACCAGCCCATTAAGACCAGCCTGAGTGTCAACATGGTAACAGCTCACACCTGAGTCAGAAGGCTCTGTGCCACCAGCATAACCGTCGACTCTGACTTGATGATACCAAGTTTTATTGAGTTCTTCGGCGAATGCCTTTGGCATTGGTGAACTGAAATGAACTACCCAGTAATACCAGGCTCGACGAAAAGTAACAGTCTGCGAGAGACCCTTGAAGTCGTAGTACAAAACCCCCTGGGCACGGGACTGAACCTCACGGTTCTCAGGTTGCCTTTTCAGCATGACTACGGGTATTTGCGCGCCAATAAGCTCGACCAGACAACGATCGGTGGCAACTTGTTGGGGCATTCCAGCTAAATTATTCATGATATGTTCCTGCTATTTTTGTGGTTTTTAAAATTAAGTTCTTTGTTCGGGTTTGTTCTGCTCGACCACAAACTCGTCAAAAAGACCTTGGCACTAGCTACCAGTTCTTCCACTTCTCGATCATGCGCTGTGGATAACTTTCAAGGTCGGCACGATTGATTCCATAAGTGTAAGTAGTGGAGATTATTGGTGACATATAACCACCACCATTCCCTGTACTAATCCAAACATAAGTGGTGCTGGTATGCGAATCAATAACATGACCAACATCGCTCAAATTCGAGCGCATGTGTGACAAGGCACTCAGCTCTTCGCCAGTAAGCGTAAGCCCAGAGACAGCCTTGTCTAGATCGGCCTCAACAATCAAACCGTTGCCATGGCTTTCAATATCACCGAAGCGCTCTAAGCCAATTTTCCGCACCACCGGCGCCATTACACGAACATTGGCTGCATATTGATGCCCGTTGATAAGCGTGTCTGCCGGATAATACACTGTTGCTGCAAAAACTACAACAGCAGCAACTATTGTGCCAACCATTGAGTCGCTATCGGTAGAAATAGAGACAAGAAAGCTAGCAACTACAGCCATGACTAGGCCAACAACCATGCCATAAATAACTAACGATGTAGGACCATTCTCAACAGCGCCCGCAGTTACACTACCAAGGCCAACGCATAAAATTAAGAACAAAGCCGCTATCACAGCCGGTAAAGCTGTGTCAAAAAAGCTGGAAATCATATTAGTTTCTCCAAAAAAGTAATAGGAAGCCATCCTTGGCACATGCGGCATCTTGCAAATTTGTCTTGTCGGCCTAACGCAAAGCTATCTAGGCACCAGCCGACGCAACGCTACGAGATGACTTTCTACAGTCGAAAGCAAACACCACAGCACTCCCTGCCTATATGCATCCATGACATTGGTTAAATTCAGAAGCTCAGCCAATTTGTTCAAGCGGGCCTCGTGAGCCACAGACAACTTACCTGAAAGAAAAGCAATCTCTCTACGCTGCTGCAACAAGCGAAACCACCCACTGGTAGAAACATATGTTATGGCCAGCACAACAGCTACAAACACACACTGTGCCACGAAATTGCTTGGTTCCAATAATTCACTATTCATATCAGCATTCCTCAAAAAATTGAATTAAAAATTGATTTGGTTACTCTGCTTTCGCTTGAGCGTCACTCTCACTCGGTACGCGCAGAAAAATGACAGCCAAACCTGTGACAAAGCCAATCAAATGCGCCACAACCATATGGGAAACAATTGGGTTATCACCTTCAGTCCACAGGCCAAGTACATTCTGGCCAACATACATCACCACAAGCATCCAACTGCGAACAGTTATAGCGGGCACGGCAATGGTGCGGCTTCCCAGCTCGAAACCAAAGCGATTGAAAGCAAACATGATGTCATTTCGACTGACTACAAGAGCAGCACCCATCACTGCCGATATTGCGGCCGAAGCACCTCTAGCTGGGATAACCAAGGGATCAGCAACGGTCGGATGAACTGCTGTAAGAACAATCCAGAGACCTGCTACGACGGCACCAGCAAAATAAACAATGGCGGTAGACTTAGCCCCGATACGAGCTTCAAGACCAGCACCAATAGCCACAAAGAACATCATATTGCCGAGCAAATGAGTGATGTTAGAGTGAATGAAAGTGTGAGTGAAAAGATTAGTCACAAGCACAGCATATTGACCTTGCCAGAGGGCTACAGCAGTCAGCTCTAGGCTACTCATATCAACAATGCCAATGCTCACAATAAAGTATGTGAAAACACAGGCAAGAACCATTCGACTAGTAAAAACGGGCAGGAGTCGAAACCTGTAAATCAGTGAAGCAAACATAAAATCCTCCATTTGAAAATTGGTAGAATTGCCAAAGACTTCATTTCGAAGCCCCGTTAAACACTTGGCAGGAACAGCAAGACTGGCGAACTAGAATCAGCCATCGCTGTCATTTCAGACTGACGACGGTTGAAATAAGCATCGCTGCACTTAGTGCTACAGACGAAACGACCAGAATCTGGACTTGTTGACTGAAAGCCAACTGGGCCGCCAAATTCGATAAACGCTCTGATGTCTTTTTGACACATTACGCAGGTATTGCACATATTTTGCTCCTCAACGAAACAGACTAGCTAAGCTAAAGGTGACGTCGTGTCGCGCTTCAGTTGCTCTGCTCTAATTTCTTGAAACAATGCCCTAGCACAAGAACCACACTTGCCACATTCTTGAGCAACATGCAGTTCTTTGCAGAGCGCCTTAAAGTTTTTATCGCCGTCTGCCAAAGACTTCCGGATGGTAGAGTCAGTAACGGCGGCACAGATACAGATATACATGACCACCTCCTAAGCTGTGGCAGAAAACCAAAAAAATATTGTGGTTAAAACAGCATTAAAAATCTCTCCACTTGAGCCAGTTCACGCAAAGCCACAGCACAAACCAAGCTCTTCTTGAAACAACAGAGTTGTCTAAAAAGTTTGCTAGTGAGCCGTATGGGTAAATATTTGTGGTTTAAAGTGCCTGAAGCGAAAAAAGTAAAAGAGAGATAATTAGTACTAACAAAGACTATCTGTGTATGCCAAACAAGCTAAAAGCACACAGAAGAGCCAAAGAAGAGTGCAGGAAGACCAGCAACAGTCGTCGAAACGCTCTTGTGGGGGGGGGATTTTGGGTGACCGCATCGGGAAATATTGAGACTCCCACTGGCGCAGAGGCACCGCCCACAGTGGTAGAACTACGAGAAAACAACATTAGCAGAGACTAATAACACTTCAGACCCAAAAGCCCGACTACTTGAGGCTTTGCTGCACGAACCACGCGAAAGCTCATAGTGTCTCACCAAAGCCAGCAGAAACCGTCATAGTATTCAAAGCGGCGCTATTAATGCCTGATTGGGCGTGAGAATAACAAAAGTACAGCAGTAACCGAGCTAAAACACCTATGACTCAGGCGTTCCGAGGCAACTTTTAGCCTTTTGAATATCTAGTTGAGCTTGCGCATTCTTGCCGAGCTTCTTATAGACTTTGCTTCGGGCCATATAGTTAGTCTGTGAATCATCGCGCAAACCAATGGCTTCGTTATAGTTTTGCAAACTGAGCGGGTAGTTGCCGAGCTCAAAGTAGGCATCGCCCAAACTTTTAAAAGCTTCATCATCCATAGAATTGGCCTTTGCAATTAAGTCAAAATCAGCAATTGCTTCTTTGAAGCGCTTTAGCTTCATCAAAAGCTCACCGCGATTGCGCTTGAGCTTAAAATCTTTAGGGGCTATAGCAATTGCTCGATTCAAATCTTCTAGTGCTTTTTTGCCATCACCTTTTTGCACATAAGCATTGGCACGTCTTCTGTAGCCATTTATCTCACTCGGGTTTAGCTTGATAAAGGCACTAAGATCTTCTATTGCTTTATCTACCTGACCTGTTTCTTCATAGGCGATGGCACGATAGTTATAATAAATATACTCAGCAGGAGCCAGCTCTATTGCCCTAGTTAAGCTGACAATTGCTTCCTTTGATTTCCTTTCTCCAAATAACCACACCCCTTTGTTGTAGTGAGCTATTGCAAGCTTGGGATCTAACTCAATGGCTTTATCGAGATCTGCTAAGCCCTTTCGAGTCAAATCTTTATCTTGACCGAAGCAAGTGAAGACCAACATGTAATAGCCTCTTGCTCGAAGAGCATAAGCTTCAGCCATTTTCGGATTGATAGCGAGAGCTGAATTAGCCTCACGAACAACTTTGTTGGGCTCTTTGCTATGTTCGTATTCTTTGCCACGCAACACATAAGCTTTTGCCAGACGCGGCTGCGCCGCGATAAGTGCAGTTAGCGCTTTAATCGCTGCTGGATGATTGTTGGAAAAACCAAGGGCTTCAGCTTCACCTAAACGCGCATCGATGCAATTAGGATTAGCCTTAGCTACCGACTTGAACTGACTAGCGGCTTCTTTATATTTTTTTGCAGCAACGCTTTGCTTAGCTGGCAAACATTGATTGCAAGCAAAACCTGGGACCACAGCAGCAGACATTAACAAGCCAAGAGAAATTGTCAAAACCTGCTCTCGGAACACTGTCATTTCAATATGCCTTTATTTGCCGCGTCAATTGATCAGATACCTGCCTACAAAAGCGAGGTTTTAAACCTTTCAAAAACGACTGGGTGCAATAAGACAATATCTGTTATTGGCGCAAAGTTCAAATCTAAGTTAACAACTCAAAACCCAAAACAAAACAAGCCAAAATCTATAGCCAAAATTCGATTGGCTTTAACCGTCCAGTCAATTCGGTACCATAAGCACTAGCGGTATCGCGCTTGAGAACAATAGACGAAAGCTGTTTGCCTGAGCTCGAACCCGTCTTAACGTCAGCGATGTAGGTACTCATCAAATCATCGAGAGCATGGGTATTAGCTGCGGGTCTATCGAACGGTCCAATCTTTACCCAATGATGATTTTTGGTAGTGAATAGATTGACGCCTTCTTTGTTGACTGTCACACCTTCTACAGGCCAGCCTCTCGTGAAGCCCAGATACTTCGCGTCCAACTCTTTGGCACCATTGGCATATTGCCAACCTGGACGAGCACCTAATTCTATATCAGCCATAAGTTTTTCACTCGGCTTCAATGTTTTGGCCACATCATCAACAAGCCCCCTAGAACCGGTGACCGCATCTTTAACTGTAGAACCGGCTATCTGCGCAACTTTTGTCTCAACGGCGTCAAAAGCTAATTTCATTGGCTTAACTAAATCATCAGCCAAGCCTAGGGCTTGCTTTCCGAAGACTCGCCCTCCGAAGGCTGGCACTGTCCGCAAGCCGGTGCCACCAGCTGATTCACCTACCAAGGCCAAATCTGGTAGCACTCGGCCCTTGGAGGCAATTAAAAGTGTAGTTGCAGCTAGAGCAGCCACAGCTGTGTATTCAAAGGCCTGAGTAGACAATTTTGTAGATGCCTCGTGCTGATCGTCACCGGAGAGCACGTTCGAAAGAATGCGGTTTTCTAAGATAGGCATCGCTAATTTCTCCTCGCTAACCAGTCAACAATAACGAAAAAGAAAACAAAGCGAAACCCGGTATTTACGCAGGTTTTGGGGCATTTCTGTGGCCAATCTGTGTTCAAACTGTGGCAGCTTGAAAGAAGCTGTCTCTCCTGCCACATCGAGTAGTATATTTTTCGCCTTTTTTTTGGTTAGCATCGCTCACAGCGTCCCTGCTACGAGCGGCAAAAGTGTCCTATTTAATCTTTGTGAGGTGGTAAAAAGGTTGCTGAAGTAAGTGGCGCTAACTGTGCCAAAAGACCTCTTTGAAATTGATCCAGCTCAAGAGCCAATCGCGGCCGGTCCCAATAACCGAGAGTGTGAATCAGGCTGGCAACCTTCGGTGCTGATTGCAGACATTGCGGCTGATCTACAAAGCCAAGGCGAATACGCCTAGATAGCATGTCATCTAAGGTCATTGCCATTTCATTACCAAGGCAGTAAACCACCTCGGCCATAATCGCTGGAAAATCAATGCAGATGCGCTCTGCTAGCTCTGGGCTTTGCTCAACTAGATCGACAATGTGCAGAGCATCTTTGCCATAGTTAGCAATTAGATGCTCCGCTGATTGTTGGCTCAAGCCCAGTGTTCGTCCTCTTGCAGCGACCATTTCGGCTGTAGCAAGAAAATCAGCGTGGTCAGTCCAGCCACCCAGCATCATGCTCTGGGTCTTACTCTTTGATATTGCAGTATAACGCTGGTCACGCTTAGTCAGTTGCGCCAAGGCCATATCGACCACATGACTGGATAGCATTCGATAATTGGTCAATTTACCGCCAATTAAGCCAATGATTCCACCAGGGCCTTCAAACAGCGAATGCTCACGTGAGATATTAGCGGTTTGACTAGATTCGCCATCCTCTTTCTCGTCACCGACTAGTGGCCTTAGACCAGCCCATGCAGCCACCACATCAGCTCGACACAACGGCTTGGCCACTCCGTTACCGCCGATATTATTGCGATATGAATTGAGCACCCCGAGCAGGTAGTCTATCTCTTCGGTTGTTGCCACCGGATTGTCTAAAGGGCCGTCGTAGCTTATATCGGTTGTACCGACCATCAAGGCGTTTTGCCAAGGCACAACAAAAACATAGCGGCCATCATCAGTTGGTAGAAACAAAGCAGTACTAGTATCAAAGCTTGACGCCGGCAGGATGATATGGGTGCCCTTGGCCGGTTTGACCCGGTGCCTCCAAGCTGGGTCTATTTGACTCAATAACTTATCTGACCAAACGCCAGTGGCATTTACACATGTGCGACAACGAATGACAATCTCTGCACCACTAAGAACATCCCGACAATTAACGGCATCGACCCGGCTATCACTGTCAGCGGATTGAAAGCCCGTCGCCTCCAAGTAATTGATAGCAAGAGCACCGAACGAGCAGGCCGATTTAATCACTGCCATCACCACGCGACTATCGTCTGTGATGCAATCATGAAAACGCAGACCACTAGACAAACGCGAAGCATTTAGTGAGGGAGCCGCGCTAACAGTCTCTGCCACGCTCAGGTGCTGGTGCCGACGCACACCGCGAGCATTTAGAGAAAGCAAGTCATAAATAGTCAAGCCGACACCGGCTTTTAAGCCAAATAGTTTCTTATCATTGCTGACAGGCAAAATGAAAGAAAAGTCTTTAATCATATGCGGTGCCAACTGCTCAAGCAGGCCACGCTCCTGGCAAAGTTCACGAGTAAGTCTGAATTGAAATTGCTCTAAATATCTCAGACCGCCATGAATTAACTTAGTAGTACGACTTGATGTACCAGAAGCAAAATCGCCTTTCTCTAACAACAAAACAGACAAACCACGACTGGCAGCATCTTGAGCTACACCGGCGCCGACAATACCACCACCAACAACTACCAGGTCAAATTCTTGTTCACTGGCTATTTTTAGACTGTCGCCCCTGGTCTTCATTTTGCGACCGGTTCTTGAGGCTCAACAACAGCGGCTTCAGAAGTCGGGCCTGAAACAGGAAGAGGAACAGGAACAGAAGCAGCAGAAACATCTTCTGGCAACGCTACAACCGCTGTTTTCCCCCAGCCGATCAAATCATTCATAACAGCAACGTTCTTCTCTATGGCCGCAGCTGATTTCTGCAATGCTTCCAACTCAGAGCTGTTCAAGGGCAATTCAACGACCTGTTTAACACCCTGGCGACCAAGCACAACAGGTAGACCTGCATAGACATCGTTGATGCCATATTGACCAGTGGCCAAAACTGAACATGGCAACAACCGGTTTTGATCTTGCAAAATAGCTTCCACCATTAGAGCAACAGAAGCTCCAGGGGCATAATAAGCACTGCCAGTCTTCAAATGTTTGACAATTTCAGCGCCGCCGTCCGTGGTTCGTACTGCTAGTTCTTGCAGACGAGCTCCAGAAATTAACTCTAAAGCGGGGATACCGTTGACTGAAGCATGACGCAATAAAGGCACCATAAGGTCGCCGTGACCCCCTAGAACCATCGCTTTAACATCCACTGGGCTAATGTGTAGTTCGGCGGCAATAAAGGTCTGAAACCGACCGCTATCGAGCACACCGGCCATGCCAATAACACGGTGACTTGGTAGACCAGTTACTTGGTAGGTAAGTTGGGTCATCACGTCAAGCGGATTAGTGACGATGACAAAAATGGCATCAGGTGAAAATTTCACTGCTTGCTCAGCCGCGCTGCTGACAATTTGAGCATTGATTTTAAGCAATTCGTCACGGCTCATTCCCTCTTTGCGAGGAATACCAGCGGTGATAACGACCACATCAGAATTGGCGGTGGCTTCGTAACCACTGGCGCCAGATAGGTGTGAGCAATGAGAAGTAATAGGCCCGGTCTGAAGCAAATCTAATGCTTTACCCATAGCAGCACCTTCGTTAATGTCGATGAGCACGACATCGGCCAAATTTTTCATGGCTATGTAGTGACCAGCTGTAGCGCCGACGAAGCCGGCTCCGATAATTGAGACTTTGTCCATGGTGGTTCCTTGGTTGAGGCTGTTCCACTGGCAACCCAGATAAAAGGGGCTGCTGGTACTAAGCGTTAATGAATGGTTGGTTTAATGGCTATTTTTGAATGATTGGATGTCTAAAAGAAAAAGCAGTTAGACAAAACAAAAGGGGACGCAATATTAGAAGCTCAGCCTAGTATCTATAAACAATCAACTTCAAGGCCGCAGTGGCACAAAATACAATTCACCGATGACGCTAGTTGAAAGTGACCCAGTAAGTCAAAGAGAAAGCGACCCGTCGCAGCAACAGCCCGCCTTGAGTCTTTTTCGCTGGCTATGCTAGGACAAGTTATCTTTCTTCACTACCTTTTCACCGACCAATTTTCACAGAGCTTTCTTTCAACAAACAAACTTTTCCTTTCCCCTAACTCACACATCGGCCGCTCTACCGCTTCCTCAATATTGCTTAGATGCAATCGGGAATTGCGTTCGGCTATCTTTTTTTTGAGTCAGGTCTTTCCACCTACAAAAACCATGGAGAACTCTCATGAGCACTTCAATCGAAACAACTGCAACTATCTCTGCTTTTCCTGCTGGTTTAGAGGGCGTCTACGCCTGCTATACAAACCTAAGTGAAGTTATGGGCACGGAGGGTAAACTAATTTTCAATGGCTTCAACGCTGTTGATCTAGCCGAAACCAAGACCTTTGAAGAAGTTTGGTTTGTCCTGCGCAAAGGTCGTCTACCGAGCTGCTGCGAGCTATCTGACTTTCGCTTCAAAGTTGAAGAACTTGGCCACTTAACCAATGACGAAGTCAAATTGGTGCGCAAACTACGCGGTGGTGAACCAATGTCAGCTTTTCGCAGCAGCCTTTCTGCCATTGCTAACGGCCGCAATTTCAAGTCTTGGTTGAAGCGCGAACCGGTTGCCATCAGCGAAGAAATTATGACCTTATGCGCCCTAACACCAGCAATCATGGAAGTCTTGCATACCGGGCGCAAACCAAAATACAAATTGGGCAACCGTGGATACGCCGAAAGATACCTCTGGGGCATCACTGGTGAACGCCCGAGTGAAGCCAACCTCCGCGCGTTAGAAACCTACCTGATTTTAACCATGGACCACGGTTTAAACGCATCAACATTTAGCGCCCGTGTCACTGTATCGACCGGTGCCGACGTTGGTGCCGCCCTAACTGCCGCCATTGGCACTCTATCAGGCCCCTTACACGGCGGCGCACCAGGCCCAGTTTTAGACATGTTTGACAGCATTGGTGATTGCGCCAACGTCGACAACTGGGTAAGCGAAAAGATGACAGCAGGTCATCTGTTTATGGGCTTTGGCCACCGCATTTACCGTACCGATGACCCCCGTTCGCTATGCCTGAAACGAGTGGCCGAAAGACAAGCAGGTCCGCGCATTGAATTGGCGAAAGCAACAGAGGCAGCGATTCTAGCAGCTCTTGCTGAAAAGCAACAAGCTAAAGCCATTGCCGAAAATAAGCCAGTGCGAACACTGCGCGTCAACGTTGAGTTCTGGACAGCTGTGGCCCTAGAACATGTTGGCATTCCTCGCACGCTCTACAGTTCTACCTTCTGCGCTAGTCGCATGATTGGCTGGGGTGAACACATTAGAGAACAAGCTGGCAATAACAAGCTCTATCGCCCGCTTTCGTACTACACAGGAAAAAGACCTGAGTAGGTTTCTATAACATTGACTGGCAGAAATCACTGCAGCGGAGACAACTATGTTCGCATACTTAATTGCAGTGCTACAGACTTATGGGAAGTCTGTTGAAAATTGCTGCAATGATACCTTTCACTCGTTTAGAGAACGAAATTTTCGCATTTTTACAATCGGCATGTTTATTTCTAGCATCGGTGGCTGGATGCAAGGCATGGCGCTGAGCTGGCTAGTTTATCGATTAACTGGCTCTGCTGCAGCTCTTGGAATAGTAATATTTGCCGGCAACCTACCCTTGCTGTTTCTGCTGTTCATTGGAGGCATAGCCGCCGATCGATACGATAAACGCAAAATACTGCTTACATGCAATTCAGTCGCCATGCTGCAAGCTCTCTTGCTTAGCTATCTACAATTCACTGATGAAGGCAGCCTCGGCTTGATTGTTGCTTTATCAATCATCCTGGGCTGCACCATCGCCTTTGAAGTACCAGCAAGGCAGTCACTTGTTCCAACTCTTATCAAAGATCAAGAACACTTAGCCAATGCCATTGGTCTATCCTCGGCAGGTTTTCACGTCTCGCGCATGATTGGCCCAGCTCTCGGCGGGTTAATTATAGCGGCGTATGGAGAGCAGCTCTGCTTTGCCATCAATGCCTTGAGCTTTGTTGCTGCTCTGATCTGCCTTTGGGCGCTGCGCCTGGCGCAGGCAGAAAAAGATAGAACCAGAGAGAGAATGAGCCAAAGCGAAAAACTCATAGCTAAAAGCGCGGCAAAAGCTCAATTTTATGCCATTCTCAAAAGACCCGGGGTCTATACCCTACTGTTTCTAGCAGCTTTCGTCACCACATGCGGCTTGCAATATACTGTGCTAATGCCGGCTATTGCCTCCGAGCTGTTACACGGACAATCAGTAGCCTACGGCTTTCTCACCACAGCAGCAGGCGTAGGTGCTCTTCTGGGATCACTCTCAATTGCCTACACCGGCAACAAGAAAGGTAGGCGGCGACGGGTTGGCATTGCCGCCGTCATTTTATCGCTAGCTTTAGTACCTTTGGCATTTTCACAATCGATGGCAATTTCAATAGCCGCCATCGTTGTGGCTGGTATCTGTCTTTCTATTCACTGGAACGGCGGTAACTCACTGATGCAGCAATGCGTAGAGCCTTCATCTCGGGGCAAACTAATGGGAGTGTATACCACCTGCACTTTAGGCCTAGCCCCTTTTACAGCCCTTCTCGCTGGCTGGTTAGCAGAACAGTATGGAGTAACAATGGCTTTGGTAGCCAGTGCCGCCGGAATGCTATGCGGTGCGCTACTCTATTTAATTCAGGTGCGCCGACTGAAGGATCTCTGCTAACAAAAAACAAAGAGCACAGATAGAGTTGAGTGATTCGGCTCACTCTGTCTGCTGCTCAAAACCAATAACTTTAGGGTGATAGGCTATGGATTGCCTACCACCATGTCTTTCTATGTGACATGCCCTGCAATTCAACATCCCCATTGAAAACCTCCAGAACCTCAAGAAGCCAGCTGTTGTCACGCGCCAAGCTCAGTTTTAAATAACTTTTTTTACTACGCAAACTAGTATCTGCGTGGCTTTTTTTTTAGATAGTGTCGCTCACAGCTTCCGAGCCGTGAGCGACAAAAGTTTCCTACAAGTCTTGTGCTGCGGCTAACTTGAGACTATCAACCTAGTCGTCACTTAGCTACTGGTTCTTTAGGCTCAGCAAGAGCTGCTTCAGGAGCAGATGCAGAAGGTTCATCAGATTCAACAATAGCTGCCACCGGAGCTGTTGCAGCCACTACTGCTGGCAATTCCGTAACGGCAGCCTCAACAATCGCTGGTTTACCCCAGCCAATCAAATCATTCATAACCACTACGTTCTTCTCTATAGCTGCTGCCGACTTTTGCAGTGCTTGTAGTTCGGAGCTGTTCAATGGCAGTTCGACAATGCGTTTAACGCCGCTGCGACCAAGCACAACAGGTAAACCCACAAAAACATTGTTGAGACCATATTGACCAGTGGCCAAAACTGAGCATGGCAGCATACGGTTTTGATCTTGCAGAATCGCCTCGACCATAAGAGCAACAGAAGCACCTGGCGCATAGTAGGCACTGCCAGACTTCAAGTAGCTGACAATTTCAGCACCGCCGTCCCTGGTTCGCACTGCTAGCTCTTGCAGACGAGTTTCAGAAATTAACTCTAAGGCGGGAATACCATTGACCGAAGAATGACGCAACAATGGCACCATAAGGTCGCCGTGACCCCCTAGAACCATCGCTTTTACATCCACCGGGCTAACCGCCAACTCAGCAGCAATAAAGGTCTGAAAACGACCGCTATCGAGCACCCCGGCCATGCCAATCACGCGCTGGCGGGGTAATCCAGTAATCTGGTAGGCGAGCTGAGTCATCACATCCAGCGGATTAGTGACAATTACAAAAACAGCATCAGGTGAAAATTTCACAGCTTGCTCGGCAGCACTGCTAACAATTTGAGCATTGATTTTGAGCAATTGGTCGCGACTCATTCCCTCTTTTCGCGGAATACCAGCGGTGATAACGACCACATCAGAATTGGCGGTGGTTTCATAACCACTGGCGCCAGAGAGATGAGCGCAATGAGAGGTAACTGGCCCGGTCTGAAGCAAATCCAATGATTTACCCATAGCAGCACCCTCGTTGATATCGATGAGCACAACGTCAGCCAAATTTCTCATGGCGATGTACTGTGCAGCTGTAGCGCCGACATTGCCGGCTCCGATAATTGAGACTTTGAACATGATTGTTCCTTGGTTGGTGCTGTTCCACATGCAACGCAATTGAGTGCGGCTGCAGGTACTTAGCGGTTGATGGTTGGTTACTTAGTTGGTGGAGACTGGCAGAAAATGTCTGGTAATAAGTAGGAGGCAGGAATAATAGAAACTCAGGCTAGTACTTGCGAATAAACAACTTCAAGACTGCAATGACAAGTAACAGTAGCCACTGACAACGCTCGCAACAAGCTACTGACAAAGTCCAAAGGGAAGCACCATGCTGCAATAGAACTAGAGCTTGAGTCGTTTTCGCTAGCTGCGCTAGCTCTGGTCATTTTTTTCCTCTAACTTGCCACCGAGCAACCTTTTTCCACATTGCACTGACTCTAAATTAAACCGCTTTACAACTCCTGCTTTTCAAGCAGCCCGAAACAAGCTCTATCTTCCGCTGTTTTACGACATCAGAAAAAACCTCAATTTTGATGTCCAAAATCGATTCAAGGCGGATAGTAACTGTTAACGCACTTACTAGGGTCTAACATGCCAGCAATAGAAGAAAGTACAACGAAATCAACTGAGAGTATGGCAATTGCTCATAGTCCATGGCAGATAGAGCAGCAATCTTTTAAGTCGACGATTGAAATAGATAGTTTGCAAGCCTGCAGAATGGAGTCATACGGGCTGCCGACTGAAAACATACCTTCACTCTGGAACATTCAAGACTTGCCAGAGCCCAATGCGGACAACAGACTCAAGAGTTGGTCTGCTACAACTCTAGCCGCCAACACCACTTTACCAGAGCTGCAAATCACTGACGACAACGATTCAAGCGTTATGGAAGTAGCAAAGGATCTTGCCGTCGGAGCAATTGACGAGCTAACCAATCATCCGGGGAGGGTTCTAGGTAGTGCGGCAATTGGCTTAGGAGTAGGAATCGGTGCTACGTTCGTATCACCAGTGGTAATAGGAGCCGGCCTAGTAGCCGCTGGCGGCTATGGTCTTTATACACTAGCGAATAAGGTTCCAACATGGGTAGACGCAGCCAAAGTAGTCTCCAATCCGAACGACTATTCTCTAGAGCAGAAGATGCGGGCGCACAGAACTCTCCAAGATGTAGGCGCAGGAACAGTTACATTAGTAGCCAGTGCCGTCGGCGCCCTTGGCACAGCTCCTGCAACAGCAGCAATTAAATCGGTATTTCCCTCTCTGGCACGGACAGCCGGTCATAATGCTGGCAGTACCTTTGGAGCCGCCATATTTGATGATGTCGTTGTGCCGATTGTGGCAACAAGAGGCAAAGACGGTGTTTGATGGAACTATACGAACTAAACACTATGCCAATACCAGACTCCTAAATCGATAAGCTCGATGCCAGCAATTGGTTGATAGAAACTAACGAACTCAGTACGGTTACACCAAGCATCCAAGAGACACCACAAACCTTCGAGTCGACTACTACTAGAAACGAAGCCCTGCCGACCATTCCAGCGGCTACCACCGTTCTTTCAACCCGAGCCTGTGCGAATCTGATTTCTTCGTAGAACCACCACTATTGGTGCAGCCCAATCGCCCGTGAATATTTGCGGCATCAGACAAAAGACTGATCAGAATAGACTTCAAGCCCTGCTGATGTAGCAACCTCGCTCTTTTCGACAAAGTGGTCTACCTTGCCTCTTTAATAGTGTCTCTGTTACCAGTAAGAGACTCTCTTCTTATTTACGCGCATGCAAGGACTTATCAACTAGAACACTAGCTATTACTTCATCAGTAATCTTTACGAAGCAACCGTGTTGCTTAACGTCTCACGCCAACAGCCAAAGCAGCGAACCAGGCGCAGCCAAGTTTGCCCCAAGAAGATGTGCCACTACCCCCCGCAATCTGAACGAAGAGAACTCTGCAACGGCTGAAACACTGGGCTTCCGCTAGACACTGATTGAAGTCAACTCTGCCATTGAACAAACCATCATAAAACCCTGTCTTTAGGAGACAAAGCAATGACCACACAAACACAAAACCCAACCTTGACTGTTGAAGAAATGAATGCAAAATATCAATCTTCAATCAGTGTAATAGAACAGATCGAGAATGTTCTTCAAGAAAAACTTGCATCTGGCCCAGCGGCAGCTCAAGCTAATCGTCTCGTTGCCATGGGTCTAGCTAAACAAGCCTATGCCATGCTAGAAAACGTCGGCAATACCCTGCAATACCTGAATACACCTGAGCTCCCAGTCGATGCCGAGACTAATAATCCCTTGGCTGCACTGGTGCATGTGGCCGAAGAAATTGTTGAGGCGCTTATGGATCAGTTTGGTGTCGAAAAAGAAGCCGTCGTGCCTTTCGTATACGGAATGAACGCCATTATGATCCCGGTGATTGATGACCTTCTGACTAAAGCCCAGGAAAAACTCGCTGAGGCCGATGCTTTGACAGAAGCCGCTAACGTGACTGCCTGACAGAACGCTTCTTGCAGCCCTGCTACAACAAGCGTCATCTAACCTAATGCTGAAAGTGCCAAGGATGGCGCCCCAGCAGCTTTTATTTTGCTGATTCAACTTTTTTTGAGGTTACTAATATGAAAAACCAAATAGCTACAGATTGGCTAAATTACTACTTTGACTTACTTCGAGTGCCGTGGGATACGCTTGCAGCGGCGGCAGTGATCATCGGAGCTTGTGCCCTATGGAGTGTACTGGCTAGACGGCAGGTGCAAATGCCAGCATTCGTAGCCGTCGAATCACTGGAGGCAGAGCTGGAGTTTATCGATAGTATGATGCAATCGCACTTACCAGCTTATGACAAAGACAAAGCCTGGTTGGTTGAACGCAATCTGCAAAGTGCAAGAGAGCAACTGCGTTTGGCCGCTAAGTTTTTCACAGAAGCTCAGTGGCAGCGCTGTCTTGAGCGAGCCGACCATGGCATGGTGCAAATATGCATGCTGCGGCGCAACCTAGGTTTAAAACATGAGCTCTAGATTGCGCTTTTCACATTCCTTTTCACATTCCTTTTCACATTCAATCAAAAATTGGATTCTTTCAACAGTATTATCAGGAGAACACTGATGATAAAACTCATGTACAAACTCGGATGGGCAATCGTTTGCTCAATTCTTTGCTGCGGTTTCATTACCATTGCAGTAACTGCCATTTTTCAACAAGGCCACATGCCAGATCGTACTGTCTTTATGTTTGCAGTCGTCATAGGTTCTGTATTGGGTATCGCCAATACGCTTTTGATTGCAATGGCTGAATCTCTGGGCTTCTGGTCTAGCTTAAGTATCAAGCCCTATTTGTTCAGCGGAACTACATTTGGTCTACTGATGGGCTTAAGCGTCAGCGGACTGGGTCTGGTTCAGGCTCTAGGTCTAGGTATTCTAGTGTCAGTCGCTACATCAATCGGCTCTTACATTGGTATACGGGCAGCTATTGCCACACAATCAAAGTAAGACATCACAATTCGTTAAGGCATTTTGTTTTCAACACCGCCACAAGGCTCTTCGTGACCATTGCGGCTCTTTTAATATGGGAAATTGATATGAATACACTACGAGCTTTTCATGGAGATACAAGCGTAAAAAATAAGTTTCTAACCCGAGTGCGTGCACACAGACAAGCAGACGAATTCCGTCAAAAGTACTTTTACTGGCACAACGGCGTGGGCTGTGCAGTGGGGTGCACCATCCACAGCGACAACCATGAACTGTATGAAACCGAACTGGGCATCCCGCATATTCTAGCCAGACTGGAAGACTATCTCTTTGAAGAAATGCCTGATTACATGGCAAAGAAATGGCCGGTAGATTTTCTCTCGGTCATCCCGGTCGGTGCAGACTTAAGCCGAGTGTGGCCCACCTTTATGGTCTGGTGCCTTACTGATAGCAAGCGTGGTGTGATCAAATATGCTCGAACAGATGAGCAACGCCAGGCTATTGTGGAAGTAGCAAGACTATATAGTGAGGGCTGTACAGATCAAGCCCAATGGGAAGCTGCATCATCTGCGGCTGCTGTCCACTACTGGGATGCTATCTCAGCAAAGGTCAAACTGAACCATAGAATCAATGCTGCTCAAAGCGCAGCTACTAGCTCTATTACGTGCGATGCGGTCCGGGAAGACTGTAAAACCCGTCTCCACATTCTGTCCGCAGAGCTGGTCACTCTAAGTACAGAGGAAAATGCGGCCCGTTGTGCTGTTGATGCTGCCCTTGGCAAACTGGATGCTCTCGGCTGGGCCGTTAATGCTGCTCGCCGGTTGGCTGCTAAGACGCCCTGGGATAACCTCCCAGGATACGAGGCCAGCTGCAAGTCTTACAAAACAATGACAAAAGAACTGCTTCGATTGCTCAAAGACGCGCCGTTACAGCCGATCTGATGGGTGTTGTAATGTTTGGCGCGTCTGGCTGGCTTTTCACATTAGCCGTAGGGTAACTGCGACGCGGCCCAACAAGCAGGAATTTTCGGCGCTGTGGGCGTTTGCCTCTTGTAAGTAGGAGCAATTAATGGGCAAGGACGCCCGTCCCATCCTCAAGGAATAAATTTTTGGTGTCCTATAGTGGACTGGTCTGCTTGATTGTCAACAGCCGGCCTATCACCTTCGAACCGAAAGCGATTTTCGAATTCTATTGCTGGTGCTATACGTCTCTTCATTCCTGCCTTCTAAGTCTTTTCATCAAGTCACTGTATTCTATAGTTAACCTACCCCATTAATATAAAATCCAAACATCAGCTTAGCTAAAGTGATAGGACAGATTCGCGAAATCAAACCAGGGCAAAATTCTTGCTAGTCCTGAGCTAGTCCTGAGAAGGAAGTGACAGCCCATTCAAGCCACTTCTACTTCCTTCTCTAAATTCAAGACCAATA
The DNA here is from genome assembly GCA_018062085.1 of bacterium. GTDB lineage: Bacteria > Cyanobacteriota > Vampirovibrionia > Obscuribacterales > Obscuribacteraceae. The sequence goes on along the minus strand of JAGOSY010000023.1, from coordinate 34,598 downwards.
ATCAAAAGAAAATACTCCGCTAAAACTACTCGGTTAAACGGCAACCCAATCACTACTCGATCTAAGATCACGAGGAGCAAGTTGATCAACGATTTGATGGCGCACAATCTCGGTCAGCTGCTCAGGGCGAAGTATTACATCAGAGTCAAGCCATATCGGTGCACCAACAGTAACAGTAACACCATGACGCCAATCAAATTTCATGGCTCCGTAAGGGCCTTTAGCCGATTGCGAATGAAAACCATGAAAGAAAAGATGAATTGGCACAATACCAACTTGCTCTTGCTTAGCTAACTTGGCTGCTGCACCAAGAGCAATAATGGCAGAGCCCTGCTTATACGGACCATTCATACCAATTTTGCCTTCAGGAAAAATCACCAGTGAATCGCCTTTAACTAGTACATCGATCGCAGGCTCAATCACTGTCTTGCCTTTAGATCTATCCACTGCAAACGATCCACAAGCTCCCATAAAGACAGCCTTCAGACCGCCGAAACCTGTCATTTCTTCTATGGCAGTCATATAACGGGGGTAGCATTTTAGCAATGAGTAGACAAGAATGGGGTCAAACATACTGACGTGATTAGCGCAAAAAACAATGCGCTTTCCACTATCCAAATGTTCCTTACCGACAATTTTTACGCGACCAACCTGAATAAAGATCCAGAGCTTGGCCAACAACTTACCGATAAACTGTAGCGGCAAGAAGGCAGTAGGAACGAAGCCACTCGTAAGACAGCGCTGTGCGTACTGCCAAACAAATTTCTGCTCGATTGCAGCAAAAAACTGCGCAATAGGACCATCCTTGAGCCCCAGTGTAAAAAAATAAATTTTCATTTTAAGCCTCCCTGCGCTAGACCCCAATATTTAAGGCAGCGCAAAACAACGACCACGCAGCAAGGCTTCATCAGCTGCCGACGTGGTCGATTACGTGATATCAATGAAAGAGAAGAGCCTGTTTCTAAATCAGCTCCACTCAAAGTTCTTGTTAGAAAGTTGCTAAGACTTAGACGCTCTCAACTTGCCTAAGAATGGCAGCAAGTAATAAAAAAGCGCACACAAGGCCACCACAACTACAGGCACAGCCCAAAAATTTCCCACCATCACGAGCAAGTCGTTATACAGTGCCAGAAAGAATAGGCCGATGAAAAAGACAACTGTCGCAGCAATTAAGTAACCGCGCACAGCATCAGAAAGCGGCCGTCCACGATATCTCTCTAATGCCAAAAGCACTAGTTGCCCACCATCCAAAATCGGCAAGGGAACTAGATTTAGCACAGCCAGGGCAATGCTAAGCATGGCAGCAAATGAAATGCTAGCTACCAAACCACCATTTACCTGCTTGCCACCTTCACTAACGATGCCAACGACACTACTGACGTGATCGAGATTTTCACCTTGAAACAACTGGCCATACATAGCCAATGTTTGCTCAGTCAGACTTGCTGTCTGTGAGAAAGCCTCAATGGCCGCTGTTCCTGTACTGACCTCTTTGAATACTTGCTCAGTATGCACACCTATGGCGATGCCAATTTTGCCTTCTGAGTTAGGAACCAGCGTGACAGTCTTAGTTTGACCGAGGTGACTAACAAGCAAAGTGACCGTTTGCAGTTTGTGTTCTTCCATGATGCGCACAATCTGCTCTGGCTTCTCAATTGCTACTCCCGCAACAGCCAAGAATATATCTCCTTTTTCCAAACCCGCAGTTGCAGCAGTAGAAACACTGCTAGAAAGGTCAGTGAGGTAGACATCTTTGACTGCAATGTCTGGTACGCCCTTAATAGCAAAAAGCAAAAAGAAGAGCACAACCGGAATGAGCAAATTCATCATCGGTCCTGCTGCTAAAGTAGCGGCACGAGCAGTGAATGAAGCACTGGCAAACGACTTCTCATCGGGTTTGATAAAACCACCCACCGGAAAAGGTCTGAGCTGAAATTCAGTACCAAAGGCGCGCCCCATTACTTTTGCTTGATTAGCGCTACCTAGACCCACTGAAAAAACAGGTACCTCGATACCTGAAATTCGAGCAACAATCCAATGCCCGAATTCGTGCAAAGTAATCCATGCACTAAGAATCAGCAAGGTTGCGACCATACCGAATATCCTGACTGAAACTATTGAAGCCAGTACTACAGCCGCCACTATCAGCATTGATGTTGGAGGACGTTTACCCTCATACATGACTAACTTATTCATGATTTTCTCCTGAAACAAGTTCAATTGCTTCCACCCGGCTCCACAGCTTTGTATAGCCGTACCAAAGAGCACCATAGAGCAAGAGCATCAAAGCGAAAACAAACAGCGTTTTGGACTGGGCCATTGTGTCCCAGAGACCATGCACAAACATAGAACTAGCCAAACCTGTGCAGAGCACAACATAACGTTGTGGCACTGGTAAGAATCTAGAAATACCAAAAGCTGCACCCCAAATTGCACCATAAAGTGCATGAATTGGCACACGAATGAAAGTGCCAAGCAGAAACGCTTTAAACCCGCCTTGGGCGTCAAGCAAATAGAGGTTGTGGTAAAAGTTTTCGTAGACAGCAAAACCCAAAGCTGCAGCACAAGCCAGAACAATACCATCAACAGGCCGTGTCAGAGACTGGGGCGCCAAATACTTAACCACAATTAGAACAGCTGAAAACTTCAACAGTTCTTCCACAACCCCAGCGCGCAAGACGAAGTAAGTAAGCAAGTCACCACCAGCAATAGCACCAAATGAATCATTGAGCGCTTCTCCGAAATAGACAAATACTGGTGCCACAAGAGCAGCAACACTCATACAGAGTGCAATTGCCATTAGTTGAGAGTGGCCGGACCCAGACTCACTTGTTGACAGACCGAGAGAAGATGGCGACAAAAACTTGCTTTTGTTCAGCCACAAAAATACCCACTGCCAAGCAAGGGGGACAGTGACAGCAAGCAGACCAAGAAACCAGCCAATTTTGAAAAGGTTGAAGGCGATTAAGACTAACACTCCGCCAAAGACGACGTAGCGTGCTTCAGGCAGAGAAGCAGAAATATTGAGGTTCATAAAATTCTCCTCTTGCCCCGAGGGGCAAGAATGAAAGGGTTGCAGTTACTGCCAGCCATTAGCTAGCAGACAATTCCCAACGACCTTCGCCCAGCAAAGTCAAAGACTGCTGATGGTAGGCGTCGAGAGACGGACGATGACCAACCGAAACGTAGGTAGCACCACTGGCCTGAAGAGTGCGATAAAGCAGCTCTTCATCAGCTATGCCAAGAGCGCTCGTGGCTTCGTCAAGAAAGACATATTTAGGCTTGGCCAGCAAAAAGCGAGCAAAAGCCAAACGTTGCTGCTCACCGGGCGACAGTTCACTACTCCAGGGCCGGATAGCTGGATGACCTTGACCATCAGATTGGCCTTCACCAGGATAGCCATCAAGGCCACCAGGATAGCGAGTAGCCAGGAATCCAACATTAGCCTGATTGAGGGCGGCAATTAAGTCTTTGTCAGTCAAATCAGTAGTAACGTTAGGGTAGAGCAGTTGATCACGCAAGCCGCCCAGGCTCATATATGGGCTTTGCGACAAGAACATCACAGCTGAAAGTTGCGGGCGAGTAATAGTGCCATCACCAGAGCGCCAGAGGCCAGCGATAGCTCGCAAAATAGAACTCTTGCCACTACCGCTTGGTCCTTTGATGATGATGCCAGTGCCGCTCGGTACCTGCAGAGTGAGATCTTCAACCAGCAAGCGCTTGTAGTCAGGGGTTTTCACTGTCACGTCAGCCAAAGCGATTTGATCGGCAAAAGTTGTGACAATAGCTGTATGACCATCGCTATCAGCCAAATCTTCTGAATTAACAGCATCCAATAGACCAGTGACACGCTTGACGTTGGCAGCAAAAGTACTAATTGTGCCAATTTGTGAAACGAACAGTGAAAGAGCTGCCAGCACCTGACCAAAGGCCATATTGGCTTGGGTAAAGGCACCAATTTGCAAATCACCACGCAAATAAACAGGCAAGATCACTGCGAAAGGAACAATGGCGACAAAGTAGTCAAACCAGGTGGTGAACAAACTCACTTGACGTTGGTAACCAATCAGACTCAAATTGTTCTTGATGGCAGCATGAAAGCGCTTCAAAAGCTGCTTCCACTCAGCCTGCTCACCTTGGTAAAAAGCGATGGGCTCAACGTTGTTGCGCACGTTAATTAAGCCAAAGCGATAGTCAGCCTCTAGCCTGGTTTGATTGTATTTTAAGCCAATCAATTTCACCGACAGCCAAATCGAAATCAAGCTACCAAAAGTAGCGTACAAAATCGAAATTGCCGTTAGCGAGCCAGATAAGCCCCAAAGAATCTGAGTGAAGAAAAAGAGAGTAACCATGGCATCAAGCACTGATAGCACCAATGTAACAGCTCCGGTGACAAAACCATCAACATCATTGGCAATACGTTCATCAGGGTTTTCGACCAGTGAGGCATTGGAGATGCGGTAATAATTACGGTTGCTGAAATACTGTTTGAGAATGTCTTCAGTCAGCCACTGCCGCCAAACAATGCCGAGCAAACTGCGCAGCCAAGCATAGAAGACCACCACTGGGGCGGCAAAGATGAAAATCTTCGCCAAGACCCAAAGATTACTCCAGGCGACATCGGCTAAGCTACCGTCTTTGGCCGCATCAGGCAGGGCGTTCTGAAAATTGCCATAGGCTCCATTGATCATGGCATTCATTTTGCTCACGCCAATCAAAAAGATGACAAGCAAAACGACTAATGACCAGGCCTTTATGCGAGTTTGCACTACAAATTTAATACCAATCAGCGGTATAGTGACCTCTGACTTTTCCCTCGAATGAAAGAAAGGCTTAGCCAATGCTAATACGCTGAGCCAAAGAGACGAGCTAAAAATGCTCGTCTTGTTTTCTGTTTCCATAAAAATGCTTCCAAATTGTGGTTAGAGCTTAGCTGCTAAGTCTATTTCTACTTCAGCACCGTTTTCATCAGTGCCTGTAGCAACGACCGCAAAATCATCGCCCTGCTTAGTCTGACTCAGTGTCAATCTCAAATTGTCGTCAACGACTTCAATCTCGATAACATAAACCGGTACACGCTCGCCAACTTCAAGACCATCGAGAACTGAATCTCTCTCATAGCGGGTGTCACCGACCATACGCATGGCGTGCAAAAGACCAGAAACGTGCCAGCCAGAGAGCTCCATAAAGGCGCCATATTCTTTCTTGCTCGTAACAACACCGATGATTTCTTCGTTCAAGGGAATGTAGCGCAAGACCTGAGTATTATGCACACTTTTCTCGCTGAGAGACAGTTTTGTCAGGCGTCCCTCTTTCTTAATATCCAAAACTTCAACAAAGACCGCAGCACCAACTTCAACTGAACGAAGTCTGGCTTTCTGTAAATCGGCACTGTTACCCATCAACTGTGATACATGCACGAGGCCGACGTGACGTTCACCGGCAATGGCGACCAGAATACCAAAGTCGGTTATTTTAGTGACTGTGCCTGCATAGATTTGATTTTTACTAATAGTCATGATTGTGCTCCAAAAGGAAAGGCCCTAGAAAAAGGGCAAAACGGTTGTGGCGAATCAAAAGCACTGCAGACAAGTAAAAGGCTACACTGGGCTTGATTCGTATGTTCATTCGCTAACTAAATGCTCTGAATTTCTAGCAAAGTCTGCACGCAACGCCAATAGGCGGTAAAAAAAGCTGTGAATAGCAATTTGAAATTTTGACAGGTGTGCTTTAAGTGCTCTAAGAGAAGGAAGTTGAACGAATACCAAAACGATACGAAAAGCCAAGTACTACTTACAACCGCATTGATCGAATTTGCTCTCTTCTGGCGCCTCAAAAGCTCGGTTTTTGGCGCACTTACAAAAGCTCACATCTAAGAAAGCTGCTGCACACCATCCGCTTGAGTCATTATTGAAGAGACAGTCGCAGCTAAAGCCCTGCATCAGCAACACCAACGTGGCGTCCTGTGGGAGCATTGCCAACTTCTACTATTCTAAACTTGGCCTCATTTCGGAACATGTCAATGTTGCAACAGCTCATTAGCTTTCTCAAGTACAAGAGAACCAGCTGGTAATCTCTCAGTGCCATCAGTGCGCTCAATCTTGGTAGCCACCAAGTTATCTTTTACAAAAGCGTCTGAACCAGCATCAATGGCAGAATCAGCCACTTTTCTTATGGCATTTTGTTCGCTGAAAAACTTGTATCCATGATAGACGCTGGCTAAAGGCATAAATAACTGAGGCAACGCCATTGAAGCAGCAGCAACCGAAAAATCATCTCTAAGAGTTTTCACTGGACGATGCTGTAGGTTGCTCTGCCAACCATAGTCAATTTTGAAATCAGAACGACTACTTCACAGAAAGTCTTTGACCTGATTCGAGCTGACACCAGACGATATTCCGGTATGGTCACCAGCAGCGCGAGCATGGGCCAAACTTGTAACAAATGTCAGTTCACCGTCACTGTTAGTGGCCGGACCACCAGAACTACCTGGTTCAATTTTTACCGTTGCAAATACTACTAGTTGCGAGAGAAAACTAATAGCAGCCTTCTGAGACTGTTTTAGATCAATTTCTGCAAGCACTTTCGCCTTAAAGAGCAGCATCGTCAAATCGCGCCCCTTCTCTATCAAACACACCGGGCGAAAAGACTAGGTCTGAAGAATCACCAGGATGGCCAAGAGCCCATACCTTTTCACCGCAAACTACAGCTGCATTGCCCAGTTTGAGCGCCTTTCCATCAGGCGGCGAAACGTCATGATTGACCAGCTCAACTAAGGCTAAATCTTTGACTTCATCTACTTTCAAAACTTTGCCTTGATACACAGAGCCGCTACTATCTTCTATTGAAAGATTGTCACCACTCAAGATCACATGACTATTGGTTATGATCTGCTTGGCATTGACAAAAATAAAGTGCCGTTACCGCCGGCTTCCCAGCCCACCGAAACATTGACTTTTATAACTGCTGGGCTGACCTCATCGAAAATTTTCTTTCTAATCCAATAGCGCAACGAGCAAGTGCCTGTAACACTTGCTCGTCAACTTATTTCGATTGTATGACTTTCTCGGAACTTGCGCTCAGGCTACGGCGTGCCTGCGACTGCTGCTTGCAAGCGTATCAGCAAGAACATCATTTAACTGATCAAAGCGATCAAGCGAACTCAAGACCGGAACGGAGGGTGTATCTTTGCCCTTGCTACCAGCGAGCGAAGGAATGTGTGAAGCCAATTCAAGATAGCGAGAGTGTTCAAGATCATGATTACCATAATTGGCACGTACAAAGTGAATCGGTCTATCGATATGTCCGTGCAACTGCTGCTTCTTACGCCATTGAGCCGCAGCGAGACCTTCTTTAGTGTCTTTATCACCACAAATTATAATTTGTCCCGATACCACACCCAATCTTTTTGCAATTAATTCAATTCCACCAGCGCTAGGTTTGGCACAAGCAGACGGAACAGACATATTGAGAAGAAGATGTTGTTTATTGACTTTCTCTTGCGCTGCATCGATTCTTCGTCGAGTGCTCTTAATGCAGTCTCTATAGACTCGCTGTCTTACTTTTGGATCTTCCGTACGAATTGCTACCACACCATCTACAAGAGGCAGCAAGTTAGTTAGAGAAAGCCGCTCGAGAGCTACCCACTCAGGTGAATCTGTCAGAACAACGATTTTCAAGTCTTTATGCTGAGCACGAATTTGCGCCAAAGTATCGTGCACACCTTGGTAGACTTCTATCTTATGATGGGCTGCAGCAAAAGACTGCCAAAAATGTTCAGACATCTCCTCTATCTTTTTATATGACAAAGAGCGGTGCAGTTTCAGACGGCAAGCAATTTCTTCAACGGCAAAACCATATTCGTGCAAAGTTGTAGCAGTAGCGACTTCAGCAAAGAGATTGTTGATTAAACTAGTTGGAGCCTGCATGGCATTAGCCAGCTCAGCTGTAGCGCCAAGAATGAAGTCGGCAAACCAACGTCTTGTATCAGTGAGTGTATTGTCTAAATCTAAGAGCAGTATGTTTTCACCGCTCGTATTTCGCAGAGTCTTTGTATTAGAAGACAAGCTAAAGCTCTCTTCTTGGGCATCAACCAAACAGGCTTTTGGGCTGGTTGCACGATAGTTTCTTTGCATTTGCCGTTCCTCCAGAGTTTAGATTTATTGATGGATCTCTACCGACAAAATGAGAGGATTTATTCGCTCATTTTCATTCCAAATCAAATCAATCGACCCTGACGCTTGCCAGAGCGATGACCAGACTATTCACAACAGAGCCGCACCACGCACAAAGCCAAGGGCTTTCAGCGGCGTGATATCAAATGCAGTGCTCACTCCTTAGACCAACCTAATTATTGAACTCTAATGTCCTCTTGTCAACGGTAGAAATTTTTAACCTTTAGGTAATCACTGGTGATACCACCACAGAACAAGCACCGACAAAAGCTGCATCGCCAGAACCCACTATTCAAGCCACTCTTAGCATCAACTCACTATAACTCTAGTTTGTTTTACGCCAGCTAAAACAGGCCGCTTTTAGCACACCAAAAGAGACAGTTCGCGCCGCAAAAAAAAAGTCTCTCCGAAAAACACTAGAGAGACAATGAAAAATCTACAACTCTTACTCAATCGGTTGGAAAATTATAAAACTCATGTCGTCAGCACCAGCCTCAGACAGTGGTTTATTGAGAATACCTCGACGAATTTTTTCCAGACTCGGCCCAGTTTTCTTCAAAAACTCGACAAAGCCAGCGTTACCACCATAACCAAAGCGATCGAAAACACCGTCACTGGCCATAATAGTCAAGTCGCCCTTATTCAACTGAATCACTTCATTGCCCTTAGGAAAAGTTCCATACATATCAAATCCAAGACCTTGCCCACCAACTTCGGCGTCAAGTTGCTTGACAGCTCCATTAGCTCGAACAACAAAAGCAACCTCCTGACTGGCTGTTGCTGTTTGAAGTTTATGAGTGACTGGGTCATATTTCATCAAAGCTGCCGTAATGGACAGCTCATCTTTAGTGGAGAGCTTTTCATCTATCATAGTCAAAATTTCGCTAGCACTCTTGTTGCCAGTCTTAGGCAAAACGTCATCAACGGCAGCATGAACAGCAACCGCCTTTTTCGCGGCACCAACTCCATGACCCTGCACATCCATAGCCGTAATTACTAGCTGTCCATCAGGTGCATTAGCAACATTAATCAAATCACCGCTAGGCTCCCCCGCCTTGGCTGGCTGAGTATGGGTAACCAAAGTGCCTTTACCCTTAACACGGGCCTGAAACAATTCTGGATTCTCCCAACGCTGCTCAAGGTCACGCAAGGCTCTGCCGCCATCATGATCAGCCCGGCTTACGGCATCTTTGACCAATCTTCCTGGCGGGGCAAAGTGAGCCGTAGCCAGCGAGCCTAATTTCATGCCAACCGCGCCCACCCCAGTATCAACCACAAAGGAACCCAGGCTATTTTTTGTTATCTCTATATTGCGCTCTCTGTTGGCCTCAGAATTCCAGGTGTCTTTCACGGCAGTGCCAAACGGACTCCAGCGCTTGCCAGTCAGTTCATCGTAGGCAAACTTTGTGGCCATTGCTGTGCCAATTCCAGCAGCAACCAATTTTCCCGAGGCGCCCAGGCGACTGATAGCGCCAAAGGCCATGCCTGTTGCCAATGAAGTCGTCAACTCTGGTAACTTGTCTAATGGTTTCTTGGCTGTATCTAGAAGCGCACGACCGACACCTAAGCTAATCATCTCAGCTTCTCTATATAACTTCTGAGAGGTTTCAGGCAAGGCACGCTCAATACTATCTGAAAACTCTGGGCCTTTTGCTAAATCGTTAGATTGGCTTTTAAACTGCGGCATGGTTGCACTCGCGGAATCTAAAGTACTCTAATCTGAATGATTCCTGAAAAGAATAAAACAGCCAAGTTACCTCAGCTGCTTACTCTGCCACCCCCGTGGAACTTTGAATTTTATTGAATTGATTTGATTCTATTTAAATTGAATTCAGTTGCAACTCACTCTATGACAATACATTCGCTGCGCCATTTTTGCAAGCATTATTTTCGCCACAGAACGGCCACAGTTAAGCCACAACACCGCCACAGCTAGGCTGTATATCATTTACAAGAGGCACAAGCAGGGAGTGCAACGCACCACATGCGATACCGCAAGCACTCAACAATACCAACAGTGAATGGCAGTGCCTAAATTCGAATCGGGAGAACCACCGCCAGAGAGCGGCAGTAATGAACCATGGACAGCCAAGCTATTGCGCGAAGGCCTACTAGCAGTAGCCGCGGGAAAAGGTATTAGCCAGGCCGCAGAGCAACTGAACAATGGTCACAATCTTAGCGAAACGGCCAGCCAACTAGCTGTGTCCTCAGTCATTTCTCTAGCCATGACGCGCTATATGCCAGCGAAAGGCTACAGCGGCTTGCTCACCCGCTCAGCTGGGACAGGCATGAGCTTAGCTTTCATTGCTGACATTGGCTCAAATGGCGAAAAAGTTGTTACTGCAATTACAGAGGCATGGAATTCAGACCAGAACTTTAGCCGAAATCTTTCTGTAGCCAATGAAAATCTAGGCAAGTTTGCTTTCGACAGTGCGTTATTTACCGCTGGTGGACTAGCAAGCATCAGGCTTGGTTCAGCGTTCTCGAGGCCAACCGCCACAATGCCACTAAGAGGAGTGGAAACAAATCTGTCACCGAACAGCCTGCACCTAGTTGCAGACCTACCATCTCCCGCCGCTTTAGAATTGGCTATTTTGCAAAAGCGATTGGTTGGCTACTCAGCCAAAGAAGAAACGTTCTTTGTTCCTCGCCCAGACGGGAAGGGACCATTTATAGATCACGCTGATTTTATCGAACGAGGAGTAAACAAAGTAACTAGCCCGATTCGAGAATATACAGTAGCGGGTCTGCACACCAAGTTTATAGTGCCAGAAGAGTATGCCCACTCGTTAGATCAAGTAAGAAATCTGAGGCTAGAGGCAGAGCAACCTGGGCTGTTGAACTACTGGTCAAGAAAAAATGCTGTCAATCAGCTAAAGATACATCCATTCGGTTCGCGAGCACTACCTGAGGATTTCATATCAGTCGTGGAACATGCACCAGATGGCGCTGCCGTAAAACGACTGTTGATTCTGCCTTGGGAGTATCAATACGGAGCTCTATACGGCCTATATCCAGTTACATCTAACAGAACAGCGGCTTCGGCCGGCAATATCGGCGACCTTCGCTTCCACAACATTGACGAGCCCTATCTCGCTAATTCAGGTTCAACAATGGGTCATGAATGGTCCCATTTAATCAAGTGGCAAAACAAACCTGCCAGTGAAGCCTTCGATACCGCTGCAAAATTAGAGGGTAAAAAATATGTTCTACATGAACATGCACTCAAAAACAATGACGAAAATTGGGCTGTGCATCTTGGTGACGGAATACTCAATCCCAACGCTGAAACATTTCTCGCATCAGTCGAAAACGCCCCAATTAGAAGTGCTGTATTAGGTCGAACCCTGGCAGAGATTTTAAGCAAAGTACCAGCCCATCAGCGCAGTCCCATCCATGCTGAATATGAGAATCGCGCCAAACACATTCAACGCCAAATACTGCCAAGCGTTATGGAAGATTTGGAAAGGCGTATCAGAGCTGTTGATCAAGGAAGCAAGACAGCACAAACGGTTAGAGACTATCTGGTTAAATAAGCTGACAAACGTCCTTATTTGCGCCGCTGCCCATAGACGCACTTATAGGTATCAAAGTTGTCGTGCACTAAACGATAAAGCTCTAGGCACTCCGGCCAGCTAGGCTCTTCAGTAGCCAAACTAATGTTTAGCTTTTCACACAGAGCAGCTAGCTCATAAGCATAAAGAGATGCAGACATACCCTTGAGCTCATGCGCTATGGCCTTAAGAGCGGCACGGTTGCGAACATTAGCCATCTCTCCAGCGCTCACAATCAGTGCTTGAGCGGAAGCAATAAACTTTTCAAAAAGCTCTGCTGTTGCTAACTCACCGAGGAGCTCACTTAAAGCTGTTTGGCCGATATCATATTGCTCCATAGCCCGAGCATGACTATCGCTCTGCGACGCAGCAGACTGGCAAGTCGAATGAAAAATAGCAGTAGTAGTAGTAGCATTCGAAGTAGAAGTAGAAGTAGAAGTAGAATCAGGAGCAGCGACGGCTCCAGGATGCTCATCTGTTAACTGAGATTGGGGCATCCAATGAGCCAACATAGTTCTTAAAACATCTACTGTTACAGGCTTACTAATAAAAGCATCCATACCACACGCCAAGCATTGCTCTTGATCTTGAGACATTGCCTGAGCAGTCATGGCGACAATTGGCACATGTTTGCCTTGGCCGCGACTAGCCTCTCCTTTGCGAATTTCAATAGTGGTTTCGAAACCGTCCATTACAGGCATCTGACAGTCCATCAGAATCAGTCCGTATTCGGCCTGCTCTAAGGCTCTCAAAGCAGCTACGCCATTGCTAACAGCCTGCCCCTCATAGCCAAGGGCATTGAGCTGCAAGAGGGCCAGCCTCTGATTGACCAGATTGTCCTCGACCACGAGCACTGACCTTGCCTCAACCATATCAGTCTTATTACCATTATTAGCGTTCAAGGCCAAAGCGCCTGCGCCCCAAATAGTGCTACTACTTTTCTGCCGAGAAATTGCTGTGGCCTGCGACCGTTGCAAGACAGCCCGAAACCAAAAGGTAGAGCCTTTAAGTTCTTCGCTCTCAACACCAATTGTGCCATCCATTAATTCAGCCAAGCGCTTACAAATGGAAAGACCTAGGCCAGTGCCTCCGTATTTGCGGGTGAAAGAACCATCAGCCTGAGTAAAGGGTTGAAAGAGTTGTTTGAGAGTGGCTTGATTCATACCAATGCCAGTATCAGCGACACTAAAGTGCAATGTGATTGAACTATCCAACGGACTAACACTCTGACTTTCAGCAGCAACCTGCAAAATTATTCGGCCTTTTTCGGTAAACTTTATAGCGTTGCTCAGCAAGTTCAACAAAATTTGCCGCAAGCGATCAGGGTCTCCGACCAACATGGCGGGAATCACAGGATCAATTGTTGTCTGCAATGCTATTTGCTTTTGCGCTGCCTTTTCAGACAATAGATTGATGCAATCATCAAACACTGTGCGCAGATCAAAATCGATCATATTGAGATCAAGCTTACCAGCCTCAATTTTAGAATAGTCGAGAATGTCGTCTATCAGTCCGAGCAAAATCTCGCCAGAGCTACGTACTACTTTGACCATATCTTTCTGTTCAGCATCAAGACTCGTGCAATTAAGCAAATCGCTCATACCAATAACGGCATTCATCGGAGTGCGAATCTCGTGGCTAACGTTAGCGACAAATTCACTTTTCGCTCGGCTAGCGGCCTCTGCTGCTTCTTTAGCACGGGCCAATTCAATATTGGTCTGTTCTAAGGTACTGTTAGTTATGGCTAATTCAGCCGTGCGATCTTGCACCCGCTGCTCTAACTCTAAATTTAGTTTCTGTATACCAGCAAAAAGTAAACCGTTTTCTAGCGAAGTCACAATCTGAGTAGAAAGCAGTTGCATTAAGTCTATGCGATCGCTAGTAAACAAGTGTGGTGCCAGATTATTTTCTAAGTAAAGAATACCAACCAGCTTGCCCTGTTTAACAATGGGCAAGCACAAGACCGAGCGACTGCCATTCTCTATCAAATAAGGGTCGCTACCAAATACACCTTCTCTCGATGCATCTTGCAAAACAACAGTTTGCTGCGTTCGGCGCACATAGTTGACCACCGAAACAGGCAGGTCATGATAATCACTGAGCGCCACCTCATCAATAACAACACTAACAATGCGCTGCCTCTCTGGCCTAGTGCGGTAAACTGTGTCAGTGACAAAGCCATGAGCGCGCACAACCAACTTGTCTCCATCAGCGAGAAGAAGCACTCCACTTTGGGCACCAGCGGCTTCAACCACCACTCTCATTAAGGTCTTAAGCAGATTTTCAAGAACAACTTCTTTAGAGATAGCCTGAGCAGCCTTGAGCACTGTAATCAAATCGAGTGAAGGGCTAGAACTAGCTAGTTTATCCAGCTGAGCGAGTTGAGGATAAAGACTTCTCAACTGTGTAAGCTTACCCTCAGCCCCCCAACAAGCATAAGCCGAATAAGCTTTAGCCAAGTGAGCATCAGCGCTAATGCTAAGACCAAGACCCTGATAAAATCGAGCGGCCAACTCGTTTGCTATGGCTTCGTTCTGCACATAACCATTGTCACGAGCGCCACTGATTGCTAGTTCATAGAGCCTTTGCGCCGCCATGTCATCGCCCTGCAAGCGGGCAAGCTCAGCAGCTACCAAACAATGTTTATGCCCGAAATTAGCCGGACAGGCCTGAGCCCATTGCCCCAGTTTTTGTTCGTGTTCAACGATGATCTCTATATAATCAGCCTTCTCGCTAGCCAAAGCATCAACGTAGTGCGCCGCGAGAGCGAGAGGATAGTAGTACCAATACTCAGGCTCTTGAATGTGGCCCAAAGATGACCACAACAATGGCTTAGCATCGTGCGCCGCAGCAATTGCCAGCTCATAGTCACCCGACAAAAAGCGGGCCTGTAATTTCATAATGTAATACCAACAGGTCACTACCGGCTGAGTATAAGAATTCATGAATGACTCGTAAGCATCCTGCTTAAATGCCGGCTCTGACTCTCCAGCTATGTCATCAAAAGTAGAAAAGTTCGCAGTCAATCCCTGCATATTTTGAATGAGCCGCTGAATTCCAAGAATAACCTCAGCTGGAGCTTCAAATTTAACGCTGCGGCAATAGGCCATATACTTCTTAGACTGCTCGTAGACCTGACTAAGCGGTAAACCTAAAATAAATTGATCCACCACAATATGATTGCAGCAATAACCAGCGAATGTTATGTCGCCACTTTTAGAAGCTGCCTCAAAACAAGAATAGAGATAGTCTAAATTCGTGCGCAGATGATTGACCCAGTAATTTATGGTGTCACCAACAATAAACTGAATACGTGCTTTGTAGGCATTGAGACTGCGCTTTTCTACCAAATTACTAGCTAGCTGACCGAAGCGATATGCTTGATCATATTTGCCAAAAACTGGCCCTAGACCCATACCCAAAAAGCCATAACCCATAGCCGAAGCATCGCAGTTACCGTACTGCAAACTCAGCGTCACCATATGACAGGCGCAGAGAAGAAATAGATTTTGATCGGAGCATAGGGCAGCAGCAAACAATGCTTGCAATATATCTAGGGCAGAGCGAATTTCTTCATCAGTCATCAACGGCAAGTCGAGCAAATCTTCAATCTCGCGGCCAGCCATGAGCTGCCATAAGTTCTCATACTGCTCTAAAACTTGAGCACGAGAAGGATGAGCAACCATCTCAATGCCAAACAAATTGAGACCATCAATGCCACAAGCAACAGCGCGCACTAAATTGGTTTTGCCTGTATAAAGTTCAACACCCATGCGGAAAATTTTTGCTTTTTCTAGCTTGGTTTTGCTATGGGTGAGCAAATCAGTAAACTGCTGCACTGACTGATCAAAGTTACTGCACATCCAGTTACACTCAGCTCGTTCGAAATGCAAATCGAAAGAAAGCTGGTAGTCACTTTGCCATGAATCTTGACCCAGAAGAGCTATGCCTGCTTCGAGAAACGGAATAGCCGAATTATAGGCAGTGTTTGCCTTGGCTTTCTTACCAGCGAGCAGATTCAATGCAGACAAGTGCAGCTTTTCGTCGTGCTCAACAATCAAGTCTTTGCCAATATTGAGGTGATCGACTATATCAAAGACCTTTGCCTCAACAATAGACTGAGGCCAGTTGAGTAAAAGCAGCCGACCGATACGCAAGTGCTCAGCGCTGCGGTGTGCTTCAGCAATGAGCGAATAGGCAGCTTGCTGCACACGATCATGGAGAAATTTATAGCTTCCAGCCTGACACAAGACTAGCCCCTGCTCAATGGAGGGCTTAAGTGCCGCGAGTAAATCTTGCTCAGAACACTGACACAGAATTACTAGTGTTTCTAATTCACCATTATTACCTAGACAAGCAGCAACTTTGAGTATGTCTCTTGTTTTAGGTGGCAACCGTAGTAACTTTGCCAAGAGTAAATCGACAATATTATCGGCATACTCTTGGGCCTCAACCCGGTCCAAATCCCACTTCCAAACATGATTAGATTGACTAAATTGAAGCAGTTGCTCAAGATAAAGCATTTTTAAAAACTGAATGATAAAAAAGGGATTGCCTTGAGTTTTTTCAAAGACCAAATTTGACAAAGAAGCCGCCTGGTCTTGAGTGCACTGCAAAGAATCAGCAACAAAAGCTTTAGTGATTTCACTAGACAGAGACTGCAGCACAATTTTTTCTACTGTGATATCAGCAGTTTGCAACTCATTGACGACCTGGGTCAATAAGTGCTCTGAACCGACTTCATTTTCTCGAAAAGCACCAATAATCAACAAATAAGTGTTCTCACCCTCGGCAATGAGATTCTTAATTAAGCGCAAACTGGCAGCATCTGCCCACTGCAAGTCATCGAGGAAAAGCACCAAGGGATGCTCAGACCTAGCAAAAACACCAACAAATTTGCGAAAAGTCAGGTCAAAACGTTGCTGTTCATCGGCCGCTGGCAAAATCGCCACAGGGGGTTGTGGCCCAATCAATAAGGCCAATTCAGGAATGACATTAACTATGACCGCGCCATTAGCTCCCAATGCACTCTCAAGCTCTTGCTTCCAGAACTGCACAACTTCTTCGGGCTTGGTCAAAAGGAAGAGAATAAACTCTTTAAAAGCCTGAGTGGTGGTCGAGAAAGGAACATTGGCGCGATACTGATCAAACTTACCGGCAAGGAAGAACCCCTGTTCTTGAACCAGTGGCTTGTAAAGCTCGCGCACCAAAGTCGACTTGCCAATACCGGAGTAGCCAGAAACAAGCAAAAGCTCAGCTGTTCCTTGTTCGGTAACGCGGTTGAAAGCAGCTACCAGGGCCTCAACTTCGTGCTCTCTGCCGTAAAGCCGGGTGGGTATGCTTAGACCATGGGGGCTATCATCGAGACCCAATTCGAAACTACCAATTGGTGCACTCAGCTCATAGCCTTGGCGCAAGCGAAAGAGATCTTGAGCTAAACCATAAGCACTCTGATAACGATCTTCTGGCTTCTTCGTAAGCAACTTCAGTACAATTGCTGAAAGCAACTCTGGCACTGCCTTATTCAATTGATGAGGGGGCAGAGGAGAACAAGATAAATGGGCATGCACCAGCTCTAAGGGATCATCAAAGACAAAGGGCGGCTGACCAGTTAACATCTCATAGAAAATGGCACCAAGAGAGTAAAGATCACTCAAATGTTCAACCGGTTGCTGCATGCGACCAGTTTGTTCTGGTGAGTGATAAGCCATTCCCGCCAAAGAAGGTGCGGCAATAGGGTGACGCTGATTAGGATATGCGTTTGAATTTGGATTCGGGTTTGGGCTTGAATTTGAGTTTGATAAGATCGCCGCACCAAAATCAACAATTGTGGCAGCCGTTGGTAGACTAGAGTGATTGAGGACAATGTTTGAAGGACAAAGGTCTAGGTGAATCAAACCAGCCTTGTGAATAGATTCAACACTCTCAGCCAAAGCAATTGCCATGTCAAAAAAGAGTGGTAATTCGAGTGCTCCTTGTTTAAGAAACTCTTCTAAATTGATTGGACCAGCATCTTCTGCAATTAAAGCGAGCTTATTGCCAACTCGCTCAAGGCGGAGCACGTGCAGCGAAGTGTTCAAATTGAGTGATTTAAGCAATTGAAGTAGTTCGTATTCGCGCTCTAAGGCGGCAATTTCGGCAGCAACAGGGCTTGAGGTGAGAAGAGTCTTGACCACGACTTTTTTATTGTCAAGCTTGCGCCGACCACGAAAGACTTCATGGCGAGTGCCACGATAAATTACTTGTAGATCTAGATAACCATTTTCCTGGGGAGCATCACCAGATAGAGCCAAGTTCATAAAAAAAAGCCTGCGAGCTATAGATCGTGGACGCACGACAAAATAATAAAGGGTCACCTTGGCTACCACTAACTGCGAGCAGATTATAGCGCGGAAATCGGCACCTTTGTCTGTCGCCCTACACCTAAACTATATCCAGTCATAGGCGTTGCGCACCGAGATTTACGGGGTAGAACACTACACAATATAATATTATAAGGATCGAGAAATAGTCTAGAAAAAGGGGCTTTCGGCTCTTTGAAATTAGAATCACTAGAGTGCCACCGTCCATGGTAGCAAATACTTGATTGACAACTATTTTTAGTTGATGCTTTTAGTTGATGTTGTCTGGTGATGTATTAGTAGCTCTGCCTGGGAGTGCTAAATTCAAGTCTTTTTGAGGCCAGATAGCCAGTCCAATACCTAAGCCACCTCCACCCATGACAGCGAAAGTCCAAGCCGCGCCCCAGCCGCCGACGAAAGCCAAGAACAAAGTGACCGCGACAGCAACAACCACAGAGCGAAGTTCAGCCACAGTGATAGTAATTCCTGCAGCCAAGAGTAAAGCCAAGCCACCAGCCAAAGAGGTATTGACCAGAAAGGAAGCGTCGTTGCCTGTTGCCGTCGCAAGCACGATTCCAATGAACCAGAGGATGACACCTACTACAACGAACAAATAGGCAATTGTTTCTTTCATGTTTTTCATCAGTTTTTCTCTGTAAGAGTTACCACATGCCAAGATTTTTCCAAAACCAGACAATATGGTCATTTAAATTGATTAGTCACCATATCCAGTGATGACTGATTGTCTGTGCCTTAAATCATGAGTTAGCGTAGAATCAGCGAAAAAATCACACCAAAGACACAGGTAATGAAGGCCATTTTGATGCCAAGACGTACATGAGTCACTCTGCTACCACTGAGAAAGAGTGAGAAAAGAATGAAGCCAATGAAGCCAGTGCCGAACATCTGTGTGACCGATGGTCCACTATCAGTGATGCGGCCTAACTCAGAAATACCTAGGGCAAGAACCACGGGCAAACCAAAAATAAATACCCGTGATTGAGCTGCCCAGGCCTCAAATGCGGTGCGACTAGAAGTGAATGTACCAGCCCAGTCGCTAGGAAGAATATTGCCCAGGCCAAAAATGCCTGCTAAAAGCAGTAACAGTATAAGAACGTCCATAATTTGATTCCAATAAGTTGATTTGAAAGACTAATTAGTAAGACCGAAAAGCCTCTACTGAGCCGCGATTGACCATGTCACCTTGAGACCGGTTGGGGCAGTAAAAGTGTAAGTTAGCTCAACCCCTCTCAGGCCCAAGGCAATCACTTTATCTACTAACTTCAGTAGATCGGCGTCATGGGCCACAAGACCATCACTATTGACAGCTACCCATTCGTTGACCGGCAGCTCATCGTAGTGCTGTCGCAACCAGACGCGCAGAGGGAAGTCTTCTTCCTTGAATTTGTCGGCACCATTGTCAATACTCTGAACAACTAAATTGCCTCCTTGAGTGCGAGCATAGAACTCAGGACAAAACCCTTGAGCTTCGGCCTGCTCAAAATAGGGGGTCAAGCAAAAGCGGTAGTAATCGCCACGCTTGTATGGCTCAATCATTGCCCTTTGATCAGAAGAAAGCCGTTCAGCCTCTCGCTTGCCCAGCAGAGCCAATAACAAGACATCACTAGCCACTAGACCTAGTTGATACCGAGCGTTTAGGGCCGCAATAATGGCATCTTGCACCGGCTTGTAGCGAGGGTAGAGATAATCTGGTCCAATTGACTCAGCCAAGACCAAGGCTTGCAAAAGGCGCTCGCAGTCTTTGAACCACTTGCTGCCATAGAAAGTTGGTAACTCTTCGCGGGTAAATATGAACCCACCTAAACGCAAGCGAAACACGCCATAGGGCTTACTAAAAGAAATCACCACCGCAACAATGTTTGGATGCGACATATCAAAAACATATTCACGGGTCAAACCAACGTAAGCCAGGTCAAAAATAACCCGGTGCCCTGCATCAAGCAGACTTCGCAAGAATTGCTCAGGCAGAAGGTTGCCATTACTAGCTGACGGGTTACTAATGAACCAGTATCCCGGCTCTATCAGTTCATGCACCGCCTCTAAATCATGCTCCACCACTCTCATGCCTAGATTCTTTGCTTGAGCGCCATAGCCTTCATACTCGCCTCTAAGCACATGAATTGTAGTGACTCCCTGGGTGCGCAATCTAACCAATAGATGAAAAATACCTTCAGAGCTACCTTGGCCAGGATACCTAAAGGCAAAGTGCTTTAAGCCCAGCACTCGATGAGCATAAGCATCAACGACACGTTCAATGATGGGCTGGTGAATCATGTCTAAATCGAGCTTGCCTTCGCCTGTGGCGGTAACCTCAAGGGCAGGCGTAACCAAATTAGAAAGAATCTGGCCCGCCCTAGAAGCCTCTGTAGTAACGCGAAACAAGTCGGGATGAATGAAGGGACCAACGCGCTTTAAAACATCTCTTGTATCGCTAAACAAATAGCTATAAACTGCCTTCATTGGTTCGAAGGCAGTCACCTCAAATTTTCTCATTGTCGCTCCCGGCTATTATTTTGAGTCTTGGTTATTCCGAACCTGGGCAAAGGCATCTAAAGAGACCCCTTCTTTTTGCCAGTCGTCGCTCACTCTGCCATCAGGAAAGAAGATAAGCTGCCTGCCAATATCTTCATCAGCCTTAGTTAGTGAATTGGTCAAACAAACATTTTGACCATCCACGTCATATACGCAACCACCCCAAGGCAACTGCTCAACCACCGTACCGGCGCTTTGGAGGTATGCTTGTATTTCAGCCTTAGAGCTATCGGGCAAAAAATTGTCGGCAACGAAGCTAGTAATTTCATCGTCACGGCTCGATTCTGGCTTGTTAACAGGACGAATCGTAAGCTGCTCGACTCTATTGCAGCGAGCAAAATCCATCATTTTTTGCAACTCTGCTGAGCTGTCAATTTCTCCGCGCAACATCACCACGGCCAGGCGCACGGCATAGCCGAAACTGTGCAGATGGGCTATCAATTCGGGCAAGTCAATGTATGCTTGCCGATGGGGCAAATAGGTCTGTCTATTACGCTCAGCATCATAATGAACAAGCGAAATAGCAATCAATTTCAAGCCATACTCACGCCACTGACGCAAGTGCTGGCTCGTCACTATTTTACGATCGGCAATAGGAATGCCGTTGGTTTGCAATTCCACAGACTTAAAGTCAAAGGCGCGCTGAATTTTCAGATACTGCAAAACCTGCTCTGGCCAGAGAGTAGGCTCACCTTTTGAAGTGAGCAATAAGCTATCGCATTGGTGGGTCTTAGCAAAGGCACAGACCTTAGCAAAAGCACTTAAATCAGGCGTTGGGGCCTTGCCTGTGACACCATTTTCCGGAGTCATTCCTGCGATACAAAAGGGGCAACGGGCATTACAGGCTAAGCCACCAACTATGGGGGTTAACAGTCTAAAGATTTTACTCATGGCGTTTCCTAGTGAGAATCTTCACAAATGAATAATTGATTGAATACTGGTGCAAACAGGCTTGCAGCACTGTTCGCACCTAGTGGAAAAAGAGAACAGGAGACAGTAGCTCAGGCTTATTGCCGAAAAACCGACTCAATATTGATACTCCAGTGAAATTGCTGTGAGCACGATTATTTGAAATCGTGCCACTCAGTCTGCCCGTTATGAGTAATAGTGACACGCAATAACTGGGTGGGAAGATAGTGCTGATAGATGAAATGCACCCATGGAGCTTTTTCAACTGTGATGTCGAAGTCTTGAGGCAGTGCTATCACTTCGGTATTGGCAGTGCTGTTCTGGGCCGGGATTTTCGAAAAGGCCACGTGGTATGTGCCTGGTTCGAAGATCTTAATGGTGATGTTGTCCCAGTCTGTCGCAATGGTTTGTTCATACTTAACCTGGCTTCTTCCGTTGAGGTAAGAAGCTTTGGAAAAATCGAGTGTCGCGCAGCTCGCTATCAGAAGTACTGATACACTAAATGCGAATTTGAGTAATTTGGTTTGTTTCATTCTTTTTGTTTACGGTTTTAGTGGAAGAATAGTCCCTTATTTGAAAGGTAAAACCAGGTTGCTTGCTAGTTCCGCCTGATCTCGTGCTTTTGATAAATTGTGATAGAGCTGGCTACAAGCAGTTTCACTTTTGTAGTGAAACTGCTTTTGACCTGATATCAAAGTGCAAAACCTGCTTAAGCTCACTGACAACAATAGTGTCACCAGGGCTAAGCCGTTTCGCTAAAATCAGTTCTGAAATTGGATCTTCCAAATAACGGGTCAGGGCTCGGCGCATTGGTCTTGCCCCATTCTGTACGTCATAACCTTCAACCAAAAGGAAGAGTTTTGCATCTTCATCAAGCTCTAAGGCAACATCTTTCGGCAGCAGCTTAACCATTTGAGCCAAGAGTAGATCTAACACTTGAGCGACATCATCGAGCGAAAGAGGTCTAAAGCAAATCACTTCATCAAGACGATTAATCAATTCAGGCGAAAACAGTACCTTGATCTCAGCGTTCAACTGATCTTGTGGAATTTCTGTCCTATTTTTCAAAGCCTCTTGGATGATTCTTGCTCCTTGATTAGAAGTCATAATTACAATCGTATTCTTGAAATCAACAGTACGTCCCTGTCCATCAGTAAGTCTGCCATCGTCAAGCACCTGCAAGAGCAAATTGAAGACATCAGGGTGTGCCTTTTCTACCTCATCTAACAAAATCACCGAATAAGGCTTGAGACGAACTGCTTCTGTGAGTTTTCCGCCTTCACCATACCCAACATAGCCAGGAGGTGCACCAATCAAACGGGCAA
This sequence comes from bacterium, assembly GCA_018062085.1. Classification (GTDB taxonomy): domain Bacteria; phylum Cyanobacteriota; class Vampirovibrionia; order Obscuribacterales; family Obscuribacteraceae. The sequence goes on along the minus strand of JAGOSY010000023.1, from coordinate 11,742 downwards.
CCGAATGGCGCTCCATATACTCAGTCATGTCCAACCTGATTAGGTCTTTTTCCGTGCTCGATATAAAACGCTGCAAGGCCTTAGCCAGATGAGTCTTGCCGACACCAGTGGGTCCAACAAAAAGATAGGCACCAGCTGGGCGATCAGGGCTTTTCATACCAGCGCGGCCGCGACGAACAGCGCGAGCAAGAGCGCTAACAGCCTGTGCCTGTCCTACAACCTGCTTATGTAACTCAACTTCTAAATTGAGCAGTCGAGCCGATTCATCCTCGTCTAGTGCTGACATTGGGATACCCGTGGTCAGGCTTAGTACTTCCTCAATCAGCTTGGCAGTGACAATTTTGGTTACTTTTGGCTCACTTGAAACGAGCAGCAATTCAGCTCGAATAACAGTTAGACTGCAAGTTTCATCAAGTAGATCAATGGCCTTATCAGGCAGAAAACCTTCACTGACATAACGATCTGATAACTTAGCTGCGGCGCAAAGAGCCTCATCGGCAATCTCTAGGCCATGATGGCTCTCATAACCAGCCTTCAAACCGCGAAGAATCTCAATAGTTTGGTCGATAGAAGGTTGGTCTACTGGCACTTTTCGAAAACGACGGGCGAGAGCAGCATCTTTATTTTCAATACTTTGTCGATATTCACTAATTGTTGTGGCGCCAATAATGCTAATCTCTCCTCGAACCAAACTTGGCTTCAGAGCATTGGCAGCATCCATTGAACCACTGGTAGCACCAGCACCGACGAGAGTGTGCAATTCATCAAGAAAGAGTATGATGTTACCGGCTTTCTTGACCTCGGCAATGACATTTTGCAGGCGCTCTTCAAAAGCGCCACGGCTGCATGTGCCCGCCAGCATAGCTGTTAAATTCAGCTGTAGCAGACGCTTACCCCGCAAGAGCGATGGCACTTGAACCTTCTCAATCAGCTGAGCAATACCCTCAACAATGGCTGTTTTACCGACACCGGCTTCGCCAATGAGCACAGGGTTGTTCTTGCTTTTGCGACACAAAATTTGAATTGCTCTCGCCACTTCAGCGTTTCTTCCAATCATTGGCGAAAGCTTGTTAGCTTTTGCTAGAGCAGTGAGATCGACAGTAAACTGCTGCAATGCAGAGCCACAGCCTTTGCTATCACAAGAAGCGCTAGACTTATTGTTCGCATCCAGTGGTTCAAGGCCACGACTGACAGCAGAATCGTCGACATTTGCAGTAGCATTCGCACTAGATTTAGTACTAGCTACTTGCTTGGCAATTTCTATACCCAAGGCAGTCTCAATTGCCTCCAGTTGCACACGACTTAGAGAATGAGCCAGGAGCAACTGACGCAGGTTCTCGTTCTGACGCAACAATGTAAGCACTAAGAACTCAGTAGAAATTGAATCTAGTTGCTTTTCGTCAGAGAATTCAGCGGCACTATTTAGTGCTTCTACCAAATCTCTAGTCATCAGAGCCGCTAGCCCTGGCAACTTGAATTCATACAATTGTTCACTGACAGCTCTTTTGTTATAAGCTAAGCGCAAACACTGCTCATCAACTTGGTTTTCAAAGAAAATTCTAGCACTAGCATTATTGCCCTCAAGCAAAATTCCTATGAGAAGAAACAGCGAATTGATGTCTGTTCTTCCCAACTTTCGAACTTCGCCATCGGCATACTTCAACGCTCGTTGAAGTGGATGGGTGATTTCCATCATTTGGGAAAATCCTTCACGGGCAAGGCCCATGAGCCTATAGTTGAACTTAACTAATTGAATATTTAGCTAAGCTAAATTGCTTGATCAAACTGCCGAGTAAGTATGGTTGGCGGACGCAGGCAGAAAATAATTTCATGGTCAAGAGTGTCGCTGACGCCTCCGTCAACTGTTTTGCCAGTTTCGATATTGAGCCAGCGTATTAGCTGCCAAACGGCTAGGCCAGAGAGGAACTCAGCTGTAGGCCCCACCGAAATAGTGCTACCGCAGGCCGAAACCTCAGCCACATCATCGTCATAGAGAGTCTCTTCCCAGCCCTTAACCTGAGCCATGCGAGTGGGGTTAACGACATAGACTCGACCTTGGTCAACACCCATTCTTGTTTCAATCATGAGCTTAGTTGCAACTTTGAAGCGTATTGCTTTTTGCCAAATTTCTTTGCGTGATGACATTGTATCGGTCAAAAGAAAAACCACATCACCTAATTTCTGGCTGCCATCGACTCTTTCGTTATAGATAGTAATCCCTAAACCAGTATGGGCTTTTACAATATCGCGCAAGGCCTCAACTTTTGGTCGACCTATATCGGCTTGACTAAACACCTGATTGGCAATGTTGTGAGCTTCGACAATGTCGAAATCAAAGACATGGATGTTTTCTAGACCAAGCTTTGCTAAAGCTAAGACAATGCGCGAACCGCTAGCACCGGCACCAATGACATCAATGCGACGTTTGCCAAAAGCATCAGGTGAGAATACATCGACGTGACGAGTGGTATCAATGTTGTTCATATGTAGTTTGTTTCCGTTTAATTGCAATTGGAAAGATAGCCTTAGTTGAAGAGATCATGGTAGATGTCTCTGAGCCATTGCGGACACCAGCTAGTCTCACTTTGAGGCACGTCGAATTGGCGCTGTCTCTGACGGTCAGACTGAGGCGAGGGTGCCAAGTTATGTTGCGCTGGCTGCCCATGTTGAAACTTTGGCTGGACATTGGCTTGAGCATCTTCCATATATGGTTGGCCAGCTACCACTTCAGGCCTAGAATCGCCAGGGCTCGAAAAGATCGAAAACAAGCCACCAAAACCACCGTAGCTATAGACTCGGTCTACCACTTTGGCAGCAAACTCGGCTTGAACTTGCGCTCTTAATTCATCACTAGGCACAAGACGCTGTGACAAACCTCCGCGCTCATACTTTCTTGCTCTCTCGGATGCTATATCTTCTGGCATAGCGACTTCTGCCTGCTGCTCTATAGAGACAGTCTTCGGGCGGTCGTAGCTATAGTCACGATAGGGGCTAGAAAAGAACGAAGTAACCTTTGGCGTGAGATTCTCACCCGTCGCCAAATCAATCACACACCAGTCGACATCACAAACAGCAAAGCCAATATCAAAGAAATAGACACTAAACTCGGCTCTACCATGTTTGTTGAAAATACCGCGAACATACCAGTCGAGATTTTCATCGCGAAAGCGCAGCATGGTACTCTCATCTGTTCCTGATGGGCTCGTACCCATGCGCACGTGAGAGTGACCCCAGAAGCGCATCTTGTTAATAAGATTGAAACCTTCTTCACCGCGCATGAGCAATTCGTCTGCCAATTTGCTGCACCCTTCTACTGAAAGCTCAGTTTCAACAGCGCTTACTTCTTGCTCAAGCAGAAAAGTCTCTTCAATTAAAAAGCAATTACTCTCCAAATGACTGACTGTGCCCATCCAACCGACTTCTTTGTCAGCTATTTCGACATAAAGCAGCATTTGTTGATAGGCCTTAGGAGTAATAATCACCAAAGGTCTCTCTTTGGCGACCAGCTGTGCCCTTGCTTGAAAAGCATGGGGCTTAAAGGGAGAGTCATTAAAAGCAGAAAACGGTCGCGGGGCCTTAACGGGCTCCCCTACTTTCTCCTTTACTTCTTTTACTAATGGTGGCTCAGGTTGCTCATTTGGCAAAGGTTTTGTAGTTGCCTCCGGGGCTTCTTGTGCAGGAATTTTCGTTGTGTCTTGATCTGTCGTGGTCATAAGGGCTGTATCGCTAGTTGATTGGAATTGGAATTGGTCTTCGAAGCCAAATTCGAAGCTGCTTGGGGCCAGCGGAGCAAATATCTGCCCATGGCATCATCGCCAGCAGTTTCAAGAAACTGCAGAACGACTTCAATTGCGGTGGCATATTCCATTTGAGCAACCAGCTCTAATAGTGATTCCAAAATTTCGTTAGGACAAATTCTGCCATCACCATAAACATAAGGAGCATGCATCTCGCCTCGAGCAGCACTTAGCTGTCCGGCTAAATTGAAGCAAGCTATAAAATTGCCGCTGGGGTCAGCAGGATTAATCACAATCAAAAACTTGCCTAGCTCATGTGCGCCGTGGCAAAACGAGCCAGTAGCTTGCAGCGACCTGGTATAGACAAATATCTGACCGGGATGAAAACGAACAGCTTCTACTTGAGGGATAGATAAAAGCTGACGATACTGTTCCTTGAAGCGCAACATGAGCTGGTCTATATCTGGCTTCTTAAGGTGAATCTGGGTGAGACTGGCGCTCTGCAAGTAGCTAGCGAGCGACTCTCCTAGGTTAGCCTGAGTAGCATCAAAACTGGCTTGAGCAGCCTTGGTAATCTCCTTGTACCGCACCTCTGCCAGTTTGATGTAATTTGCTCTTGAACGACCAAGAGGTGAATCACTGCTATAAGGCAGGCTTTGCTGAGGGGGCTTCAGGTCTTGCTTAGAGGGAAAAGTGAAGGTCACCTCAAAAAGATCTTCCCATTCTGTGGGCTTAGCTTCAAACGTACTGGCTTCAAGAATTCTGCCAAGCAGTTTGATATCTTCATTGAGCAAAATTGCCCCTGGTTCCCAGTTGAGCCAGTCGATACCAGCTTGATAGAGTTTATCTAAAGTAATGCTGGATGGGTTTCTAACAATATACGCAGGCATGGCTAGGTGTCTCCAATTAAGTTGGCACGAGGCCATCTGTCAATGTGCTTGCCCCACGTATCATCTGTATTGACAGCTTCAACAAAAGCAATAGCAGCTTCAACTACTGCCGCATACTGACGAGCTGACAGAAGTTGCGAAAATACCTCTTTCATATTGCCCAAGCAAGCCTTCCCTTCTGCATCTACGTGAGGTGCATTCATTCCGTTTGGTCGAGAAAACGTGCCTTGGTTATACCAACGCAGGCCATCTGAACTAGAAGCGGGGATGACAATTTTGAAAGGGCCAATCTCGTGATTAACGTTGTCTCTAGGATCTTTGCAATAGAGCGTTTTAGTAGTCACTATTACTTGATTGTCTTTGACAGTTACATCAAGTATTTTCGGTATGGCCATGATGGCATCAAACTCTTCGCCTAAGCCCAACCAAGGCGCGGCCATCTGCTCGTACATAACTCGCTGCGAAAAAATCGACGCTCTAAGTGAACTAGCAAATGCCTCACAGTCTCCATTAAGTTGAGCGACAGGAGGTGGCGACCGTTCCTCTTGCAATTTAAATTGCCTGGTACATTCCCATGCAAACATCTCTTCTAGAGCAGCTTCACTAGCACCAGGCTCGCTCAGCTGCAAAATGAGCCTACGCGCTTCTAGCAAGAAAGTAGCCCAGAGCAAAGCTTCGTCCTTTGTTCCGCTATGAATCAGTTCAGAATATACATAGAGCACACGGCCAACCAATTCACCCACGGCATAACCTTCGGCTGTGACAATGGGCACACCCAAAGGCGACGGTGAAAAAACCGATGACTGGTCAGGCGCCTTAGAATTCCAGTAGTAATTCGGCATTCTAACGCGACGGGTTTCCATTGGTGCACTGCAGAACTTAATGATCAAGTCATCGTCTGCTGCGACTCTAGTAACAGCACTAATAGAACCGCGACAATTGATGACAGTAAGTTGCGTGCGGCAAAAAGAACCAAGCACCTGCTGTGCTAACTTAATCAAAACAGCCTGGCCTCTGCGTTGACGAACATCATCACTAAAACCCGAAATCTTTACAGGTATCTTATTGACGGGCACCACCTCGTCAAGACCAAGTGCCGTCATGGCAGTGCCTGAAAAATCAGCACCACCTTCTTTGCTTATGTAGGCCTGAATCTCTCGTTCTAATAGCACTTCACGAACAAAACATGACAAGCAATTGGCCAAGAGTGCTAGATAATAGTCTTCGCCCTGGCGAGCAAGACGACGCTTTAACCGGGTAAACCAACCAATCTTCTTGCTGTTAGCTGCTAGTACATCAAAGAGAAAATCGAGGCGATTACCTTGCAACTGACAAGGACTAAAACCACTTGAAAAATCAACGTAAGGCAAAGCCTGAGCATCAGGGTCACGAGCCTTTAGCGCTAATCTAGGCGGGATTGACCAGACATTGTCCGTCACGTTTGTGTACCACCGTTCTTGATCGTAGTCAGTCGACAAAACCAAGTGAAATTTACTGTCATCATCAGCTTTAGGCAAAGCACAGCTGTTGCCATAAACTACTATTTGTTGCTTAACAATGGGTGAGAGCAAATTGCCAACAACCTCAGCCAGACGCTCTTGTCTTAAAGGAAACTGCCCGCTGAAGGTAATACTCTCTAAAACGTGCTGTTTATCAGGGGGAGCGATTGTAAAAATTACTCGATACACCACTCCTGATTCTAATAGTGTGGTGTGAACCTGGGCTTGCAATACTTTCAGTGTCGTCTGCAAATATTTAAAAGCAACAGCCACACCTGACTGCCCAGCAACATTTGCGGTTTCATAGTCGATGCCAGCGCTTACCAGCCTTTGACATTGTTCGGCTGAGAGATTGGCGAAAAAATATTTCTTTCGTCTATTTTGTTTTCGCTGAATTGACAGTGTCGTAAGGCACACTATCAACACAGTCAAACTTAGGGGAATGGCCAACCACCAGTAGGCCATAATTATCTGCAGAATTACCATTCTTTTGACCAGTTTTGAGTTATAGGTAAAAGAACCATTGAAAACGAAAAGTTCTCAATGGTTCCAGTAAAATTGCCCACTCTTGGCTAAGAGCGAAACAAAGCTAGATCAATGTAGGTTAGACCTCCTCGTTACCTTTAACTGGTTTGAGCAGCAAAATGGTCAAACTAGACACGCCAGCAGGAAGCCGAGTATCTACATTGGCAGGAGCACCATTCATGCGAAACTGGTAGCCAGAAGCATTAATAGAAGCGGCTCTGACGACATCACCAACATTGGAGTTAGCGTCAACCAGCACTTTTTGCATGTTACCAAAAACACCGATGTTTACAGATACAGTCTCTGCCGCTGGAGCAGTTTGAGCCACTGGAACTGGAACAGGGGCGATGTCTAAGACGGCGTTGGGCTTGGTCAGTTGAACTGTAGTTGCAACGCCAGGATTTTCAGGGTTTTCGGTAGTTTGATTGTTATTTTCAGTGGTCATTTTGATTCTCTCGAATTATTCTCAGGCTGCTAATAAAAGACCCACTGACATTGCAGCATTGCCAGTGGGTAAATTAGGTTGGTGTGTTCTGTATGTATTTAAGACCTGTCTGTCAGGCTTAGAGACTAAAGCGCGCTAGCTTTGCTCTGTTTTCCCAGCGCCAATACATGTAGCTAACAGTGTTGCGCGAGGCTTTTGCTTCAGCCAACTCAACTTCAAAGGCTCGTTTATCTTTGACGAATTGCCGATTCTGGAAAAGGTAAGTAACAGCACTCTCGCTTAAGTCGAAGGAAGTAAACTGGTTCTCTCTACCATCGGCTATACGGCGTTCAATTCCTTCTTCGAAAACCCGCACCAACTGGTTCAAGGCTTCGGTAGCTTGTACAGAGCCACTACTGGCATCGCTAGCAGAAAAAAGACTGTCGTCAGAGCAATATCTGTAACCAGTCGCGGCCCGACCATCAAGATAAAGCTTCAGGGCGTGTAATTTTTCACCAGTATACCTTGAGAACGGTTTGTGAACAGCGTCTTTTGTACAGGCATGCAGATTCAAAACACCTTCGTCAGGGTCGTAGTAGCTGCTGTGATTATTGACTATATTGCCAAACACTTGGGTAACGGCAGCCATGATCAATAAACAGTCTTCTGGTGCTTTCTCATAGACTTTGAACAAGCTCGCTAGCAAAACAAGATTACGGTCAAGAAAGGCCTGAAAGAAATTGGAAAAGGCAACGCGTTCGTATTCAGACAACACTTTCTGTTCAGCATAGTGGCGCACGAGAGCGGGAAGAAATTGCTCGATCTGTTCTTTAGTTACTGGTGTATTTTTCATGATTACGCCTCTTGTGAACGGTTACCGCCAAAATGCGCTTCCACCAAATCAGCCAAATGTTCGGTGACACGCGATGAATAGTAGATCGCTAAATCTACTGGTGTTTCTGGCTTCAGTGCAGCAGCCAGAGTAGGTTCCATAAGAATTTTTACGCCGAGGCAAACACCACGACTAGGAGCGTCGTCAGCCGGCACAACAACAGCAGTGCCCGGTAGGCGAGCATAGAGCCCGACAAAGCCTAAACGGGCAAGCTCTTGAGTTTCTTCAGCAGTGGCAGCCCATGGTGCACCAGCGACTACCAGCTCCCAATTGGGCTCATGACCGTTGGGATTTGCCGGGTCTTCCTGATTAAAAAACGCCCGTGTTTCGGCATTATGTAATTTCTTATTGCCAACAAATCGTCCCAATTGTGACTGACTATTAGTGTTGGCATTAACTGTAACGACAACGGTTGCTTTGTTTTTTCTTTTCATTTAAATTTTCTCTGCGTTTGCACGCCTAGTTTGTGGATGGATGCTACTTGCTTAGATTGGCTTGTCTTTGATGCCAGATAACGGCTCCGGCCACAAGCAACAGCACAGGGATAAGCCAAGGAGCAAAAATAATCATTGCGATTAGCGCTACGACGATAGCAATGACGGCGAACCAAAAGCCGAAAACAACTTTGACAAAAGCGTCATATCCTTTACCAGTCATGGTGATACCTCATTTGTGTGGTTTGAGTAAGTAAATGCGAACATGCGGCAAGCAGCCAACTAGAGCTACTTACCGCACTAAATAAAAGGTTACAGACTGAGACTAAGCCCCGAATACCCGAGCAATCTGAGCAGTAACAACCTGCCAGGTCCGCCCGATAGCAGCCAAAACTGGTTGTAGAACAATCAGCACAAATCTAAACTGCCGACCGACGGCTGCCCACAGAGTCTTGTATGCCGACCAAAGAGCTTCGAAGGCCCGATTGAAGAAAGGTGCCAGCACCGGCGTAACAGGTGTGAACAATCTAGCGAACTGCAAGTAGAACAAGGGGGCAAATACTTCGGCCACAACACCAGCTGCAGCGAAACCAAGCAACACAGCAGTGGTTAAGCTGCCACTCAATTCGTTTACATAATAGCCCACGCTGGCTAACGTCACTAAACCGCTGACGAAGGCCAAGGTGGCGCCACTGTAATATGAAAACAGACGACCCAACAGAACAAAACCATTGATTGAGACGAAGGCGATGATAAAGGCATCTACATAAAAATTGCTGGTTAACTTGAGCGACACCACCGGCAATGCTTGCACAAGAGCGATAATTAAAATGGTCAGGTTGAGCAAGTGACCAAACAGCTTGGCGAATTCAGACTTGTCGTTGAAAGCTTCTTTGCGTTTTTCGGCCAGCAGAGCAAAGGCAGCCACAATTTTGCTAGAAAGTCTGCTGTGCAGATTCTCTAAGGCATAACCGACCGACTGAGAAAGGGGGCGCGTAATTGCCCGAGCTACAACATAGAACAATGGGTAAAAGACAAGCCCAGTGCTCAGCAAGGTAGCTACAGCCAGGCCAAAGTTAAGGGCAGCAGAGCCAGTAAGCGCCATGTGATAGGTACCGTAAGCAGCGACCAAGATGGTAGCGACGGCCATTTCACTAGTAGCCTGAGAGCGGCCAAAGTGTTTTTGGAAACCTTCTGTGTAGGTGTAAGCCAGGGTAATTACAGCAATTGACCAAGACAACCAGATTGGCAAGCCTGTGCTAACACTTACGCTAAAGAAAACCCAAGCGAAAGCAAAAGCCAAGCCAATATTGAGCAGATGCTGGAAGAAACGTTGGTAGTCTTTGTCGTCTTCATGGCCGTACGAAGAATTGAGCAACTTGCTCCAATAGTGCAACACTCTCTTCATAAAGCCGCCCTGCAAGCCAACTACCACGGCCGGCATGATGTAGGCAACGGCGAGCAAACTAGAGCCAGCAAAAGTTGCAACTTTCACTACTTCTGATTGAGTGGCAACAAAAGGCACATATTCAACCAGAGCCCAAGAGCCTAACAAGCCATAAGCAACAATAGACTGATAGGCTTTGCTGCCACACATAGGGCTAACAAGACTTACCAACACAAGGGCAAAGATCAAACCAGAGACTACAGCAACAGCTTGCAACCCAGCAAAGCTCGCCCCCAGTGTCAAAACCCAACTATAAGCTAGGTAGCCGAAGTAAGATGCGCTGGCAAAAATAGCAATTACAAGCACTGTTTCAATAAAACGAATGCCTTTAGAGCGGCCGCCATATTCATTTTCAAGTTGACTCCATAGAGCCGCAGCTCCGGGCGCTAACTTGATCATGGTGACAATCTGCTCCACTGCTGGCAGCAAAGCATCTCTCCAGAGCTTTTCATACAATCGCCAGAGCTTTTCCCAGAAATCCCAAATATGTTGCAAGACAAAGTAGTACAAGCTTGACCAGACGTGGGTGTAGGTAAGAGTTGTTGCCACCAAGAAAACCAGCAACCAGCTGGCAGTGCCAAGGGCGTAACTAAAGGCCAGCCAATCAGCAACTTGCCAACCGAGCATGGTGCCCAAGACAGCGCCAATCAATGCCACCGGTATCGTTCTAGCCCAAGAGCCAGAACCATAAGCGCGCTTGCACAGCCATTCACCACTGATTTTGAGAGTGACTGGAATGAAGAAAATGATGTTGAGGATGAGCTGAAAAAAGCTCGTTTTTGGAGTTTCCATTGGAATACCTGTAAGTTGTTTATGGGGAAGGTGTTTTTTTGTTTTTGATTCAGGAGCAGGCACGATAGCTATCGCGTTTATCGTTCTGATCTTCATCAATTAGGGTCCTTTGTACAGCGTTACGCATGTGCAGTGGCATTGAGTAAGCAGTAGTGAGAAGTTTGTTCCTAGCCTCATTCATGCGTCTCAGCTGTACTTCAAAGCCTCTTCTTCGCACCACTTCATCGCGCTGAGAATAATTGCTGATAGAACGATCTGCATCGGCCACTAGGCGAGTAAGTAAAGGGTCAACGTCGCTAACAGTCAGGGCGTTAACAGCATCCATCGAGACAAAGCTACTAAAACCCAGCAAGCTCATGGCCTCTTTATCGGCTTTGCTCGAAGCAATACCACAAGCCGCACGACTGCGATCGGCTGCACCATTGAGAATCTGACACAGATTACTTTCGTGGCCACAGTAGGTGTGAACGTCATAGGACGGGCAAACAATTAGGTCAAAATAGTTAAAGCCACGGGAGCTGTAGCAATCTTCACCGGGCTGCAAAAAAGAAATGCCAAGATTTTCATGGGCTTCATTCACCGAAATAGCCAGGGTAACTTGATGGCCAGCGGCTAACAAAACTTGAGAAAGTTGCACCAGCATTGAGGTGTTTCTATTAATCAAAAGAATTTTCATAGATATTATACTCCGTGTTGAATACGATCAAGCCTGCCCTAACAAATGCTAGGGCAGACAAAATTTAGTTCGTTTAGTTCGCGTACTTGCTTGGGTCGAGGCCTAAAGCGTCAGCAACTTGTTGCAAACGGGCTGTGTCTATATTGCGACCATTTCTGCCGCCTACAATCGAAACTGCAACACGCATAGCGACATCTGTCTGATAGCGATCATCAGACAGTTCTTTCACTTCATTTAGAGTACTTTCCCAGGCATACATGCAGACAGGATGCTCGATGTCGCCAAGATAAGTATTGAAATATCCAACCAAAGCATCGGTAGGCAGATGATCAAAGGCTCTGGCATGTTTGATTCGCTCAACGACTTCATCTCTCTGCTCATCAGTTAATATCTCAGTGCGCTTGCCAGAAGCCAAAAGCAGAGCAG
>JAGOSY010000044.1 GCA_018062085.1 bacterium | reverse complement strand
AGCGTTGATGCTCTCGGTCTCAAAAAAATCGGCCTGAGTCAGGTCTTTTGTAATCCCGTAGTAATCCATTGCGCCAGTACGCACCGCTATCTCCTTTTCTGCCGTTTGCGAGCGAAGTGGGCTTTAACCGATGACATAACTTCGTGCTTATTGAGGGTCTTTTCGAGGACCTGAACAATGAAGCAACGGTCATCGTCTGGCAAGCTGCCCAATGGCTTGCCAAAGTAGTGTGCTATAGCCAGTTTGGCTAGAATCGCATTTGGGAATTCGGTAACTTCACCAAGCCTGTCTGCTGGAAAAGGTACTGTCGGTTTGCTTGGTTTGGCATTATCAACAGCCTTGACTAACTCTGGTTCACCAGTTATAGCCGCACGTGGCAATCCCAGCTTGTTGGCTAAGTCTTCTATGCGATCAGCTCTTTCTTCTGATTTGGTTTTCTTGAATTTGCGGTACTTGTGCAGTGGTATTGGGCCACCGACTTGACTATATGGTCCATATTTCAGGCCTTCGTACTCTACAAAAAGTTCGTTGTCAAAAAGCCCCCACCAAAGAATCACCGCTTGCCCTGCCAAGTCTGGTGCCACTTCGTATTCGCTTCCATCAACTTTGATTCGAGCATTACTATCGACCTTCTTCCTTTCAGGTTCTCGGGCGAAACTACAGAATTTATCCCAGCTGCACATTTCCTGCAGCCCCTCTGCTTTCAAATTGGTCAACCAGTCTTCTGCTCGTGAATGATCTTCACTTCTGTGTCCACGCTCGTTGTATTTAATTAGATACTGCTGCAACCAAAGGTTAGCTTCGGCTTCATTTTCTGGCTTATGGAAGTGATACAGAGTTTCGTGCGCTTCTTTTATTGTTCGAAAAGGTCTTTCAACTTTGCCTTTCGAGCGGGCGGTTTTGCGGCGCCTATCTTTTCCATCTGGGATATGCGTCTGGATGCGAACTCCGAGTCCTTCCATGACACGCTTGAACACACCGCTTTTGGCTACAGGCCCATTGTCCATATAGATCATTTCGGGAATTCCATGGAGAACAAGACCTTCAAGACTTTTTGATGCCATAGCGTTATATAGAAATCGGAGAGCTGACTCTGCGTCCTCTCCATACACGCATCGATACTCCTGATAAGAAACACCACTGCGGTCGTCCACAACGCTGAACAGCATCAGCGTGGGTGTTCGTCCGTCTTCGATCCACAGCGGCTTTTCCACATGCTTCAAGTCTGATGGGCTCATATCGAATTGCCAGCAGGCATTTGAAAACTCTGCTTGAAAACGAACCGATGGTGGTTGGCAGGTAAGAGTGGCTTCGTCGTAGCCAAATATTTTTAAGTACCTGTTAATAAGGCTCCGGTTAAGAAGCCCAGGCTCTACTTTTACGAGCCCCTGAGGCGTTTCAATTCCATACTTTTCAAGAATTTCCAGAGAACGAACTGTTGATATATGCCGTCCGTTTTTATTTCTTGTTCGCACTTTAAGGGCGGCAATTATCTCACAGTAGCGGTTCAACTCAACTCGCGACAGCTTTCTTGGTTTACCTTGGTCAGCCCTCCGTACACCCTTTGGCTTGTAGCCTTGTCTCAGCGCTCTATAAACAGTTTCAGACGACACACCGTAGAGAGAGGCAGTCTGCTCTATCAGCTGTTTTCTTTCGGTGCTTCTGGGACTGAGTTGGGCCAGCCTAACTTTCAATGAGGCCAGCGTTTCAAACGGCAATGATTTTTTAGTCATTCTTCGTTCGTTTCTAAGTAGCTATACAAGGTCGGTTTTGAAATTTTGAAAAGTGCACACATCTCTTCAATAGTGTGTTCTCGTGCCTTATACAGCTTCCGCAGAAGCTGTTGCTGCTTGATATCCAGCACCTTTGGTCTGCCACCTTTTCTGCCTCTGGCACGAGCAGCTTGGAGTCCTGCTTGGGTTCGCTCGCGTATAAGGGTGCGCTCAAATTCTGATAGAGCACCAAATATATGAAAGATCAACCGGCCACCACTGGAGGTGGTGTCAATTTTTTCCTGCAGACTAGTAAAGCCAACGCCTCTGCGCTCAAGAGAATTCACAAGGTCGATCAAGTCTTTTAATGAGCGGCCTAGTCTGTCAAGACGCCACACAGTGAGTACGTCACCTTCCCTGGCCACTTCAATGGCCAATTGCAGGCCAGGACGAGAAGCTTTGGCACCACTCATGCGGTCTTCGTAAATCTTCTTGCATCCAGCGGCTGCTAGAGCATCATTCTGCAAATCCAGATTCTGGTCGTCGCTAGAAACACGCGCGTAACCGATTTGCATCTAAAACTTTCTAGTAAGGAAACTCGTAAAAGAAAAGTATATCCTAAATCTGAAACTTTGAACGACTTTCTTTACTTGAAAACCGACCGTTTCATTACCATGAGAGTCCAAGATCTAAAAAAGGCAAAGAAACGGTCGTTTTCCTTACTCTGTCTTGGTCACCAGCGCTGGTGTCAGTTAAATTGCGCTAGTGTCACTTAATTTGCGCTGGTGTCATTTAATTTGGGTTCGGTGTCAATCAATTTGAGTTCGGCACCACTCCTGGTGACAGTTAATTTGAGCTGGAAACAGCGGATGATGTCGCGCCGAACGATTTATGATGTCACGCCGCTACACCTAGGGACGTTGGAGAGCCCATCACCTTGCGGATCAGGTAGTAGCCAACGAACTCGCTAACGCTTCCTATGATTTTGTCTGGGCCAAAGACTTGGCAAAATTCTTTGTGGCTATCTCCCTCTAAATCATAGTACCGATCGAACAGCGCGGTCTCTTCCGGTGATAGCCCCTGATGACCATAGTTGTTTAAGCAGTCGGTGAACCAATCAATTGCGTCTTCGCGCTTAGCAGCACTGCCTTTTAGAGACACAGCCGATTCGTCCAAGAACTGAGCGAGAATTGTTTGAATATTAGGATCAGCTATTTTAGGAAGATTTGAAGTTTTGGCCATTGCGGCATTTCCTTTGTTTTGAGTCTTCTTAAGTTTTTGCGGATTCACCACTGCTATATAGTCGCTAGAGGCTTCCGGCTGGTTCTGTAGTTGCTTGTGAGCTTGCTGTTTAGTGAGCTTCATTGCTGCTGCCAAAGACTTCATAGTGCGTGGTTGTAGATTTAGAGGACCTCTTTTCTTTTCCCAGTTATTGACAGTCGCTGCAGTCACTCCAACTAGAGCTGCCAAGTTGGCCGGAGTAAGTTCCAAGCTTGCGCGCAAGTCTCTCACAGCTTTGGCTGTCGGTGGCCGGTCTGGTGAACTTGCCACGGCGGGTTTGCTTTTAGTGACAATCTTAGGCGCACTTTGGATCGCTGGTTTAGTCGCAGTTGTCTTCGGTTTGCCCTTGAGACCACTTACCTCAGCCTCTTCCTGTATCTCGATGCCAAATAGATCTTCTAGCTCGCTGGTGGCAATCCGCCTTCGCCCCTGTTGCTTAGCGCTATCGGTACTAGTTAATGCCGCCGCTGCGTCTGCCGAAATTAACTCTTCATGGTCAACACCGCGCAGCAGAAAGAGCAACTCCGGCCGCTCATCTAAGCGTGCCCCAACACCGTATAGGACAGCTGCCACATGTTTGCACATGGTCGCCCAATCAGGACAGCTACAGTCGAGCCTTATCTCAGAAGGTGCTGGGAACAGGCCATCGATACGGTGAGTAACCACCGCCATGACACTGTTTGAAAGACGCCCCTGAAGTAGTTCTAGAAGAGAGCCGATCTGACCAGAGCAACGCTCTTTGACGGAACTCCATTTACTCGGTGGCAGCATATCGATTTTGATTTTCACATCATATAGTTCAGAGCCGCTCACGATCGCCTTAATTTCACCGCTGCTAATGAGCAGATGGCAAACTGAGCCATTGCGTACATAGGTGCGCCCACGCGGAAGGCGGTTGGCATAGTCACTAAAAGCTTCTAAATGGGAGCACCATGATTGTCCCCAGAATGTGTGAGCGATTTTTCTCCCGGCGATTTCTATCGGTTGTATGTCTAGGCCTTTTTTCTTGAGCGTGTTCATTTTGCCAACCGCTTGGGCTCGACGTTTAGCTACACTGACATATGGCTTCCAGCCAAAACCCATTTCTATTCTCCTAACTCTCTATATTTATTCGTTCAAGATCAAGATTAACTAGATTAAGAAGCTCACTATCACTCATTTCTGTGAGCATATTCTCGGCGCCACCAGCGCTCAGGATGCCGTCGGCCAGCTCCTTCTTTTCAGTAATTAGGAGGTCAATTTTCTCCTCGATTGTACCTAAGCAAATGAATTTATGCACCAGAACATTGCGATTCTGGCCGATGCGATAGGCTCTGTCGGTGGCTTGGTTTTCTACCGCAGGGTTCCACCAGCGATCAAAGTGAATAACATGAGATGCCGCTGTTAGGTTTAAACCAGTGCCACCAGCTTTAACAGTAAGCACGATAAATGGTGGCCCATCTGCTTGTTGGAAAGTATCTACTATGTCTTTGCGCTTGCTCACGGCCGTGCCGCCGTGTAACACCAGTCCAGAGCGTCCAAATATTTCTTCCAAAAAGCTATTTATTGGAGCCGTCATTTCTCTATATTGTGTGAAAACGAGCACTTTCTCTTGTCTTGAAGCAATTTCCTCACATATGGTTTTGAGGCGATCAAATTTGCCGCTGTCTGCCGGATTGTATATGCCATTACCGAGAAGTTGGCTGGGGTGGTTGCATATTTGCTTGAATCTAAGCAGGAACGACAGAACCAGCCCGCGCCGCTGGATGCCATTACCGTCTTTTTTAGCCTCTTCAAGGGCGCGTCTGAGTTCTTGAACTGAGCGGGCATATAGGGCGGCTTGCTCTTTCGTTAGGCCACAGAACACCGACATTTCGGTCTTGTCAGGCAGGTCTGAGATAATGCTCTTGTCAGTCTTAAGCCGCCGAAGAATGTACGGAGAAACAAGATTTCGCAATGGTGCATACCGCTGTTGTTCTCTTGCCTCAAGATTCTTGATGAAGAGCTTGAATCTTGTAACAGTTCCAAGCAGACCAGGCAAGAGAAAATCGAACAGCGACCAGAGATCAGAGAGGCGGTTCTCCACTGGTGTACCTGTAAGAACAATGCGCGCCTCGCTCTTAAGTTTCTTCACGGCTCTAGTCTGATTGGCCCCCGGATTTTTAATCGCTTGAGCTTCATCTAAAATAGCTAGACGCCAGGGAATATCAAGCAACCATTTTTGGCGCAATAGCATGCCATATGTTGTCAGAACTAAATCAGCCCCACCAATAGTCGTTGCTGGCTCCTTAGCCATGGCGGTTAGTTCTTCTGCTGAATTTTGCGAAGGGTGAACGAAGCAAATCTTTAGAGTTGGCGCGAAGCGCTGAAGTTCAGAGTGCCAGTTTGCCAAAAGAGATGCTGGCAGTACTAGAAGCGAAGGCCGCGGTGGTTGCTTGCCGGCTTCTTTCACTGATAAGAGAAGGGCGATAATCTGAACAGTTTTCCCTAAGCCCATGTCATCGGCAAGGCAAGCACCAAGGCCCAAATCTGTAAGGAATAAAAGCCAGTCGTGCCCGGCTTTTTGATAAGGTCTGAGTGTGCCCTTAAAGCTCTTACTTAAGTTGTCTGAGTCTTTTCTGTTCTTTGGCGTGCGCAGGTTGGCCAATACATCAGACAACCAGCTGCCAGCGTTAACAGTAGACCACTGGCTATCATCAGTATTTGAGTCTGTGCTTGAGCCAGAGCTACCATCTAGATCAGCTGCTGCTCCAGCGAGCAACCGCATACCTTCAATAAAAGTAAGGCCTGAGGCGGCCTCCTTTTCTACTTTCTTCCAGTGGGCAAGGGCCTCTTCTAGGCGCTCGCGGTCGACCTCCACCCATTGACCCTTGATATAAACTAGCCCATCCTCTGGGCTATTGAGAATCTGCTTTAGTTCCGCTTTGGACAGTTTTATATCGCCTAAAACTAGCTCCACGCTGAAATCTAGCATGGCATCTAGGCCAAGGCGGGTTACTTTGTTTTCTCCGATGGTGACAGCGACCGTCGCCCTTGCGCGCTTGCGCCACCAATTTGGCAACCTTACTAAAAGACCGCTTTGTTCAAGAAGAGCTACTTCCTTAAGCAGCCGGTAAGCCTCTTCGGGCGTCCACATTAGCGGGTGGAAAATATCGTTTGATGCAACCAGCTCTCTGATAAACTCGCTTTTCTCAGAAGCTAACTGCACGGGCGATAGGAGATTTATCAGGGCTTGTTTGTTACGCTCTCCAGCGTATTCCTTGAGTGCCTGACTGAGAGGCTGGTACTGCACTCGCCCGCCGGAAGACACTCCAGGTGCATAGGTGGCAAGAAAGGCAAAAGGATATTCAGGATCACGTTTGCTTTCAGCTAAATGGAAACACACTCGGCCAACTTGATGCCATATTGGCGCATGCTTTTGCAACCAGCTACTCAAAGAGTCTGCCGAGGACGAGACGGTATTACTTACCCAGTCGTCTAATTCACTCCAGAAGCCTGTAAGCGTTTCAATAATTAGATACTCTGCTCCCCGCATTGGCGGAGCACTGGCGAGTAGTTTTTCCAATTCTGTTAAGGGTGCTGGCAACGCCACTGATTGGCCGCTTGTGGCCTCTCTTAATGACGGTTCAGCTGCCTGGCACAAGTTTCTGAGGTAGAGACTGGAAAACTCACGCCAATAAGCCACAGATGGTTCTAGAGGAACATCTGGCTGCTTTGCGGCCAAGGCAAAGAGACCGGCAGATTGGTCAATGGCGAATGCAGTAGCCACTGCTTTCATCCACGGGGCTGTTGGAGCGCTCTCTTTGTGGTCAAGAGCTGACAGAAAGAGTCGGCCGGTAGGCGTTAGGGAGAGGGTATGAGTCATGGCGGAACTTGACAGCACAAGAAGGTCAAACAAAATTCAAAGAAGATATTACTTGCTCACGAATTGGCGCACTTGAACTTCTTTGGTCTTTGGCCAATTCAATGCTTTAAATTTACGCTGTAATTTGCAATTGAAGCTTGCAAATTCAATGAGACGCTTGGTCGCAACTGAGCTGCTATTTGTTGCTCAAAATGTCAGTAGCCAGGCTTAATGGATCTTTGAATTGCCACAGTGATGGGCTTGCTTGGCATCTGGGCATTTCGCCGACCTATGTTTCTACTGCATCTTGTATTTGTCCGGTTCCGCGCTACCATGGTTATTGGGGACAGTTCTGATCGAAGTCTTTAGTTCCACTAGAGCCACTTATGTAGGTCGAGCTGAGCCCCTATAATTTATTTCTTTGGTTGCATATGTGTGTGGTTTGGCAACGGGGCATGACCGCTGATTACCCAAAGGGCTCACAATGGGCTCAAGCTGATGGGTGTCGCGAATCGCGGAAGACGTCGATGGGTGTTGCTTTTGCTGTGATGTTACTTGGGTCGACTAATTTAAAGGGCTCACATAGGGCTCAACTGGGTTGAATGGTCGCCAGTCTGAATGGGCAAGGGCTTCACTGAACGGGAAGTAGAGCATTAGCTTTAGCAATGCGCAAAGTTGTGACTTTGCACGATATTTGCAGTGAGCACATTGAGCCTGCGTTTTTTAGCGACGCGTAGAAATTAGGTCAGGACTACTAGACCCTTTTTATCAACCACGTTCAAGAGCTTCAATGCTGCACCGCTAGGCTTTTTATCACCATGCTCCCAGCTCTTTATTGTCGAAGGTGCAGTGTTTAAATACTGAGCGAAAACCGCCTGGCTAGCATGTTGACGTTCGCGGATACACTTAATTTCTTCCTTGGAATAGTGCTTAATCTCAGGAAGGCAAATCGCATCAAACTCGCGCATGGTCTGCAAATCCATAACGCCAGCGTCGGTCAAATCCTGAGCCATCTCATGTATGTTTTTTAGGATTTTGCTTGCCATTTGTTTTCTTCTCCGCTACTTCACTTGGTTTTTCGGTGCTCTCTGCGTTTTTTGTGTTCTTGTCTTTTTTAGGTTTCTCTATTTCGATTAATGCTCCAGCTTTGATTGCTGTTTCGATTTCCTTATCGGAGTACTTAAGTAGCTCTTTAGCTGCCATTTTTAGAGCTTTTTCGTCTGCGTTGGAAATGTTGGCTTGCTCGTTTTTGGCGTATCCAACCAGGAAAAATGCTTTGTTTTCGCTCTTGTAGGCGATTATTGTTCTTACTCCACCGCTTTTGCCCCGTTCAGCTACACCCATGCGCTTCTTGTAAATATTGCCGCCCAGGCTGTCCCCAGTTAAACCGCGTTCCATTTCGTCAATAGTTGCCAGAAAATCGGAGTCGCTCAAACCCTCTACAGTTGCCCATTTTTTGAAGCTCTTGTTCTGAAATATCCGCATTTAACCAGCTACCATTCGATTCTTAAGTGTACCACTTAGTGTCATACTTTGCAAGCGGTTTGAGCTAGGATCAAAGCTATGTCATTGGGTTGTTTCTAGTCGTCAGCTAAATGGCGGGGGCACATAATCGCAACGTCATCAGACCGACCGTCGGCATCACTACCGGCTGCTCTCTTTGGGGGAACGCGCCCTCGTGCAAAATGACACATAGGGCTCAAATGAGTTAAACAGCAAGCCAGTCTAAATGGTAAGGGCTGCACTGAAAAGAAAGTAGAGCATTAGCATCAGCAGAGCTGGTTCTGTTCAGTTGAAGAGATTGATTCAATGGTAACTGAAAAATCAAGGTCCGGAGAATGCGGCTGGGCTTCGCATAGCGGGATTTTGATGTGTTGGTGCGAACGGTGATTATAGGACGCAGTTTCGGAAACTAAATTTTGGTGTCCTGTCTGATGCACTGCTTTTGCATAGTTGAATAGCAATCTAATTTGACGCCAATCAGTCACGACCGCAGTTTTTGATTTGTTCTGCTGCCCTTGTTTGTCTGATGCCCAGACCGTTGACAAATCGACGGCAAGTACTACATTGCAATTACGGGTCTAATTGTTGATTGGGTAGAGGCGGTTGGCTTGATTCAAATAACTCAATCATTGCAATTTCGTCTGGTGCTAGCTTTTCGAAGCTTAAAGCCGATATTGCATTTCGAATCTCAGCTTTGCTTATAAGTCTGAACAATTCTGAATAATAGAACTTCGCCGTAGGTTCTCTGTGTCTGTAAGCCTTTAGGAGGTGAATGAACGAATCTTGTTTATCTAATTGCTTTTTTGCCCATTTTGACGCCGCTTCTTTGTCCCACTCTTGCCAAATTTGAAGTAGATAGCTTAACTGTCGCTCAACCAAAAGACAGTCTGACTGCGCGCTATGCTCGATTCGCCGTAAAATGAGATCTTTAAACTTCTGCAAATCCGCCTCGTCTTCTACTATTCCCCACGCGAGACTGGAGTGGCCGTCTAAATCAGCATCCAGAAACGATGCTGTTACGATAGGTAGATAAATTGATCTCGTAAGTGCAAACCCCGTTGAAAATATCTCAAAGCGAGTTTCCGGCGATGGAATTGCTCGAAGAACACCAAAAATCAAGGTGGTTGCTTCCAGTCTAAAGGCATTGGTATCAGCTTTTTCTGCAAAGTCCCCGAAATCAAAAAGCGCTCCTAGTAATATGGGAACATGCATGATTTCAATTTCTGCTCGACGTGCCGCAAGCTGCTGCAAAAACAATATTTCACTGCCGGTCCGCGTGCTTTCTTGAAACGCAAACTTGAGTTGTTCTACATCATTAATGTTGTCGATAATCTCGCTAACAGTTGCATGTAGAAATCCATGACTTGGCATTGACAGGTAGAAGTATCGATCGAAAATTTCAGGATGGCAGATGCGCAGAGCTATTCGGTTAAATAGACAGTTCAGGCGTTACCATGGCAAACGAGTCCTATTATTTCGAATCGGCTGCACACACTTAGAGCCAGCGCACAAATAATGATTTTGTCTATGTGGTGTCTTTTCATTTTCATCGTCGTACAAATTCAATCACTTTTTTCTGACGATTAATTGTGTATTCGAATCCTTCCCAGAATGGTGCGCCCAGTAGTGGTGGTTCGTCATCGTCCAACAGTTCCTTTACATTTACTTTCAAATTAGCTTTGTCGATGGGCCCCAGTCTTGCCCTGAGGATGTGAAACTGTTTACACCTTCCCTCCCCGGTGACACCAGTAGTGACTATGGACTTCGCGTCGTCTGGAATGGTAATTCCGTATTTTTTTGCCTGGGCAGCATCATTAAAAGATATCCCCGCTGAGGTGTTGCCCGTATCAAAAATGCAGCGGCCCATTTTGCCATTGATCTCTACGTCTACAAAAATACGATTGCCACTTTCTTGATAGACATATGGCACTTCGTACGCACTACGATTAGTGCCTTTACTTACACCCCGCTGCCGGAAGTGAATGCTCTTGGCACTGGTATCTACAGTGCATTCAAATAAACCGGCGTAAGATTGCCCCAATAGTGGTTCAACCTGGTTGTTTTCCAGCACCTCCATTTGAACGAGCCTTTCTACTCCGCCCACTTTCACTCTGGTCGGAACCATCCAGTAAGGTGTTTTTTCATTAGACGACGATCCGCCTGTGGTACCATCAGCTTTTCCCCGTGGTGCTTCGAGGCCGATTTCAGCCATCTGGTTTTTGCCTATCGTCACTGATGGTGCACCGGTATCAAAAGCCATTTTAATTCTGTGACCGTTTAGTTCCACATCAACCCAGATGTTATCTTTATCGACAGTGCAAGGTACGTTCCATTCGGTAGGGATGCTGCGATCAATTGTATATTGCGTCTGCTCGGCGGGGCTAGAAGCTACCGGAGCACTGCCTGAAGCCGCGGGCGTAGCAAAATTAGGATCGATTTGCCTCAAAATACTTTTGGCGTATCCACCGAGTTGATGGTTCGGTGCCAGCGTTGCTACTTGCCGATAAAATATTTTGGCCTTGCCCATATTGCCAAGAGCCTGACAGGCGAGAGCTTCATAGTACAGGGCATAAACATCTTGCGGATAAACCGTTAAATGCTGGTCAAAAAGGAGCACCGCTTCTCTATAATTTTTGGCGTTATAAAGTTTAATAGCATGGTCGCGTTTATTTGGCACTGGTGACGCTGCCATGCAGGCCGCAGGCAAAGCCACAGCTAGAGCCAATACGCATATAGAACTTTTAAGTGGATGATGTTTATTCATTATTTATCGCCGTACAAATTCAATCACTTTTTTCTGGTGATTGATCGTATATTCATAAGCTTGCCAGAATGGTTGCCCCAATAAGACTATGGCAACGATTCGCGTAAAAATGGGCCATTTTGCTCCTGGAAACACGGCGAAACTTGCTTCCTGTGATTGTTTCCAGCCTCGCCTCATAATTGCACCGACCTGGCCAATAACTTTACTTTCTGCCCATGGGCAGGTTTTTGTCCACCCTGCCCATGAATGATACCATTAGCAGTGCAAACGCCGGATATGTTCAAGTGGAGGGTGTTAAAAGGCCTTTCCAAGAAGACAATGGCTGGATTTCGCATGAATCGTTGCCACCCCTCTAATACAGTGAAAGTGACATATCTGACATAATCAAGCTATTTTAGAGTGGATGAGCTGGCAAAACCAGGCTATCGCCAAAATCATAAAAATTCATTCGATATTTTGAGGGAAAATATGGTCTCAGCAAACCAAGTTAAAGAACTGCTAGTTCCATTTGGTGAGGGCAGGAGCCAATCTCTATCTGAATGGCGAGGAAGTATTGATCTACCTAAGCCTGTTCAAAAATTTTATGAAGAGATAGGACCGTTGGACATCTATATTCGAGGATACGGCAACGACTTTTACATTCCGAGCCTTGCGGGATTATGGTCGTTACAAGAGGGCTATGGATGGAACACTCTCAGCGGTGAGCCAGTAGCCGACTGGAATGCTGACTGGTTGGTCCTCGTTACTGAAGGATTTGATCCATTTATAGTTAAAGGACAATCTGGCACCATCTGGTTTGCGAATCATGGAGAAGGAGAATGGAATTTTTCAGAATATTTCTCTGATATCAACACAATGGTTGCCTGTATTGCACAATTGGGAATTATTGCAATAAATGCCGGAGATGACTTAACTGACGAATACTCCGTTATAAAAGAGGAACACTTCGAATTGGCTGAGCTTAAGCTCTCACATATACTCAAGTCACAAGAAAAAGCTAGAGAGACAATTGGCTTGCTTGGATGGGGATAAAACTCCTTGAAAAAATCAAGTCTGCAAAGCTAGACTAGGAGAGTTATTTGGGCCGCGTTGTGAGGGTGCAAAACATTATCTAAGGAGCATTATCGGAAGCTTAAAGTCGTGCTAGTATTCTGGTGTTGCATACGGTGCTTGATCAGCAGCTAAATTTGAAAATTAGGTAGGGGCTTTAAAGTGCGCAAGAAGCGCATGAGAAGCCTGTTTTTTTGTTTCCAAAATTTCAGCGCGAGCCTAGACGTTCCCACAATTTCAATTGTATTTTCTTGACAAGTTTAAAATGTTGGAAATTTCTCGAGTTTTTGTCTCTTTTAATGTTGATGCTTCGTGACCATCAGTCTACTCGTCGGTTGTATTTTCTGTGTTCAGTTTATGCCGCGTTTGTGAGTGATATTTTTTGCTCAATCCGCTCGATATCCATAGATGCGCTACGTTCCCCTTGAGCTTTGGCTCTACGTTCCACACCGCAATTGCGCCCAGTTCATTGGCAAATTTGTTGATGAGAGTA
The DNA here is from genome assembly GCA_018062085.1 of bacterium. Taxonomy (GTDB): domain Bacteria; phylum Cyanobacteriota; class Vampirovibrionia; order Obscuribacterales; family Obscuribacteraceae. The sequence continues at coordinate 14,338 of JAGOSY010000044.1, read as the reverse complement.
AAAGCAGATTGTGCTTGCTCAAAATCGGGCTCGTCAAGCTCCACCACAATCAGGATTTTGGTGCCAGCTAGTAATAGTTCAGCGGCATTAGCAAGTTTTGTGTGGTAGTCATCGTCAATTCCCTCAAGCAATTTTATTTCTGCCAAATGAGTCGGTTCGAATGATTGCTCATCGTCTTCCTGCATTTTGTCTATGCTTGATTGTGCTTCGCTCGCTATAGCGTCTTCATCTTCGTCAGTATCTATTTGTTGTTGACCTAGGCAATTTTCCATACGAGGTACGAGGCGAGTGATCGATGAAGACTCTACGGGAGTCAGTAGTTCTTCTCGCAGGCTGGCGTGAAAAACAGAGGTCCCGTCGATTTTGTCAGACACTAGATTTTTGTTGATGAAACTTCGCACCTGCATTGGTTTAACGCCAAGTTCGCTGGCAATTTCACGAATAGTTGGCACGCGACCATATTGTCTCTCAAGTGCCGCAATGGTTTGCATGAAACGCTCTAGTTCATTGTTGCCCAATCGGTACCGCTGCCCTTTGCTTAGTAAATACTATTCTACTCCTCCGGTGTTTGATGGGGAATTGCTATTACTTTGCACGATATCTGTGTCAGGCGTTATTGCAAAGAAAGCTCCGAAAACGACAGGTGTCAGATTATTAAATGGCTTAACGAAGACGTTGCCGCTCGCCAAGTTTGGACCAAGCTCAACATACCACTGGGATTTTTGCCACAGCTTGTGGCAAAAAATTGAACTTTTCCTGAAGGCCACAAAGAAGTTTGTTATGTAGTACCAGTTGCGCTAAGAAAACTGATCAAATCCTCGTTAAACAAACAGACTCTCCTGTTCATCAACAATGACCAGGCTTGAACTAGCCCTGGGTAAGGGTATACTTTCACCAATGCTCTTGAATATACTGCCTTCCAGGCTTTAGTGCTGTGTGACGAGAATATGACTCATCGATCAAATTTTAAATACAGTACTGGGGTACGCCTTGGAATTGCTGCATCGTTGTTCCTAGCGCTCACTGCCTTGGTGGTAAATCATGCCAGGGCCCAGCTGCCCTTCGGAAATCGCGAACTCGGAAATGATCACGGATTGACAGACCTGAAGGGTAAAGAGCTGTTGCCTCCGATTTATGCTGGCATTCGCTATTTGGGGCATGGATTGTTTCTGCTCAAACAAAGGTGCCCAGAACCAGAGAAGAGATTTGACTGTGCTAAAGAAAAAATACTGCTAAATAACAACTTGAAAAAGGTGAAGACATCCGTTCCTTCTGGTGCAAGCTTTGAGCGAATTCTTTGGCTAGGCAAGCACGCCGACGAGAGTGAGGCTTTCATCACCAATGAAGTACCTGAAGATGCGCTACTTGTCTATCGGGCCGACGAGTGTTTCGGAGTATGCAGCAGCAAGGGAAGGGCGATACTGCCGCCTGATTGTGTGTGGATTGGCAATCTGTCTGACGGTGTTGTGGCGCTTCGCAAGTCGGATGGTTTTCTTTATACGTTCAACTTTGAAAAAAGAAAGCTGCAGAAGCTGGCTTACCAGAAGGTGCGGCGGGATTGTCGTTTGGATTTCAGTGAAGGGCTTGCCGAATTTGCTTCACAGGCCTCGCCTCAATGCAAATCCATGTGGGGTTTCATTGACACAAGCGGTAATGTCGTTATCGAGCCGAAGTTTGATTTTGCCTGGAATTTCGAGGGGGGGGTGGCCTGTGTGAGGTTTCCTGCCAATGGCAGTCAGGCTCACAATGAGCTTATCGATAGAACAGGCAAATTGGCCTCTCCTCATGATTTGAAAGTAATTGCTACCTTAGGCCCTTACATCGAGGTTCAGGACCAGTCAGGTAATTTCGGTGTCGTTGATCACTCTTTTAAGTATGTTATTCCGCCGAAGTATAAGTCTATTTGCGCCCAGACAACTTACCCCGATACGGTTGATGAAATTGGAACCTGGTACCCGTCAAGGACAATGCCGATTTATTATTTTGCGACGCGGGACGAGGACGGAAAGCCAGTGATTTTGTCGGCCAAAGGCGATTTAGTCTTGACTGTTCCACCAGGCCTTAGTGCAAATAACCCGACAACGCCGCCAATATTTGTCGATGGTCTCTTCGCTTGCAAACTTGGTCCTGGCGTGCCATTTGCCAAGGCTACTTTCATAAACTTCAAGGGCGAACTTGTACCTGCGCCGTATAGCAATTTGTCAGATTCGAAAGAGATTGTGTTTAGACAAATTGCTCCTGGCATTCTTCTGAAAACACTAGAGTGCAAGAAGGAACTGCGTGCGCAAGCAGTGAATGGGTATCAGCCTGGCGATTTTACTCCTAAAGACAGAACATTGCGGGAGTATGTTTGCTATGAGCTTAAAGCCGTCGTTGATGATTTTGATAATGGCCGTTACAATGGTGCCCTCCTTAGGTTGCAGAAGGCGAACTTAGATGAGCGAAGAGATCCCATCTATCAGCCTGTATTTATTCGCGGATTGTGTTTGCAGGCAATGGGTAAGTTTACAGAAGCAGCTGGTGATTATGCGGTTGTGAATGGGTTCTCCAACGATCAGCTTTTAAAAGATAAGTCTCAAATAGGTTTAGAGTGCTGCTCCAAGAAGCAATCTGCTATCCCGTCAAAGATGCTGACATTTCCACCGCGTTGGGAAAGACAAGGTGGGGTTGGTGTTCCCATTCCTTTTAATGTTCCCATTCGTTATGAGAGCCAGTAAGATAGTCTGGATGAATTAGGGCCTTTCTTTCACAGTACGGTCGAAAAAAATAATCCTGCGACGCCTCTACCTGTGGGGCTTTTGGCTGACGGGAAACATAATCAGGCTTATCAGCCGTTGTCTAAAGGTTGCAGAGTCTTGGCCCATACTCGCTTGTAGGCTGCTACTCCCTCGATAGGTCTTTGATACTATAAGCAGTGCTTTTTGTCTGGCCAATTCTCTCTAAAAGCTCGAGTTTTTCTAAATACTTAAGGTCTCGGTTGGCCGTATCGGCCGAGCAGTTTGCTGAATTCTTGTACTTCGCTGTGTTAAGGCGTTCGCCAAATTCACCATTCAAGTACTTCAGCATGATTTTTTGCTGCCTCTCATTAAGGTCTAGCTTCTCCATTCGTCGTAGCACTCTGGCCTTTCTAATAACAGCCTGTAGTGCTGATTGAGCCCACTGGAGAGAATTGCATAAGCAATCAAGAAACCATTCAAGCCACTCGGTAATGTCGAGAGTTCCTTTCTGAGTCTTTTCAAGAATTATGTAATATTGTTTTTGATCAGACTTAATCTGAGCGGACATACTGTAAAAGCGCTGGTCAACGCCATCGGCTCGCGCCATTGCAAGATCGGCTATAGCTCTCGCGATTCGGCCATTGCCATCGTCGAAAGGGTGAATGGTAACGAAGTAAAGATGGGCAATTCCTGCTTTTAAGACCGGGTGCAGGGAGTTTGATGCTTCAAACCAAGTTGTGAATTTTTCCATCTCATCTGGCAATCGATTTGATTCGGGTGCTTCGAAGTGCACCTTTTGTTTGTTGAATGGACTGGAAACTACCTGCATAGGTCCGTCTCTCCATTGGCCAACAGTAATCTTGCCAAAGTTACTGTAGCCAGTGGGAAATAACAAGGCATGCCAGCTATAGAGTCGTTCTGCAGTTAATGGTTCTTTCCATCTATGCGCTGCGTCCAGAACAACATTGACGATTCCGTCAACATTTCTATTAGGTTGACCCTGCGCTAAGCGCAGCCCGCCAACGTTCAATCCTAGTTTAGTCGCAATCGAAGATCTCACTTGATCGCTGTTAAGCTTTTCGCCTTCAATGTCGCTTGTTTTGACCACTTCTTGAGTGAGCATCTCGAGGGCGGCTTCGTCCCGTAACGAACTTCCAACATCATCGAAGCAAGAGTGCCTTAGATCTTCAAACAGTTCTTTTTGAAGGCGGGTTACTTCCGCTAGGAGAGGTTTGAGACGATTTTCGTCCCAGTGAAAATTAGGCCACTCAGTCAGTTCATGGATGTACACTACAATCCTTCAAATTATGCGGCGAATTATCTGATTTACGCCGCATGAAACGACTTATCCTACTACAGTACGTCTTGTGTTTGTGCTCTATAACTATATCATAAGGCTTAATGCATCAATTTAGTGGGATAATACCCATGCTATTTTTGCTGCTATTTCTTGATGGCAAAATACCTTCAAAATGCTGCGATGGCCGCTATTGAAGGTTTTGCGGCGAATTCAATAATTTGCACCGCAAATTATTACTAATTCTACTATCGCTTGTTTTACGTTTGATAGCTGTATTAATTCAATTGACACGAGTTCATCAAAATAGTATAGGATAAATAGTACTATAACTAATGCGGAAAAGTGGTAGCAAAATGCCTTCAAAAAATGTCGACGGGCGAGTTGATGAAAAGAGCAAAAACCTGACGCTACGGCTGCCAGACGAGTTTCATAGACAATTGGCAGCCCAGGCATCTCGCCAAGGCTTAACGCTTAATGGTCTCCTTGTCGGCATCGTAAATCGCCACTTATTGGATTCTGGCTATGCCCCTGGTGTGATTAAGTCTCTTTCTGGGCGGCTCTTTGAAATACATTTTGAGCCAATCTCTGATATTTACGATGACTATTTTTGCGGACGCTTCGACATATTTGAAAATCATCCGCTCTATAACAAGCGGCGCGCGCACTATATTATTGGCGTTTCTCGCTCTTTGATCGGGCAGGCGGATCCTTATGATGTGGTCAAAGATATAGGTCTTGGGTTGCTCAATTCATATAATCGACGAGGGCTGGAGATAGACCAAATTGCCTGGCAGCGCGGCCCTAAGGATCCTTCTTCTCCAAGTCCTACCATGAAGGATAACTGGCGCTATATTGGGTCATCGACGACCAAGAACATATCCGAGTTCCTTGTTTCTCTGGCGCGAAACCATTGGAAGGATGAACTTCTTGTCGCAACTGGGCAAAGCCAAGACATTCGGTGCAATCTGAGGACAGAGACTGATCTTTATCAATAGCTTTGTTTCTTTGCGAACAGGCACCATTTAGAATTGAATTGTCAGCTTCTATTTTTGCTGCCAGCTCACTTAATTTTCAAAGTAACTTTAAAGCTGTGTGGTATCACAGTCTGGCATGACTCAGAAAAAATAACTGGATGAGTGTTGCTAGGCAAGGAATAGCGGGCTATTGATTTCTTGATCAGAGCGGTGATTATCGGACGACTGGTCCAAATGAATACTCATAAGTCGCGGTCTGTAGCCGAAGCCTATTGATGCCATCTACTTCCATTTTTCCCTCCGAAATGGGACGCCCAAATATTGCAATGTTGGGAATTCGGGCAGGTTTAATTTGGCTAAAGTAAGAGGGAAATATAATTCCATCAAATTCATTCGTTCGGCACTGTTCAGCTAGAGCCGTTAAAATTCCATAGGAATGCTGCTCTGCCGCAAATAGAAATCTAACAGCTAAATCGAGGCTCTCAAACTCTGTGGGCCCGCTTGGTCCTTCAGCAGTCAAATCAAGACACCGCAATGGTGCAATAGGCCGCAGGCTACCAACATATATTTCGTCAGAGATTGCCACTCGACACTCGTGGATGCATATTTCAAGATCTTGTGATCCATACAATATTGACTTACCATCCTCGTTCAATCTTGCTTTACTTTTGCCGACTGGTGCAGAGTCATAACTCAGCGGATTTTTACTATCTTGAATATTCGTTCTAATTCGAAAAATTCTGTCGTTTGGAGTCAGCTCTACCTCGGGATAAGACCTCACAATCTCGCTTAGAACCTTTTGGCGAGATTGTGGATTTTCAAGTTCTTCGAGTGGTTGAATCATGCCGACTCGCCAAGTTGGCGGACCATACATGAAAAAGCCTACCTTGAGAAGACCTTCTAGGATTGCAACATCTGCTTTCAACCAATTAGGAAAATCAACGTCGCTGTGCCCAGAGCGCAATTCGTTGTATTGGATTAGGTTCGCGCCTCCGTATTCAGTTCTGTGCCAAGAACCAATGACAAAAAATTGAGTTGTCAGCTCATTTAGCGCTCCTTTAGTGAGGCCCATTCCACCGGCCGTTTGGCATTGAGAGCATTGCTCAACTCTTTTTTTACCAATTTTTTTGGCAAGTCGCTGTAGTCCAAAATCTTTGAAACAGTTAGAACAAGCAATGAACTTTGGCACGACAGGGTCTCTCCTCGTTTCTACTGAAGCGATATTAGATCGTTATCCGGCCTGGGCATACAGTATTAATTGAGCTTGGAACTGGCCTGGAGTTAAAAATCCAGATTGCTGGAAGTTAGTTATAGCAAGTCGATTTAAGTTGATCGGTAAAAGTCTGATAAGGAACAATGTTTTATCGTCAAACTACGAGGCTTAACACACTTACTGCTCAACGTGAGGCCAGGCTAATAAGGCAGAGCATTCTGGATTACCTTCCTGGTGATGAATTTGACTAGACGAATCGCTGACTTTCTAGGTGTTGAAATACGTCCTTCCGTAATCCTTTTGTTCTTCTGATGGCTCACCGATGTGCTTTAGCCAAACGACCTCATATCCTTGTCCTTCTCGGTCAAGAATACTCAGGCACTGGGTCTTGTTGTAGTATCCAATGGCGCCGTGTGAAATCTTTGTTGCCGTGTTCACAAGCACTGCTCTATTCATGGATCTGGCGCTTCCTACAACAAACACCCAATCAGGTTTTGAGTCTAGCTTTTCAGCGCGATAAGCAAAGTCGGGTCTAAGATTAGCTCTAGCCCGCACTTCTCTAATGGTGTCAAAAAACGCCTTGCCTAGTTTTGTACGTTCAACCCATTGCAGATCTGCGATTGCAAGTTGCATCTTTAGGTAGCCACTGCGCTCTCCTATCGGTTCATATAATCCTACTAATTCATTGGGAAGATTTGGATCTCTAGTAGACAGCTCATGTGCCACTTGCTCTAGGAGTTTACAATAAACATCGTTGTCTTTCTTAAAACTGATTGCTCTGGATAGTGCTTTTCGCCGCTTGCGTACCAGGATTCTTGCTTCCTTTCTAGACAGGCAATCGCCAAGTGATCTCTCGTTTAAAAGATAGGTGCTAAAAATGTCTTTCTCTGCTCCCAGTACTCTTTGGTCTGCCTCTGAAAGACACCTTCTGGCTTTTAGGTAGTGCAATAGCTCTGGCACCGAGCGCAGCTCATGGGCTAGATTTAGAAAATCGTTGACAGATAAATAACTAATATCCACACCATTGTGACTTAGTGGGAGCGAATCTGCGTATTGGCTAAGGTCGACTTCCTTGAAAGTTTCTACAAGCACTATTCCCTCGTTGATTTGTGACAACGCTGCATCAAAAGTGACGTGGCCGCGTCTTGGGTGCTCGCACCAAAAGGGACCGTTCAGTAAGGCCTTTATTCCACCCTGGAGTTGCGAAACTCCAGCTTTAGCCTCTTTCAACACCCACAGCATATTTTTCTTGGGGCTTCGAGATGTTGGATCTTCTTGACACTTCTGAGAAAAGACTAGGTTTGTCTCTCCTTGAGTTATAAGTAAATCAGCTATCTCTCTTTGCTTCGACCCAACTGTTTGCGGGCTACGAAACACGAACTCCGACACAAAGGGCATAGAAACGAGGGCTTCGACATAGCGTTCTGCCCAAACCGTTCTTGTTAAAGGTTTTCCTTCCTTTCCCATTGAGAGTTCTATCCCACCCACCTGTTTTTTACTACGGCGACCCTGATATTTTACTAGAATATAAGTATTGCAAAAGCATCTCACATTAATGCTCAAGCACAAAGTGCACCATTTGCGATACCAAAGTGTTGCGCTGGTGTGAGGGTCTGATAAGGAACATTATGCTCAGTCGCCGCTGGTCGAGTCCAAAACCGCCCAATGCGCCGAGGTTTTCTGACCTGAATTTTTAGGCGTTCAAGAATCAGTGACTGCTATTGCCAAGTCAGTGAATTAACTACTTTGTATCTATGCTCGCGGAATACGCATTAGGGAAGCGTTTGTTGTAATGGCTTCCGATACGCTTCTTGGAGTGAATTGTTAACGGACTATATACGGCTTCAGTTAATGTTTTTGCACTTAGAATAGCTCTGGAAGCCAAGGTACGCTAGCTGAATTACGTTTTTTAAGTAACAATGCTGAAACAAATTGTCAATTGAAGCCTTCTTGGCAAGGCGGCAATTCATTGTTAGGCCAGCTGGATTCGCTGTTTGAAGGTTGCTGTACTTAATAATGTATTTTTGTAATATAAAGAGAAGCTCAGCTGTCACGCGGTGGCTTCTGGTATCTGTTACTTGTAGGGTAAGGAGCAATTTATTCTTCCTCCTTTATATATGAGCCCTGTCCCGAACTCCTGAACCTGCAACCCAAATAAGAAATCCAAATTACTGGCATCACCGGTAAGTCTGAACTCCTCTTACTTATGGCTCGTGGTTATTCTTCGGGTGAGTACTGACTGTGGTACTTACGTGCTCTATATCGTGGTTCGAATGAATTTATTGACTGAGCAGGTGCTGAAGTGTCAGTGACTAGCGAAAAGACCGTTTGTGGAAGCTGGCTCATCAACTCACTAGCGACCTAATTAAGGTTAGATCGAATACTTGCTCAACTTGCAGTCTCATCTGAGTGAGCGATTTTCGTTCGCCCAGTTTGAGTCAAGCCTCAAATCTAAAATCCGACCGCAGAGGAGCACGAGCACTCGCGGTTGGCGAGTCACAGTGGTGTCTCCGACTAGCCCTGGGCTGCGTCGGCTTCTGTGTCTTTGACCATACCAATTCGTCGGGGGCGCCCAATCCCGTTGCGTTGCACTGATTGGGCCTGTCCCCGCTGATTCTAACTACACGCCTGAGATTTTCAGGCAACTAAAAACCTTGCAAATAAAGGAAACAAAAATGAACACTCAAACAGTGGACTTAATGTCCCTATACAACGATAAAACAAATGAAGTTGTTGTTCCGAAGGGAATCTCTGCTTCATACGACAGTTCAAAAGGACCGTGCGTCCTCCGTGGCAACCTAGAAAATCATGGCACAATCACTATTACCGGCCCAAAGAAAAGCAGCCAGGTGATCATCGCCGCCGAAATCATCAATGATGGTGCTTTTGTCTGCCAAGTTGAATCTTTGTCACTCTGCTCGTCAGTGGTGCGAAACTCCGGCGACATCAAGGCAGAAAACAGCCTCGACTTTAAGGCTACAATTGGAAAACTTTCAATTGACGGCTCCGGCAGCGTAACCGCTTCTCAAGTGATCACGTTCTCCGGTCCACTCGGAATCACTGTCAAGGACGGAAGCTTTGAGTCTTCTTCTCTGCGTTTCGAGGCAGAGAATGGGACTGTCTTTGTTCAAGCTGATAAGCTTGATGGCGCCATTTCCGTGAACGCGAAATCATCGAGAATTGGTACTAAATCCGCGATGCTGAAGGATGGTAAATCCGCACTTCTTTCAGGCACGCACGTTTACTACTCAACCAGCAACCTTTCATTAGGAAGTATTTCTCACGCTGGTGATGCCGTTGTTCTTCTTGCTGGCGGAGAGATCTCCGTAGGTTCAATTACTGCGGGTACTCTCTATGTGGGGGCCGGTGTGTCCTTCACTATTGATGGTCAGTATCCAGATCCGACTTCCGATAGCGATGTAGATGTGGCTTGGTCCGTTAGTGGTCCCGGATACCAGCCGTTAGTAGTTTCGGGAGCTATCAACGTTTCTGGCGAAGCTACTATCAAAGCGTGGACAGTCGAAGCCACGGATGTCACCGTGGGCGGTAACCTTGAAGTTAACACTCTGAATGAGTACGGTGAAATTACGCTCACTGGTGATCTTGATGTTGATGGTGATGCATCATTGCTGGCGTATACCATTAATTTCGAAGGAGAAGATTTCAATGTAGCGGGTGAGCTGGTAATGGGAGCATCTGCTTCCACTGGCCTATACTCGTACATCAACCTGGCTGGATCTTTGACGGCTTCGGACAATGTCAGCTTGAATTGTCAGCTCACCACCTTCCTTGGTGATGACTTTACGATGGACGGTACTGACAAAGTGCTTGCTACTTCGGGTCACTTAAGAATCGAAGCTACCAACTTCATAAACATCAAGGCGGATGTGACCACAAGTGAAGGTAGAAACCTTCTCTTTTATAGCGACGGTGATGTCGCCACTGGTTCAATCACGGTCGATAACTCCGAAGCTTCTTCTGCCGGTGCTGTTATCATCAAAGCCCACCGCACTGGTGGAAGTACTGAATTCGTTATTGGCGGGACCGATGAAACCAATGGAGTAAACGGGTCAATTACCACAGATACCGTTGATGGCGGTGCCACGGAAGTAACCAGCTTTTCTCATGGTGCTGTCTATATCACCAATGGCGGCGACGGTGGTATTACCGTAACTAGTGCTAGTAACATCTCTGTAAAAGGAACCAGCTCTAAGTCTGGCGGGATTACTCTGAATGCTGAGGACGGCACTATCAAGCTGCCTGCTGGCACTTTGAGTGCCGATGGCACGGGCGCCAACCCAGGCTCGTTTATTCAGCTTCTTGCTGAAACAATCGAGACTGTTGATGGCACAATTATTTCTGCCAGTGATAGTGGTGTCTCTGATACTCAGAAGCTGCTTCAAATAGCAGCTAACAACATCACGCTGACCGGTACGAGTGGGCTCGAAATTAAGGCAAACGGTGGCGGCAATTCAGCCTATCCGACGTACCTTCAGATTTTCCCAAAAGGCTCTGTGAGCATATATGACAATGACTACACGACATCGTTCTTGTATTGGTACAATACCGAAAGCATTTCAGGTGGTGGTGCTGCGCCTGTAAGCTTTAATGGAGCTGGAACTGCGCGGCTAAAAATCTCGTGCAACGGCTCGCATGCCAGGACATTCATATCTGGCTATCCGCTGGTTTTCAACACTGGCGAAACTCAGATCGAGTGCAAAGGTGACGAAGATCATGAGATTCAGATTTCTCGTTACTCCGCTACTGGTGGCGATGGTTTGCAGTTTGTCGGCGATGACGTAACCATTGATGCTAGCGGTTTGGACGATGGAGATGGTGGCCTCATCGCGATCTACATGGACCCAGTTTATCGGTCTGATACTGGTAAGGTGGTCATGAAAGCTGATGGCAAGGACACTGGTGATGGTGGCCATATTTTGCTACAGCCTGGAACGTCTGACCTGGTATTCGGCACGGCTGATGAACAGTATTCCTTCTCTTCAAAAGGTGGTTTGACCAGCGGCTCCGGCGGCAAGATTGAGATTCAGGGCTACTCTAGCTCTATCGAAGTTATTGGCGCTACTGATACAACAACTGTGTTGGATGTGTCGGTTCCAGGAACTGACGGCCACGGTGGCGAAATCAATATCACTGCCTATGGTGCAGCAGGCCTTACCTTTGACGCCTCCAATCCGTCTTATCTGAAGGCTAATGGCGGTTCTGCGAGTGGTGATGGTGGCAAAATTGTCATCGTAACCTCCAATGTTCCCATGACGATCGGTGCTGGCAACGGTGATGTTTCACTTTCGGCGGTCGCTCAGGACGGTGACAGCGCAGGCGGAACTATCGACTTAATGTCATGGTATGGGATTACGGCGGAATCAATCAACATCGATGTGTCTGCTCACGGAACAGGTGATGGCGGAACAATCAAATTGAATGCTGGATATTCAACCCTCACGCTTAATGGTGGAGAGTTGAATGCTGACGGTGGTGATGATGGTGGTAACGGTGGAACACTTCACGTGGAAGGTGGTCAAATCACTCTTCCTGCTGAGGAAAACACGCTTTTGTCAGCTGATGGAAAATCTGGTGGTGATGGTGGAACTGTGGAAGTAGTCACGCAGTGGGCTTCCGTTGACATTGGTTCCGACGACAATCAGATCTTGGTCAGTGCAAAGGGTGCGGAAAGTGCAGCACTCAGGCATCGTACAACTCTTGTAAATGGTTCTGGCAACGGCGGGCACGTTTACACATGGCAAAGTAAGTCATATACGGTGGCGGCGGGAGCGACACTAGCGGTTACTGCTTATGACAATGGAAAGGGAGGGAAAATTGAAATAAACTGCACAGAATCAGTGACTGTGAATGGTGAAATGAAAGCGGACGGTCTTGGTGATGGCGATGGAGGGCTCATCAGTATCGAAGCTCCTGAGCTGATTTTAGGTACCGGTGCTAAATTCAGTGCTGAAGGAGGCGTAAGTATTGGAGGTAAAGGTGGAAAGATCGAAATAAAGAACAGTGCAGCCACGGCGCCTCTTGATATTCATTTGTGGTTGACAGAGTTGTTTCTGGCAAAAGGGTATGGTTCTGCAGAAGGCGGCCAAGTGATAATTGATAAGATTGCGGGCTTTGACGTTCATAGTGTAATCAAAGTCAACGGTGGAGACGATGTAACTGTTGGTAGTAAATTTGGCTCGATCAAACTCAATGGAGTTCTTTGCCAACAGTACAAGGCGCACGCCGAAAATTGGCCGCTGACCTACTGGAAGAACTTCACACCAGGTACTCCTGATAGCACTATTGCTGACTTTGCTCGGCTTATCGATGAGGGCGTTAGAGCGCGCTTTCAAGCGGCTGGTTCGAACCTCTATTACATGGACACCTATAGTCAATTTGATACGTTCTTTGCCTCAACAAGCCCTTCGAATGTTACAGGAATAACTATTCGGGAACGATTCGTAACAGCGGTTCTGACAACTGAAGGCTCGGCGCCAATAACAGCGGACCTTCAGCAAGCTACTACGGCTCACGAATTGGCACACCAGTTGGATTACATTCTGGCAGCATCCTCTAGTCCTCCTGCGCTGCCCAGTACCAATGGTTTTGCTGCCGCTAAGAATGCTGAGTATGCGCTCAACACAGCAACTCATATCAATTACTCTGGCTATTCTTGTAATGATGTACTTGGAGCTACTGTATGTGGTATTTACTCGGGCACAAATGGTGCAAAGCTTGATGCATGGGTAGGCGGAGATGTAGAGCTTTTCGCGAACGTGTTTTCCGAGGTTACTTTTCCTGGGAAATCTTATGCACAGCTTGTTACTGCTCTTAGTTTTCTTCCAGATACCAAGACATACATGACCAATCTCATTGACTCTTTGTAAAACAAAGCCAGTGCCTTAGGTCTACGGTTTGGGAGGAGGAGCGAATGCTCCTCCTCCCATTTCCATCAGCCAACTCGTTTGACTCTTTTATGCAGTGCATTTTAATTAGTTTTTGGAAAACAGCTGGGAAATTTAGTGGGGGTTGGTACGTAAGAAGCTTTGGGAGCTGGCCCCAGATCGCGAGTGAACGTTATAGTTTCGTTTATTGAAGACAATCCCCTTGGAAGTTCTAAGAAAGAGCTTTTATTTAGAGATCTCAACGCGTTCAAAAGGTTAATATCAAGGGCTGCATAACCACTAGCTTTCTTAATTACAGCGCTAACTAACTCACCGTTCTCAACGGTGTAGTTTATCTGTGAAGATCGTTGACCTCCGCCTGTTGCTAATGATTGGCTAACTTTGTCAAATCTACTGATTACCTCTAGTGCGAGGTGGTTATGCCACGTATCCAGAGCTTTTTTAAGATCGTCCGACGAGTCCGTTGACATAACAGTATTCTCAAATGTCAGGTTGCTGGTAGCCAACTGTGATTTTTTAGACTGTTTTACTGGTCCACCTGTTGAAGATTCATTAGCATAGCTAGCCATTGCAAGCCATATTACTAGTGCTCCAAGGGCTCCAACTAAAGTCACTTTTCTGATAACTGTTGTCATTGGAAGTCCTCATGGCTTATTGCGGAAAGATATCATTTAGGGCATATATCTCATGCTAACCTATTAGCTTTAGTGGGGCTACTCAGCTCTACTCATTATTTAGATAAAAAACTAAAATCCCCATGAGCCGCATGCTAACTTAGCAATAGACTGATTCTGTTAACAAAGTATCGTCACTAGTCAGTCTTTCGGCTATGTGAGCTAATGTTTGGCTGTTTTGGGATTATGCAGAGAACTATGCTCAAGAAATTGTAAACCCAATATTCAAACAGGCGGGAGACTTTATCCTCGCCTGTTTTTCTTTTCTTAAATGCTAGTAGACCGGTCGGTTAATAACTGGACTCGCCATATATTTACTTCTTTGGAAGATGGCAGACAGACACAGTCAAGGTAAAGGGCTTTGCTGCCTTGCACAAATCGTGAGCCTGTCTGCCATTCCAATAAAAAATACTCGGGCGTGTCGCACTCGGATTTTGGGTGGTTGTTGTTGCCACCTCCGACCTCAAATATGGTATCACTTTTCTTGTTTCTTGCAGCCGAGATCGTTGGTTTGGTGGTGGCTGAATATGGCAGTCCTGATAATAAGCATTATGC
>JAGOSY010000022.1 GCA_018062085.1 bacterium | reverse complement strand
TTCTGCCAAAACAACCCATTGAACAAATGAATTGCTAGTCCAACCTAACGCTGTATACGTAAGCCCCACTGGCATCGTAGGCTTTGCCAACCTGGCAGCCAAGTCGTCTCGTGAATTTTAAGGGTTTATCGCTTATACTATACCTTATCATAAGCACCAAATTCGGTATCAACAAACAAAACAGTAGCGAAAAAGCTAAGCATAAAATATCGACGGGATGAAAGTGGTTTATTTGGCCAAAGCGGGTACGAAACTAACGACAATTCCTTGCTGGTTGCAAATCGATGAGTTTAAGAAGATTAGGCATCTTTCTTCCTGTTCTGGCAGCATCCTCGTTAGCCTTAAGCTGTAGCAATCTATGCCTTGCTCTTGAAAGCACTGCGTTAGAATCGCCCAGCGCCAGCCAGACAAGCAATGAGACTGCAGCGCAAACAAAAATCAATACAGAAAAAAAGACTGACCTCAAACCAATCTTTTTGTGGAAGTGCAAAAAGGACAATCAAACTATTTATTTAGTTGGTACTATCCATGTGGCTAGACCTGGTTTTTATCCCCTCCCGCTAGAAATGCAAAAAGCATTGGCAGAGAGCAAAATTCTCTTTGTCGAAGCTGATGCCCTGCAGATCAGTCCCGAAAAAATCATAGAAACACTCAAGCGAGTTGGAACTTATCCACCTGGAGCCTCGCTTTCTGAACACCTATCTGATACGACCAAAGACGCCTTAAACCAATATCTAGAATGGTCAGGCGAGTCACTTTCTATGTATCAGCCCTACAAGCCCTGGGTGGTATCGCAAATATTGACCAGCGCCGCCCTGCGAAGAGCTGGCTACAAGAGTGAACTAGGCATAGATAGACATTTGCTAGCCATCGCCCACGACAGCAGCAAGAAAATCATCCCTCTTGAGTCGGTAGACTCTCAACTAAACCTCATGGGTGGCTTCAACAAGGAGACCCAAGACAAACAATTATTGGGCAGTATTCTCTCTCTACGTGACGCAAAAACTCAACTAGAAAAGATTGAAAGCAGCTGGAAGAATGGCGACGCCGACGGCCTGGCAGCATGTTGTGTCGATAGCACAGAGAAAGACAAAGCCAAAGACAAAGACTTAGAGGCTGCAAGGGTAGCTATTCTAGACAAGCGAAATCAATCAATGCTCAGCGATGTAAAAAAGAATCTGCCAGAAAACAGCACCGTTATGATTGCCGTAGGTGCAGCGCATTTAGTGGGCGAACAAGGCCTATTAGCAAAACTAAAAGGAGAAAATTTTTCGATTGAGCAATTAACAACCGCGCAAAAGAAAGCAACTAGCAGTATCAATTTTGGTGGCAACAATCTCAAGTCACTCTATTTCCCAGAAGGGCTATTTCGCATCATGCTTCCCGCTGAACCAGAGGTAAAATACGAGACAGTGAACGGCATTCGCATGGTCGACTATGCCTACTCAAATTTAGGAGGCGTAATGGCAGTCTCTTATATTGTCTTACCCTCGGCCATACAAAGTGCCGAGCGGCAACAGCAATTTATGCAACTGGTTGCTAGCGCTATCCTTAAAAACATGAAGGGTTCAAACTCGACCTGTCTGCCCATCGCCAATGCTAGCAGTACAAATAATGCCGCTATGCAACTCAGTTGTAAGCTACCAAGCAAAAATGGTATGACCAATCAAGCGACGTACTTCCGCAGTCGCATGATTGCCAGTGGTCGCAGGCTCTATCTCGTGGGTGGGCAAGGCAGTGCTGACTTCTTTAAGTCGAAGCTCTTCAGTCAATTTGAAAACTCTCTTGAGATTATTCCAGAATCTGGATATGCCGCAGCACCGGCCTCACGAAATAGCAATATTGGTCAAAATGGTTTTAGTTCAAATAATCTTAGTCAAAGAAGTTCTGCTCATAATCGCAGTTCTTCGAGCCTCAAGCCTAACTCTATCACCAATTCAACCTGGCCTGGCTTAAGCAATTCAAGCACCAAGTTTGATTTTGAAGCAGCAAGAAAAGAACAACAGCGAAAATCTGATGAGTTACGACATAGGCTTCACAGCGACTTTAATCAAGTGAGACAACAACTACAAAATAACCGCTAGGTGGCGAAATGAAATTGCTGATTTTGCTTGCACTTCTTGCCATTACAGCCTATACCTGCCTCAATGTCAGCACCATTACAGCAACTCTCAACAAAGGCTTTTTCG
This sequence comes from bacterium, assembly GCA_018062085.1. Taxonomy (GTDB): domain Bacteria; phylum Cyanobacteriota; class Vampirovibrionia; order Obscuribacterales; family Obscuribacteraceae. The sequence continues at coordinate 84,776 of JAGOSY010000022.1, read as the reverse complement.
CCTTTGAGAGCATTGATGCCGAGAATCTACAAGGGAAACCGCTAGTCGTTTTTGCTTTGCCCCACGGACACTGCAAAGCATCGTTTCCAGGAACCGTCACACCCCACCAGCCATCCTACTCTCAGCAATTGTTTGTAGCGCCCTTTCAATCCGGAGAAAACAGAGTTATAGCCGACTCTAAACAAGTCTATTACCTCAGTGAATTCAGACTACCGGCGCTGCCAATTCAAACTTCAACTGTCACTTCTGCACCAATAGAATACAAAAAAGCTTTGTGGGGCTCTTCCAACAATGCCACTCCAGCTGGTAATAACAGCCTAGCTCGCACTTCTAATTTCAACTCAGAGCCACTGCAAATACAAAACAGTCTGGACGCCTTTACCCAAAGTTGGCTTTCCGACCGGGGGGCCATTTTAGATAGCAAGGTGCCCCTAGCGCTAAAAGGTGGTCTCTATAGCGGCAGAGAAATAACAGCCCACTCGAAAGATGGCAAAACAAGCTATAGACTACGCTTCTACTGCAACTACCCCAAGAAGAAAATGGTTATAGTTGGTGCAGGAGGCGAGGCCTCTCGAGTAAACTCGTCTGACACCGAGCGATTTTTAAACTCAATAGAGATCTGGTCGTAAAATTAGTATCGAACTACACTATTAGTGGCCCGCGCTACTTGCCGTTGACCTGGTCAATCATTTGGGCCAATTCTTCATCAGGCAAGCCGCCAGGCTCGTTATAAAGCACTTTACCCTTGGCATCGATCATGACGATAGTAGGAAAGCCACGGACATTGAACTGTTTCACAAGAGCTGCATTAGCTTTATCTTCAGCATCATAACGTTTGAATGAAATCGACTTGTAGCGACCCTTGGCCGCCTCAAAAGCAGGTTCCATCTGCTTGCAGGGGCCGCACCACTTGGTGTAAAAATCCAGCACCATTTTTACTTGCCCACCAGCTGCCGACCTTCCGGCAGACGAACTGATAGCTGTATAGGCACCAGCAGTAGCCGAGCCAGAAGAACCAGAGCCGCCACTAAGACCAGAAAGCTGATTCAAGCCAGCTGTCGCTTGGCCCGACAAATTGCCTCTATCATTGGCAATTACCCATTGATACTCTTTTTTTGCTTCACCTACCCGAGATAAGCATTGGTTGCACAAGGCCATGTAGTAATGACAAAGCACGTTAGTTGGGTATTTGGCAGAGAGGACTTTGAAGTCGTTGAGAGCACCCTGATAGTCTTTTTTCTCGTATTTGCTTCTGGCAGTCGAAAAAACATCCGGAGTAGCTGATACGGGGTCGAACGAACCAAGCCCAACAACCGCAACAGTTACTCCTGCAGTGATTCCGGTAGCACCAATAAATACAGGAAGCGAAACAGTTACGAGGAAGGTAGACAAACTCACTTTCCAGCTAGATCTCATACTACTTATCATTGTCTGGCCTCTTACTCACTACTGAATATGTTCTTACTACTGATACTCTTTCATCACTGATACATCATGCGCATGGTTGCCTTGTCTCTGTCGCTTAGTTTAAGCACCGGGGCCTTAAAATACATGGCGTCTAGGCCGGAGGGCGAATGACCGCCAATTCCTAGTGCATGCCCAGTTTCGTGCAAAGCCAAATTATAAAGTTTGTTTTTGTCGACCTGAGACATGCTGTTGCCATTGTAACCAGGACTTGTCAATCGCACAAAACTCTTGGTCATAATGTCTTGTCCGGCGGCATTAACACTATCTTGATTGTTGGTCTGACCACCTGCACCAAAACCAATTTGTCCAGGAGCGTTGGCTCTCTGCACTATTATGTTAGCGCCATCAGCTGTTGACCATTGCTCCATGCGAATAGGTGAGCCGGAGAAGCTGCACCATTGATTCATGGCTTGAAAAATCATGTAGCGCAAATCGTAAGAAAAACCAGCCTGCTCAGTAGTATCGACAAAAACCTTTATACTGGAAGGCGCAGCGAAACGCTTCATTGGTCCACACTCCATGTAGTTTGGAGTATTGGGATTTTCAGTGGAGCGCCAATTCAACATGCGCTGCAAATCATCGGCGTATTCTTTATCGTAAGCGACATTGGTGCCAGGATTATAGCGAGCTTGGTCCACACACTTTTGGAAATTATCGTGGGAGGCCTGCCAGTCACGAGTGGCCCTATCGTATTGACCAGTGGCGTCAGTAGCAATGGCGCGCACATAGTAAAGATCGGCTAGATTCTGAGCAGCGTCATAAGGCAGGCAGTTAATAGCGCTAGTGAAATAATTGACAGCCATATCATAATTTTGAGCTTCCTGAGCAGCTTCACCCTGCTGTTTATAAGCTTCAGCTTGCTGATTGTAACCAAAGAAAAGTGCATGGGCTGGCTGCAATGTAATAAAAGCAGTGACAAGCGAGGCCAACACGAGCGGTAAGCGACAAAATCTCATAGATTTTCGCAAGACTCTAATTTGATTGGCTTTTTCGAGTTTAATCATGACTATCTTTCTTCAACCTAGATAAAAAATCACAGAGCAAAAGTCTAGCATGACCCTTCCGCTGCCCGATGGCCGTAGTTATCAACGCCAGCCGAGTTGCAAAGCAGCAGCTTGTAGCCAATAGTATCTATAAAATGCTATAAAACCTGGACTTTCTTATGGGAACTCGCCAACCCTTGGCAGGCACCCTCTTTACCGATCCCGGTACCCGTTTTGCACGCTCCAAAGCGAAGGTCAAATGTCGTCAAGCAATTCAAAAAACTATTTCGGGGTTTCCGAAGACTACTCTAGTAAAGACAACTCGCGAGTAGCGATTTTGCCAGTTCCGTATGAGGCCACAACCAGCTACGGCAAAGGTACAAAAGATGGTCCTAATGCCATACTTGAGGCTAGTCAACAAGTAGAATTATTTGATGATGAGCTATGGATTGAGCCGTTCAAGATCGGCATTCACACCATGGAAGCGGTGCAAGTTGAAGCAGCAACTAGCGAAACTAAAAGTGAAGATGCATTTAGCGCCTTGGCCGACTCAATCAAGCCTCTAATACATAGCGATAAATTCCCCATCTTGCTAGGTGGCGAACATTCACTAACCCTCGGCGGGGTCAAAGGTTGCCTAGAAAAATATCCCAATCTTTCAGTCTTGCAAATTGCCGCCCACAGCAACCTGCGCTCATCATACGAGGGTAATTCGCATAGCCACGCTTCAGTAGGCTTCCAAGTCTACAAAGCTCTAGCCAATCCGGCCATGACCCAAGTCGGTATTCGCAATATCAGCTGGGAAGAAGTAGCTTGGATGGAAGAAGAAGAGCCAAACATAAGCATCTTCTGGGCCAGAAATCAAAACAAGTGGGACGTCAGCGAAATCATCAATACTCTTTCTAACGATGTCTACCTTTCAATTTCAGTAGACGCCTTTGATTGCGGGGTGATGCCGGCAACTGGTGCTCCTGAACCAGGAGGCATTGACTGGTACCAGCTAATGGAAGTAATTAAACTCGTTTGTGTTCGCAAAAACGTCGTAGCTGCCGATATCACCGAACTCTCTCCAATCAAGGGCTTGCACGCACCTAATTTCTTAGCGGCAAAACTGCTGTACAAATTGATTGGCTATCGTTTTGCTCTAGACCTTGGCGTAACCAAGAAATACCTCTAAGTGAAAAAGATGCGAGCAACTTGTCTGTCGCTCGCATCCTGTTCCAATATTATTGGTTCGAATATTAAAAGAAAAAATCGGATAAGTAGTGCGTCTCCTTTAGTTCGCTTCGCTCACTGCCTTACACCCCTGTCTGGCAGTTTGCGTTTTCACTGTATTAACACTGTACTAACGGTTGTTTCTTCAACAAGGACACCCCTGACCCTGCTAGTTCCACAGTCTAAATCTCGATACACCCCTGCTCTTGATTTAGCGCTTCCGTTGTTTGACATACGCATATATACTGGCCCCAAAATTTCTCGACAGATTTTCAGAAAAAAATCAAAATAATTATGGCAATTCTCAAAACCGACCAAGAATGGATGCTTTTGGCGCTAAAGGCGGCAGGAGAAACTCAGAATTTAGGTGAGACTCAGAAAACTTGTGATAAATCTGACAAAACAGCCAGAGATATTCCAGTCGGCGCCGTCATTGTCGAAAATGGCCAACTAATTTGTACAGGCCAAAACCGCAAAGAGCTGCTCAACGATGCCACGGCCCATGCTGAAATTGTGGCACTGCGCCAAGCAACCACTATCAAAGGAACATGGCGACTAGCCGGCACAGTGCTCTATACGACCCTAGAGCCCTGCCCAATGTGCGCCGAGGCAATTATCCAAAGCCGTGTGTCAAAAGTGGTTTTTGGGGCCTACGACCCGCTTTCGGGAGCGTTAGGCTCGGCCTTCAATCTTTATACAGGTAAACGCATCTACCCCATTCCAGAAGTACTGGGTGGAATACTAGAAGCCGAGTGCAGCGACTTACTCAAGCAGTTTTTTGCTAAGGGCCGCCCAAGCTAATACCGGTTCCGGCGAACATGCCACTGTTATAACCCTGGGCCAACTGTCCGCTGCTCCATAGGTACGTAGCTTCTGCCTCTTGGCCGGGGGTGAGACCGTAGGCTCCGCGAGACCAATCATAAAGATTGCCACCTGGTGGAATGTAGCCCATGTAGTCGCCGGAGTGAGTATTGGTCATGCCCACGTAGCCTGGGGGTAGAGCCGGGGCCGGAGTGATAGGGTTGCCGCCAGAGCCGCCGCTTCCAGCGGAACCACTTCCAGAGCTGCCAGGAAAGGCACCAGACCCGCCTGCACTGCGCAAGAACGGCATGTCGCAACTATTGATGTCGACTGAACCAGTAGAAACAACTGGTAAAGGTTGGCGGCCACTTGTTAGACCTAAGCCTTGAGCAGCGGCACTAAGAATAGAAGCAGTATCGAATTGAGCGCCCTGAGCAAGAGCAGCATTGCCAGCCAGATTACCAAAACTAGCCAGATTAACGCAGGCGATTGTAAAACAAGAGATTGCTATCTTTAGTCTTAAACTCATTGCTCAGGCCTCAAAAACTCTAGTAACGTCATCGACAAAGACAATCTAACTCAAAGTCTTGGCCGAATACGGTCAAAGTTTTGGCAGATTTTTGGCACGTTTATCTAAGCAGCAGAAAGAAGCAAACGTACCTGCGTCGTCAACCAACCAGGCATGAGATGGGCTGATCGCATCAGATCGCGTTGTTCGGTGTCGGCTAAGCTCATTACCGCCTTTTGCACAGCATCAGTTGGCTCAGGCAAACGAAGATGCCAAAGCGCTCTTATAAAAGTGCCAACAGTCTTTTCACCGGATGCAATGCGTTTTGCACTAGCCCTTTTAAAATGGACTCTTTGGACAATGCTATCGAAAGAACTTGAACAGCCACCAACGTAAAACACCGCTTCTTTATTGGCTTCGTCAACTAAGCCGAAGCGATGGGCAAGATCCACTCCGTGAGTGGCAATAGTCTTGTTGAAAACAGCAGCCTTAAATGCGGCTATATCTCTAACATCGTAAACAATCAGCGCAGACTCAGGCCTGACGAAAACGCCTCGGGCAATACGCATGATATAGCCAATCTTCACCAAGCGAGAAAGGGCCTTATCTACAGCATTTCGAAGGCCGAAATTCAAACAATCCTTTGTTGCAAATAGAACTCCTTTAGCAAGGCTCTCAATTAAGCGAATAATCTGCTCAACACAAGACATGGGCACCTCCTTGTTCTAATCGCAAGTGTCATAAAAGTAATAACGATAGATTTGGTGAATTAGTTCAATGAATGGGGTAAATTCTCAACGAAATTTAGAATGAAAAAGTGGTTGTCAGAAAAAATGCTTTTCTTCTGCCCTAACGCGAATCCGGAATTTTGCTGGCACGGCCTGCTGGTCGCTGTGAGAAAGTCAGAATTATCACGATTTTCCTGCCTCCCTACCAATCCGGAATTTCGCGCACAAGACCAGTCACTGCAACTCTCTACCGCGAAGTCAGAAATACCACCATTTTCCTGCCTTACTACCAATCCGGAATTTCGCGCACAAGACCCATCGCTGCAGCTCTCTGCCGCGAAGTCAGAAATACCACCATTTTCCTGCCTTACTACCAATCCGGAATTTCGCGCACAAGACCCATCGCTGCAGCTCTCTACCGCAAAGTCAGAAATACATCCGTTTTCCTGCCTTACCACCAAACCGTAATTTCGCGCACAAGACCAGTCACTGCAACTCTCTACCGCGAAGTCAGAAATACAACCGTTTTCCGGCCTTACCACCAATCCGTAATTTCGCGCGCAAGACCAGTCACTGCAACTCTCTACCGCGAAGTCAGAAAAGTAGCAAAAAACCTGACCACATCTCACAACTTGACAAAGTGTCAAAACAACACTATATTAGTGTCAACAGCACACTTAAATACAAAAAACTAAATCGTCAAAAAAATAAATCCCTCAATACAAATCGAGGATTGCATCATGTTAGGCATCAGCTATCGCAAATCAAATCCCACCGACTATGTTTTGCACTTCTCCCAGGGACACTTAGCTAGAGAGGGAGCTGGTCTGTCGTTCTTCTACTTTCAGCCAGCTTCAACCATCGCCCTGGTTTCCCTAGCCAGTGCCAACATTCCCTTTGTCTTCAATGAGCCCACAGCAGACTTTCAGACCATCACAGTACAAGGACAACTGACCTACCGTATTGTTGATGCAAAAAAGGCAGCAGCTATGCTCGACTTCACCATTGATGCCAGCGGTCGCTATATAAGTGACCAATATCAAAAACTGCCAGAACGCCTTATATACGATCTACAAACACTGATTCGTGCCGAAATACAACGGCTACCACTGCGCCAAGGCTTAGTGCACTCTGACCAGCTTACAAGCATCGTCCTCGAGCAGCTAAAGGCCAGCCCAGAAGTGATCCAACTAGGGGTAGAAATTCTCAACCTGGCTATACTCTCTCTCAAGCCTACTCCCGAAATGGCCAAAGCACTTGAGGCAGAAGCGCGAGAGGCACTTAATCGCAAAGCTGATGAGGCCATTTACACTCGGCGTAATTCGGCCATAGAACAAGAGCGTAAGCTGAAAGAAAATGAGTTGCAGACAGATCTTTTAGTGCAAAGCAAACAAAGAGAACTGCATGAACGCAAAATGGAAGGCGAAATTGCGCTAGAAACACAAAGAGCGCTACTAACCGATCAAAAAACTGAAAATGAACGCAAAGAAGCAGACAGCAGAGCCTACGCCCTCAAGGCCGTAATCAATCCAGTGCAAGACCTCGATTGGCGCTTACTGATGATGCTAAATCCTCAAGGTGGCGATGCTAAAAATACCATTGCCATGGCCTTTCACGAGCTGGCTAACAATGCCGAAAAAATTGGTGAATTGAATATCTCTCCTGACCTCCTGCGCAGCCTGATGAGCAACAGCACCAATAGAGGATAAAGAGGATAACGAAGATAGAGAGGACAAGGCAATGTTCGACAAAATCGTGCTGGTAACACGCAAAACACGCCTCGACGAACTAGTCGAACGCTTCAATACCAGAGAACAGGCTAAATTTTATATTGAACATAGCGGTGGTGATTTCAATTCTTATTTACTTGAGCACGATGCCTACCAGCGCTCACTAACGGCAGTAAGGCGCACTATTGAGTGTGGCTTGAAGATTCAAGTGCTCGATCGCAGCCTCATTCCTACTTATGTTTTTGCAGCAACAGATCTGGTAATCACTCTCGGTCAGGATGGCCTAGTGGCAAACACGGCAAAATATGTGGGTGGGCAGCCAATCATTGCAGTCAACCCTGATGCCGAACGTTTTGACGGTATCCTCATTCCCTTTCTTCCAACTCAACTAAAGCCCGCTCTAGAACTAGCCATAGAAGCAAAAGCAAAAGTACGCTCGGTTAGTATGGCTGAAGCAAAACTCAAAGATGGCCAGAGGCTATTGGCCTTCAACGATCTATTTATCGGAGCCAGTTCACACATATCTGCTCGCTATCATATTAATCACGGCCAACACCAAGAAAATCAATCTTCCAGTGGCATTATTGTCTCCACTGGAGCAGGAAGCACCGGCTGGTTGTCTTCAGTCTTCAACGAAACCAGCGCCATCAGCTCATTTCTGGGCGGCAAGCCACTAAAACCGGTGCCAATGACCTGGGAGGAAGAGCGGCTGTTATTTGTTGTGCGCGAACCATTTATCAGCTTACATTCGCAAGCCGCCATTGTAGTTGGATCAATTAATCCCACAGAACCACTAATACTAGAATCCCAAATGCCTTGCGGCGGAGTAATCTTCTCTGACGGAATGGAAGCAGACTATCTAGATTTCAACTCTGGCACTGATGCTACCATTGGCATTGCTAGAGAAAAAGCCAATTTAGTGGTGCAATAACTGCAATGACGAAACTACAAATCACAGTCGACATAGTGCTGTTCACTATCCTCGACAAACAACTGCACGTACTTTTAATCAGGCGCCTAGCCGAACCATTTAGAGGCAGTTATGCTTTGCCTGGCGGTTTCGTCCTCGAAGACGAATCAATAGACGCTGCTGCCAATAGAGAACTGCAAGAAGAGACTGGTGTAGAAAGAGTTTTCCTTGAACAACTCTATACTTTCGGAGAACCAAAGCGCGATCCACGCGGTCGGGTCATAACAGTGGCCTATTATGCTCTTGTCGCCAACAGCCATATTCTCAGATCGGGAACAGATGCAGCAGACGCCGCCTGGTTTTCATTAAGTAAGCTGCCACAGTTAGCCTTTGATCATCTATCAATTATTGAATACGCCCACCAGCGAATTGCCAACAAGCTTGATTACAGTAATGTTGGTTTTGAGCTATTGCCAGAAAAATTCACTCTGACAGAACTGCAGCTGGTTCACGAAGCTGTTCTTGGCGAAAGTCTAGACAAACGCAATTTTAGGCGCAAAATCTTACAGCAGGGCATTGTCGAGCCCAGCAAAGAGTGGCAAAAAACTGGTCGCAAGCCTGCCCAGCTATATCGCTTTGTTGATTGAGAACTATCTGCTATCGTGTTAGGCAAACCTGAGATAAGGCCTGCCATGGCAATTGCTATATACCTAGAATATAAGTCTAATGTGGCGCTTTACAGGCGCCTCTCGGACGCCCTGCGCAGAGCTATTCTGGAAGGCCGACTCAAGCTCGGGGAACCGATGCCCTCAATTCGAGAGCTTTCGGAGACTTTGAAATTGTCACGCTCTACTATTCTTAAGGCCTACGAAGACCTGAACACCCAAGGCTTGGTTGTAGCCCAGTCTGGCTCGGGAACATTCGTCACCAACACTTTACCAGGCGACCTGGGAGATATGGCCGCAGCTTTTCTCTCGCCATCTAACCGTTCAGTAAGTTTTAAGCCATTGCCGCTCTCAGAACGGGGCCGCACTATTTTTGAGGTTGGCCACAAGCAAGCAACAGAACATGTGCACGTACCAGCACTTGAATACGGTGGCACTCCCTTTGAGCTTTCACCCATGCGCGAATGGAAAACGCTCATGATCAAACATTGCGACGTCAGCCGCGAAGAGCAAGTGGCTGAAATGATCGAACCACTGGGCTTAGAAAAACTGCGTGAGGCAATCGCCGCCTACGTTCAAAGACGACGTTCTATAGCTAGTAGCGCGCAAAATGTCTGCATTTTCGGCTCTAAACAGTTGCGACTAGAACTGATCGGGCGCCTGCTTCTTGATCCAGGCGACATAGTTGCCTACGAAGAGCCTGGCTATCCTGAAAATAGAAATACTCTTGAATCAATGGGAGTAAAAATTACGCCCATTGAAGTCGATGCAGAAGGCCTCTCAGTAGCGGCCTTGAGACGCCTACCCAAGCCCCCAAAGCTTATTTACGTCACACCTTCGCACCAAGACCCACTAGGGTACGTAATGAGCATGCCCCGCCGTCATGAGCTTCTAGAGTACGCCGCCGCCACCGGTGCCTTTATAGTTGAAGATGACTTTGACAACGAATTTCGCTACGGCAGACCGATATTACCCTCACTAAAAGCTCTAGACCAATATGATTGCGTCATCTACGTAGCTTCTTTTTGGACAGTTTTGTATCAGTCACTGCGCTTGAGCTTTGTCGTATTTCCCGATTGTATGGTGAACATAGCAGCCCTAGGCAAAAGCTATCTAGAAAGACACCTACCACTGCTTGAACAATTAGCCTTGATTGACTTCATCAATGATGGACACATAGAAAAGCATCTCAAACAAACGCAAAAAGCGCTGGCCCAGCGCAGGCAATCTTTAGTTTTAGCCATTACCCGCTATCTCAAAGATTTAGTTGAACCACTGTCCGATGGCGGTGGCACCCACTTTATTCTCAACTTCAACCCAGAATTTGTCGACCATGCAATCGAACACGCAGCCCACAAGAGCGGCTTTAACCTCATGAGCACAAAACCTTACTACGCAGGTGCAACCCAAAATAGACAATACATAGTGCCATTTGCCTCAGTCGACCAAAGCACAATCGACAATGTTGTGAAGACCTTTAGCGCCGAACTCAAGAAACACTCAGGTCATGACTGCGATGCAAATTGATAGACTCGATTTAGCTCTAGACCCCACTTCTGCCGCTCCGGCCTCGCGGCAGATCGCCGACGCCCTAAAAGAGGCAATTATAGAAAAACTACTCAGCCCCGGAGTAATTCTGCCCTCAGTGCGTGACATTGCCAAGGCCCTAGACATATCGCGTTCTACAGCGGCGCGGGCAATAGACGAACTTTCCGCTCAAGGCTATGTAATCTCCGAAATGGGCTCAGGCACTCGCGTATGCGCCCATTTGCCCGGTCAATCAGAGGAGCTGCCGCCACGAGACAAGGTGCACAAAACTCTTCATCTATCTCAATTCGGCAATCGCCTGCAGCAACGATTTGAGGCCGGACAAATTTCAACCACGATCTCGTATCTCGGCCCGCTTTTACGCGAGCTACCACTGAATACCTGGCGTGAGCTACTAGTAAGGCACTGCCATACCGCCTCAAAAGAAGAAATGGAATATGTGCCAGAACCATTTGGCTATCAGCCCTTGCGCGAAGCATATGCCTCTTATCTGATCAGAGCCAGAGCAGTCAAAGTCAGCCATGATCGTCTAATTACTTTTGCCTCACGCAATCTGCGTTTAGACCTGCTCTCTAGACTACTTCTCAACGAAGGCGACCTAGTAGCCATCGAAGAGCCTGGCTTCTCAGCGGCAAGAGAACAATTTTTAGCGAACGGCGCCCAAATAGCTCCAATTGGCGTAGACAATCAAGGCCTAATAGTCGAGCAACTAAAAGAACTAAAAACCGTACCACGTTTGATTTACGTCACCCCTTCGCATCAAGCTCCTACTGGGGCTGTAATGTCGATGAATAGACGAAAGCAACTTCTAGAATACGCGGCAAAGAATCAAGCGTATATTATCGAAGATGACTACGACAGCGAGTTTCGCTATGACGGCAGACCCCTGCCGTCGCTTCAAGGCATGGATAGCAATGATCGCACCATCTATCTTTCGTGTTTGTGGAATGCCATGGCTCCGGTCTCCAGAATAGGTTTTATGGTAGTTCCTGAAGCCCTAGTCGAAGCTATGTCGGCAGCAAAAGGCCTAGTAGAAAGAGACGTCTCCCTAGTCGAGCAAGCAGCCCTTGCCGATTTCATCAACGAAGGCCACCTAGAAAAGCTAATCCGAAAACAGCGCTCTCGCTATGCTGTGCGCAGGCAAAATTTATTGAGCCTTCTACCAAAAGCCTTTGATACCAGCTATATAGCAGCAGAAAGCGCAGGCCTAGCCTTGCTTGTGCGTTTAAAAGACCACTATAAAGCAGCAACAGTCGAGCAAGCCATTGCCTCAAGTCGACTGCCGATGACAAGCACCCAGAACTATTATGCCGGAGAGGCCAGAGAGCTAGAGTTCATTCTCTCTTTTGCCGCCATAGAAGAAAGTGATCTTGCTCAGAGGCTAGAGCTGTTTACAGCTGCTCTAAACTCGTAGCTCATAAATACTCATAGATAATGAATCACTACCAGCAGACCGCATCATCAGTCTTAGCAATAGCGGCAGTCTTAGTGATTGTTGCACCACCAGCAGCCAACGCAATGGACTGCTGGCGCCTAGAACAAAGCAGCCAGATCTACGGAGCAGGCACTGTGTTCTCATTTGGCAAAGAAGGCTTCCGCTGGTCCAATCCAGCCAATGGTGTAACCATTACGGCTCGCGCACCAGAATGGAAAGTGCAAATCTACAACGCCAAAACCAATAGACTTTTCGAAACCCCTTTGAACAAATATGAGGGGCATATGCTGCGTATTTCAATAATATTTTGGGGTTTTTCCTTCCCCCGCATTCCTTTTGATGAAGGCCCAAAAGAGAAGGTTTTAGGCCTGCAATGTCGATCATTTACAATGAAAAAACTGACCAAAAAAGAGAAAATAGAGAAAGGTATTGATACTCTCTTGGATGCAAAAATGCTGACGACCAAAGACCTACCTTATCCGCCCCAGGTACTAGCCTTCCTCAGGCAACAGTACAATTTTCCCGCCTTGGGCGACCTGCCCTTGTCATTTCAACTGGAACGCAAAGGCAAGAATAGACAATTCATGCTACAGACAACCAAAATTACAAAAGTGAACCTCTCTCCTGCCGAATTTCGGGCACCAGCAGGCTCCCAGAGAGCGCTCAACGACAAAGATGTGCTGCGCGGTTCCGATGAAAATAATTCACTCGATGGCTTGATGCAAGACATCAATCGCAAAAGTTTCTAGGCCAATACGGGCCGATTTACCTAAAGTACAAAGAGACTCTTGCAGCAGCTGCCACACCATGACAAAGCCAAAGGCCATACATTTCTTTTCATTGCGACGCTTTGTCGCCACTGATTGAGACACTAATACCAACGTCATTTGTAATCACATAACATGTGAGAGTAATTAGCTAAACAGCTCTGTTTACGCCGCTTTGCAATTGTCAAACAGCCTCTAGTTCAGTGATATTGAAGAGTGTTTTCTTTCTCAATTTGCCCAAGAGCTTCAATCAAAACTAATCAATCTGCTCCTAATAACATCTTCTTTCTCAAATACTAGAGAAATAGAGACGCTCGGCAGTTTTTAGCGCCTCCAACTCAAGAACGAGAAGCCGCAAGCTCACAAGTTCAAGCTCATAAGTTCAAGAAAGGAACGCCAATCACCGAGACTCTTCAAAAGTCTCATCCGCCGTACACGGCATTAAATCAACCTCAGCAAAATCTGCTAGGACGGAAAAAATGAACACTAACGACACAAGCCTAAAAGGCAAAGTAGTATTTATCAATGGTGCCTCACGGGGCATCGGCCTAGCCATCGCTCTTGAATTAGCAAAGCATGGCTGCAAAATTGTAATAACAGGCAAGACCGTAGAAGAACGCACTGATGGTAAAGTCACCGGCACCATCCACACTGCAGCAGCAGAAGTGATAGCAGCTGGAGGCGAAGCCCTTGCCCTGCAAGTCGATGTGCGTGATGAAGAACAAGTCAAAGCAGCTATAGCCAAAACTGTCGAAGTATTTGGTGGCATCGATATCTTAGTTAATAACGCTGGAGTGCTTAGCCTCACCGGCGTTGAGTCAACCGAGATGAAACTTTTTGACTTGATGTTTGCAGTCAATGTCAGGGGCCCTTACATGACTATTAAACATGCCTTGCCCCATTTGAGAAACAGCGCAAACCCGCATATTCTCAATATCTCGCCAGCCCTTAATCTTGACCCTGAATGGTTCAAGTTTACGTACACTGTTTCAAAATATGCACAAAGCATGTTAACCATGGGCTTTGCCGACGAATTCAAAGTCGATGGCATTGCTGTCAACTCGCTCTGGCCAGAAACCACTGTCGATACAGCTGCCGTGCGCAACAAACTAGGTGGTGCAAAAACTGTTCCCTACTGTCGCGATGCAATAATCGTGGCCGAAGCCGCTCACTGGATTGTCACTCAGCCTGCAGGCAGTACCAGCGGTAACTTCTACACCGACTCAGTAGTGGTATCAATGAAAGCAGCAGGGGTGAGCGACCCGGCAATGTATGCCCTACACCCACTCGATGACGCAGCTGTAATTAGATCAGTGCAAGAAATAGGCAAGGTAGATCTAGGCAAGTACGCCATGGACCCATCCAAACCACTGATTACGGATTTCTTCATCGGTAAAGTGCCAAAAGTAATTCCTGGGGCAGAAAAGGCGAAATCTGACACTAGCGCGACAGTAGTAGCAAAAGAAGCAAAGGCTTCAGATGCAAATTCAGATGCGAATCCAGAGGCAAAAGCAGAGCCCGTGACAAAAGCTGAGCCAGAAACCACAGCCGCTTCACCAACAGCGGTCGAACCCACTGTAGCACCGGAGAAAGCGTGAACAAAAAAAGATACCAAATTGCCCGCTACTACTGCTGGCCTAACATTTTTCCAGGAGAAATTCCATGAACAACGAAGAAAATGAAGGCAATCACAACCAAGACATCAATCTGCTGATCGGCACCGGTGGCTCGAGGTCAATTCTATTTGGCACCGGAGTTTTACTAGTCTTAGCCCAGGCAAATTTCCGCCGCTTTCGCTCAATTACAGGGGTAAGCGGCGGCTCAATTCCAGCAGCGTTGGTCAGCGCCAATGCAGATGTCACGCACCTACTGGCACAAGTATTAGACACCGACTTCAACCAACTAGTGGTTCGGCGGGTCTCTCTTGTGAAATTCCTCACCCAGGCTCTGCGTGAGCCAAAGGCTGTGGATCCCCCACCTTTGGAAGGCGCACTCGACGCCGCACTGATGGGCCAATACTTCGACGATCGCATCAAAGATTGGCCCAGTCTCTTTTGCACCGTAGCACTTTCGCACCAAGCCAAAGTGATCTTTACAAAAGACGGTGTCTGGCATGAACAGCAAGACGGAACACTGCTGAAAGTGGCAGCAAAACCAATACCAATTGGCATGGCCGTGCGAGCTACTTGTGCTGTGCCAATCTTGCTTGACCCAGTGGCTTGGAAGAGTGACAGCGGTGAAGAACACCTGCTCATTGACGGCGGCCTCGGCCCCGAAGGTCGCTGCCCCATTTCAGTGCCGCAATCACTTTTTGCCATGGAGAACTCATACTTAGTCGTAGTCAATGTGGGAGAAGACAAAAGCACCCTGCATCAGCTGATCGACAAAGTCTATGGCATCATCAGCCACGATCGCGAAAGCCTGAGAATGGACGGCATTACCTTAGCCGACAATCACGACCGCATCGTCATCAGCCCACCCGCTCCGCTCTACGGCTCTTTCAAATTTAGTATGACCCGCAGAGAAAAGTGGCAAATGATTATGTCTGGCTACATGTCGGCTGTAGAGGCATTGGAAAAACATGGTCTCTTGAGTAACGAAGCCCTTACTCAAGCGCGCAACCGCGGAGTTAAAGCCCTGTTGCTGCTGGCCGGTAGAAATCGACATTACTTCAAAGACTCGCTGCCGCCTGAGCTAGATGGCCTATTCGTCGATCTCAAATTTGCCGAGGACAAACTCAGCCACACGGCAACAGCAGCAAGTGTCTCGCCGGCTTTGGTGGAATCGTCAGCTGCCCGCTAGCTGGATACAGACCAATATGCAGAGAGTAAGTAAATTAGTAATAGTTTTTCTTTCTGTAGCACAGGAGAGGATGTTAGGTTCAGATATATCCACTTTACATCTCCTCCTATTTGAGCAAGCTTTTACACCGTAAAAACAACCAATCGCTCTATCTTCACTTGCTATCTCCGCGCATCTGCCGTGGAGATTTGAACTAGTTTCAAGCGATTAAGATCGAGACTGCTGTACTGCAATCACTGGATGTGGTGGCATAACTGTCCCTTTATGGCAGCCAGGGATTGCTGTCATAAAAATTCCAATCTTCATTCAATCAAGAGAGAACAAACCATGAAAAACATTCCTAACTTAGCAACAATGCCTAACGAAATCAGATTTGCCACCTGGAGCGATTTAGCAACTTGGGGAGTTGAACGAGTCGGCCCTGCTAATAAATACACCTGCGAAGTTAGCTTGCCCGAAGGTTGGCAGGTAAGACAAAGCGACCATCCACACTGGCAAGAACTGGTCGACAGCAATGGTCGCAATCGTGCCGATATTTACATCTGCAACGATTTCGCTACTACCCGCGCCTTTTTCTCACTGCGTCGTCGTTTTACTACTACGTTTGAATTGGCTCACAACAATAGAGAACTGCGAGTTATCGTCATGGATGGCCAAGACCAACTTCATTGCACTCCGTGGGTAGAACTGCGACACAGTCTGTGCGAAAGCCGACCAAATCAGTACCATGACAAACAAGCCCATGATCAAGCCGAAAATATGGCCAAAGATTGGCTAAGGCAAAATTTTCCAAACTGGCAAAACTGCTTGCAATACTGGGATTGCGACTTCTGAAATCAAAGAATATCAAAGTCTTAAGACAGCTACCGATGTCATTAGAGCAATCGACCGAGTAGTTGACTGAAGCCTCATAACTTTGTCTTGGTGCTCGGCCTAGCCTGGCACCAAGCTATCTATGGAGTTCAACATGACACCAACAACAACAACAGCAAAAACAAACAGGCACGCTAAACGACAACCCTATCGCCAACCGCCCACACTGCTCGCATTCATAGCAGTCCCGCTTACGCTTTTGGCTGGCGTTTTCTTTCTAGGCTGGCTAATCATATGAACAATCTATTCTCAGCTTGTTACATCGGGCTGCTAATTACCATATCTGGCTGTAGTTCTATTCCTAGCAAAGAGCCTAGCAAAGAGCCTAGCAAACAAGCCTTAAGCCATGACATGAGCAAAATGCCAGAACACGACATGAGCACCATGCCAGGGCACGATATGAGCAAGCCGGTTGATGACGTCAATAAACATAAGCACCATCATCACAACAATAGTGACGGTGACTACCTAAAAACCGAGCCAATGTTTTCAAACTTTGGCGGCCCCTATGAACGAATGACTGCCATTGGTTCCGGCACTAGCCTAATTCCCGCCGATAGCCCAGCCTACATGTGGCACTTCAATCTATTTGAAGACAAGGCTCGCTGTATGGCACATGCTGAGCTAAAAGCTAGCTTCAATAGTCAAGGAGGACCCCGCGGAGTATCGGCCTTTCAATCACAAAACTGGCTAATGGCCTCATGCGAATTGCCAGTGTGGGGAAACTCTGCTTTCCAGTTTCGCGCCATGCTTACAGCTGAGCCATTCACCACCCCACCAGGAGGCGTTCCTCAGCTCTTTCAGACAGGAGAAACTTACGCCGGGCGAGAAATCGTCGATGCTCAGCATCCCCACAATCTCTTCTCCGAGCTGTCAGTTTCTTTTACTCAGCGACTCTCAGAAAACTTCCGCTACTATCTCTATTTCGGCCTACCGGGCGACAGAGAAGAAGGTCCAACAGCCTTCATGCACCGAGCATCAGCCTTGGAAAACCCAGCAGTGCCACTATGTCATCACTGCATGGACGCTGGCCATATTACTAACGGCGTTTTTAGCGCAGGCGTTGATATTGGCAAAGTGCGGCTTGGTGCTTCGATATTCCGCGGTCAAGAACCAGGCGAAAATCGCTACATCGTCGAAAGTGGTAGTTTTGATAGTTTTTCAGTGCGGGCACAGTATGCACCTACAGAAAACTGGGTGCTCGGAGCATCATACGCCTCTGTGCACAACGCTGAAGTATTGCACCCCGGCGACATGGAACGCTATACCGTTTTTGCTCAATATTCCAAACGCTTTGATGGTGGCTATACTGCCGTTTCAGGAGTGTTTGGTCACAACCAAGAACAGCATGGCACCTTAACTGGCGGTTTACTCGAAGGAACAATCAACTTTTACGATCGCAACTACCTCTACGGCAGAGGTGAGTGCGTCAACAAGCCCGGTCTAACCGATACCAATATCTACGGTCGCCCAGGTCTGGAACACGAGCTCTCCGGACACGAAGACCTGCACAGCACAAGCGCTATAAGCCCCGCTAATAGCACAGTCTGCGCCCTGACTGCTGGCTATGCGCGAGATGTCTATGCTTCTTCCGCCATACGAATTGGCCTTGGTTTCGATGTCACCGGTTACCTCGTGCCCAATGAACTTGAGCCAATTTACGGCTCCAATCCTATGAGCTTCATGCTCAACATCCGTCTGCGACCCGGTCGTGTTTTTTAGCTTCTTAGCAATATAGCTGAACAAACTAGTTGCTCTCTAGCTAAAGACCTAAATCTCAGGCCAAACCATCAAACAGAGAACAACACATGAAAAGTAAAGACTATTTTTCCCAAACAAGAAAAGAACTAAAGTGGCTATTAGTAGCTATCCTTGCTCTTTTCAGCGGACTTAGCGGCACATACTGCGCAGCAGAAGAACAAGGCGATACATTTATCAACGCCTCATCCTTCAGCCAAGTCGACTACCGTTATAACCGACGAGGCAATGGCTCTGGCTATAACCAAAACAGACGTTGGCCCAATCAGCAATATTATCCACGGCCCTATTACCCGCGGCAATATTATCGCCCCCCTTACTATCAACGCCCTCAATATCAATGCTGGTACGTTCCGGTTTATGACCGATATGGCTACGTGGCCTACCACAGACGAGTTTGTCGCTAACTGTTCCTTAGCTAGCAGAAAGCCACAAACAAACTCACCCACAAACCAAATTACGAACCGAGGAAGAAACTTATGAACAAAGCCAATCTTGCTAGAAACAAATTGCTTCGCCCCCTACTGCTTGTTCTCGGCCTTATCAGCGTACTCGCACTGAGCGGTTGCGCCACTCCCCTGGGACAACGGTATGGCACCATTGGTGCGCTGGGCGGTGCTGCTATCGGCGCTGCTGCCGACGGCCTGAATGGTGCCGTTATCGGTGGCGCCGCCGGGGCAGCAGCAGGTGGCTACATTGGCGATCAAGAATCATTTGACCAAGAGCGCCAATACCAGAACGAACAACAGCGCTATTACGAACGTGATTATGGCTATCAAGAGAGATACCAACCACGGCAAAATTATCAAGAATGCTGGTACGAGTCAATTTATGACTACGATGGCTACGAAGTTGGTAGACAAAAATTTTGCCGCTGAGCACAGCTAAGCCGATCGCTATTGCAAGGCAACTGATCCGCCCATCCACGTCTTATGGCCTTATCAATCACCCCCTTAGAACAACTCTAATGAGCACTTATCTTCGGGGCCCTTAACCTCACAATCAGGATAATAAAACATGTACATCAGCATTCGCCACCGCGACTCCAGCGGTTCCGTTGCAAACGGCTTTGAAGCGCGAGCATCTGCTCAGCCCATTCTCTTTCAAGTGACGGTTCCGCCAATCCCCGCAACACCAGCATCACAAGAACTAAGTACGCTGACCATCGACCTAAGTCACCTGTCACCAGCTGAAAAGCAACAAGATGTCGAGTTTATTGTGCAAGGAGCCCTAACCGTCGTCAAGCGCGGACCGCATAGTTTCACGGTAAACAGTATCAACGAATCTCTTGTTGGCACCATTGAAATAAAAACAGTCGAATGCACCCTAATTGGCACCATCGTAACCGGGGATAAAGTCAAGTTTGACTTTCCCATCAGATAGATTGAGCTGAAACAGCTAACTAAAAGCAAGCAGTCGGCCAATGAACCACGGTTTAGAGGTCGACTACTTCGAATCAACATCCACCCAATAGGTTTACCTATGAACTTAAATAATCTCACCGAACCATCCGTCCGAGCGGGTTATACGCGAACTATCGCACGCTTTCTGTTTCTATTATTTGTCATAACTCTGCCGCTATTCCAGCCTGGTCTAGGTTGGATTGCAGTGATCGCCACCTTTGTCTACGGCACCAAGAAATGGGGTTTCTTCGCCGGTATGACAGCAGCTGCTGTCTATACAGGTCTCTATGCGGCTATAGCGATCTACGCCCTGCCGTTTATCCATGTCTATACAATCACAGCCTGGCAATATGTGATGCAGTGGGGCCCTGCAACTGCAGCCATTATTCTTAGTAGCGCCTTTTTACTACAGGGAAAAGTCAGCAATTGGGGTAGCAAAACAAAAGCCACCGCTCATCTCACTGTTTGGGGCATTGCACTCTTTATTGCAGCGTTCTCATGGCTAGATTCGAGCAATCAAGATGTCACAGAATGGACCATGGCAGAAGTGCTTGATCCTGAAGTAATCAGAACCCTGCCCAATGCCGATAAGAAGAACTTCCGCATGTTGCCTCAAGCTACTGCGCTTGGCTATCTCCAAAACCTCAATGACGACATCAGAACCTATGTCTCAGAACCACACATGGCACCTTGTGATGCACAAGGAAACCAATGCTGGGAAGGAGCCATGCATCTGAAAGGAGCCGCTGATGGTATTTGGTACAACTTTCTTGGTGACACTGTCATAGATGTCGCTACTGTTGATCCGACCCACGTCAACATGAAAGGTAAAATTACCCAAGGCTATGACGGCTTCTTCTTAGCTGGTCCCAAAAGTTGGGTAGTACAAGCAGCATTTGCTGTACACAACCCCTTTAGCGAACAGCAAGAAGCACTTTACTGGCGCGAAGCCGACAACAGCCCATTGGTGATGCTCATTCCCTACATCTCTTACCGACCAACATTAACAGGAGTGATGCTGCCAGAATTAGCTGGAGTAATGAGCGTCAATCGCTTTGGCATCGTCAATGATATGAGCCCGGCCACGGCTAAAGCAAAATATCCTAACATGCCATTTTATCCAACCAAGCTGGCTCGGCTCTATGCTGAGATATACGCTAAGTGGAATGGCGGCATGAAAGGACGCATGATCACAAAAGAGGACGAACTACGCGTCAGCGAACCTGATACCACAGGCAAACCACATTTCAATAAGGCACCATACATTGAAGTCTATGACAGCAACTTTGGCTGGCAAGAGGTAATCACCTTAGAACCTAAAGGTGACGACAGCGCCAAACTGGCAAAGATACTCTTCTTTGATGCCGCTTCTGGCAATTGCAAACAATACATAGTGCCTAACATTGCTCTCAATGGACCTAGACAGGCCATTATTCAAGTGATGCAAGGCAACTGGAATGCCGATTGGTCACAATTCGAAAAAGTAGAACCGCGCCCTCTAATCACAAACGGACATATTTACTATGTTGTTGCTGTGGTTTCAACGGCTGGCACAAAACACCCCTATGTTCATTCAGTAGTTATTGACGGCCAGACTTTGAAATCTTATGAAATAGGCGATCATGCAGCACTCTTCACATTGATAGACAAATTAGAGCACGGCATTACGGTGCAGCCAATAGCACTACCAATGGTGGCTCCAAACCCTAACCAGTAAACTCTCACCCATATGAGTTGGCGTCAAGTTTCTTGCCGCCAACTCGTATGGCCTTTTCAATTGAATATTCGAGGTGCTCACTATGCACACACGTATTACTAAGATTTTCATTGTCATTGCTCTAGTGCTGGGCTTCATACTCTCCCGCGTTAGTCACTGGCTCAAACGACAATCTAGTGGTCCTACTCCAAAACCTATTCTGCTTCACTACGGCCCGATGCGCCTGATGCAAACAAATTCAGAACAGCGGCCAGACCAACGCCCAGATCAACGCTTAGAACAGCAAGCAGTCGATGTCTATTGGCGCTTTTCTGGAGCTAATACCGAGGAGGTGATTAGCGTTCTTCCAGAAACAAGCTTTCAAGAAATTGTTGGCTTTGGCGGCGCTTTTACCGATGCGGCTTGCTACAACTTTGACCTACTCTCAGAAGATGCTAGAGCTGAGTTGTTTAGCGATCTCTTTAGTCCAGCCTCTCAAGGCGGCTTAGGCCTAAACTTCTGTCGCGTCTGTATAGGCTCAAGTGATTATGCCACCCATATGTATAGCTATGATGAAGGCGAACCAGACCCTGAGCTAAAACGCTTTTCTATCGAACATGACCAGAAATATATTCTGCCTTGTCTGCGGCAAGTCTTTGCACTCAACCCTGAAATGCTGTTCTACGGTTCGCCATGGAGCCCCCCAGGTTGGATGAAGTCAAATGGCTCAATGCTAGGCGGAAGTTTTCAACGAAAGAACTTTGCCAGCTATGCCAATTACTTTGTCAAATTTATCGATAGCTACAAAGCAGAGGGCATAAACATTTATGCCGTCACTGTGCAAAACGAAGTCGACACAGATCAAGACGGCAAAATGCCAGCCTGTCTGTGGCCCCAAGAATACGAAGTAGATTTCGTCAGTTACCATCTAGGACCGCTCTTTGAAAAGCAAGGCCTAGAGACACAAATTTGGATTATCGACCACAACTACAACCTCTGGGGTAGAGCGGTGGCATCGCTGGATACCCCAGCTCTAGCCAAATACGCTTCGGGCATTGCCTGGCATGGTTATGTCGGTGATGCTTGGCGAATCGGCACAGTGCGCGATGCTCACCCCAAAATCAGCCACTACTGGACAGAAGGCGGCCCTGACTATACAGACCCCAACTACCAGAGCGATTACATCAAATGGGCAAGAACATTTACTACAAATCTTTCCAACTGGTGCCGTGGCATTACAGTCTGGAACCTCGCTCTTGATCAAACCGGTCGCCCCAATATAGGACCATTCCCTTGTGGTGGCCTAGTGACCATTAACTCAACAACCAAAGAAGTAACTCGCAGCGGTCAATATTACGCTCTGGCTCACTTCTCGAAGTTCATTGAGCGCGGGGCAAAACGAATTGATTCTACGGCCTTGAAAACAACTCAAGAGATTACCCACGTAGCATTCCTCAATCCATCCGGAGAGAGAGTGCTAGTGCTGACGAATCTAGGCCCAGAGAAAACAATTAGTATCGAGGAAGGAAAAAGTGTAGCGGAAATCACTCTGACAAAAGAGTCGGTCACTACACTAGCCTGGCAATAACAGAAACCGCCACCACTAAGCATCAGCTTACCTATAGCTTGCTTTTGGCTTAATTTCCTTGCGATCAATTAACTCATATTTTTTGAACTTAACTAGTGGAGATCTGCCATGAACAACATCCTCACAGCGATGCCTTGGAAAAGGCTAGCAAAAATAGGTAAGCCTTTTTGGGTATCGGATAAAAGCTCGGTTGGTTTTACCAATCTTGGTATTATCCTGACACTAATGGCTGCCAAAGCTGGTGTAGCAGTTTGCATCAATATTACCTCCGGTCACTTCATGACGGCAATGGAACAGAAAAGTTGGTTTGATTTCGGTCTCTATCTGCTCTTATCGATACTCGCCATCTTAGTCACGGTACCAGTTGAAACTTACTACAACCTCTTAAGAACACGCCTAGCACTGTATTGGCGCGACTGGCTCTCAAGGAGCTTAATCCACAAATATTTCGCAGAAGGCGCTGGTCTACGCGTTGAGAAATCACACGAAATTGACAATCCTGAGCAGCGCATGACCCAAGACGTAGACTCATTTTGCGGCTCGTCAATTCGCTTAGCTATATCGATTTTGGATGCCTTCGTCACTGTCTGCACATTTATGATTGTGCTCTGGAAAATTTCACCATCGCTCTCGTTCATTGTCATTGTCTACTCAACTCTAGGCCTGGTAATTGTTTCGCAGATTGGCAAATCACTAATAAGTATTAGCGATCGCCAAATGAAAACAGAAGCCGACCTCAGGGCTAAATTGGCTAGCGCCCGCGATCAGCTCGTCACTAACAATGCTAGCAGTGCCACGACTGTTACTGAAGCAGAGTTTGCTCTCACTGCAGTAATATCGAACTTACTAGACATGACAATCGTACACAAAAATCTTCAGTTATTTACTGGAGTCTTCAATCACCTGGTACCACTAATACCACCATTGGTTATCTACCACCTCTATTTTAACGATCACATTCCTTTTGGCACTATCACTCAAGCTGTCATGGCTTTTACCTCAGTGTTTCATGGCGCCACCATATTGATCGGCCAGTTTGCGGACCTCAGTCATTACGCTGCCATCATCAATCGCATAGGCTCGCTAACAGAGGCACTGGAAGCACCAAGCGAAGAAGTAAAACCGACACAAGCTGACTACTTTCAGCTCGACATGTTCTACGACTTTGAATCGAGCAACTTGGAACGAAACGACTTTGACAAAAACCATGAAGAAGAAAATGACGACTTCTTCAATCCAACCACTTTTACTAGGAAACAAAAATGTTAAATCAAAAAGCAGTCAAGAAAGCACGAGGCACTTTAGTTATCTACTTGCGCACAGCACTTACAGACAAGATGGACGCGATTCAGACCCTTCTTAACCACGTAGAAGAACTGGAAAGTGAAGAAAAACCTGTCTTTGAACAAGCAGAAGCATTTCTTTCTAATGGCAACAAACTTTGGAATGTAGCCGCCCTTAGAGAACTCTCACTGCGCAAAGATGCAATTCAGCTGTTCGATAAAACCATGGCCAAAATAGCAGAGACAAAAGATGCTTCTGGAACCATAGAGGTGTTGCAATTGTCATTCAAAGACACCGATCAATACATGTACTCGGTGCCACTAGCGCCTGAAAGCGACAGTGAAATTCCCGTTGAAAATATCAAAGGGCAGCCACGCGTACTTTATGACGTACTAAAAGAAGCTGAACTGAAACCTCGCTTTATACGCAAAGGCATGCTTGACGCTTGCGTCCTACAGATTAGCTGGTAAGACAGCATTTTCCTTCAAGATTCAACCGCCAGAAACTAACCATTAACCCTTAAAGAAAATACCTATGACAGCATTACGCATGACACCTATGCAAGCCTACAAACTCGCCATCACACAACTTCTCGAAGCTCTGACCCAATGCCGGGGCAACGCAGCAGACCAAGAAGAACTGGACGAACAAACTGAGGTCGAACTTGAGTTTTCACCAACAGCAACGGCTCTGCTAGACGAACTAGATATGGCCGTGGATGACATCGACATGCTCTCAGGCACAATGCATCCACGTGTAGCGGAAATCATCGCTGAGCTGGAAACTCTGAACGAACCAGGCATCGAAGAAATACTGGCATCGGTGAGGGCGAACTTGCCTAAAATTAGCGCTCTCGCCACCGCAACAGTGACCTACCTACAGGCTTACAACCTGCTCGAAGACAATGAGCTACAGACTGCCGAGCAACTTCTCGATGACACTCTAGAAGAGGCCGGTGAAGACGTTGCCGATGACTTTCGCGAATTAGAAAGCGAATTGCATAGACAGTTGATCAATTACTCTTTCGCCCCCATAGGCGAAAGCCACACTATTCACTAGTAAAAAAACACTAGTCATTAATGCAGGAACGAATATGAGAACAAATATGACGAACGATACAAACTCAGCTGCCGCAGGCGGCTTAGCGATCTTCCGCTGGGCTACCAGTGCCACCCTGGCACTAATATTAGCGAGCTTACTTGGCTCCGCTGTAGCCTTTCTATTAATCTTTTCTCTAGGGCATCTTGAGGTACTCAGGCCCTACATGCCGTCGGTGAGCGAAGTATTGTTTACCCTTGGTACTACCGGCACACCGCTTGTACTAAGCTATCTCTATTTCACTGGCAGAACAGCCTTTGTCACCGGCTGGTCGCAAAAGCTGCATCCTTTCTTTCACCTGGATAGTAACTTACCAAATTTTCCAAAGGTACTTGGCTTCAACTATCACCTTGTGGGCATGACCTTCAAGAAGATTGCGATGTGGGCCATCGGCGGCTTTGCCGTGACCTATCTCTTTGACTACGCTACCGATGCCTTCATCCACATCGGACCAACCGGTACCGAAGCCGCTGTCTCATCAAATGTCGGCGCACCATCAGGGCCGCAAGGCATTGAACAGGTGCTGGCGCACATGTCCATGCCCAATTTTCTCATCACCTCAGTGCTTGTGGCATTGCTAGCGGCCTTCATGGAAGAGATGGTATTTCGTGGGGTTATCTTCAACCTATGGCGCACCAGCTTTGCCACCCAGGCCGAAAGCCTAAGCAACAGCCCCAGTGCTTTTGGTCGAGCTTCTCACAAGTTTCTATCAGTCTGTGGCAGCTCCATAGCAGTTCTAATTGCGGCAGCATTGTTCGCTCTAGCTCATTTGAACATAGATGCTTTTCTTAGCGAGTTCTTCTTCGGACTAGTAGCCGGCGCGCTTTACTTAATGACAAGAACAATTTGGACGCCAGTGCTACTGCATGTGGTGACCAACTCGGTATTGCCGATAGTAATTTTAGTTAGCAGTGTTGGAGGCGGCCTCAATAGCGGCAGCGATCTTAGCCACCCTGCTATTAAAACGACCGAACCCGCTCACGATCATGCTTTACCCATTGTTCCGGCCACTGGCCCTGCAACTAAGATCCCGTCTAAAGTTGAAGAAGGCTCTCCCAGCCTGGGTATTCGTGTACCAGGTATGAGAGAAGTGATTGAACCAAGCGACGGTAAAAAGCAGGTCAGACCTTTAGTCGCTCAAATCACACAAGACGACTTAAATAGAGCCGACTTTAACGCTAGCGGTAATGGGCTTGTTCAAGTTTGTAAAGCAGAAGAATGCGCTTCACAGCTGGCAATCTTAGAAACTTTGGCCAAGCAATACCCGGATGTAGAGTTTAGCCAAGCAAACAGCGCCAACAACGCAGAATTTGTTGCCAGGCTAGAAATCGAGCAAGCTGGCATGGCCAAAGCTAAAGGCAGCAATGTCTCAGCCTCAATTGTCTATCCAGTTTATGTTTACGCCAATCAAGGCTTGCAAATCGCTCCAACTGGCACCAGTAGTGAAGCCGACGTCAAGAAATTTGTCGAACTGAACTACACGGTTTATGGCGAGTCTAATGAAGACAATGATGACCTGATGGACCAATATGTCAGTAAAGCTTGCAATCCAGAAAACCAAGGTCAATTTGATGGCAAAGCGCTCTATGCTTGCGCTTTTGATCTAGTTGCTACGACTGATCTATCAATCATAGACTCAGCAAAACGCGTTGCTTTCATTGAAAAATGGCAACATAAATTTGACCGCAGCAATGTCTTATCAACTGAAGAAGGAACAGCAAAAGCGATACGCTCAATGCTGGCAGATCTAAACGAAATGCACACCAACTTCTTCACGGCCCAACAAGCGAAAGACTTAGACCAAATGTTTGACTCTAATTCAGCTGGCATTGGCCTCCGTCTTACTCGGTTTAACTTAAAAGCAGCAAATCAAAGCACAACCGGTCAAGGGCAAAATTTGCCTGGCTCAGATGAAAATCTAGCTCTCTCCAAAATCACTGACGACACGCCTTTAGTGGTCTATCCTGATCCAATTGAAGGTAGCCCGGCAGCAGCTGCAGGCTTGAAGAAAGGCGATCGCATTGTCGAAGTTGGCAACCCGGTTATTAACGCTGTTGCACGCTCGGCTGATACTAAACCGAGCAATGGCCGCACTGTAAACGATGTAGTAACCGACATTCGTGGCTCGATTGGCACCTCAGTAGTCTTAAAGGTATTGCGCCCTAAAGGCTCTGATTTTGAGAAACTGACCTTCACGGTTGTGCGCGCAAAAATACACTCAAAAGTAGCCACCTGGAAAAAGCTCGACAATGGCTTTGCTGCTGTCAAAGTCGAACTATTTGGCGACAACGTGTCAAAAGAGTTTAGCCAAGCACTCTATTCTGCCTGCACTGACAAAACTTTGCCTGAAGGTAAAAGTGCTCTGGCTGCCATAGTCAACAGCTACCAGCCAGAACAAGATTGCAGTCGGTTAAAAGGATTGGCCATAGACTTGCGCAACAATCCTGGCGGGCGCCTTGACCAAGTTTTAGAGATGATGCAAGCAATCATGAAAGACGGCATCATCGTTTCTACTTTGAACCGAGAAGGCAATGAAATTATTGAAGTGAGAGAGTCGGTCACTTCAGGTCAATTTCTACGGGAGAAAGTCGTCAATGGAAAGCCCGTAAAAAGCTTTACTCATCCACGCTTCTGGCGCATCTTGCCCGAAAATCTGCCAATCGTAGTATTAATCAATGAAGGCAGCGCTAGTGCTTCCGAATTGATGTCGAGCGCTCTACAAAAGAATGGCATTGCCACTGTAATCGGTGCTCCAAGCTTTGGCAAAGAAGTCGGTCAATCAGTCAACCGCCTTGATTTTGGCACAAAACTGAAAATTACAACCTTCCGCTTCTTGCCAGCAGGAAGCGATCTCGGCGTAGCTGTCTTACCAGACTTTGAAGTTGGTCAAGATGCAGCGTTTATCAATGATCCGTTGAACGCACCAGACTTGATGATGCTTAAAGCACAAGAGGTTTTGGCTAAAGGCAAAGACGCCTTAGTTGAGGCCAAAAGTGCTGAAGTACTGGCTCGCAAAGCAGCAGCAGCAAAAGCAACCGCCGAAGTGCACAAACTGCGTGAAAATCAGGCTTTAGCTAATCAGAAATCAGGCAACCTGATTGAAGAGTAGCTTTAAGTCAAACCTTAACATCAACCAAAAGAGAACAATTATGACTACCCAACTCCTTTTACAAGCACTGATGATTTTCATCGGTTACTTTGGCGTCTCCCGCTTAGTAGCCATTGAGCACAGAAAATATGGCCTAGCCGTTTGCTTTGTCGTCAATATCTTGCTGATCATGCTGCAATCACACATAAGCCCCTGGCCCTTGGGCATGCCCGTACTGCTGTCGTCTTATGTCGCTCTAGGCGTATGGTGCAAAGCTGTCTATAAACCCGACCTGCCTTCAAACTCCTAACCGCACGAGCACTTGGAGTTCTTTCTTTTAATCGAACTCTGTTCAAAACGATCGCTGACTTGCCTAGCTTACGAGCTTACCTAACTCAAAAGGACCGGCAAGTCAGCACCCTCACCTCAAAACCAGGAAATCGCATGAACAAACAGTTCGAGAAATTCATTTTTAGCGGCAGATTATTGCTAATACCAATGTATCTGGGCCTAATCATCACCTTACTTGTCTACGCCATTCGCTTTTCAGTAGAAACATTTGAGCTAGTCTGGCATTCCTTTGCCATGTCAGAAACTGACATGCTCATAGCGGTACTGCAACTGCTCGACATCATCATGATTAGTCACTTAATTGTGATGGTGATGATTGGCGGTTATGTACTATTTATTAGCGGCAGCGACTACGATGACGATCAAGCGGCAGCAACACCGTCCGAACTACCAAAGCTAAAATGGCTTGGACACATTGATCCCGGTGCCCTCAAAGTAAAAATGAGCATGTCGATTCTAGGCGTCTCTACCATCCACCTGCTGGGCGCATTCATCAACGCCAAAGGTGAAAGCATCGAATACTTGATGAAACTGGTCGTAGTGCACATGGTCTTTGTCGTCTCCACCTTGGCTATTGCCTGGGTCAGTCGCTTTGCCTTCAAGCACTAATCTCAATTTAAAATCAACATCTACAATCAAAATCTATAGGTATTTATCATGAACAAAGTTTCTATGGAGAAGTTTAGAGCAACCTCCGGCCTGCACGGGCATAACGCTCCCTACCTAGAGGAACAGTATCAGCAGTTTCTCGCTAACCCCCAATCTGTCACCATAGAGTGGCAGCAATTTTTTAACAGCCTGGCCACCTTAGAGTTTGTTGACGGTGACATAGTTAACAAAGCAGAGGCTCGACCAAACGATGACACCATCAAAGCGATGCTGAAACAGTTGGCTGTGTTGCAACTGATTGAAGCATACAGAATCGGTGGTGTACGCCAAGCTAAGATCGACCCCCTAGGTCGCAAGCAAAACAATCAACTAAAATGTCTGGACTTAGCTTCTTACAATTTAGCTGGCAACGAAGGCGAATTGACCGCTGCCACATTCTTGCCGGGCAACTTGCCAATCGAAGGTAAAGCCAGCCTGAAAATGATTGTTAGCACTTTAGAGCAGATCTATTGCGGCACACTGGGCTTAGAATACATGCACATCTCTAGCCAAGAACAAAAGCTCTGGTTGCAAACACGATTTGAAGATTTGTCTGCCAGAAATAGCCTTAGCCTAGGGGAGAAAACCCGCATCTTAGAAAAGCTCACAGCGGCCGAAAACCTAGAGCGTTACTTACATACCAGATATGTCGGCCAAAAACGCTTTAGTTTAGAAGGTGGAGAAACTTTCATTGCCGCTCTCGACTACTTAATCAGCCAAGCAGCTAGTCAAGGTGTTAAAGAGTTGGTGATGGGCATGGCGCATCGCGGTAGGCTCAATGCTCTAGTCAACCTGCTAGGCAAACTACCAAGTGAACTCTATGGCGAATTCGAAGGAGCAACTGCCCCGGAAGGCACGCTACCAGCCGGTGACGTCAAGTATCACAAAGGCTTCAGCTCTAACATTGATACTGTTGGTGGTGCCATACATGTAGCCCTGGCTTTCAACCCTTCGCACTTAGAAATCGTCAACCCAGTGGTGGTCGGTTCAGTTAGAGCGAGGCAAGAACGCAACACAGCGAATAATGCATTGGCGGTCTTAGTGCATGGTGACGCTGCTTTTGCGGGTCAGGGTGTCAACATGGAAACATTTGAACTGTCACGCACTCGTCACTATGGCATACATGGAACAGTACACGTCGTCATCAACAACCAGATAGGCTTTACCACTTCAGACATACGGGATGCCAGATCAACGTTTTACTGCACCGATCTAGCAAAGATGGTCGAAGCACCTGTCTTTCATGTCAACGCCGACGACCCAGAAGCTGTACTCTACGCCATCAAACTGGCTCTAGAATATCGTATGGCCTTTGGCGAAGATGTGGTCATAGACTTGGTTTGCTTTAGACGCCGCGGCCACAATGAAGCCGACGAGCCTAAGGTAACTCAACCTCTGATGTATCAAGCCATCGACAAGCACCCAGGCACAAGGGCTCTATATGCTCAAAAGCTCATTGCTGAAGGTCTGGTAACCTCAGAACAAAGCGAGAAGATGGTAAGCGACTATGTTGCTTTGCTGCAGGCTGGCACATCTGTAGTCAAAGAAGTCATTGACAAAAACAAAGGCATGGTTGACTGGACGCGTTTTGCCCATGGCCAACTAGCTGATGAGGTTGTAACTGCTGTAGATAAAGAAGCTCTGACGAAATTGGGTTTAACACTATCCCAGCAGCCGGAAAACTTCAGACTAATACCCTCAATGCAAAAGGTCTTGAACAATCGTAAGCTGATGAGCACTGGTGAGCTACCAATCGATTGGGCTATGGCCGAAAACCTTGCCTACGCTACCTTGCTTACACCCGTGCCCAATCGCGACTCAAAGCATTACTCAGTGCGCATCTCAGGCGAAGACTGCGGTCGTGGTACTTTCTTTCAAAGACTAGCAGTCTTTCATGACCAAGACCGCGAACACTGGGACGATGGTTGTTTCATTCCCCTGACTCAGTTGAGCCCGAGCCAAGGGAAGTTTGCAGTAATCGACTCACCCTTATCAGAAGAGGCTGTACTCGCCTTCGAATATGGTTATGCCACTACCGACCCCGATACTCTGGTGATTTGGGAAGCACAATTTGGCGACTTCGCCAACGGCGCCCAAGTAGTAATCGACCAGTTCATAACTTCAGGAGAGGTCAAATGGGGGCGTCTGTGTGGACTAACTATGTTTCTACCCCACGGCTACGAAGGACAGGGCCCTGAGCACTCCTCAGCTCGCCCTGAGAGATATTTACAGCTCTGCGCAGATGACAACGTACAAGTTGTTGTCCCCAGCACTCCCGCTCAAATGTTTCATCTGCTCAGACGGCAAATGCTCAGAACCGTCAGAAAGCCGCTGATAGTAATGACACCCAAAAGCCTGCTGCGCAATGCCGCATCGACCTCAACCCTCGACGACTTATCAGCTGGCAAATTCCAAACTGTTATTGGCGACAAAACACAGACAGAAGAATCTCGTGGGCAGGTTAAGCGTGTCATTGCCTGCTGTGGCAAGATCTACTTCGACCTGGTGGCAGAAGCAGCAAAGCGTCATATCACCGACGTTGCCATCATCCGCGTTGAGGAGCTTTACCCCTTACCCGAGCAAGCAATCAAGGCAGAGCTAGCCCTCTACCGCAATGCCACAACCTTGGTTTGGGCCCAAGACGAACCGAAAAATCAAGGCTACTGGAGCTATTTGCTTGAGCCCCTGAGCACCTTGTTAGAAGAGTTAGATGCTCCCTGGCCTATGCGCCTGCGTTATGCCGGTCGCCCAGCAGCAGCTTCACCAGCTGTTGGTTACCACGGCTTGCACGTCAGTCAACAGAATGAATTACTTGAGCATGCCCTAGTAGGCTGATTGGCTGAATAGCCTTAGCTAAAGGCAACTAAAGCACAAATCACCGTTCTGCTTGGCTCTGCCAGGCAGACGGTCCTTTTACATCAACATTGAGAGAAGTATCAATATGGAAACACCAAAATTCAACTTTTCGAGCCACTTCAAACAAAGAATGATCCGTGGCGCCATGATTTTCTTCCCCTTCGCAGCACTAATTTATGGCTTCAAGCTAGCCCTAGGTATCGCTGATGGCTGGCTGGGAAGCCTGGTTAATACCATTTGGGGTTCCTTCAATCCTGACGCCGCCGGTATTTCGCACAATCCCGTTTTTAGTCTAATATTGGTAGCATTGCTGTTCTATTCGTTAGGGTCAATCGTCTCTTGGAGCATCGGCAACAGTGTCTTCAAATGGCTTGAACAAAAAATTCTCAAGATTCAAGGCCTGGGAAAAGTCTACGGCTCACTGCGAAAAATCATCGATATGGTGGGCAATTCAGACAGCACCAGCAAATTCAAAAGAGTCGTATTCGTTCCTTTTGTAGCAGGAGGTGGATTAACTATTGCCTTTGTCACCAATGAAATTACTAACACAACCACTGGAGCTCAATACGTCCTGGTCTTCATCCCCACTCCACCCAACCCAATCAGCGGGCTCGTGGTAGCCTTTCCAGCTGAAGCAGTAAGCGACTCAGACATGAGCATAGAACAGGCAATTCAGCTCTGCGTTTCTCTCGGTATGGCTGCTCCGAGCGAACTGACCTTAACCCCACCAGCATTCTGCAATTTTGCTCCTGGTCAAACCATGCACTGTTCCCATAGCACACCAGCAGAAAAAGCATAAACCCAGGCACCCCCTAACTAGAAGGTAACTAATGAGCAAGAAAGAAAATCAATTGCCCCCTGAAAGCGACCCTTCAACTAACGAATCAGCTACAGATTCAACTGCCGAGCTAGAAAAGCTCAAGGCTAGGCACGACGCAGTACACCACATGCCCACTTCTCCGGGAGTCAGCAGTCTGGCAACACGTGGCCAATCACTAGAAGACGATTGGATCAGACGACACGAGAAAAATCAGGCCGAGGCTGCCAAAGCCAGGCAAGAGAGAGAAGAAAAAGAAGCGAGAGAGGAAAGAGAAAAGAAGGGTAATAAGTAACCCTGTGCCGAGTCGCTAACCTGCACCTAGCTGCAAGTGACCCGCTCGTTTTTCCTCAACCGGCCTGCCTTAGCTAGCAACGTCAGCCAGCACTCGTCAAAGAGTTAGTCACACTCAAACCAAGTGACTCATGAAGAGCAACAAGAAGCGTTTCGCCCGCGCCAGCCGAGCCAGAAGAAACTAGAAATTTCGACTTGGATGTCATTGCGTCCGGCCCCAGGGCTTCTATATGGTGAGAACTAGCCATTCACCTCTTCATCTTTTCTTAAAGAAGTCATCTCCATTTCAAATCCACTGAAATTCACCCTCTATCCCCATTAACAGCTGCACCTAGGTGTGGTTGTTTCTGACATAGATAAGTTGAGAATGATGGCCCCACAACGCGTCACTGTCTCTAGAGACATTGGCGCGTTCCATTTTGCGCTTTTCCAGCCTTCCAAGCCGAGCAGTTGCCAGCTCTGGAGGGCCTTAGAGGATACCAACATGAACGAGAATCAAGATCCAAATAAAGATCCAAACAAAGATCCGAACTCGCCTAAAAAATGGCTTATCGGATTAGCAGGAGTTGTTGCGCTGTATCTGCTTTTTCAGATCGTCGGCCCTTCTGCACCTAACATGAACCCATTGATAGGCACTGCAGTTGCTACCTATGACGAAGCACTGAAAGCTGTTCAAAGTGACGACACTGTAAATGCAGTAGTTTTCGGCTACGACACTTTTGGCAACGACATAGTCACTGTTGAATTTAAGGGCAAAGCATCTGTTACGGCAGGCACACCCCCAGGAGGCTATGACGAAATCAAACAAGCTGCCAAAGCTAAAAACATCGAAGTCGATGGCACCTATCAACCGCCCTTAAAGCCTGATGAAGGCAATGGGGGCTTTGTCTCATTTCTGGCTGGTT
This sequence comes from bacterium, assembly GCA_018062085.1. Lineage (GTDB taxonomy): Bacteria > Cyanobacteriota > Vampirovibrionia > Obscuribacterales > Obscuribacteraceae. Next base: position 50,558 of record JAGOSY010000022.1, on the reverse strand, counting down.
ACGGCGGCATGTTCATCATCGTTGGCGTCTGGGTCTATATGATGACTCAAAACCCCATGGCCCAAAGCAAGAAGAAATCGCCTAAACACCGCATCTACCTCCAAGGCACAATAACTGAAAAGCTCGACAAATTCGCTGGCAATGACGAAGCCAAAGAAGAAAGCGTTGAGATTATCGAATTCTTGCAAAACCCAACAGCCCTAGCCAAACATGGCGGTGTTGTACCAAGAGGGGCCTTAATGGTGGGTGAACCTGGTAACGGTAAAACCCTTTTGGCACGTTGCATTGCTGGCGAAGCTGGAGTCACCTTTATCACCATTTCGGGCTCTGACTTTGTCGAAATGTTTGTTGGTATGGGCGCTAAAGCAGTTCGTGACTTGTTCAAAGATGCTGCTGAGCACGCACCTTGTATCATCTTCATTGACGAAATCGATGCTGTTGGCAGACAACGCGGTACTGGTATGGGTGGCGGCAATGACGAAAGAGAACAAACTCTGAACGAATTGTTGGTACAGCTAGATGGCTTCGAAAGGATGCCCGGTGTTTATGTCATTGCTGCTACCAACAGAGCAGACGTACTAGACAAAGCTTTGCTGCGTCCTGGACGTTTGACAAAAACCATCACTGTTGAAGCGCCTGATTTACATGCTAGAAAACTGATTCTGGCTGTTCACCGCAAAGGCAAAACTTTCGCCAAAGATGTGGATTTCGATCACATCGCGAACTCAACATGGAGCTTTTCAGGTGCTGACATTGCAGAGCTGATGAACCGTTCTGTTATTTTGATGCTACGTCGAGTCACTGCAGCCAAAAAATTAGGTAAGAAGCTGGCTGAAGAAATCAATTCTGTCGACATCGAAAAAGCCATCATCGAAGGTACGATGAAAGCTTTAGCATCAGAAAGCAGCTCTCGCAGACAAGACCCGGCTATCAAAACCATGCTCGCTTACCACGAAGGTGGCCATGGCGTGGTAGCAGAAGCTGGTTATCAACGTTGGTTGGCCTCAGGCAAACATTGGGCACACCAATGGGGCAATGCTCTGCGTCGCCTGACAATTGTTGGTGCAGCTGGTACCGGTGGCCATATGCAAGCCACTCCAGATACCAACACTATGGTCAAAACTGAAGAAGCTTTGCTAGGTCAAATTGCTTGCGCAGTCGGGGCAACCATATCAGAACGTTTGTTTACTGGTACTGCCACCACTGGCAACAGCAACGACTTAGAACATGCTTACAACTATGCCAAAATGATGGTAACGAAGTTCGGTATGTCCGACCTAGGAACTATCTCAGTTGGTGCTGATGAAGACAACCCTAACTTGGGTCGTCAAATGGGCATGGGTGCAGGTGCATACGGTCTGTCAGACGAGTCATCCAACCAAATCGACCAAGAGATTTTACGCAAGTTGGCTACAGCCTCTCGCATTGCCATTCGCGCTTTGCTAGAAAGAGAGCAATTCTTGCACGCCTTGGTGAAGAAGTTGGAAGTTGAAGAAACCATTGCTCGCGCCGAATGGGTAGAGTTGTGGAATCAATTCAAACCAGCTGTCATTAGCGAAGAGCGCATCGAAGCCGAATTGCAAAAATTCTGGCCGCGCTTTGTCGAGCTTTCAAGCAAGGTTGAAGCGTAATCCATCAACTACAACACACGGGCTAACAGAAGGCAGGAACGCTATCTGCTAGCCCACAATCCACATCATTCTTTTCACAGAAATCAATCACTTAGTAGGCAAACACAATGGCAAATTTCAACAAAATAGATCCAAACGACCTGATGTTCGAAGGTTCCGACGGCTATATCGCTGCTCATCAGAACGTACAAACAGTGGGCATGCTCGTAGTGGCTGCCGCCTTTGCTTTAGGCTACTGGCTTGGCGCAAAAGGCCCAAGTCTGTCAAAGCAAAATAAAACATGGACCATCGTCGGTATAGTTCTCGTCTGCATTTTTGCTGGCACTATCCTCGGCCTACAGGGCGGCATCACTATCGTCTTCTGGGCTGGCATTGCTTTAGGCGCGAGCTTCTTCTTAGGCAACCGCAGCTACAAGCGCAGCTTGACAGCTGGCTCTGAGCAAAAGTAGTCCATTTAACCAATCACCAATGAGCCTGAAGAGCTGCTAAAACGGCAGCTCTGATGGCATACGAGGAATTCTCATGAAAAAGCCTAACTTACCCAAACTACCAGCTTGGCTAAAAACAATGCCAAAATGGTTGATCATGGTCGGCGTGTTTTTGGTCATATTCTTTATCGCCAATCTTTTTAGTGCTGGCCCGAACTCTGAATACGACGCCTTGCAGTTTGCCCAAAAAGGCGACGGCATTAGAAGCTTCGATACCGCTCTGACTCTAATTAAGAAAGACAAGGGCGAGATTGAACGTATCACTTATGGCAAAGATACCTGGGGCAACCCAGTGATCACCATCAAAAGAACCGGTACAACACCAATGACTGCCGGTCTCCCCCCAGGAGAATGGCCCACAGTCAAAGCCTTAGCCGACGAAAAACATATTGTCTTAGACGGCACTTACCAGCTTCCTGTAAAAGCCAAACAAGGCACATTGCGTGAAGCAGTGTGGACTATATTCATTGCCTGGCTTCCGTACCTGATTATGGCTGCGGTTATGCTCTTCTTGTTCAAGAAGTTCAATCCAATGAACTCTGGCAAGAACAAAACACCAAAGCATCGCCTTTACCCAGCAGGCACAGTAAAAGACAAGCTCGATCAATTTGCTGGCAATGACGAAGCCAAAGAAGAAAGTGTCGAAATCATCGAGTTTTTGCAAAACCCTACAGCTCTAGCCAAACATGGCGGTGTTGTCCCAAGAGGTGCCTTAATGGTAGGCGAACCAGGCAACGGTAAAACACTGTTAGCTCGTTGTATCGCTGGCGAAGCAGGCGTATCATTCATCACCATTTCGGGCTCTGACTTCGTCGAGATGTTTGTTGGTATGGGCGCCAAAGCCGTACGCGACCTCTTTGAAGACGCCAAGAAACTGGCACCATGCATCATCTTCATTGATGAAATTGATGCTGTCGGTCGTCAACGTGGTACTGGTATGGGTGGCGGCAATGACGAAAGGGAACAAACTCTGAACGAATTGTTGGTACAACTAGACGGCTTCGAAAGAATGCCCGGCGTCTATGTCATTGCTGCTACTAACAGAGCAGACGTATTAGACAAAGCGCTGTTGCGTCCTGGTCGTTTGACAAAAACCATCACTGTTGAAGCTCCTGATTTACATGCCAGAAAACTTATTTTGGCTGTTCACCGTAAAGGCAAAACTTTCGCCAAAGATGTTGATTTCGATCACATCGCGAACTCAACATGGAGTTTCTCTGGTGCTGACATTGCCGAGTTGATGAACCGCTCAGTTATCTTGATGCTACGTCGAGTTGCTGCGGCCAAAAAATTAGGCAAGAAACTGGCTGAAGAAATCAATTCTGCCGATATCGAAGATGCCATCATCGAAGGTACGATGAAAGCATTAGCATCAAAAAGCAGCTCGCGCAGACAAGACCCTTCAGTCAAAAGAATGTTGGCCTACCACGAAGGTGGCCATGGCTTGGTAACTGAAGCCGGTTATCAACGTTGGTTGGCTTCAGGAAAACATTGGGCTCACCAATGGGGCAACGCCTTGCGTCGCCTAACCATTGTCGGTGCAGCCGGTACTGGGGGCCATATGCAAGCTACCCCTGATAGCACAAGCCCTGTACAAACCGAAGAAGCTTTGCTTGGCAGAATCGCCTCGGCAGTAGGAGCAACAATTGCCGAGCGTATGTACACCGGTACTGCTTCTACAGGCAACAGCAACGACTTAAAACAAGCCTACAACATCGCCAAAATGATGGTAACAAAATTTGGCATGTCTGATCTCGGTGGCATTTCGGTTGGTGCTGACCAAGAGAACCCCAACTTAGGTAGACAAATGGGTATGGGCTCTGGCGCCTATGGTCTGTCAAATGAGTCTAGTAACCAAATCGACCAAGAAATCTTGAGCAAACTGGCTACCGGCTGTCGCATGGCTATTCGTGCTCTGTTAGAGAGAGAAGAGTTCTTGCATGCTCTAGCCGATCTGCTGGTAGTGAAAGAAACCATTGCTCGGGCTGAATGGCTAGAGTTGTGGAACAAATACACACCAGCCTATGTCAGCGACGCACAAGTAGAAGCCGAGTTGAAAAAGCTGTGGCCTCGGTTTGAAAGACTTTCAGTTCGCAGAGCATAAACAGCGAACAGCAACAAGCACAAAAAATAATCAGGTGAGAACAAAGAAGTTCTCGCCTGATCCAAACATTCGTTTCCACAAGAAACACTCAACAATCACAATCACCAACACAAAATAGGTAAACACAATGTTTAATCAAGTAGATCCAAACGACCTCATGTTCGAAGGTTCCGAAGGCTATATTGCCGCTCATCAAAACGTACAAACTGTCGGCACTATCGTCATCGCCGTCGCCTTTGCTATAGGTTACTGGCTTGGGGCAAAAGGTCCAAGCTTGTCAAAACAAGCCAAAACCTGGGCCGTAGTCGGCGTAATTGCTGCCTCAATTTTTGCCGGCACACTGCTGGGCCTTCAAGGTGGCGCAACCATTGTCTTTTGGACTGGCCTTGCTTTCGGTGGCAGCTTCTTCATGGGCAACCGCCAGTACAAGCGCAACTTGGCAGAAAAAACAGATAAAGAATAACCACGAATAACCGCACGTAATTACTTAAATTACTGAGCCGAGAACAAGGATGTTCTCATTTTTCGCCTCTGCACTTGGCAGCCATTCTGCACTACACCGGCTTAAGCCAATAATTGCACCAATCTACCCTTTAACTTGAGAGGCATTTGTCTCTCGAGTTCACACTTTTCTGCCGATATTCGGCATAACCATTACTAAAGAGAGAAAACCATGAATCTTACTAACCCAACAGACGTAGAACAACTGATGAGAAGCAGCACTAGCGAAGCCGAATGGAACGCCAACTGCGACAAGGTAAAGGCCGCCAACGGAGACTATCCTTCGTGGTGGTATGCGACCATCGTCATGTCTGGTTTGGCAAGCAGTACCACCGCAAAATTCCGAAGAAGATAAAACTGAGTCGCGGCAAACTAGCGGTTTAATTTACAACCACAAAACGGACCAAGTTATGGAACCAAGCATAAACTCTAAGATGCCAGCAAAAGGAGTTATCTATGCTCTTCTTGCTGCTCTATTATTTGGCATTACCACTCCATTCGCCAAGGGTCTGCTGATTGGAATTAGTCCAGTGCTTTTGGCTGGACTCTTCTATCTTGGCTCTGGCATTGGCTTGGGCATTTATCTATTGACGACACAGCTTGCTGCTCAGATTACTGGTCAAAAAAAAAGCAGTGAAGCCTCTCTACAAAAGGCAGATTTACCGTGGCTAGCTGGTGCCATTCTATTTGGTGGCATCATCGCCCCTGCCTTGCTTATGTTCGGTCTAGCGTCAACCAAAGCCTCTTCGGCCTCGCTCTTTCTCAACCTAGAAGGAGTGTTCACTGCCTTAATTGCTTGGTTTGTCTTTCGTGAAAACTTTGACAAACGTATTTTTCTAGGCATGGTAGCCATCATCACAGGCGGCATCATTCTCTCTGGAGGAGAAATCGATGCCAGTGCCGCCGCTTCAAATTACGGTGGAGTGCTACTAATAGTTGGCGCGTGCTTAGCTTGGGCCATCGACAATAATTTGACCAGAAAAGTATCCAACGCCAACCCTGCTCAAATTTCCTGTCTCAAAGGTCTCTTTGCCGGTTTGGTGAACGTCTCGTTAGCGCTAATCTTTCAAGTAGAAAGTGCTGCACTACCAAGCCTAAGCTACATCATGGCCGCACTATTTGTAGGCTTTCTTGGATATGGTGTTAGCCTAGCTCTATTTGTGCTCGCTCTACGCCATCTAGGCACAGCTCGCACCGGTGCTTACTTCGCCCTGGCTCCCTTTGTTGGCGCAGTAATTGCAATGGTGCTCCTAAATGAACCAATCACTTGGGCATTCCTGGCAGCAGCTTGTCTCATGGCTATTGGTTTGTGGTTACACCTAACTGAGAACCACAGCCATAAGCATTTACATCAACGAATGCAGCATCAGCACAAACATACTCATGACGAGCACCATCAGCATGTTCATGCGAGTGAAGATTCGAGAAGTGAGCCTCACACTCACCACCATGCCCACGAACCACTAGAACACCGTCATGCCCACTTCCCAGACGCTCACCATCGCCACAACCACTAGTGGTGACCAGCTGGACCTTAACAAGTTATCAAACAGTAGGAAAATCCCCTATGAAAATATCGTATTCAAAATCGGTGTTTGCCAGTGGGCTAGCATCGATTGCAATTATTCTCACACTAGTATGGATACTAGTGCCGAACAGTCAATCGAAGATCCCAGGAGAGCAAGCATCACAAATACACACGTCAACAGTTGCAATCAAAGATATCCCGGCAGTGTGCAATCGCAACAACACCGGGCCATTCAATGGCAAAGTGCTTTACGACTGTGTTTTCGGGCTTATCGTTAAATCTGACCGCGCCTTCAACCTGATGACAGGAGAAATGCAAACTGCCTTCATCAACAAGTGGCAACACAAATTTGATCTTAGCAATAGTTTCGGCACAGAAGAAGGCACTTACCAAGCAATCAGCAAAATGGTAAATAGCCTGCAAGAGATACATACTGCCTTCTTGCCACCAGAGGCTGCCGCTCAAGTAGTTGAGCACACCCAAGGCAATCTAGTCGGCATCGGTGCACCAATGACACGTATTGGCATACGGAGCAAGTTTAAAGCTCTTGGTGAAAACCCTTCACAAGAAGCCCTCGAAGCATTGAGCAAAATTACTGAAGACACTTTGCTGGTTGTCTATCCAGCCCCTCCACAAGGCACCCCAGCAGAACAAGTTGGTTTAAAAATGGGCGACCAAATTGCCGCTGTCGATGGTCATTCGCTCATCGGTCAAACAATGTCCGAAGCAGTGAGCCTAATCAGCGGCAAGAAGCAAGCAGGCACCAAGGTTGTACTTTCAGTTAAGCGCCCTGTAGCCAACGTCGAAAATAGTTTCGAGAACATCGAGATTGCTATTACACGCAGCGCCCTGCACATCAATCAAGTTAGTACTGAAAAACTCGAAAATGACTTTCTCTATGTCAAAGTAACGAGTTTTAGCAAAACTGTAGCTACCGAGCTAAGTGACGCTCTTTACTTAGCGTGCACAGGCAAAGAGCTACCCTACGAAACCAAAGACCTTCTTGAGGTAATTAAGACCTACAAACCAGAAGACTGCGCTATCAAAGGCCTGATAATCGACTTTCGCAACAACGGTGGCGGCGTCATGGAAGCGACCTTAGATATGGGCCAAACCATCATGGCAAGGGGTCCTACAATTACCATTCAAATGAACTCTGAAGGTCGCAACCTAGAAGTCAGACAAAGAATTGATGGTGACAAGTATGTGCAAGAGCTGGTAGAACACGACGCTATTGTCAAAAGTAAAGCCACCCCCCGCGTTTTTCAGATAGTGCCTAGCATTCCTATCGTGGTCTTAATCAACGAGAAGAGCGCTAGTTCTTCTGAAATTTTAGCTGGCATGCTTAGAGCCAATGAATTAGCGGTTCTGGTGGGCAAGCCAAGCTATGGCAAAGAAGTAGGCCAAGCTTTCACCCCAGTCGATTTTGGTGCAGCAGTAAAAATTACTACTCTGCGCTTTCTGCCTGGTGGTGTACCTCTTGGGGTAGCACTGATTCCAGACTTTGAAGTGGAACAGTCAGACGCCTATTTGGATAATCCGACTGTGGGCCCAGATAACCAGTTAGCGAAAGCTATTGAAGTTTTGGCAGGCGGAAAAGAAGCTATGGCTGAAACCATAGGACAAAGCAAAACCGCTCCGGCTCAAGAAGCAAAAGTACAACGCAGCATCGAAGTAAAAGCCGAGCACGCGAAACGTGATAGCGACAGATTGGCCATCACAAATAGCTCAAGCAACGATTAAGAGCGCCTCTCACCAGGCTAGTCTCATCAACGGACCTCTGTCTTGCCCTGCCCTAAGTTCAAGGCAGGCACGGGTCCACAAACCTACATAGAAAAATAACAGGACAAAATCATGACTGATCAATACAATGAGTTCGGCGTAAAAACCGCCCTCGGCAATCACAGCACAGCTCTAATTGTAGTAGCTGCCACGTTTGTCTTCGGGCTGCTCTTCCACATGTTCACTTTTTCCGTACCAGCAGGCAATTCTGCTTTCTTAAACTTTATGGGTAGCATGAAGGTTGAGAAGCGTTATGAAGCAGGTCTGCACTTCAAATGGCCCCTAGTCGAATCTGTACAGCTCTACCCCTCGCGCACAAGCGCCGAAAATCACACTTCGCAGCCACGAGATAATACCCAACAAGTACTAACTGCTGACTGGAGTGTTGAGCTGTTTGTTCACCCCGAGTATTCAGGTGCCTTGCTTAAAGAGATTGGCAATTTTGAAGCTCTGAAACAAAAGATTCTTGACCCTTTGATTCAAACTTCAGCTCAAGCTGAAACACCAACTTATTCACCAGAAGACTTGGTGAAAAAACGTCCGCAGCTTGTGAAAAACATCCAATCACGCTTACAAACTGCTGTTGATGCTCGTTTGGCTGAATATAAAGTACCAGCAGGAGCTGTGCAAATTATTCAGATTGCCTGTCTTGATTTCAAGTTCTCTGACCCTTTCAACAAGAGTGTTGAAGCTAAAGTAGAACAAGAACAAAAGCGCTTAACTGCTGAGATTATCAAACAAATCGACATCATCCAAGCAGACGCTGATGGTCAGTCATTAGAAATTCAAGGCAAAGCCAAAGCCACGAGTACCAAACTACTCGGCGACGCCAATGGCTATGCCATCGAAAAGATGGGCGCTGCATCAAGACTAAACTCTTTGCTGGCACCATTCATACAACTAGAAAACTGGAACGGCGAGCCAAGCACCACAGACCTCCCAGAAGGTGGCAACACCTCTGTGATTCTTGCACCGGTTAGCAAAGCTCCTGCAAATGCAGCGCCTGCTAACGACCAACCATCAAACTAAAAGAGGAGCCAACATGAATATCAATAGTAAGTTCTTAATCAACACGGGCTTGTATACAGTCGTTTTAGTCCTCCTGATGATGTTTTTCGGGCAACCGTTCTATACAGTGAGCTTCGGCAACGTCGGTATCGAAACCTGCTACGGCGCAGTGCGAGGCCAACCACTAGAAGCTGGTACAGGCGTCAAACTCCCTTGGTGTAAAATCACTGAAATGCACGTGCAAGCGCGTTCTATTTCAGACATCAAGATCAGCGCCCCGACAATAGACCTTCAGCTCTTAGATGGCACAGCTACAGTGCAATATACAATATTGGCTTCAGCTGCTGCTGAGACCTATCAGGTAGTTGGTCTTGAAGGAGATGTAGAAAACACCATTATTATCACCGGTCTGCAAGAAGCAGCAAAAGCAGTAACTGCCCACTACACAGGCACAGACCTCTTCTATCAAAGAGAAAAAGCACAACAGGACATGGCTCTATCACTGCAACACTGGGTAGACGTATCGGCCAAAGCACGCGGCTACACTCGCTTGATTGAAATTCAAGGTATCCAGTTAACGGCTGCCCACTTCACAAAAATCTTTGAAGATGCCTTGCAAAACAAAGCTGTTCGGGCGCAAGAACTCGACCGCGCAGACTCGAAGAGAAAAACTCAGGTTCAAGGGGCCTTAGGCGAAGCAGCGAAAATTACTCGTAATGCCGAAGCCGAGGCCAACAACATCAGGCTCAATGCCGATGCTGAATCGCAAGCAATGACTCAAAAAGCAGAGCAACTAGCGAAAAACCCTGAACTTTTGTGTTACCTGGCGCGCTCAAAATGGCATGGTCGCCTGAGCGAAACTGGTCACGGCAAAACACCTTTTGATCAACTCTGCGACAAGAAGTAAGAACGGCTGACTTAGCCTCTTATCAGCTAGGCAATCACTAACACTAACCAGCAAGAGCAGCGCCAATACAAAGGAGCTGCTCTTGCCACTATTAATCAATAATCTTTGAGGACACCATGATTAAAAACAAAGGATTTCTCGTTGTTCCAGCTTACATAGCAGGAATAGCTTGTGTAGCCGCAGCATCCCAATTGTTGCCCACACAGATCGGTTTGCCTATTGCCGCAGTGCTTTCTATTGCCATGCTTACCTATTTCTCACTGGCGCACAGTACTGTCAATGGAGAGCTCGAAATGCACCTTGTTATATGGGTAATCGCAATCGCTATAGCCTGCGGGCTAGCTACCACTGTCTTTGCAATTCCTGGACCGACAGTAAGTTTCATGGAAAATGTTACCTGGTGGCAATTGGCGTTTGTTGTTACTCAGCAAGTCTTCTATTTTGGCATTCACGCCTTCACTTCAGAGAACTAAGCAACTTGCTTAATAACCACGGAGAAACTATGCTCCAACTGCAACACAACTTTAGCCGCGACGATGTTATTCGCTTGCTGAGCTTGTCTCTAAAAAAATGGAGCAATGGCGAAGCCAGATTTGAGTGCATCAGTATCAACTGTGACGACCAAGGTCAAGTCTCTGGCTATATGTTTATGCGCCCAGGTGCCGGTTCAGACTCGTTTGACAAGAAATCTACTACAGTCAATTTGACTGACGAACTAATCACCGCAGGCATCTATCAAGCAGCAAGTGATGAGGGTTCTCCCCTGGCTTTGAATAGCCTGGTCTTCAGCAACAGCAAAGAAGAGGGCGTTACAACAGTTAGAGCAAGCGCCTTAGCTGCTTCCGAAGTATCTCTGCAAGAGGAGAACTGGCCAACAATGCCGCTCAGTTCGTCGAGTATAGTTTCATTTCCAGCACCTGTAAGCGTCTTCTTCAACACAGAAGACTTACAAGAGCTAGTCAAAGCTTCAGGCAAAAGAGCTGGTTATGTAATTACCAATGTCTCACTGTCAGGCAACGAACCAGAAACTATTGCGGCGAACATAACCATCAACACCGGCACTGCTAAAAACCCAGCTAGCAACAGCCTCTCTCTCTCACCAACACGACTCAACGACACACTAGCAACCGAACTAACAACACGAGGATACGCTGTCGCTAAAAATGGCTTGCACTATGAATTAAGCGAAGAACTAGGCGAAGAAAATAATGTCTGCGCCACAGTCACCGTTAGCGCCATCCCCAACCCTTAAATCAACCCTAATACCAACACAAGTAAGGCATCACAACATGAAATTCATTGCCCACGTACTCATCTCAGCCGTTCTCTTCAGCTTTGTCTTCCCCGCCATTGTGCCCGGCATACAGATGCACGGCAGCTTCATCCCTGAAGGCATAATCTGCGGCTTTCTTTTTGCCTTTGCTGGCTGGGGCCTTGCCATTATTTTAGGACTATTCACTGTCGCCACTCTTGGGTTTGCTATGGCCTTGATCTGGATCTTTCAGCTTCTCATTCCAGCTTTGCAACTACAACTAATGGCAGCCTGGTTTCCGAGCTACATAACTGTAGTCGATTGGGAGGCAGCCATAGTCGGCGGCCTTTGCATCTTCGCCATCAACTGGCTGCTGACAAATCGCGTCACTGTCAAGGTCGGCTAACTAAAGGGTCTACACAGATGAAACGATACGCCCAAGAAAAAAAACTTGCCCTGAAACGCTATCGCTGGTGGATGCAAAACATGCGAAGTCAATCGGCTACAGGTGAAATCGTGCATAGCTTTGAGCGTGCGCCTGGTCACTTTCGCAAACGGCACCCGATGGATTGCGGCAACCCACGTTGCAAACTGTGCCACCGTGAAAAAGTTTTTCATCGTCCGACCATCAAACAACGAAGCGCTGACATTGCCTTTGCTTGTCAGCTGCAAGAAATTTAAACAAAGGAGGCAACTATGCTTACCGCAGTCACAGTAATGTATTGCATTATCGTTCTACTCGTCGTCTACTTCTGGTTTGTCGGCCTTTGGCGAGCATTTCTAGCACATCCAATCTTGGGTGTTATCTGCTTCATGATTCAGGCACCACTAGCTATTTTCGGTGCCATATACGTCTTATTCAATTACGATATCGCCGAAGAAATCGTAAAGCTTTTCGACTAGAGTCTAAAACTGGCTAAAAGCAGCCACTACTCTTGTTGCGCACCCCTTTGGTGGTGCGCAACTTAATTACAAAAATATCTGACCTACTGTTTTAGGAGAATCTATGAACAAAGACCAGAAATGCACATCCCCTATTCTAGAAGCCGATGGAACTGTAGTAGCCATTGCTCGATCGCTACTCGACAAGTCAACCAGCTATCACCTGGCGCTAAAGATCTTCGACCAAGGCATTAAGAACGCTTTTGAGATCACTACATTCTCAGGGATAAACCTGACTGAACTGCCCCTAGTAGCGGTCGGCGACAAAGTCAGTATTCAATACATCTTGCGCCCTATCACCGCTTACGCCGACGAAACAGTACACCATGTCGGCAGCAGAAACGAGCTGCTCGACATTCGCATTGACTGGCAATCAGCTTATAGAAACACTTTTAAATATGGAGATTACTCATGAACAAAGAGAATACTATCCTAACTTTAGCAGTGGCCGCTTGCACGTCTGTTGTAGTGATGCTTGCTGCTTCCCGTACCACCCCAGTGCTTATGTTTACCGCTGGCCTGATAATTTTCACGCTAATTCTAAACACCGGATGGAAAGCTGCTGGAGTCGAAAGCTATCAAGGCCTTGGCGCCTGGTCTTTCCTAAGCCTTTGGCTTTGTCTCGCTCTTTTACTTTGGTTTGCACTCTTATCGGGCGGTTTTTGGCTTTGGATATTAGCAGCCGCCGCCATATGCGCTTGGGTGACAACACCCTGGAAGCACGCCAAACAACCAGCCAACAAAGGCTAATCAACACACCGAAACTACAAACAATCACGGAACACATATGAAACACTGCAAGTGCACGATAGCGATAATTTCACTATTATTTCTGGCAATAGCTGCACCATCTTTTGCCCAAGATAGCTGGCTACCATCTTTCAAAGAAGGAACGTCTATCTATCTTGCGCCAACTCTACCAGCAGAAGAAGTCACCCTTTTCAATTCATCCGGTTACGCCGAAGAGCTGAAAGCTATCGGTAGCGTCAATGACCTACACATTTATGTCATCGTCACCCGCAACTCTAGCAGCAAATTAAGTGAAGAAAACAAAGGTCCAGCCTTAGTGCGCAGATTATGGAAGAGCTGGAACAATGATCCAAGCTTCGACGAATCGAGGGCACTAATAATTCTAATGACTGCGCCTAACGACGGGCCATTGCTTACTGTTGGCGTCAGAGCTGGTAGCTACCTCAATGGCATTGGTATCAATCGAGATACGATGAATGACCCAACTGGCCCAGTTTTCACAGCAAAAAATCAGTACCTGAGCGCCAGCCCAGCACGCGTACCGCTGGCTATAGCTGAACAAATAAACACCCTGGTAGCAGCAGCCACAGAAGCTAATTCAGAATCTAAGCTAGAAGCTAAGCCTGACACTAGCCCTGTGGTTGAGCCCGCAACCAGTCCAGAAACTAATAACGAAACGGCGGTACAAACTATGAACATAATCGCACTTGTAGGCCTTGGAACCATACTTCTCGTCGCCATCGCCTTCCTCGCCATCTTCTGTAGCAGAAACAATAGAAAGAGTTCTTCATCAAGGTCAGAGTTCGAGAATCGTTTGAGAACAGACAAAAGCAACAGAAGCCAAGACAGCAACGTCAATTCAGCTTCAAACAATGACGTATTGACAGCTTCAGCAGCTGCTGCTGGTGGTTTCATCTTAGCCGAACAGCTGAGAAAGAAACCTGAAGAGCCGCGCAAAAGCACAGACAATAGCAGCAGTGATTCATCCACAATTGTCCCCGCTGTCATCAGTGACTCTACCACCACACCTAGCGGCGGCACTAGTTGCAGCAGTAGCACTAGCTGCAGCAGCGGCAGTAGCTGTGGCGGTGGCAGTAGTTGTAGCGGCGGCGGTGGTTGCGGCGGCGGCGGTGGTTGCGGCAGCTAAAGCCCTAACTAGTGTGACAATCATGTTCAAAGTCAAATTTTGGAATTTCCAGAAACCGGTAAAAAGAGAAACCGATCCTCTGGCAATATGGAGACGTCTTCAGGAATTTTCTTTAGACGAACCAAATGCGCCCTATCCGTTCTCACACCGCCTAGAAGAAGAGCAAGATTGGACCAGCGAATTTACAGCACGAGCAATCGAAGAGTACAAACGCTTCATTTTCTTAGCAGCCTTTGCCGGTCACAAAGTAACGCCCTCTTTTGTCACCGACGAAGTTTGGCACTTGCACCTCATCTACAGTCATTCCTACTGGGATGAGATGTGTATCGGCATTCTAGGTTGCTTGATTCACCACAATCCGGGCTCAGGTCTGGCTAGTGAAGAGCAAATGTTTCATGGACAGTATCAGAAAACGCTGCAATCTTACCGTCGCTTTTTCGACGAGCCACCAGCGCTAATATGGGGTCCAGAAAACACTCTTCTTGTCAGGCCCAAAGGCCGAAAACGCCCCTTGTCATAACCTGGGTCAAACATCCTTTTTAAAAGCTAATCATTTGATTTAGCTGGAGGTTTTTATGTCTACTTTAATTGCAACAATCGGCCTGGTATGGCTGTCGCTAACATGTATCGCTCCTAAAATTACCAAAGGCAACGTCACGGTTAGCGAATTCTCACTCTCACTGGTGCCACCAGCACTGGTTGCTTCTCTCAGCATATTGATGCTGATTTGTGCTCTCGGCATTGCCACAATGTTTGCCATGAGCATAGCTGGAATACCACTGAACATAGAAATTGCAGTTGCTAGCCCAGGGCAATATGCCATCAATGAATTAGCCACTAACATGGTAGCAACAACAGCGGCCCTGGTTATGAGCAGCAAACTGATGCCATCGCTAATTAGTGTTACAAGCGGACGCTGGGCTGCAATTGCAAGCTTGCCTATTGCCTTGTTTATGACAGCAATTGGCCTAATGGCAGCAGTACCAGCAATGGTTTAAATTCAAATAGAAGGAGGAGCATGCTATGAACAATCAGTTTCGAACAAATATATCATTAGAGATTGCTGCTCCTTCCAACGAAGACGAAGCAGGCATTCTTGAAATAAACAACCAAAGCCTGAGCGCGCCATTCACAGATGAATGGTACCAACAGCTCAGTCCCGAAGACGACAATTATGCCCTTGCGGCAAAACACAATGGTATCGTAGTCGCTTTCATCATTTACAAACTCAGACCCGAGGGCGGCTATGTAAGTTACATAGCCGTGCGTGGCTCACACCGAGGCTTAGGAATTGGCAGTTTGCTCATTGCAGAAGCTGCCAAAGTTCTACTCACGCAAGGCAAAGTTTTCATCCGCTTACACGTCAGCGCCTACGACAAAGGGGCTCAAAGCTTTTATACAGCTCGCGGGTTTGAAGAAGCTGCACGACTCAACAATTTTTACGGCCCGGGCAAAGCTGCAGTTTTGCTCAAAGTAAAAATAGAAGACCTCAAATAGGTCTTAGTCCGCACAAAGAAAGACAGAGTCTTAAGTCTAGACAACTCTTTGCTCTTTCTTCAGTGCGCTTATCAATATCAATTAAAAGGAAAAAAGCCATGTCTACTAAAGACAAAAATCTAAATCCCACAGGGGTTCCTAACCCTGTGGTCAGCGCTAATAGTGCTGGGGACATCGACCTAATCAAAGACTCGATGGAAAAAGCTGGCAAGAGCAAAGAAGAAGTCGGCAGTGTCGTCACTATTGATCAAGCTCAAATTGCAGCGGACAAAGGTCGCGCTAAACCAGGTGTGCTGCAACAAGCACTATTGGCTCCAAGTGTTGACCTGCGCCTCTTTGCTTGCCAAGCAAACAAAGTTGAACTAACCGATTCAGAAGCTGCGGCTGCACTAATGGCCAGCATCGAAGTGGGAAAAAGACACAGAGACGCTGGTACAGTATTTGGGGAAGACGGCAAAGTCAACCCGGTACTAATTGCCGAACTAGCCGAAGCTGGCTACTGGGGCTTACCTATTCCTAAAGAATACGGTGGCACAGGAGCTTCGAAGTTCTTCTTAGGTCGCACCATGACAAAAATGGGTGCCACAGTCGCTGAAATAATTGGCGGCCTGCTCTCAATTGAGCGTCTAATCGGCACAGCAGGCCCGTTAATCTGGAAAGGCAACCCTGAGCAAAAAGAGCGTTTACTGCGCCCTCTAGCCGCTGGTTATGTGCGTTCAGGCTTTGGTGGCACAGAACCATCAGTCGGTTGCAACATCACCAAAGCAGCCACTCATGGCGTTGTCGATGGTGATGACATTGTCGTTTACGGCGAGAAGTTATTCATCTCAAATGCCTGGTATGGCCACGAAATTGCACTGTTACTGCTGATTGAAGGCAAACTAAGAGTGCTTATCACCACCTTGCCAGAAGAAGACAGCGATGTGTTCTCTATCAATAACTACGGCATCCACGCTCTGCGCTATATTCACAACAAAGGCCTGAAGTTCAACGGCCTGCGTGTGCCCAAAGCTAACTTGTTAGAAGGAGACGGCCTAGCCATCATCTTCCACGACTTAGACGAAGGCAGATTCGCTGTGGCCACCACTGGTGCAGCAAGAATGCGCAGAATCTTGGCCATGTGCGTACAGTGGGTAAACTACCGCGATACTTTCGGCGTTCTCCTAAAAGATCGTCAATACATCCGCTACAACCTCGCTCTGCAAGCCGCCTACATCGCCGGTGCCGACGCCTTGGTCGACTGGTCATCCAGTTTGATTGACGCTGGCTATCAAGGCGATGTCAGCTCAATGATTGCTAAGACCAAAGCGACAGATTGGCTGCGTCAAGTTTCAACTGAGCTTGGGCTGTTTACCATCGGTGGTCGCTTCACTTTGCACGGCAGCACCATCGGCGACAATTTAGCTGACGACTTGGTGACATCCGTTTACGAAGGCCCTAACCCCATGTTGGGCATGGCCTGCGTCAAGTCACTAATCAAAGCCTTTGGCGAACCGTACTTAGGCCCAGTGATGCAAGAACTTAAAAACGCCGGTATTGACACAAACAAACTGTTGTTCAACGCCAAGTATTTCACTCAAACTTGCGCTTACTTGCTGGCCAACACAGGCAAACTGGTTAAAAACCGCAAGCCAATACTATCAGCAGCAATGAAAATGACAAAATACTTGAAGCAAATCCGCTCCACACCTAAGGCCAGTGATAAATTTGCCTTTGAAGGATTGGATAGCCGCTTCGAAGCCCACCGTCAATTTGCTGACAAAGCCTGGTTTAAATGGCGCAAGCAGTTCATTTTCAACGTTTTGAAATACCAAGAAAGATTGGGTGACAAACAGTTGACCATGCTAGAGGGCATCTTTGAACCGGTGGCTAGCATTACCACAATGTTCTGCGCAATTGCCGCTTCTCGCTCAGCCAGCCAAGCCGGTGACCACGCGACAGTGGCCGCCCTCAATTTGCTCTGCTTAGAAATGCGCTGCCAATTAGCCGGTGAAAAGCACACTTCCAGTCAGTACGAAAGAGCTGTTGATGAAGTAGCGACCTATTTACTGGCCGGAAAGTTTCATCAATTAGATGGTGTTCCTGCTGGCGAAATTCAACAGCCCTACAAATAGCTAAGTCTTTCTTCCACACCGTAGCAGGCGATTGGCAACAATTCGCCTGCTATTTCTCTGGCCAAAAATCACTCTTACTTTCACTCACCAGGAGAATCATCATGTCTTCAAACAAGAACGAAGCAACCAAACGCAAATTAAAAGTAGTTCTGGTTGCCACCAGTCGCACAGCGATTGGCAAAATGGGTGGTGCACTGCGCCGACACAGCCCTGCTGAAATGGGCGCTCATGTGCTCAGATGTGCAATACGCAAAGCCGGTATTACTAATCTCAGTCAAATAGACCAGATTGTCTTTGGCCATGCTGTGCAAAACTATTATGAGCCAAACACTGCTCGTGTAGCGCTACAAAACGCAGGCTTGCCAGAAAGCATCAACTGTTACACAGTGCATCAACAGTGTGCCAGCGGTATGAACGCTGCCTTTCAGATTTACTCTGAAATCGCTAGCGGTCGCATCGAGCTTGGAGCGGCGGTAGGCGTTGAGACCATGTCGGCCGCACACTTAATGGTCAATGGCGCAAAACGCTATACCGGCCTCAACAAGTGGCTGACCCAAAGATCGCCTAAAGCATTGCGCAAACTCTTCAAAGTATTTGGTCCACTGCCCGTCTTTGGTCTAGCTGACAGTGGCCTCGGCCCTGCCAATTTAGCCAAAGACCCAGCCAAACTGAATATGATGAAAACGGCACAGATAGTGGCCAACCTAGTCGACATCAGTCGCCTAGAAGCTGACCAATTCGCTGCTCGCTCTCACGCTAATGCTCTGGCAGCAATAGCCTCCGGTCGTCTTGCTCACGAAATCGACCCAATGGTCATCCCTGGGCTAGGCGTCTTCGACACCGACGAACATCCTCGTGTCACCGATCTAAAATCGTTGAGCAAACTCTCTGCCGTTGGCGGAACTGGCTTGATTACAGCCGGTAACGCCTCGGGAATGGGAGATGGTGCCTGCGCCCTAATCATGTGCACAGTCGAAATGGCTGAGTCGCTTGGCCTCGAACCACTGGCCGAAATCGTCGACTTCTGCTTCACCGGTCGCGATGCTGTTTCTATGGGCTTAGGCCCGGTCGAAGCAGTGAGAGAACTGTTAGCTGCCAACGGCCTGACCGCCGACCAAATTGACTACTGGGAACTGAACGAAGCTTTCAGTCACCAAGTTCTAGCGGTGATGAAGTGCTTAGGCATTGACCAGAACAAAGTAAACAGCAATGGCGGCGGCATTTCACTCAGTCACCCACTGGGTATGACTGGTGCTCGTATCATCGCTGCCGCGGCCTGGGAACTGGCTCTCAAAGGCGGAAAACTAGCCGTTGCTTCACTCTGTGTGGGTGGTGGCATGGCTGGTGCTGTCTTAATCAAACCTTATACCAAAAATTAGGAGACTACAATGACTACTGTAAATCACAATAACGGACAGTTCTTCCGCCTCGAAAGCAGAGCCTCAGGCGTAAAAATCTTGTGGCTCGACATGCCCAAGGTAAACGTCTTAAAAATGGCTGTTTTGCAAGAGCTTGATGGCATTCTGGATAGACTGGCTAACGACCCGACCCTCAAAGGTCTGATTATTGCCTCGACAAAAAAAGGTGTATTCATCGCTGGTGCTGACATTAACGAAATCAGCCAAATGCAAAGCGACAATGAAGGCAAAATTTACCAGGTGACTATGAATGCTAAACGCATTCTCGCTAAGTTACGCAGCCTCGGTGTACCTACAATAGCGGCAATCGACGGCGCCTGCAAAGGCGGCGGCTTAGAGCTGGCTCTATGGTGTACAAATCGCGTTGCCAGCGACAGCCCAGAAGTGGCTCTAGCGCTTCCTGAAGTAAGACTTGGCATCTTTCCGGGCTTCGGTGGCTGTGTCTTATTGCCACGGTTAATTGACACAGTCAAAGCCATAACAATGATTACTACAGGCTCAGACGTCAGCGCTGATGAGGCCTGGCAAAGTGGCTTGGTAGACGAAGTTGTCGCGGCCAAGCGTTTGATTGACAGGGCCGAATCAATTGCACTGGGTCAAAGACCGCTAGCATTTGCCGTACACGAAACTTTCGTAGAAGTAGCTAACATGGCAGGCGCGCATGCAGTTGCTACTGTCGAAGGCAAAGTCTACACCCCGGTAAAAGCCAATAAACCCGCCAAGAAGAAAGTTCCCTTTGGTGAAAAGCTGGTAAGCGCAATTTTGAACGTAAATGAACCATGCAAAGCAGACCGCTTCACCGGCCTGCGGCGCTTTGTTAGCTCCAAAACCCACGGGTTTGCCAGCAAACAAGTATTGGCCCAGATCAAAAAGAAAGCCAAAGGCTATAACGCCCCAGGACAAGCAGCATTTGTCACCATGCGGGCATTGAATATGCCACTGCAAAAAGCACTTGAGCTAGAATCAGTATATTTTGCCAAACAAGCGCAAACTACCGAGTCAGCCAATCTGGTTAGCATCTTTCTTGATCGCAGCAGAGCTAAGAAATTGGCCGGTGGCACTAGCCCAGCTCAGGTGCAAGAACTTGGCGTCATTGGTTCTGGCATCATGGGAGCAGAAATTGCCTTTGAAGCACTGTGTTCAGAGCAATTTGAAAAAGTAGTGGTGATTGATATCAAGGAAGAATTTTTAGCAAAGGCGAAGGCTGGCATTGAGAAATTAATGGCTGGTCGCGTCAAATCAGGCAAGTTCACCACAGTAGCGGCTGCTGACAAACTGACCAAATTGACTTTGTCGACTTCTTACAGCGACCTGGTCAACTGTGATGCCATCATCGAAGCAGTGCCTGAAAAAGACGAAATCAAATTTGCCACATACAAGCAAGTTGATGAAGTTATGGCGAGCCGCAGCAAAGAAAGCCCCTGGTTCTTATTCTCCAACACCTCAGCTCGCGATTTAGAAGTACTGAAAACTGCTGTGGCAAACCCTGCCAACTTCAGCGGCATGCACTTCTTCAACCCTGTGTCACAGATGGCCGGTGTAGAAATTCCAGGCACCACTTCAACATCAGAACAAACAATGGCCACAGCAATTAGCTTGGTTAGTGCTCTAGGCAAAATTCCACTGCCTTGCAAAAACTACCCGGGCTTTATTGTCAACGCAATTTTGGGGCCGTACCTAGCCATGACAGCGCACCTGTTGTCTATGGGTGTGGCACCAGCGGCAATAGACAAAGCGATCTTGAACTTTGGCATGCCTATGGGCCCAGTAGAGCTGATGGACTATGTTGGCTTAGATGTTGTAGCCAGCGTCGCCAAAACACTTTCTAGCGCCCACGGAGAGCGCTTAGCTTTACCAAATCTTGACCTGGTTGGTAAGTTGGTTGAGCAAGGCTTCTTGGGTCGCAAAGGAAGCTATGGTTTTTATGTCTGGGAAGATGGCAAAACTGTCAAAGACGCGAAAACACGCAAGCCAGTCTTGGGTGCGCCTTATTGCGGCATGGCAGAGGCTCACAACTTAGGCAACACGCCAATGGCCGAAGAAGCAATCGTCAAACTCTTAATCGGTACGATTCAAAACGAGGCCGTAAGAGTATTAGAAGCAGGTGTAGTTTCAGACCCTTTCTTGATTGACCTTGCATTTGTCATCAGCACCGGCTTCACCGCTTCTTTAGGTGGCCCCTTGCGTCTGATTGACCAACAAGGTGTGAAAACCTTCTCTGACCTAAGCCGCAACATTGCTACTGGCGCAGACTTACCAGGCCAGTCATGGCGTAAAAACTTTGTGCCTTGCGACCTGCTCGCTGAGCATGCCGCCAATCGCACAAATATCTATCCTGCTGATAGCAAATAAGTCAGCAAGTAGTTACGTTACCACCCACTAAGAGTAGTGGCACACTTAATCTGCTCGTGCCTGGAGAAAGGAAAATCCCGGCACAGAGCAACTTTCATACAGGGACATTCACATGTCTTTTGACCAAAACCGCAACGATACTGTCAGCCTGCTAATTAAGCTCCGAGCAAGCCAAACGTACTTTAAAGGCACAGTTGAACGGGTCGGAAGCTACGCAATTGACGGTATGACCAGATTCGTATTTACAATTAAATGGGACACTGGTGAAACAGAAATCTACAGCACAGTGCCAGATGCAAAATACTTTAGCGAAGTCTTGCAATTTGACCACGGCCAAAATCAAATGCTTCTAACGACCTCGCTGGCCTATGCCTCACAAGTCAAAGCTGGCGACAAAGTGGCTATCTTAACCGACAACGATGTTAACAGAATTATCCATTTCATCGAGACAGTAGCCCCGAGCGAAGAAGAAGTACGCGAGCTGGATAGAACTTAAAAGTCAATACCGCTAGTCGTCACTGGATGTGATGACGTTTAAATTTACGGCCCTTTGTCAGGAAACAAAAAAAGGAATCTAGCTCAGGGCCATCATTTGAGGAATTACCTATGAAGGATATTTTTCACACCTTCTTGTATGTCATGGCATTTTTTTTGTTCATCGGTTGCTTATCGATGATTACTAACCCCGAAGCTACCGCAGTAAAGGTCAATCGCATAACGCAATCATTGGCTAACATCTATCACAGCGCTGAAGAAGCGTTCCATCAAGAATGCAAGTAACTTTTTTGAGGAGCAACTCATGATAATTCCAGCAAAAAATCACTATGCTTCTACTCAAGTAAAGACTATTGTCGGCAGCACAGTCTCTATGATTTGCCTGCTTATTTGGTCTTATACAGCTCCGGCTGCTGGTTCTAGCTGGCTTCTGCTGATTGCCATACTGGGTCAAGTGCTATTACTTGATTCAATTTACAAAGCCCGTATGATCGCCGTTGGCGCCACAGTGATGATTGTCACAATAGCGGCATGCACAAAATGAACGGCTAGAAGCAATCTGGCGTTCTTAAACTTTCAGCTAACCGGTACCGCTGAATTAAGGAAGAAAGCTTGGCACCAGCATCTTTTTAACGAGGATATTATGAAATGTTATAGAGTAGCTTGTAATAAGCATCATCCCAACATGGCTAGCTGGGGGCTTATCAGTTAGCTGTTTATCACGACATGATTGCGCAACCAAGGCACAACATCTGCAAAATTGAAGGCTTCCCTTTTATATAAGTCGAAGATAAAACTATAGGTTTCTTCAGCAGCGGCTGTATACGAAACTCCATTGATAGAGAGAAATGTGTAAGTCGCTGCAAAAGCGGTGCGCTTATTGCCGTCAACAAAGGGATGGTTTTGAGCTAGACTCTCCCACAGTGCACCAGCTTCCTCAATAAGGTCAGCGTAGTAGCCAGTCTGCGGTCGATATAAAGCGGACTCGAGAAGCCCAAAGTCACGAACACCTGGCAAGCCACCATAACGCTCAATTTGATCAGCATGAATGGCTAAAACTTCTACAAGCGTAAGATAGTCGGTCATTTAGCGAGGTTTTTATATAATTCGCTGTATTTCTCGTGGCTATCCAGATAGGCGCCAATTACATGGGGGCGAGGCTTGTTATTCTTTCGCTTCTCGATTAAATCAGCCAAAGCCTCATCAACGAGCGCTTGCAATTGTCGCCCCTCTGTTCGAGCTAGAGCGCGCAACGTCGTCAGTATTTCAGAATTGACTTGTGTGGCAAATTTTTCTCTTGCGGTAGACATGTCCCACCCCTACTTAGTACCGATTCTCAACTTAATCTAGTCTATCTTGATATTTCATGATACGTCAAGACGCAATCTCTCCCTGCGATTGTGACCGCAGATTTCCAGTTTCGGTGGCAGCAGATGTAGCAGACAAGCTAGATCAATATGTTAGTACCACTAAAAATGCAAACCGCAACGCAGTCAATCAGCCAAAGAAGAAGACTAGGTAAACTTACTTCAACGACAATGAGCTCGTTAGTAAAGGCTCTCAACAAAGCTGTAGAAACTATCTAAATTTGCCTCTACGTACCGTCACACGAGCCGCCAGCTGACTACCCTGTAATCAAGGGTGCCACTGGAAACTACTAACAACTTTTCAATGGGAATAACAGTATGACTTCAAACCAAACAGGCATAGAAGCTGTCAGAACAGTGCCAAACAACAGTGCAGCAGCAATAGCCGAACAGCTCAACAGTAACATTGCTCTATGTGATATTGCCCACGACCTGATCGCCAATTGCTACAGACAGCAGGCTGGTTTTCGCCGCGCCAATATCGACGAGACTGTAATTGACTCACTCAAACAAGTACTGCAGCAACTATTAGAACTCGCAACCCTCATAAAAGAACAGACTGATGCAGCTGTTCTATACGACAATCCGGCTACGCAGGCGGCGCTAAACGAAGTCTTTAGCTATGTCACCCAAGTCGACTTCATTGAGAGAATATCCACAAACAAAACCTTCTGCGGCAAGCATCAACAAGCGCTGGAAATCTTCAACGAACTGCTAAGCCGCGAAATTGCAGTCCTTAAAGCTGAAGCTGCACTTGCCAAGCTCAAAGCCACTCGGCTGCAAGCACGTGACAAGCTCCAAGCTAAGAAGCGCGAAACTGCACTCTACGCTGTGCTAAAAAGAAACGGTACAATCAGCGATGAAGCATTGACAGCCCAACTTTCTGAGTTTCAAGCAGGACGCCACCACCCTGTCGACCACATTACAGCCGACAGTATCCGCATTGGCAACCTTGGTATGTCAGTACACTTCAGCCCTAAAGATGCCCAGCAAGCCTTTGACATTTTCGAAATGCCAATTATTCCACCCCTTCAACCTTAACCACCCTTAGCAAGGAAACATCATGAAAATGCTAATAGCCATAGATATCGGCAATAGCAACACTAAATATGGTTACTTTGTAGACGGTGTACTGGTAGAGAGGCACTGTCATCCCACTGCTGAAATCGAACATTCAACGGTCGCTATAATTGACAACAAAACCTGTCCTATTGCCATATCTTCAGTGGTACCGGCAGCAGAAGAGGCTCTCCGGCCTTTCCTGAGCAACCATGAAATTATTTCGATAAGCGCCGCTGAGCAACCTTTTCTCACAGGTATGGCCTCAACCATGGGAGCCGACAGAGTCGCCGATGCGGTAGCCGCCTGGAAGATATACGGCAAGGGCCGCCGACCGGTGATCGTGATAGGTTTAGGCACAGCAACAACAATGCTGGCTATTTCAGCCCATGATCACGTCGAAGGCGGCTTCATTGCACCAGGCCTAGGCCTGACTCTTGCCGCACTCCATCAACAAACGGCACTTCTGCCGCTGCTCGATATGGCTGGCCAAACTCTTGAATTAGGCTATGACACAGAAACGCACATGCGCAATGGGGTCTTTGCCGGTCATGTTGGACTAATTCGTGAATGGCAAGTACTAGCCAAAGAACAGCTAGGCAAAAAAGCACTAACAATTGCTACTGGAGGCTGGAGCGAAGCAATATCGGCGGCCAGCAAATCTAGTAAAAAAGTGTTCGACATCGTTGACCCTAGCCTTACGCTCAAAGGCATTCACCTTCTTGCCGCAGCAAAAACTTCGGCGTAGAAGTCCATTTAAATTTCAAACGAACCGTAAACCCATGTCATTCAATGAGAAATTCAAGAAGTGGGTTGGCGAACTAGCTGAAGAAGGTGCCGCTGAAACGGTTACCGAAATAGCCATCGACCAACTACCACCAGTGCGAATTCTGTCAATCGTCACCTACGTTTGCTTGCTGGTCTCGATAATATTCGCTGCTACTGGCTGGTACTTCCAGACCTTACATCTGCTTTCATTCGTCCTCTCTGGCCTAGCCGGTCTTACAGGAGTGGTGCTCTATGTGATTCGCATGTATGTTGTCACCAAATTGAGCAAAGTTTTGCTCAAGGGCTACCAGCACGTCAAAGGTCAAGTACAAGGACATTTGCAAGATAAAAAGGAAACACCTGTTAGATAACTTGCTTCAAACAATTCAAACAGGCAATCGGTCGCACAATGAATGTGGCGGCTCTTATTTTATTGGCTGAACGCGCACAAGAAAAAACCGCGCTTTCGGCTAACACACGAGAATAAACATGAACAACAAATGGTTAGAAGTTTTAGGCGGCGGCACCTTAGTCGTCATCGGCTTGGCAATTAGAGCTTTTGTTGAAGGTCAAGCTGGAGCCGTTGGCGTAGTGCCTGTGCTAGTAGGCATAGCAGCAATCGCCATAGCAGTAACGAGAAAACGCTGAGCTATATTTTTCACACTCTGCCCTACCCTCACTCATCCACAAATTCCCCGGAGAATTTATGAACACTTACGCCTCACGCACCACTAAAGGAAACAGCGACAGCAGCAGCCTCATGGCCAAAGTTATGATGCTTCTATCTGGCTCATTGTTAATCAGTTCAATTGGCTCATACCTGGGTCTCGGCATTACATCAGGTTGGGTTCTACTCGGTCTATTCGTTGTGCTCATTGTCGGCATATTTGGTGTAGCTGCCCTAGCCGCTACCTCACCAGCCCTTGGCGTAGCCGGCCTAGCAATCTGGACCTTTATCAATGGCTTAGCCATTGGCCCTGCTGTAAACATGTATGCTGCCAACATTGGCTGGCAGACTGTCACATTCTCGTTTACGGGCACAGCGGCAATCATGGCTGTTCTCGGCTGCTGGGGAGCTTTCTCTGGACGCGATTTTAGCGCCTGGGGCAAATGGCTTTTCATCGGCTTACTAGGACTAATTATTGTCGGCGTCATCGGCATGTTCACAGGCTTTGGCCATTCATTTAATTTGCTCTACTCACTGGCAGGTATGGTGATTTTTGCTGGCTACTTTGTTTTTGATTTCTTCCGTCTTTCACGAGCTGAAAACAACGACTTCAATGCGGTAATGATCACAATGAACATCTATCTAGACTTCGTCAACTTCTGGCTGTGGTTAATGCGTTTCATCGCAGAAGCCAAAGACTAGGCTTGAAAGAACCAATAGCTGCGAACTAACCTGGAGAAATTCTCGATATGTTCACACAACCTAATTTCGTTTTTTCATAGAGAACTCCCATAGCTAGAACTGCATGGGACGTTCTCCTCCACCCGCAGGAGACCGTTGCGGCCAAAGGAAACTCCCATGAAAACCCCAATCAAAAATAACCAGCAACTTCCTTGGTATGCACTGTGGTGCATTCAAGCCCACGGCAATCAGAAGTACGGGAGAAAGCCCTATAGCGTTCACCTCGCCGCTGTCGCCAAACTGGCAGTTCGCTTTGGTTTTACCGACGAGCTGATCATTATGGTTTGTTGGCTCCACGATGTGCTCGAAGACTGCCCCAATGAATCAGTCGCTACGCTACTTGCCGCTGGCTTCCCCCCAGAAGCTGTCGCTGCCGCCTATGCCCTGAAAGACGAAGACGGTGCTACACGCGACGAGAAGAAAGCAAAGACCTTGCCGAAAATTGCCGCCAATCGGGTGGCTGTAATAGTCAAACTTTGCGACCGTCTCGCCAACGTCATCATGAGCCGTCGCAACAACCAGAAGAAGTACAACCAATACCAGCATGAGCAGGTTGCCTTCAAAGCAGCTCTCTATCATGCCAACGACCTTGAACTGCAGCCGATGTGGCAACGCCTTGAGCAGCTTCTTGCTGCCTAATTATCTCGCTGGTATGAGGTCTATTACCATGAAAAAACAAATAACAGCTCTTGAACTTGAGGGCGGAGGAACCCTTGTAATCATCGATATGCAGGCGCCTTTTATTAGGCACTGCACAAACCAACAATTCATTGCCGCCGTGGTAGACCAGGTCAAACTGGCCATATCACGGGGCTGGGCAATTGTTATAGTCGAAGTCAAACCATGGGCCTACGGACCAACAATCAAAGCAATTATGGAATTGCTTGAAGGCCAGTACGACCGCTATAAAATTGTCCAAAAAGAAGGCGACGACGGTTCTCAGGCAGTGCTCGAAATCTGCCAGTCACCACAAAACTATCCCGATAAGTTTTTTCGAGTTATAGGAGTGCTCATTGGCGCCTGTGTAAAAAGCACAGCTTGGGGTCTTTGCACACGAAAGCAAGACTGCCTCGTGCGCGTAATCAAAGAAGCCTGTGCAACCAATGGTGATACTGCGACTGCTTGGGCCGCCTTCAAAGAAGGGCCCCGACTAGTGGTCAGTTCAAATTCTATTGATACAAAACCCAAACATCAGATCTTGCAGCAAATCAAACTGAAGATCACATTTTTATTTTCTCTATTAATGGAGACATTGTATGAAACGTTTAAATAAACAAATCTCAGACAAGTTATCAACCATCAAAAATCTTGTCTGCCCCGTCCGTCAGTTCGACCAAACCGATATATCGATACCCGAAGCTTGGCTTTCAGTATGGAACGAATTTGGTGTCTGGCAATTAGTTGATTCTTTTTACGGTGCAGCGAAATTCGCCGCCAACGGAGGTCAAACAATTAAAGAAATTGCCGACATGGCTGCCCATCATTGCCAAGACAAGCAAGGTTGGGCCGCTATGGCAGCGAAAGTTCGCAACATCATCAGCACAACCGTCACTTCTGATATTGATGAAGAAACGATTGCCGCTCTAACAGCCGCCTATGATTTTGCCATGGCTGCAGCCACAGAGAAGAAACAATGGGCCTTGCAAGCCTGTGCCGCCGCCGCTGCTGCAAGAGCTTACGGTTGGTCTGCTTATGCCAAAAGTTTTTCAGTCGATTTGATCTACCAACAAATTAGTGCTGAAACAATCAGCGCCCAAATGGAAGAGTTTCTTAGCTTGATCGCGAGCCATGAGAACACCGTTCAAAGATGCGCTGCTTGATTTTAGGTGTAAGCCGATAAGTTCCTCCAAGTTTTGGAACTTGCCCCTGTACCTGATTGATAGCCGACCATACTGGCAATGGCACCAGCAATGTTGCCATTGCTTACTCTTACACTTCTTACCCAAGGAAAAACATGAACACAACCACAATTCTCTTCAGCATGTTTGCTGAACTACTTGCGGCCGCAATTGCTGTGGCCTTTATCTTTCGCCAAGCGACAAAGGTTGATTCTGTCCATCACTGGAAAGCTCAACACTTGCGTGAAATTGGTGCTCAAGTTTGTGCGCTCTCTGCCACAGGCATTTTGCTAAGCTACCTATTTGCCTTCAACGCTGACAGCGTAATTTTCAGCACAATTGCCAGCCTAATGTTCATGACATTCATGTATCCATTTATGGTCTATTGCTGGATTAGCGATTGGCCCCGTGAACCACGCCCTTCATACAAAAATAGCAGCGCGTTGACGGCAATAAAGCATCTGGGCGAATCAATGATTCTCTTAGGTGTAGCAACCTGGGCTGCTTGTATGAATTCCTCTCACAGCGACATTGCTTTTGCCACCGGTGCTTCTGTCGGATTAATTGGCGCCGCTGCGCTATTTCTCGGTGGTGGCTTGCTTGGCGAGCGCCCCAACTGGCTGAGATAGCCTGAGCAAAATAGATTGCTTCCGATAGGCAATAGCCAGCAAAGCTAGTGCCACAAATTATTGAATCTTGGAGAAAAATATGAATGCCCATACCCATCAAATTTTGTTTGAGAATGAAAACGGTCGGGTTTTACGCTACGAGCAAACTCTTGCTGTAGAGGTTGTCTCTGGTGCCGACAAAGTCGGTGCGAAACTGTATACAGACGCAGACAAAGATCAAACTTTGTTTCTTTTAAAAGCGGCTCTAATCAAAATGAATGACGATGCAATCCGCAGCCGTTATGACTAACTTGATTGTGCCTGTTCGACAAAGCAAGCGGCCGCTCATGCTCAAGTTCAGCATCCAAGATATTCAACACCGAATACCAGGTTAACTTGATGCTAAAAGTTAGCCTGGCTCGCCTTCCCCACAATCAAACAATTTCAACCAACACTTAAATCGAGGAATCTCATGAACTTAGACAACGTGTCAAAAGACAAAGACCGAGCCATTATTGACTCAATTCTTGCAACTGTAGAAAAGCAGTTCTGCGGCAACGAATGCAAGATCTGGCTCTCAGGCGTTTCGCGAGACGATGCTGAGAAAGCAGCATCTACACTGCGTGCAGACCACCTGCATTGGAGCTTTTCGGTCGAAGCGCACGGTGCAAGTGGTACTTATCTTGTGCTCAGCCACTCGCGCCTAGCTCAATCAGGTCACTTCGGCGACCATTAAACTTGCAGCCTCGGATAAGCAACTGAGTTAGGCGAAACGAGAACGAACGGTAAGGGAAAGGGGCATGGATGCTCCTTTTTCTTTTTTTTCCGCGATCGTAATCGACCAGTCTACTGGCTACAACTAGACCTGTCTATAACTATTGCGACTGCTGTGCCCCATAGCGCTGGCGCACATCGGCCATTGTCTTTATGGTCGTATCTTCAAAGTAAAAAACCATTTTGACTAATTGATCCACTGGCAGACTGTCTAGTTTGTTCGGAGCAAGGGGAGCGCCGAAATGCTGCTTGCCGTATTGAACAAGATAAACATCACTTGCTTTCAAGCCATTTACCACAACCATTTCTTCAATCAATTCCGACTGTACATAATTGGGTGTAAAAATTGTGCCATAGCAGTCTCTTTTAATCTCAACCTTATCTACAGCACCGGTCCGACTATCGTAGATAATTTCAAGGTCATTATCCTGGTTCTTATCACTCCATGATAGCTTCTGCGCAGCTTGTAGCTTTGTGCGAAAAGCAACAGGATCATTGCGTAGTTAGCGATAAAGATCGGCGATTTGCGTGCTGGCTGTATCTGGATTGTCCAGCATACGCATGACTTTCTCACCAGTTGGTTCTGTCGGTTTTTGTTGTTCAGACAAATTTTCTACCATGAAAAATACCTTGCATAAGAAAGCCAAACTGGATCTAACAGATAAAGACCAATACCACTACAATTCGTTTTCAAAACCCGGCCCTCCTAGAACTCGCTAGCCTGGAAGCAATGCGCGTCTAAAGTACTCAATGGCAGAGCCGTTTTCGAGCCCTTTGCAATCTAGCATTGACCTGGTTGGCATAACTCAGGGAGACTTACTTGTTTTGGCAAAAGCGTACTGAATAAAAGGTCAAGTTGGCTGTTGGCAGCCCTGATTAGCTCTTAGCTATAAAAAAAGCCGAGGAAGCAATTAAGCCGACTGCGGCACAGATCAGATTAAGTAAAGAACATAACTAAATATGAGACTGGAACACTCACCCTGCTAGGGTAAAGGCGCATTTTTTCTCCCCATACTGAGCTGTCCCAAAAGCCAAATAGTCAATACCTCAGGTCAAATACCTCCAAAACTAGTTGGCTCGTACAACTTATTTGACACTCGGGTATTGGTCGGATGCTCCCCTTCAACCTAAAAATTCTCAAGGAAAACAAATGAATCTTGTCAATCAAGACAATTCAAACGTACCCTCTTGCAACGCCAAGCTTATCGCCTGGGCTAACCAAATTGCTGCTCTTTGCCAGCCAGCCAATATTCACTGGTGCGATGGCTCTCAGAGCGAATATGACAAGCTCTGTGCGGAGATGACTGCCTCAGGCACACTGATACCGCTCAATCCCCAAAAGCGCCCAGGTAGCTTTCTCGCTCGCTCTAGCGAAAATGATGTAGCGCGAGTAGAAGAGAGAACTTTCATTTGCTCTGTCGCTCAAGAAGACGCTGGTCCCACCAACAACTGGCTTGCACCAGAGGCAGCCAAAGAGACACTGACCAAACTTTTTGCTGGCAGTATGGCTGGTCGCACCATGTATGTCATTCCCTTCAGCATGGGCCCTCTAGGCTCAGATATCGCCCACATCGGTGTAGAGATTAGTGATTCACCCTATGTTGTCGTCAGCATGCGCACCATGACGCGCATGGGCAAAGCTGTTCTCGATGTGCTCGGTGCCGACGGTGAATTCGTTCCTTGCCTGCACTCAGTCGGTGCTCCGCTGGCTGCCGACGAAAAAGATGTGATCTGGCCATGCAACAACACCAAATACATTTGCCACTTTCCTGAGACCCGCGAAATCTGGTCTTATGGTTCTGGCTACGGCGGCAATGCCCTACTCGGCAAAAAGTGCTTTGCTTTGCGCATTGCTTCGACCATGGCTCGCAAGCAAAACTGGCTGGCTGAACACATGTTGATTCTCGGCCTTGAATCGCCAGAAGGTCAGAAAATCTATGTAGCCGCAGCCTTTCCTAGTGCTTGCGGCAAGACCAATCTTGCCATGGTTGTTCCTCCTGCTGCTTTGAGTGGCTGGAAAGTCACCACTATTGGTGACGACATCGCCTGGATTAAACCAAATGCAGATGGTAAATTCTATGCGATTAATCCTGAAGCCGGTCTCTTTGGTGTGGCACCTGGCACCTCAGAAAAGAC
Source organism: bacterium (assembly GCA_018062085.1). Taxonomy (GTDB): domain Bacteria; phylum Cyanobacteriota; class Vampirovibrionia; order Obscuribacterales; family Obscuribacteraceae. The sequence goes on along the minus strand of JAGOSY010000022.1, from coordinate 18,684 downwards.
CAATCCAAATGCCATGGCCGCTCTTACCAAGAACTGCATCTTCACCAATGTCGCACTCACTGCCGATGGCGACGTCTGGTGGGAGGGCATGACAGAAGAGGCGCCAGCTTCTGCCATCGACTGGAAGGGACAGCCCTGGACACCAGATTGCGGTCGTCTGGCGGCTCACCCCAACGCTAGATTCACAGCACCGGCTACTAATTGCCCTTCACTAGACCCCGCCTGGGATGACCCCAAAGGTGTGCCAATTGCTGCATTTCTCTTTGGCGGTCGTAGGCCCACTACAGTGCCTCTAGTAACTGAGGCAGCAAGTTGGGAGGACGGTGTCTATCTGGCCGCCACCCTTGGCTCAGAAACCACCGCTGCTGCAGTTGGAGCAGTGGGTGTGGTGCGTCGTGATCCGATGGCAATGAAACCGTTCTGTGGTTACAACATGGGCGACTATTTCAGCCACTGGCTGAAAACTGGTAAGTCTGTGCCAAAGCCGCCAGCCATCTTCGCTGTCAACTGGTTTCGCCTCGATGCCAACAAGAAATTCTTGTGGCCTGGCTTTAGCGATAACCTCAGGGTGCTCAAGTGGGTCTTTGAACGGGTGACCAATCCGTCTGGCGACAATTACAACAAAGCTGCCCTTGGTCTGGCCCCCCGTCAACAAGACTTAGATTTGAGCGGCTTATCTCTGAGCGATGAGCAGTTTGCTCAACTAATCAAGCTCGATGCCGCTGAATGGCGTCAGGAAATTGGCTCACAAAGCGAGTTCTTCGCCAGCCTAGGCAACCACTTACCCGCAGAGCTAGTCGCCCGTCAGACGGCTATTCTCAGCGCCTTTACTACAAACGTAGCCCCAACTTAGACTTGAAATTTATGAATATGAAAACTCCACGTGCCCCTCCAGCAGGCAAGGCAAGCAACGTTACACGCCTGATTTCTGGCATTTCACTGAGCGCATCCAAAATTGCTAGATTTCTCACGGCAATAGCTGACAAACTACGACCGCAAACAGAACAAGTCACACCAATCGAGCTCTATCACTGCACCTGGGAAACCGCATCCTCGATCGCCTATACCATTCACAACCTGAAAGAGTGGAAGACCTGGGAACACAAGTTTGATCGGCAAATTAAAACCAATGAGGATGCCATCAAGTTCGCCAACGAAATGCTGGCAGCGCTTGGCGATCAATACGCCATTCTGCTTTCACCAGCACAAGTAAAGGCCGAGCAAGAGCGTGCTAGTGGCCAGTTCACAGGCATCGGAGTACAGTTCGAAGCCAAGCTAGACTCATCAGGCAGGGCCATACTGGCCCCCGACCCCGAGGGCGGCTTTATGGTCAGCACCGATAGCAATGGCTACCCGCTTATGCAGGTGGTCAGTGGCCCAGCCCAGCAAGCAGGTATGCAAAACGGTGATGCAGTCGTTTCTATAAGAGGTGAAACAGCTAAGAACATTACTAGAGCCGGTTTAATTGACAAACTGCGGTGCAGCAGCGGAGAAAAGATTGAAATAGTAATTTTGCGAGATGGACACATTCGCAATATCAACATTACAGCCGGCACCGTCAACACTGATGTAGTGACATGCCAGGTACTAAAATCGAGCAATGGCCAGTCAGTCGGCTACATCCGCCTCGAACATTTCTACAAGCTTGAAGCTGCCAGCGAAATGATAGCAGCGATAAAGAAACTAGCTGTCGACAAGCTGATCATTGATTTGCGCTACAACCCTGGTGGCGACATGGATGTACAACTGCAGCTAGCCAGCCTATTCATCAAGGATGGCGTGCTAGTCTCGTGCCGCGAGCGCATCAGCAGCACCAACCATGAGTTGAGCGTTTACTCTCTTAGCCCCAAGGGCCTCAACATCAATGTCAAAGACGAAGCAAGCGGCAAATATACTAATCGACTCTTAGAGCGCCTAGAAGCCATTGCAGCAGACAGCGAAATAGCCATACTGGTCAATAGTGAAAGTATGTCAGCTGCCGAAATGTTTACGGCCGCACTGCAAGATAACAAGCGAGCTATCGTCATTGGCGAAACCACCTTCGGCAAGGGTATTGCTCAGGCTGTGCTAATAATGCCGAATGGCACCCATATGCGCGTCACGAACCAACGCTACTTCACCCCTAGCGGCAAATGGCTTGGCGACGGAGGCAACACGAGCGAAAGTTATGGCATTGTGCCAGACCATATAGTCAAGCTCGAAGACAAGCCAGACATTGTTCTAGGTTCGCCCCACGACAATCAACTTACCTATGCGCTAGAGACTCTAGCTAGCGCCAGCCTCGAACTGTCCCGCCAGATCAAACAGAAAGCGTTACCCTTGAATATTGAGACAAAATCGAGTGTCTCAGACACCATGACAACAACCGTACCAGAAGTGCAAGCCTAACCAGGTGAAGGCTGTCGATTGTCAAGTAGTTTTGTTACGACTATATTGCAGCACCCCAATAGCGCAGTTTAGGTTGAGTAATAACCATTTTTCCTCAACCAACCGCCGAGAACTCTCACAACCTTTCAAATCGCCGCTATTTCATCAACAACCTCAAGAGCAGCTGCAATCAATTGCAGTTGCTTTTGAACTTTCTTGCACAGCAGTAAAAAACACAGGCTCGCGCTAGAGCCACAACTATCAACCAACTTCAAAGGAAACAACCATGAGCACAACAATCTCTCTGACCAAAGGCGCCAAACTCTCATTGACCAAACCTGGTGAAAACTCTCCAACATCTGTTTTTGTCGGTTGCGGTTGGGATCCTGATCCAAGTGCTGGCAGTATCGACCTTGATTTATCGGCAGCACTGTTTGACGAAAACAAAAATCTGCTTGACACAGTTTGGTTTAGTGCCAAACACAGCAGCAGAGACCCAATCTACTCAAATGGCGACAATCTTACCGGCGACGGTGATGGAGACGACGAAGTCATTGCAGTGAAACTGGATAAAATTGCAGCCAACGTAAAATCAATTGTCTTTGTTATCAACTCATACAAAGGCCAGACCTTTGACAAAATTCGCAACGCTTTCGCGCGCCTTGTGGACGTCTCCAATGGTTCAGAGGACGTAAAATATCGTTATGACGTCTCTGGCATGGGCAAGTCTACGGGCCTAGTGATGGTCAAGCTCTATCGCCACAACGGTGAGTGGAAAATCAATGCTATTGGCGAAACTCTGCCCGAATTGACCCGCGGCTCTACCGTGAAAGACACCATCGAATTGATCAAAAAGACCTACTTATAAGTAGCGCTTCTTACCTCACTCGAAAAACCAACCTCAATCCAAACCAATCAAAAGGTATATAACCATGTCCGAAAACACAACTACTGAAAACACTACTCCTGTTGCTCCTGTAACTATCAGTTTGACCAAAAAGGTTGCAGCAGGTCAGAAAATTTCACTGACAAAGGAAAACCCTGGCCTGAGCAAAATTGTCATTGGCATGGGCTGGAACCCACGTCGCACCGACGGCAAAGCATTTGACTTGGATGCAGCAGCATTTCTTGTCGCTGCCGATGGCAAAATCCGCACAGCCCAAGACATGGTTTCTTATGTGGACGGCTTTACCATTCATCCAAGCGGGGCCGTGATTTACAGTGGCGACAACAAAACTGGCGATGGCGAAGGTGACGATGAAACGTTGACCGTCGACTTGTCTAAAGTGCCAGAAGATGTTGTCAAAATTGCCTTCACCGCTAGCATCTACTGCGGTCGCTCACGCAACCAAAGCTTCGGCATGGTTGATGGTGCTTATGCACGTCTTGTTGATGCCACTAGCAATGCCGAACTATATAAATTCGACTTGTCGGAAGACGCTTCTACTAACAGTGCAGTGATTTTAGTGCGTTTGTACAGAAACAACAATGAATGGAAATTCGAAGGTGTTGGTCAAGGCTTTGACGGTGGCTTCCAAGCACTGTGCGCGGAGCATGGCCTGCCTGTAGACGAAGAAGTAGACGGCTAATCCTGCCAACTCAACCCTCTCACTCTAGACGTGGCAAACAGCAAATCAGGCTAACTAAAGACATATTTTCTTTAGCGGCCTGCTGCTTGTTTGTCGCATCAACAAACACACCCAAACAAAAGGCAATCACTAATGGACAACAACACTTCAAACACTGCAACCACCCCAGCCACCATTACTCTGGTAAAAGGTCAAAAACTGAGCTTGAGTAAAACACTCCCCGGCTTTACGAAAATTTTGGTTGGCCTCGGCTGGAATCCAAGAGTCACATCTGGTGTGGAGTTCGACTTAGACGCTGTAGCCTTTCTGGTGAAAGAAGATGGCAAGGTAAGAAATGATGATGACTTTGTCTTCTATAATGCCATGTCACATACCAGCGGTAGCGTTATTCAGAATGGCGACAATCGCACTGGTGCTGGCGACGGCGACGATGAAACAATTTCAGTTGACCTGACAAAAGTACCCGCTGACGTCCAAAAAATTGTCATTGGCGTGAGCATCTTCAACGCTACCAAACGCGCTCAGAACTTCGGCCAAGTAGATGGCGCTTATGTTCGCCTGGTAGAACCAGATACTGGCAAAGAAGTCAGTCGCTACGACTTATCTGAAGACGCCTCAACCGTAACCGCGATGATTTTTGCTCGTTTCTATCGTAAAGACGGGGGCTGGAGCATGGAAGCTGTTGGTCAAGGCTTTGACGGCGGACTGCAACGTTTGTGCTCAGAGCATGGCATTACTGTGCCAGCAGAATAGGGGCTATGGCTCAACTAACCAGCTAGGCATAAACCAGTAAACCCATAGACATCCATCCAAGGCCTTAACAACGAAGCAGTGCCTGCGCGGCGCTGCTTCAAATTTAACTATGGAGATCAACTTATGACATTTTTAGACAGTGCTCAAGACCTTGCCAACAGAGTTACCCAAGAAATAAAGGGCAAAGTAGCACGCTATCAAAATCAAAACTTTCGCGATGCCTGTATGGCTACATGCGCTCTAGTAGCCATGGCCGATGGTGTATTGCAAGATGATGAACGAAAAAAGGTAATTGCCTGCATTCAAAACAACGAGGCCTTGAGTCACTTCTCAGCCACTGTCTTAAGAGACCTATTTCTTGGTTTTTGCGAGCAAGCAAAAGATGATTTCACGAAAGTCGAGGTTATCAAAGCCATTCGCAAAGTCAAAGCAGAACAAGACTTCGCAGACATGGTGGTGAAAATTGGCATCATCATTGCCAAATCTGACAAAGACTTTGCCGATGTTGAAAAAGCGGTGATCAAGAACATCATTAGCGAACTCGGCCTCAATGAAAATGACTACGACCTTGGTGTTGCCAATTCAGCGGCGATCATCAGTCAACCAGCGCCAGCCCCTGCAAATCTAGTTCCATGGGTACTGGGCAGCTCACTCAAAACTCTGGCAAAAGGCGAAAGAGTAGCGCTGAAACAAGTGGCAGGAGCTGATGTAAGCGAACTGATAGCAGGTCTCAGCTTCGCCAACCAAGGCTCAAGCTGCACTGCTGCTGTTCATGTTTACGGCCCAGACAAAACATTGATTCAAGTCGTGGACACACAAAACCGCACGGCCTTCAACGGTGCAGTCGTACACGTAGGAAACACCAGAGCAACAAGTGCTCTTGGCGATGATGAAGAAATCAGCTTCAACCTGGCAGCTATAGCCAATCAAGCTGTGTCGCTCTTGTTCGTCATCAAAAACTCGAACCAAGGGCAAGCAATCAAAGAGCTAAGAACCACAGTTCTTAGGGTTGTAGAGCAGAGCGCCAGCAAGCGTCAACTGCTGCACTTTGCCTTCGATTTGCAAACGAAGCCACAAGCCCTTGTTCTTGCCCGGGCTTACAAGCACAACAACGAATGGAAATTTCAAGCCATTGGCGAAGAAATTCCGAGTCAAAGTGCTGACAGCCTACAAAAGGTTATCGCTTCTCTAGCTTGAGCATCAAGCACCTGAGCGAAGAACCATTAGTAAAAACCAAAACAACTCAATCAAATCAACTCAATCGGAGAACGATATGGCCCTTAGCCTAACCAAACTGAAAGCAGTACAAATCGCCCTTGCCACCCTGAACGTAGACCTGGCCAGCTTAGTCGACCTAAGCCTAAGCATGACCTGGGGTTCAGAAAAAGGCGACCGTGGCGAAAGCCGCTGGAATGTTTCAAAGAAAGTTAACACTGAAATCACTAAAGCTGTTTGTGCCTTCGACGACGACGGCATCGACTTAGTTTTCTTCAACGACAGGTTTACAGTTCATACCGGCATTGTCGAAGCCACTGTGCGCGAAGCCTTTGACAAGCACAACCCAAACAATGGCACTGTGCTGGCACCACCAATGCAGGCAATGATCAACAAATATTTGCCGGCCAAAGTCAAGACAGCGGCTTCAAGTGGCGGTTTGTTCGGCAAAGCCAAAGCAGCGGTGTACGAAAAAATGTCGCCGGCAAAACCCTTTGCTATGCTGATTTGGACCGATGGCAGCCCAGCTGACCGTGACGCAGTAGAAGCAGCAATCATTGATGCCACTCACCGCATCAACAAAGACGCAGACTTTGGCATTGCCGTTATTCAAGTCGGTCACGATGCTGGTGCTACCGCCTGGCTGAAAACCTTAGATGAAGGTCTAGAAGCTAAAGGTGCGGCATTTGACGTTGTAGCAGTAGTGCACTTAGACGAAATTTTGGCAGCCAAACTGTCACCAGAAGACATCGTGCGCGTTGCTTTCACTGGCTAAACCAAAGCTGCAAAAAAATTGAGCTAACAGAATATCCGGGCTCAGAAAATCGAATGGATTGAAGCTCTACGCTCAATCAAAGATCAACTCAACAACTCATTTCAACGACCATCCAAAGAGGCAATACTATGTCATTTCTTGACGAAATCAAAAACGGTTCACAATCAGTTTTAAACAACATCAAAAGCGCAGCCGCAAAATACAAAAGCATCGACTTTCGCGATGCCGTCTTAAGCATCTGCGCCATGGTTGCCGCAGCCGATGGTGTAATCGCCCAAGAAGAACGGGACAAAGTGAAAAGACTAATCATGAGCAACGAAGCTCTCGGCCACTTCACTCCCTCTGATTTGGGCAAACAGTTTGAAACATACATTCCCAAAGCCTTAGATGACTTCGGCATCTTAGACCTAGAAAAGATTGTAGGTAAACTGCGTGGCAAAGCTGATGAAGCCGATATGGCTGTCAAAATCGGCATAATCATCGCCAACTCTGACGGTGACTTTGCCGAGAGCGAAAAGAAGGTGATGGTTGCCATCATCAAAAAGCTCGGCCTGAACGCCACTGACTACGGCTTGTAAGCCAGTAACAAGCAGTAAGACATAAGGATGAATCACCAGGGACGGTGACCTTCGCGCCTGGCTAATAGCTAGGCATTTTTAGCTTCCAGCCTGAGCTGGAAGCACTTTTACTATGGTGATTTATGACTCATTCAATTCTACAGTGGGGCTTCTTTGCGCTAATCGTTATCGCAATGCTGGCCATTGACCTAGGCGTCTTCAACAAAAAGACACACTCAATTTCTATGAAAGAAGCCGGTGCCTGGACTGTCGTCTGGGTATTGGTATCTTTAGCCTTTGCTGGCTGGGTCTGGTACTCAGTCGGGGCAGACAGCGCTGGTCTATTCATGACCGGCTACATCTTGGAAAAGTCACTGTCAGTCGATAACTTAGCGGTGTTTATTATGGTCTTCGCCTACTTTGGCGTCGATTCAAAATATCACCATCGCGTGCTCTACTGGGGCGTGCTCGGGGCAATATTCTTCCGCATAGTCATTCTCGGTACAGGAACTGCCTTAATCGCTAAGTTTCATTTCTTGCTTTTCGGCTGCGCCATCATACTGGCCCTGGGTGCTTGGAAAATGTTCACCTCAGATGACGCTGATGATGAAGTTGATCCTGACAATCTATGGATTGTCCGTCAGTTTCGCAAATTTGCCAGAATCACTGACGACTACCACGAAGAAAAATTCATGGTGCGTCAAGCTGACCCTGCGAAAAATGGCGAAATGCGTTGGTTCTTCACCCCGCTTGCTGTGGTGCTAATCTCGATTGAAGCGATGGACCTGATGTTTGCCACAGACAGTATTCCTACAATCTTGGCTGTTTCATCTGACCCCTACATCGTCATCACCTCGAACATCTTCGCTGTGCTAGGCCTGAGATCGCTGTATTTCATCTTAGCGGCGCTGATGCCTATGCTGTGCTGGCTGAATGAAGGTATTGCTCTGGTTTTGGGCTTCATTGCCGTAAAACTAACTCTTACCTCTTTCGCCGATGTCATTGAACTGATCAACAAAGGTCTTGATTGGGTTAGCCCAACTATTGGTCAGCTTCCAGTCTTACACGGCCCAGAAATACCTGTAGGCGTCTCGCTCACTGTAGTCGGTCTACTGCTCGTAGGCTCTGTCGTGCTCTCTATTGTCTATCCAAAACCAGACACTAGCGAAGCTGCTTAAGAACAAGACTCACAAGGATGTGAACAAAAAACGAAACAACTTAAACCAAACAACTCAATCCAATCAAAAGGAAAAATCATGACCACTGAAAACACTTCAACTGAAACTACTACTCCTGTCGCTCCTGTCGCAATTAACTTGACCAAAAAAGTTGCAGCTGGCCAGAAAATCTCGCTCACCAAAGAAAACCCTGGCTTGAGCAAAATCGTCATTGGTATGGGATGGAATCCACGCCGCACCGATGGCAAAGCCTTTGACCTAGACGCAGCGGCCTTTCTAGTTACGGCCGATGGCAAAATTCGCACTGCCCAAGACATGGTCTCTTATGTTGAAGGCTTTGAAACTCATGCCAGCGGAGCAGTCATTTATGGCGGCGACAACAAAGACGGCCAAGGCGAGGGCGACGATGAAACGTTGACTGTTGACTTGGCAAAAGTACCTGACGACATCGCCAAAATAGTCTTCACCGCTAGCATCTATTGCGGTCGTACTCGTGCTCAAAACTTCGGCATGGTCGATGGTGCCTACGCTCGTTTGGTCGATGCCACCAACAATGCCGAGCTGTACAAGTTCGACCTCTCCGAAGATGCCAGCACTAACACTGCGGTAATTTTGGTGCGCTTGTACAAAAACAACAACGAATGGAAATTCGAAGGCGTTGGTCAAGGCTTTGATGGCGGTTTCCAGGCTTTGTGCGCTGAGCACGGCTTGCCTGTTGACGAAGAAGTCGACGGCTAAAACTAGCACTGGCGGCCCTTAACACCACGCTGGAAGACCCCTCAGTTGGGGCTTCCAGCAACCATTTTTTATTCACACTTATCGAGGAATCACTCATGTTGACACTCGTCAATGCCATACTCTCATCATTCTTCCTTATGCCCTTCATCGTGCTTGGCATGGTTATGGTGGGCAAACACACTTACACATTTTTTCGTACTCACCCGCTGTTAGGCCATTCAGGCAAAGCAGAAGCAATCACGACTTCAGCCATAGTCTTGGTAATCTCAGCTGTGATTGTCGCCATTCCCCATGGTTTTATGGCCAAGGTCGGTGTACTCGGTATTTTGGCACTGGCAATAAACTTGGTCTACATAGGTGTGGCTCTCTATTATCTAAAAAAATGGATTATGAAAGCAGTGCGCGGCACACAGGATGACCTAACCAAAAGTGCATCCGCCTTCAGCACCACGGCCTTCCAGAAATCAGCCATGGGCCTTACCGCTCTGCTTGCATCTTCAGGCAATAGCGCCGACATTCTCACGGCCCCTAAAAAAGCAGCAATTATCGAGCGAATCAATAAAGCAAAAGCACTCGACCATCTGCCAAAAGAAACATTGGTGAACCTTTTCACTGGCTACCTAACCAGCATTGAAAATGTCAGTGGTATGTTCAACTGGGAAGACACCATGAAAACAATAAAGAGCTTGCCAGCCCAAGGTAATCAAACGGATGTGGCTTTGCGCGTAGCAATTGCAATTGTTGGTGGCAAAAATGGCAACGAACTAGAGGCAGCCAGCCTAGAGCGAGTAGCAAATGCAATGGGCTTAGAGCCAAGCAGCTACAGCAAATAGGCCAACGCTGCGGCGATCGTAACAACTCCTTCTAACGAACATTCCTTCTAACTTAATCGGTGGCAAGGCCTTCAGCTCAGCCACCGAACTTTTTTTCACCAGAGATGTCAATATGAAAAATGAACAGAGAAGAATCGAACTACCAACCGGTGTTTTAACTATAGAAGTTGAAGACTCAGACCTGAACTTAGACCAGCTCTGTGACTTTGCCGCACGACGCAACCCTAAGCGAGGCTTTCTCTTTGTCTCAAAAGTACTGGGTAAGCATATTCCTATTAGTCCAAAAATCATGCGTGATTGCTATCAGCGTCTCGCCCAAAAGATACCTCGCGATTTACCTGGACCAGTAGTCTTCATTGGTATGGCCGAAACAGCCACAGCGCTTGGGCACGGCGTCTACGAAGAGTATGTCAAGAAAACTGGCCGCCAAGATTTAGTCTTCATTCATACCACTCGCTATGAACTCGACAAAGAAAAAGCTCTCAACTTCGCTGAAGAGCACAGCCATGCCACCGACCACTTTCTCTATCTGCCAGAAGATGACGAAGCGCGACGTTTGTTTAAATCGGCCCGCAGCTTAGTCTTACTTGACGATGAAGCCAGTACTGGTAAAACTTTCATCAACCTGACCAAAGCATTCTGTGCTCAAGTTTCTAGCAACATAGAACAACTTGTGACTGTGGTGATCACCGATTGGCGGGGTAAAAAACTAGTGCAAGAACGGCACGAGTGCCTCTATGAAGAAGAAGGTATCGCTACATCTGCTGTCGCACTGTTGACTGGCCGCTATAGCTTTGATGCAGATCCAGATCTGAAAAATGTAGTTTTGCCCAAAGCCTGCGGCAACGGCGACCTCAAAGATCATCTCTTTCAAACAAACTTTGGTCGCCTCGGCCTAAGTGATCCAGGAGCCCTGCATCGAATAGTTCAGCTCAACAACATAAGACTAGCACCGGGTGAGAAATGTCTAGTTCTAGGCGTAGGTGAGTTTTCATACTTACCTTTCTTATTGGCAGAACGGATTGAAAAATACAACCCTGAAGCCACAGTGGCAGTGCAGTCTACCACCCGCTCTCCAATCATGCTTGGCGGGGCAATTACAAAATCACTGTCATTTTCAGATCACTGTGAAGAAGAAATTGATAACTTCCTCCACAACGGTTCAAAAGATGACTTCGACCGAGTTTTGATCTGCACCGAAACACCAGCGACTTCAATTGACGAAGCCTTGGTGCTAGCACTCGGTGCTGAGGTTCTGACGTTTTAATATCTCTATATTCACAGGCATCAATATGACCGAGCTTAACCCCAGCTACAAGGCCGCAGACGTGATTGTCTTGCTCGACCTCGACAACAACATTTTTCAATCAGAGAGAAAGTGTCCTGAAGGAGAGATAACAGCTGTCGCTTTTAAAACCAACGGTGAAGCATGTGGCTTCATGACACCATCACAGCAAACGTTCTTCAATTGGCTCAGCGCAACGGCTCTGGTCATTCCTAATACAGCTCGCGATACCGCTACTTTTAAGCGCGCACATCTACCATTCAAAAGCTACAGTATTTGCTCGTTCGGTGGAGTGATTTTACAGCCTGACGGCAAAGTGGAAGACGCCTGGCATAAGCTTATAGCGCAAGAAGCCGCTAGTGAGAAAGTATTCTTGCAAAAGGTGCATGCTGAGCTGCTAAGCATCGCTGCAACGCGCCGCTTCGATATTAGAGCCCGACTGGTCGAAGACCAAGACCTCACGCTATACATCAGCGTCAAGCACAACAACCACCTCAACCACGAGCTAGTCGAACTCGGCCAAGCGGTGCAAGAGCACCTGCCAAAAGACTGGACAGTGCACTTTAACGATAACAACCTGGCAATCTTTCCTCAATTTTTAGGCAAAGAAAAGGCCAGCAAATGGCTCTTGGAAAACCTCATCAAACCGGCAAAAGAGGCAGTAATAATTGGTTCAGGTGACAGCTTCACCGATGTACCTTTTATGGCGCAGTCACACTTTGCTTTGATGCCAGCCAAAAGCCAAATTTTTGCAGGTGCAGAGCAACTCGCTGCCAACCCCAACTCTGACTACATTTCAGACTAAACCTATCAATTACTAGAGGCATTTCGATATGAACAAATCATCTTTGGCAGTGCAGCAAGGTGCTAAACAAAACCATCACTTCTCTGGCAGCTACGCAGCTAGCGACGTCAACTTTCTCCTCAAGCAAGTTGATATTCCCTTTGTCGGTGTGGCAGAGAAAGAAAAACTGATCCAAAGCGGTGCTCACTACTCCTCAATGCTTTCCCACGAGAAGCTTCCCTCCGAACGCTACATGCAGCTCTTCTGGGAAGCATTGACTAACAACGAAGTGCGTCTCTCTCAGGACATTGCCACACTTGCTGTTGCCCTTGCTGAGCGTATGGCAGAGCAAATTGTTCTAGTCAGCTTAGCCAGAGCAGGTACACCAGTGGGTGTACTACTTCATCGCGCTCTAAAATCTATGGGCTGCGATAGCCACCACTACTCAGTCTCTATCATCCGAGACAAGGGCATTGACCAAGTGGCACTCGACTATATCTTGGCTCAAGGACACAAAGCTGAAGACATTGTCTTTATCGATGGTTGGACCGGCAAAGGAGCAATTGCTACTGAACTTGCTAAGACCATTAGCGAATATAACCAAAGCCGCAACGTACAAATTGATGCAGCTATGGTTGTAGTAGCCGATTTAGCTGGTGTAGCTGGTTTAGCGGCCACCTCAGACGACTATTTAATTCCATCGGCCATTCTCAACGGCATTGTTTCTGGCCTGGTTAGCCGCACAGTGCTCAACGACAAGGTCGTGGCAGAAGGCGACTTTCATGCCTGCTACTTTTATGAAGAATACAAAGAACAAGACCTCTCTCGTTACTTTGTTGATAGGCTTTCTCCTATTGTCGAAAAGAACCTTGTTTGGGCAATCAAACTCTCTAATATACAGCCCTTTGCCTGGAATGAAGCGACAAGACAAGCATTGAAGGCTAAATCAGACTTCTTTGTCGAAAGATCAATGACAGTTTACGGCGTAGAAGATCGCAATCGGGTCAAACCAGGTGTGGGCGAATCTACTCGGGCTCTCTTGCGCCGAGTACCAGACTGTCTCATTCTTCGAGAACGCGGCACAGCAGATGTCGCCCATCTCGAAACCCTAGCTCAGCAAAACAACGTAGAAGTGATTGTGGATAGCCAGCTGCCCTACGCTGCTGCCGTAATCATAGCCACTCTTGGCGACGACTAATCTCTCTTTTTTCATTTACTGCGGACCTGACTATGAACTCAAATACAAGACAAGAACAACTGCTTTTAGGCGCTTCTATGTACGTCCCACTGACTCAATCAGTGGAAGCCATTGTCGCCATCGCCAACAGTGAAAAATTTCCCAATCTGCGCTCGGTCATATTTGACACGGAAGACTCAGTTAGAGACGACCAAGTAAATCTTGCCTTACGCAATCTGCGCGAAGCCTTGCCACACTTCAGAGCCAACCCCAATCTAAAACGCTTTGTCAGAGTGCGCACCCAGCACATACTAGGCAACATCACGGCGATGGACGGTGTAGTAAGCCTCAACGGCTTTGTCTTACCCAAGATTACTGCTAGCAACATTCAGATGTATCTCTCAAACATCGGCCAGAGAGATCCTTTTATGCTCATGCCGACCCTTGAGACCCAAGAGACCTTCGACAAGGACGAAATGATTGCCCTGCGCAATCTTCTCTTAGATGACCACCGCAGTCGCGATCGCATCATCTGTCTGCGCATTGGTGGCAACGACTTGCTTAATTGCCTACGCATTCGCCGCAACCCCCGTGCCACTATTTACGATACCGCCATTGGCAATGTTATCGCCATGCTCTCCGGTGTCTTCATTCCTCATGGCATTGGCCTGTCAGCACCGGTTTGCGAAGTAATGAACCGCCCAGATGTTCTTCAATTGGAACTACAAAGAGACCTTGATCATGGACTTTTTGGCAAAACCGCAATACATCCAGACCAGATACCACTAATCGAGGCAGCCTTCGCCGTAGACGAATACGACTACACAGAAGCTCTGCAGATTCTCGACGACAATGCACCAGCTGTCTTCAGGGCTACCAGCTCCAGTGGCAAAGGTCAACGGATGTGTGAGCCAACTACTCACAGACAATGGGCCCAAGACATTTTGGCAAGAGCAAAAGTGTATGGGGTCAAGGAAGAATCGCCTGAAGATGATGCGGATTTCGCACAATCGAGCGTGAGTAACCTAGTGCAGTTACCTCGTGTAAATAACCAGAGAGTAAAAAAGCACGCCTAAACAGTTCGGCAACAACAGCGACAGCCCTGCAAGCCTAGTGGCCCAGGGCTGAGTGCATGCTCTCAAAAACCCATAAGGCCAATCAATATCAATGTCAAAATCAAAGAAAAATTACACAATTTGGTTGAACAAGAACCTTTCAAGTACGGTCAGAATAATTGAAGAGTTTGGCAAATCACCTGATGCTAAGCGCTTTTCTATCATCTGTACCCATCCCGACAAACACAATCCAGTTGCTCAAACAGCAGACGTTTTTGCTCTTGAACCAGGCCGAAGTGTCAGCGATGATCAATCATACGTTGAATTCTGCTTGCAATTTGCCATAGACCACAAAGTAGATTTGTTTGTTCCTGGTCGCAGACAGCAGGCACTGGCGCAGCAGCAGAAACGCTTCAGTGATGCCGGCATCAAAATGCTGCTACCAGCTGACAGCGACACTCTCGCTATCATCGACAACAAAGCAAAGCTCTATCAACATCTGCCTGAAGGTCTAGCAATCATTCCTAAGTTCGCAGTCGTAAATAACTTCGTGCAGTTTGAAGACAGTGTCTACAAGATGCACGACAGTGGCAAAGAAGCTTGCTTCAAACCGACAGTGGGCATATACGGCATGGGATTTCATACCATTGCCCATCGTCGCCATGACGCCCAAGACGACAATCCACTTGCTCGTTTTCTCGCTGGAGATACGACGTTGATTGGTATGGATGAAGCACGCTTCTACCTTAGCCTTGAAGCATCGTTCAAAGAGCTGATGGTGATGGAACTATTACCTGGCGATGAGCGCAGCGTTGACTGCCTAGCCTTAAACGGCGTCCTTAAAGCCGCTGTCTGTCGCGTAAAGTCTAAGCGCGAATTTCAAGTGCTAGAAGACAATCCAGCAATCATTGAGCAAGTTAAGGCGCTGACAAGCTTTCTCAAGCTCAATGGCGTCTTCAATATTCAGTTTAAAGACAACAACCAGGGCCAACCAGCGCTGCTCGAAATCAACTCACGCATGTCCGGCGGACTTCCTATGGCTTGTCTGTCAGGCGTGAACTTTCTCTATTGGGCAGTACGACTTGCCCTTGAACCAGACTCAGTGAAGTCTATTCCCACTCCCCAAACAGGACTGCGAGTTAGAGACGTCGGTAAAGCAATGCTTTGTTAAACAGGTCTGTAACTTCAGCCATCAACAAACAAAAAGACGGAGTAGCAACCCTTATGAATACAGTCAAAACTATTCAAAGATCTGAAGTTAAGGATGCATTCGCAGCAACTTTCCTCGCAGCCATAATGACTTCTGCTTGGGGGCGATTCAACGATGCCACCAGAAGCGGTGCTGACATCTCGGCCATTAGCGGCACAGCCTCCTTTCCCGTTGGCTATCTCTTCGACGGCGCAGATGCTGAAAGCATCAAGGTAACGGTAGATGTTGACCTATCTGGTAGCCGATTTCCCTTCGAGGGTGGCACTCACAGGCACCCTGATTTTGAGCTGGCGGAAGAGGCCTTCAACCTATTCAAACAAAAGGGTCAAGTGTTGGAAGCAACCAACGAACAACCAGAAGGTTTCGAAGTAGCTGAAATTCTAGCCACAGGCAAGGGTCGTTACAGCGTCAAAATTAAGTTCACTGTGCGCTTAGCGACCACAATTTCAACAGCGACCAGCACCACAAATCGCTGATCAAAACAATACCCCAGGCCGTCTAACGCCTGCAATTCACGATCGCCATTAGCGGTCGTGTTCACCTTGGAAAACGCAATGTCCGAAAAAGAAACTAACAACTCTTCAAAGAGCCTAATGGTCAAGCTACTTGAGCTGATCATTAAAGGTGTAATGGGGTTCTTCATGCTTTTCTACTTACTCTGGAAAAACACAGCAGAACCGCTACACAAGGAAGTTTACGACAACAACTGGTCTCTAAAACCAATTGGTGGGGCACTGGCACTCGGCAGTGGCATAGTGGCAGCGTTTTTGCTCTCACCCGTTTTAGGGCCATGGGCACTAGCGGCCAGCGTGGTCACCGCCGTCCTTACCTATAGCCATATTTTTCCAGTCTTTTATATCGTCGCACTGCGGCCTATATACAGGCTGTTATGCCGATTTAAAGAGGCAATTCGAACGGCACTAAGAAAACTCTTTTCATATCTATGGCCAGTCGTTCGCTTCGGTTGGCGTCACTTCCTCAAGTTTGTCAACTGGCTAGACAAAGTCTTTACCATTGCGTGGAACTGGCTTTCTAAATATGTCGGACGTTTCTTTCGTTTTGTCTGGCCGCACATCGTCACGTTTGTCAAATGGCTCGACAAAGTTATCTCTGCTGTCTGGAACTGGCTTTCTAAATATGTCGGATGTTTCGTTCGCTTTGCCTGGCCGCATATTATTTCAGTCTTTCGCTGGCTTGACTACATCATTACCACCGTATGGGACTGGCTATCTGCAAAAGTTTCGGCCGCCTGGCGCACCATCAGCACCAAAATCGTGGCAGTCTGGATTTTGCTAGATGCCGCTATTAGCCCCTACTTAGCCCGCCTGGGCAAAGTCACTGGCCGCTTCTTCAAACAACTATTGATTTGGGCGCACAGCGTATGGAGCGTCATAGCCCCCCTAGCCAATTCAGTAAGCACTTGGTCAATGGAAATCTGGGATTCACTCTCCCGCCTTTATGCAAGGCTGTCTCGCACTAGTAATAAATAGAGCGTAGCCAGTTAACCAGTCTAGTTTGCTGAGAAATGAACTGGACTATCTTGATTGGCAGCTGACAATCAACCGCCAATCTTCATCAACTGTGAAAGAAAACTTTCTAAGGAATTTAAAATGACAACAATCTTGCTCTGCTTAGTCGCAGTGGCAACTGCAATTGCAATCTGGGCAGCCACTCTTTACTTTGGTCGCTGTGAAGAGCTTGAGCACCATCGCAGCACTGAGCGCCCGAACAGCAATGACGACGAAGCCAGCGCACTAGCCTGGAAGCACAAAGACTGGGAATTAGAAAGACAGCGCATGCGCACTGGCCTAACCGGTCTCGTAGCTTACGGCATTGGCATGTCAGCTGCGATACCAGCCAATTCAATGCTTCAAGCCGCTGAAAGCACATCCAATCTACCGATAGTTCTGATTGGTGTGCTTTGTCTGAGTCTTCTTGCCATCAGTTTACGGTCTCTGAAGCACAGCGACCGCATTCTGGAACTTTCTTTCGAGCGCAAATGGGCACCTCCAGTGGTTGCCACCAACGAATGACTGATCCAAAACCACAACACGGAAACCACAATGACAGATAAATACAGAGTAATCGCTATTACCATGCACGACGGCGAAGCAAGCGAGCTACGCGCCCTAGGCATTCCTGTGACCACCACTAACGATGTTCAGGACAAAACGGAATTCGAGGTTGACTTAACCGTCGACCAAGTCGTTGCCGTGTGGGCTCACAGTGCCGTTATCGCGGTGACCGAGATCTAGATCGGCGTTGCCCTTTAGAACAAACTTTTGCGAATGACCAGCATGACCTTCATGTTGGTCATTCGTCTTTCAACAAAACGAGAAACTACTATGTCCGAAATCAAAATTGAAAATAACAGCCCAACAAAAAAGAAAATTCCTACTATCCTCAAATGGGCGATAGCAATTGATGTAGCTTGGGCGATACTTGTAGCTACTTTCGCAGCGACAATACTGAACACTGCTGGTGGTGTAGCTGGAGCGACTTCCACGGCAATAAGCTTGGCCACAGTCAGTGCTTGGCTAATTGCCTTCGTCATCGGCTTACTACAAGGCGCTGTCTTTATCTTCGTCTTGACTGTCTTTGCCTGGGTTGGAATGACCATCTTCAGATCTGAGAAAAAAAACCTGAGCTAATCATGGCAGGCTAGCCTATTCAAAGCAGAGCACTAGCGGGGAACTACTAGTGCTTTGCCTGCCCTGCATGTTCATCATATTCAAAAGTGTCACGCGCCAAGCTCTGTTGCCGCTGGGCTGCTCTCATATACTCTCTTAAAAACCGCACACCTACTAATGCTTGTCATAGTTGCGGGCAAAAATTAATCGTTGCCATACCCAAGGCAGCCCAAAATAAATGAACTATTGACAGGATTCCGACGTTATCTCTATTGTAAGACTAGCGAGGGTACGAAAATGAGCCTAGACAGAGAACTGATTGAAATGCTGCAAGGAGAAATGCGAACCGGGTTTACCATGCTTGCTACTGCCATTGGCCAAACCAATGCCAAGCTTGACCAAACCAACGCTAAGCTCGATCACACCATTGGCCGGCTTGACCAAACCAACGCCAAGCTCGATCACACCATTGGCCGGCTTGACCAAACCAACGCCAAGCTCGATCACACCATTGGCCGGCTTGACCAAACCAACGCCA